>NZ_CP094718.1:1463518-2195277 GCF_025558425.1 Staphylococcus sp. IVB6240
AAGTCGCGCAATTTTGTTTGCATTTCTTCAGTTGACATAGGTGCACGATCAATAAAATCACTAATTTTTACACCATCTGCTTCTGTTGCAAGACGATATTGTGTCATTTTAAGTTGACGATTATTGCGATAATTAATGACGTCCCCTTTTACATGAATCACACGTTCAGGCTTTAATGTTTCCATGTCATCTTTAGTAACAGTCCAGAACTTTGCTTCAATCTCACCACTTTGATCTTGAAGTTTTAAGGTCATATAGTCTTTTCCTTGGTTTGTGACACCTTGTGTTACTTGGTGCACTAAAAAGAAATGATCTACCTTATCCCCTGGCTTTAACGTTTCTACATGTCTCATTGTACAGCACCTTTCTTTATTTTATTTCTCTAGTTTATTCAATGTAATACTATATTTTGTTGGAAATGTTGTGTCCTGATTACATGTGAAGTACAGAATTTGATAATGCTCAGGCATCGTTTTTAAGAATGCCATCATACGTTTCTTACGCACAGCATCAAAGTGTACGAATGCGTCATCAATAATGATTGGTAATGAATAATATGGTTTTAAAATTTTGATCAAGCTAATACGTAAAGCAAAATACAATAATTCTTTTGTTGATTGACTCAGTTCTAAAGGATGGTACATTTGGCCATCTTTATGGCGTACCATGACTTTCTCATTTTCATACGTCACTTGTGTATATTGTCCATCAGTCAAATGTGTGAAGATTTCTGTTGCCTCTTGTACCACTTTCGGTAAACGCTCATCTTTAATTTGTTTAATATGTGCATCTACCAATGCTTCAAGATAACTTAAAGCAGCCCAATCTTCAGCCATATCATTTAGTTGACCACGTAATAATTGATATTTGTGCTTCAGATGACGTAATGTATTATCCGTTTCCATTTGATTGATTTGGGCTGTTAGATCACTCACTTCACTTTGCAGTGTAAGGAATTTCTCATTATAGTCATCAATTTGAAACTCTAATTCTTGATGTTCTGCTTCTATTTGTGCCGTTGTTTTACTACTTAACTCTGAACTTTTTTCATAATTGTAATCCTGATTTTTTAAGAAATGTGTTAAGTCATTGTAACGTGACATAGACTGTGAATAATTTACAAAACGATCATGATGTCTATAGTAGCTTTCTTCATCAATAGCACCTGTAAATCCGAATAATTTTTCAATCACACCATTATTATCGTTTAATCGTTGTTTCAAGTGTTTAATTTCATTTTCAAGTAATTGTAATTGCTCTTTATTGCGGTCAAATTTCATTGTTTCAGATTGGACATGTTTTAACCATTGGCGAACATCATGAAAGACTGATACACGATTGAATTGCTCGATATGTGGTGAGAATGCTGTTTCAGAATTTCGATAAAACACTTCTAATTTTTCTTTGATTTGCGCTTTATTTTCTTGAGCTTTTGTTAAGTTAGCTTTTTGTGTTTTAATAGATTGGATTGTTTGAAGTGCATCTAATAACAATTCATCTGATAACTTAGATGATACATGTAAGTCATTACGAATGCCTTCCACTTTCTCAATACTTTCTTGTTGTTGCGCTTGTGCTATTTCTAATTTTTGTTGTAACTGTTGTTGTTTTTTGGCAGAAAGTGCTAAGTTTTGTTTGCGTTGATCAATGCGATCTCTTAGTTGATATTGATCTGATAAATCAAAGTTTAAGTCATAAGTTTCTTCTAGATTTTTCACTTCTTGTTCGAGTGCTTGAATCTCTTCTGCAAAACGTTCGTTATGTCCAACTTCCTTCGTTTTGATTGTAAAGACGGCAATAAAGAATAGCACAGCTAACACAGCAAAAATCGAAGCAAATAACATAGCTGGCATCATGAATGCGTAAACAGCCATACCTGCAGTAATCAGTGCCATCACAATGAAAATGGAACGTAACATATTCTGCTGTTTACGTTTAGCTTGTTGTTCGTTATCAAATGCTTCTTTCATTTTAACGAAGAGATTACGCTTTTCATGCAATTCTAAAGAGCGGTTTTCATATACCTTTTTCTGTTCAAATGTTTCATCTGGTACCAATTCTTTTTGAAGTTCGGCAAGTTCATTTTCATGAGATTGACGTGTGATCACATGTTCATCAAGTAGTTCTTCATATTGCTTGAAATTATATTGATGATTTCTCTTATCTTTTAACGCATCACTGACATAACTTTTTTGCACATCAGACGTATCCACATCATCATATACTTCTTGCCAACCAATATTTGATTTTAAGCCTTCAATCTCACGCTCTGCATATTCTATATCACGTGATAATTGATTTAAATCACGTTCATATTGCTTAATGACTTCTTCTTGTTTGGCGATATCATCAACTTGTTTAACAGCATCCTGACTTGGTATCAAGCGGTGGTCATTGTCTAATTGTAATTGCTTAAACTTTTCTTCTCGTAAACCGATATCACGTTCAAGTTGTTGTGTCTGAATTTTAGCCGCTTCATAGCGATCAATTCCTTGCTCTGGGAATGTCACTGGTTCGACGTTCAAATCTGATTCTAACGCCTTCCACTCTTGAACTTGATCATGTAGCGCTAGTTCCTTTTGTTTTTCTTCAAAAAATGATGTCAGTTGGTCTAGATTTGTTTTTACTGTTTCAAGACGCCCCATGGCTTTGTCACGCGTTTCGATAAGTCTTTGATACGATTCAAGTTGTGTTGACGTATCGCGAATCTGTAACTCAACTTCTTTTAATTCATTTAACTTTTGATTAATCTCTGGCTGTTGACCAGCTTTTTTATAGAGTGCTTGTTTTTTCTTATGAATTAAGTCGCGCATTCCAATAAATTCAGTAGAACCTAATGCACCTGCTTGCATCAAAAAGTTTTGCAATTGATTTTCTGTCATATGTTTATGAATATCTTGCAATCCTAGTACGTTAAAAGAAAAAATATCTTGGTACGTACGTTTATCAATATAATTCAGGTGTTCTTTTAACCAAGTTTCATCTTTAATCGCGCCATTAGGGAGATACACTTTCACATCACCTTGTGCACTTCCTTTGACACGTTCAACATCTACTTCTGTGTGATCGTCTAAAATGAGCGTTACACGGCCACCATATTGATTCCCCATACGCGGTTCTAATCTCGGTTCATTCTCTTTTCGTGTTGGGAAACCAAATAGAATTGAGTGGATAAAGGCTTGTAATGTTGACTTACCCGCTTCATTTTCGCCAAATATTTGCGTGATATGTTGATTAAATTCAACTTTACGTTTAACAAATTGACCATAACCATAAATCTCTACCGACTTAATCTTCATCTATTTTCAGCTCCCTTCAATTCTGCTTGAATCATTGCTTCAGCACGCTCAATTAACGCTTCACGATCATGTTTCATATAATGATCTAAGTACTTCGAAGCTTTCGGATTCATGTAAAGATCACTTAATGCAGATTCATAGATATCATCTTGCTGTAATAATTCATCTGAAAATTCTCGTCGGATAGAATGTGTTTCTAATTCTGTATAATTAACATCCAGAGTATCGATCATCACAAAATGTTGTTCATTTTCTTCAAAATCAACAATCATTGCCTTCACTTGTTCTAATGTTTGATAATCAATACGTTCATCGCCAGGTACATTTAATTGTAAACGGTAAAATGAACGACCTAACCCTCGAACACTTTGCTTAAACGCTTGTATCGTCTCATAAATCCCTTGTTGTGTGATATCAGTAATATCAATTGTAGCAGATTCAAAGCGAATGAATTGTGTCGGTACAAAGCGTGTCTCAAGCTTCACGTGATCACCTTCAACAATCAGGCAGCCCTTTTCACCTTGTTCTTTAAAATGTCGCCCTTGAATATTACCTGGATAATGAATTTCTGGTAAATCACTTAGTTGCTCACGTTTATGAATATGACCAAGCGCCCAATAATGATAAAGTTTCTTGTTTAAATCTTCAATTCGAAATTCTGTATAACGATCAGAAACACCGGATTTACTATAAGTTCCATGTAACATACCAATATGAACCACTTGACGATCTTCATTCAACGAATAATCGTCAATTTTATTTTCATAACTTGATAATGTTTCATAACTAAAACCATGAATATGTACATGTTCACCAGTCTTTGTAATTGCTTGATAAGTCTCTACATTATTTGAAAACACAGTCACATTATCTGGCCATTCAGATGTAATACGTTCTGATAATGGATCATGATTCCCATGGACAATATAAACAAAAATCTGTTCTTTTCTAAGACGTTCAAATTCTTCTTTTAGAAAGATTTCTGCTTTAAGTGTTCGATTGCGCTGATCAAACAAATCACCACTTATCAGGACAAAATCAACACCTTCACGTAATGCGACATCAACGATATTTTTAAAACTCTCATACGCACTATTCTCTACATCTTTAAGAATACTTGGACTGAGATGCTGCTTGGATACAAAAGGACTATCAAGATGTAAGTCAGCACAATGCAAAAATTTAACCAATACTTTTCACTCCTCATCTCTATCATTCAACAAGTTTGAGATTTTATCTATACGACAATCCTTCTATCAATATTTTATTTATAGGATATTCAATAGAGCGGGCTGGGACATAATAAATTTGTATGTTGGGAATTCAATCAAATGTATTCCTAAGTCATGATTTTCGGCAGATTTCCCATGATTTCGTCAAAATTTGAAAAGTAATTTTTCTCATCACTCGGTTCTACTCAAATCTTAAAAATTTTTGTCTCAACCTCGGCTATATCATAGACGTATTTTTCTCAACCTTAACACGTTTTATGTATTCTTATATTTTAGCATAATTCCTCTTTCAATGATGTTACAAAACAAAACACAATGCTCCCTACAAAGCATTTGCCATTGGCCACGCTTTATAGGGAGCACTTTAAATCTCAAATATTAGCTTATCAAGAATTAGTCTTGGTAAATTTCGTCTAATGGTTTAACGATGATTTGATTGATTTCTTGGAATACTTGACTCATTTTTTGTTCAGCATTCATTAATTCAGAGATGTTTTCATCTTTTTCAATTTCTTGCGCTTGTTCTTGCGCTTGTTTGATTTCTTCTTCCGTTACTTGTTCACCTTGCATTTGTTTTTGTTGGAAGTTTAATTGTGTTTCACGGAATTCATCAAATAATTTTTTTGAATCTGCATTTGCATTTACTTTTGCATATGCATCTTTGATTGCTTGATACTCGTCACTTTCACGTAACGCTTGTTCTAATTTGTTTGCATAATCATATAAATTTACAGCCATTATTATCGCTCCTTAATTAACTATGTTGAAGTGGGCTTTCTCATCCCAACTTCTTTCCTTGCTAACAATACCATACTTTGAGAGATTATACAAAGATTGCAATAACCCCTTGGAAGATTCCAATTAATCCACCTAAAATAAAACCGAGCAACATGATTAATTTTAGCTCTTTATTCGCAATTTCAAATATCAATTTTTCAATATAATCCAATTCAAAACGATTGATTTGCTCTTCAATTAATCCTCGAATATTCACACGTTTCATAATAGATGATAATCGGTTTGCAAGTATGCTCAAGATAAGATCAGTGATTTTATCAATACCATCGATGTCCAAACGCTCAAACAAGCCTGGTACAAGTCGATTTAAAGGTTGATGTGCACGTTTTGATAATTTAAGTTGATCTAGAACATAACCAGACACCTTACCATTAAAACGTTCAAATTGAGCATCTGAAACAACTTCAGACAAAGGCATACGCTTAAAGTTATGATATTCTTTGTCTATTTGTGTAGCGAGTATATGACGTGCCTTAGGATGGTTCGTCAAACGAATTAATTCAGTCTGAATACGATCCGCAATCGCTTCTTTTGTCATAAACATTTGCAACATTGAAATAATCTTTCCTTTTTCAATAAAGAAAGTATCTAGCATTTCACAAATATCATTGTATCCTTTGTCTGATTGTAAATAATTTCGCGCCTTATCTAATAACATGCCATCAAGTTCTGATACTTTTTTATCAAGAACAGACACAACTTCAGTCGGAACGATTTCTTCAAGTGCATGTTGGTTATGCATTTCGTATTTTGAACGTAGTTGCTCAGTTACAAACTTGTCAATCCATTGGTTACTTGTATTCACAACCTCAATATCAAAGTGTTCAGCTAAAGTTTGAATCGTCATATCATCTTGTTTTAGACGCTCTACTTGATTTGTAACAGTTTGTTTAATTGTCTGTCTCATTTCTGGTGCATCCAGCTTTTCACGGATTAATGATTCTGTTAATAAGTGATCTTCAACCACCTGACCAATCTTTACCGCAATTTCACCACGTCGTTTCGGGATTAATCCCGGCGTAAATGGCACACGCTTACCAAAAAGATAATATGG
This sequence comes from Staphylococcus sp. IVB6240, assembly GCF_025558425.1. Taxonomy (NCBI): domain Bacteria; kingdom Bacillati; phylum Bacillota; class Bacilli; order Caryophanales; family Staphylococcaceae; genus Staphylococcus; species Staphylococcus dromedarii. The sequence goes on from NZ_CP094718.1 coordinate 1,469,902, forward strand.
TTTAAATGGATGAAATAGCATCTTAACAGCAATCATATTGGTTACACCACCGATAACGGCACCAATGAACATCATCGATAAAATTACTAGTAATGCCTGCATTGTATTTCGCCTCTCAGTCTCTTAATCTACTTGGATATTATTCCACATTTTAGAAAGTTTAACCAATTTTTTAGCATTGGAATGAGAATTTCATTAGTTATTTAAATTTTGAATAGCTTTTTTCATTACAGTGATTCAAATATAGATTTCAAATAAAAAAAGCTGCAACATCTTAAAATGTCACAGCCCTAAATCTTTTCTATCTTAAATGCTTATGCACGGATTAAATCATCTTTAGCATAACGTTGAAAATATGTTTCTGCTTCTCTTTGTTTTGCTGTACCGAAAATCGGTTGTTTGTCTGAATCTAGCACACGGTATAATTCACTTACTTTATTTGCTTGTAAAATGTAGCCACCACGTGTTGAGATTGTTTCCCAATAAATATCACTTACTGTTGAATATTTTGGGTATGCTGCTTGATTACGAGAGATTGTTTGAACAATTTCTAGAGGGTCACAACCAAACGTACTATTCAAAACTTCTGAATCTCTGAATAAGGCACAGATTGAAACACATGTTGTCCAGTTTGGCAATACGCGTTCTTTTTCAATTTGAACTAATGTCTTTTTAGAAAGCCCAATTGTTTGTGCCATTGTATCTTGTGTGTACCCCGCTTCGATACGCACCATTTTAAATTTTGCTTGAATTAAATCCGTAAAACTTTGTCTATCCATTTATTATTACGACCTTTCTTAAAGTGAATTTCCTCCGTACACAAGAAATTGCAATTATACACATTTCTTGAAACACAAATTACATATTAATACATATAGAAGTAAATGAAAAGGGCGATTTAAGTAAATTTTGTAAAACATTAAAAGGCGAAATAGTCGAAAAACTTACACGTCATCCTTAAAACTTCTTAATACCACTTTGTTTTTAATATACCCTTTTATAAATTAATTACACCACAGTATTTTACCATATTTTACTTGACTAAACCGTTTCTATCCTAATTTTTTAAAAGTGGTACCAATGAAATTTAAAAAAGATGAAAGTTTATCACTTGGAATTTGAAAAATTATCATACTTAACTGAAATATTTTAGAAATAAATCAAATGATAGAAAGTATGTTAATCATGTTATTTCAACTGAATTCCTAAAATCTGAACATCCCTATTAATCTAAAATAATAAAAAACTCCTTATTAAACCGTTTTTCATAAATCAAACAGATTAATAAGGAGTATATTATATTAAATGATTACTCAGCGTGCATATGTCCTTTAAGTTTACGTCCTTCATGTTCTGATAGGATTAACGCACATGCTGCATCACCTGTAATGTTAACAGCCGTACGTGTCATATCTAGAAGACGGTCGATACCTAAAATAATACCAATTGCAGCAGGATTTAAGTCAACGGCAGTCAATACCATGGCTAACATGATAAGACCAACACCTGGCACCCCTGCTGTACCAACTGATGCGATAACTGCAATGACAACGACAGTTACTAATTGGCCAATTGTTAAGTCAGCACCCATTAACTGCGCGATAAAGATTGTAGCAACCCCTTGCATGATGGCTGTACCATCCATGTTGATAGTTGCACCCAACGGTTGAACGAATGATGCGATTTCGGGTTTTACACCCATTCTCTTCGTACATTCCATTGAAACAGGTAAGGCTGCATTAGAACTAGAGCCCCCAAATCCAACCGTAATGGCTGGTAAGAATCCTTTGAAAAATTCAATAGGACTTCTTTTAGCAAGGAATTTCACAGCACCACCATAAACGACAAAGAAGTGTATAAATAATGCTGCGAGAACCACAATGAAGTATAAGCCTAATTGTTGAATTGCTCCAAAACCAGCGCCTGTAAACGCATGTGCCACTAAACCAAATGTTCCAATTGGTGCGAAAACGCTCATCACCATTGAAATAATATACATGAGCACTTCGTTGAGTTGGTCAAAAAATTTATGTACAACTTTTGCTTTCTCACCAACCATCATAATACCAATACCGATAAAGATGGCAAATGTGATAATTTGAAGCATATTCCCTTCTGTCATAGCTTGAACAGCATTTTTAGGGAAGAAATTAATAACAGTTTGATCAAATGTTTGGTTAAACGGTGAATCTTCTGCATTTTTTTGCGCAGTCAATTCTTTTTGATACGCTGTAACTTCTTCACTCTTCAATAATTCTGAATGTCCTGCACCCGGTTTGACAATAATTGCAAGACACATCGCTAAAATGATTGCCAATGCAGTTGTTGATAGGAAGAAAACTAAGGTCTTAAGCCCAATTCCGCCTAATAACTTTGGATCACCAACACCAATAACACCTAATACAATAGATACAAAAACAACAGGTACCACTAGCATAAAGATCAGATTCAAAAAGACTTGACCAATTAAGTTAAAAACATATTGGTCTAAAAAAGTAACAAACTTGGCACCTTCATAAAAGTTAAATATTGAGCCAATCGTAATCCCTAAGACAAGTGCGATGATTATTTTAACAGTAAGCCCCTTAAATTTCATGATTCAATTCATCCCTTTCCATATACAAGAATTTTTCACATCAAATTCAACTTCAACTAACAACACGTATTTTCTGATGCGATAAGCTTGATATATCCCCTCTATATCTTAAATTTTAGCTTATATTTAATTATAGTCTGAAAATTAATAATTTTGCAATAGTGTTTTTAATTATACAGATAATATTTTCCTTGTATACATATAAAATGGTATAATTAAATTTAAACATTTCTTTCAAACTTTCGAGGTGCACAGACATGCAATTGGATAACAAAATCACACAAGCTAAAAAAGGGGCTTGGCTTAGTATTGTCACCTATACTCTGCTCACAATACTAAAAGTTTTATACGGCTGGCTCGCAGATAGCCGCGGTTTAACAGCGGATGGTATTAACAACGCAACGGACGTCATTAGTTCTATCGCTATTCTAGTCGCACTTCACATCTCGATGAAACCAGTGGATGAAAACCATCCATATGGCCACTATCGTTCGGAATTCATTGCATCACTCATTGCTTCGTTCATTATGTTTGCGGTGAGTATTCAAGTAATTGTTACGGGGATCCAACATTTTTATCAAGGACAGTTTCGACAACCAAGTGAATCAGCTGTTATCGTAGGGATTATTTCAAGTGTTATCATGTTTGCAGTCTTTCTCTATAATCACAACTTATCTAAAAGGGTAAAAAGTAGTGCCTTAAAAGCAGCAAGTTATGATAATTTATCTGATGCACTTGTATCACTTGGTACAGTCATTGGAATTATTGGAGTATACCTAGGTGCGCCAATGTTGGATACATTGGCTGCGATTATTATTGGTCTCTTAATTATGAAAACCAGCATTGATATTTTTAAAGAAACAGCTGTAACGTTGACAGATGGTTATGATGAGGATCAGTTGTCATACATAAGAGAATGTATTGAACCGATAGAAGACATTCAAGAAATACGTGATATTAAAGCAAGAAGTCATGGAATGATTTCATTTATCGATGTGACCATCGCTGTAAATCCAAATCTTACAGTCGTTGAAAGCCATGAAATTTCAGATTTAGTAGAGTCAAAACTAAAAGAACATTTAGGTGAAGTTGAGACGATTGTACATATAGAACCTTATTATCAATAAAACAAGCCCCTTAAAAAGTGATTGACACTTTTTAGGGGGCTAATTATTTCCTCAAATCAAATGATTGCTCATAGCATATAATGCTGCCTGAGTACGATCTGTTACTTCAAGCTTCGACAGAATATGACTGACATGCGTTTTAATCGTTTTTTCTGACACAAAGAGTACATCCGCAATTTCTTTATTTGTCTTCCCTTTCGCCATTTCTTTTAATACTTCTGTTTCACGCTTAGAGAGCTTATTCTGAACGTGGGGTTTATTATTGACGACTTCCATCACTTGTTGGGCATCTTTATGAATCACTGTTTGACCATCTATGACGTGTTGGATGGATTGGATCAACTGCTCTGGCTCAACGTCTTTCATTTCGTAGCCATCTGCACCACCTTGCATGGCAGAGATAACATGTTCTTCATCTACAAAACTCGTCAATACTAATATTTTAATCATAGGATAATGCGCTTTTAAATGCTTGATAAGCGTAATTCCATTCATTTCTGGCATAACAAGATCGACGAGTATCAGTTCTGGTTCACATGTATGTGCTTGAAGTGCGTCTAACAGCTCTTGCCCAGAACTATAACTCCCCACCACTTCAATCGTTTCTCTTGTTGATAATAAAAATTCAAGTCCTTGTCTGACAATATAATGATCATCAACGATTGCAATCTTAGCCATGTTACATCTCCTCCCAACTATGATGTTTGTATGGGACTTTCACATACAACGTCGTTCCTTCATTATTTGAAATGGTCAATTGCCCTTTTAAAATTTTAACACGCTGTTTGATGTTTAATAAGCCATGGTGCGCACGTTCATCAACAGCTGCAGGATCAAAACCTATCCCGTTATCTTTAATGGTCATTTCAAATTTTTCATCATCTTGGGAAAATGATACAAAGATTTCATCTGTTCCTGCATGTTTTTTTGTATTATTCATAGCTTCTTGTACAATTCGGTAAACATTGGTCTCAATTTTATTTTCTAAGTCAATCAGACCTGAAACAGACACATGTATATCAATACCAATTAATTCAGCATATTGTTTCAAAGCATGTACCAGACCTTTTTCCAGTCCCACTGGCTTCAGTTGCCATATCAATGCTCGCATCTCATTTACCGCATTTTGACTGGTCATTTCTATTTGTGAAAATGCGCGTTTTGATACATCATCTTGTGCCATTTGTCCTGCCGCATGTGCTGTTAACTTCAATGAAAACAACATTTGGTTAACAGAATCGTGCAAATCACGCGCCAAACGATTGCGTTCATTAATGCGTGCCGCTTCTTTTTCCTGATTCGTTAAATCAATACGTTTTATCGCAGAACCAATTTGAAAAGCAACAGACTCTAATAATTCTAAATCTTCATCACTATAATGATCCGTATGAGGTGTTGCGACATTTAAAAGTCCAAATTGTTCTGTTCCTGATTTTAATGGCACCGTCGCATGATGTGTAATGTCTTCAGTTTCTGTCGCAAATTCACGACTTGCTAAATTGATACGAGAGCAATTGATAATATTCGAAGCCTTCGTTAACTTCTTATTATGATACGATTGGACACACCAACAAGTGCCCTCTACCATATACTTGCATTGATGATTGGTTAATGCTTTAGGTAAAGAGCGATGTGCCACTAGCGTATGTTCCCCAGCTTCATCAATAAAGAAAATCCAGCCAGTCGTAAAATCGCTACCATCAATTAAATAATCGAGGGCACCATCCATCATCGACTGCAACTCGGTCTCTTCGTTTAAAAACTCGGCAATTTCTTTTAATAATGCAAGTCGTGTTGGTTTCTCCATCGTCTCATCTCCCCTATTCCTATCATCTGTATTATACATGTTCTCTTTTATTGTGAAAAATATATAGACTGCTCACAAGTCACTCGGTTTTATGTTATGATAGAAAGGCTTAAGGAGGCTACTATGAAGATATTTATCCCTCAACAATTTGACAACATGACATTAAGAGCCATGTTTCAATCTTTAAAATTACCAAAAAAAGAACTACATCAATTGAACATGTCTAAAGAAATTACCATTAATGATGCATCAGCGAATTTAAACACGACTGTGCATACAGGCGATACAGTGGTATTACCGGATACAAATGCTGAAAGTCAATACCTACCAAGTTATCGCTATGCAAATATCGTTTACGAAGATGACTATTTGGCTGTTGTATTGAAACCAAAAGGTGTAAAGACACATCCGAACGACTTAAAAGAAAGCAATACGTTGATGAATCACGTGATTTATACATTGAATTGTCCATATGTAGAACCAATTCACCGTTTAGACCAGGAAACAGTTGGTTTGCTTATCGTGGCAAAAAATCCATTGGTTAAAAAGATTTTAGACCGCATGTTAGAAGATAACGAAATTCACCGTATCTACCGTGCACAAGTCAAAAGTCTTTTACCAATTAAACCGCAAACGATTGATATGCCGATTGGTAAGGATAAGTTCCATCCTAATAAACGTCGTGTATCTCCCACAGGTCAACATGCTGTTACACATATCATCGACTCGGAAATGTTGAAAGAAGGCGTCTGCCAGCTATACGTTAAGTTAGACACTGGCCGTACACATCAAATTCGTGTACACCTCGCAGAAATTGGGCATCCTGTTCTAGGTGACCCACTTTATAGCGATGCAACATTACGTCAATTAAAACTTGAAAGTTACAAAATTGAATTCGTCCATCCATTCACACAAGAAACCATTTCTGTATCATTGGATGATGTAGAATAAGAAAAAAGTTCGCTTTCCCCTATTAAGGTGTTAAGCGAACTTTTTTAATTTATCGTTTTAACTTATTGCGAAATCGATTGACCCAGCCTGTCGCGGCTTTCACAGGTTGCCCTGTTTCAACAATGTTATCTTTTTTTAGTTTAATACCATATGTCATGGCTTCTTCCATTAAATATTCCTGTGCATTTAGTGGTTCAAGTGCATTTTCTACATAATGATACACACCGTAGCGATCTTGGTAACGGCCTTTTTGGTTGTCTGATAATTGTAAGTTCATGTAATCAACCAAACGTTCAGCAATTTGTTTATCCAAGACTGGGAATAAAATTTCAACACGCTTAATCATATTACGCGTCATCATGTCTGCAGAAGATAAGTAAATACGCGCATTTCCATTGTTTTGGAAGTAATAAATACGTGAATGTTCTAGTAAACGGCCAACGATACTCACCACTTCGATATTATCGCTCACGCCTGGAATACCGGGTTTTAAACAACAAATGCCTCTGATGATTAATTGAACTTTCACACCTGCTTGTGATGCTTCAAAAAGCTTTGTAATGAGTGCTTTGTCTGTTAGTGAGTTCATCTTCATCATCATCTTACCATTACCATATTTCTTATGACTCTCTATTTCTTCATCAATACGTTCAATGAATAAATCACGAATTTCATATGGTGCGACAATTAATTCTTGATAATCTGGTTTGATCGAATAACCACTTAAATAATTAAAGAAGTTCATCGCATCTTGTGCAATTTTCTTATTTGTTGTGATGATTCCCATATCTGTATAAAGCTTCGCCGTTTTATCGTTGTAGTTTCCGGTACCTAAATGGACGAATGGTACAAGCTCACCATTGATACGTTTGACAACTAATGTGATTTTACTGTGTGTTTTTAAGTGTGTCATACCATACATCACATGGCATCCCGCATCTTCTAACATACGTGCCCAGTGGACATTATTTTCTTCATCGAAACGTGCTTTTAATTCAACAAGCACTGTGACTTGTTTGCCGTTTTCTGCCGCATTTTTTAATGCTTCAATAATTGGCGAATCACTACTTACACGATATAACGTTTGTTTAATGGCCATTGTATTCGGATCTTCTGATGCTTCTTTAATAAAGTCAACAATTGGATCAAATGACTCGTATGGATGATGGAAGAAAATATCACGTTTCAACGCTAAATCATAGACGTTGTGGTCACCTAACGATTGTGGAACTTGTGGTGTGTATCGTGGGTATTTTAAATCTTTAAGTTTATTAGATAAATGGCCAACAAGTTCAAATACCATCGTTAAATCAAGCGGACCATCTGTATAGTACACATCTTCATGTGAAAGCTCTAATGTGTCTATCAACCAATCCATCTCCAGGTCTTCTTGACCACGATTATCAATTTCTAAACGTACAGCTGCACCACTTTTTCGTTCTTTCAAAAAGCGTTCAATCTCAATAAGTAAATCTTCTGCACCATCTTCATGAATCATTAGGTCCGCATTTCTTGTAATTCTAAAAGTATATGTGTTCAGAATTTCATAGCCTCTAAATAAATATCCCATGAAGAATGTGATAATATCTTCAATTAAGATGATGTATTGCTTATTACCTTCATTGATTGTCGTAAAACGATCGAGCAACGTTGGAATTTGAACAATCGCTGAGTTGACTTCATTCCCCGTATCGACATCAACAAATATATTTAACGTTTTATTGTTCAATTTAGGAAATGGACGATACGCATCAATCCCTAATGGAGTAAGTGTTGGTAAAATTTCATTTAAGAAAATTGTTTCCAAACGTTCAATCAGAGTATCGCTTAATTCATCAGGCTTCGTTAGAAAAACATCATATGCTTTTAATTCATCTATTAATTCATTATAACGATGATATTGAAAGGCAACGTTTTTACGATTTTTACGTTCTATCGCTTTTAATTGTTCAGAAGGTGTCAGCTGAGACTTATTTTCTGGTTTGTCATATCCCATCTTTACCTGGTCTTTAAGACCTGCCACACGCACCATAAAAAATTCATCTAAGTTTGAACTGCCGATTGCAATAAAATTGAGTCTTTCTAACAAAGGATTTGATTTATCACATGCTTCTTGTAGGACACGATAATTGAAATCGAGCCAACTTACTTCTCTATTGTTATAAAAACTAGGATCATTAATATCAATTTTCAAATTATTATTTGTCACTTTTTAATTCCACCTCATTTTATGTGCCTTCTACGATATTGTGATACAAAATTAAGACCTCCGTTGATAACGAAACAGCGCATGTATTCATTACTTTTGCACAAATACATTATTTTTTAACTTTTCAGTCATCTTATGACAAGGACATACAGAAATTGGATCAAACGAGATTTCGATGTTAGCAGAATGAGAGCAGCAATCAAAATTAGTTCAAAAAATGATACAACTGCTCAAAAACCTGCTTCCTAAACACTTACAATTTGTTTCTAAATCATCATTTAAAAATATCCCAATGACTATTATTCATAAATTTTTGTCATAAATGTTCACTGCTTCAACATCAATCTTTATTTTTTCGGCAGTCTTTACATCATCACTGCTTATTTTATATGCAAAAACTATTTTTTTATAAATTGGATGTCCAACTTATTTTTTAAGATTTTTTCAATATGTTTCTTTTGGCGATTTGATTGATAAATCTCTGCAATGGGTTCACCTTGATAATACACACTCAACTCATACGGTTCTGAATCAATATTTAAGCTGAGCTGGTTAACGGTATTTGTATTTGAAATATTTAATGCATTCACAAACTTAATAATACCCCCCAGTGCTTGAATTTCATTCACTTCATCTTCAGTAAACCATTGCGTTTCGTCACTATATTGTTTCAATAAGGATTTGTTCTTGAAACTTGTTAATAACGCAAGTCGAACACGCTCTTTATGAGACAAACCATTAATACTTGAATTCGCAATAATGTAATACGTATGTTGAGAACTAGAATCTGAATCAATGAACTTTCCTAAATAATAAAGATAAGCTGCTTGTAAAAACCGCTGTTTCACAACTGTATCTACGCTTAGTTTCCCCTGTACTTCAAGTTGTTCCAACAATTCTTCCGCTAGTTTTTGTCGCTGTAATGCACCAGTTGGTTCAATTTTGTATTCATTGGCTAAATGACGTAACGCATCTTGTTGTACCTGTTCTTTTTTAAATTCTCCAAGTTTAGACTTGGCAATTTGATGCATGATGAAACCTTCACGAATCCCTTTACGTGAAAATGTAAATGACGTCGCTTGAATCATGTCATATAACACGTTAAAGACGACAACAGCAGGCACGATGATGTCCATACGATCTCGACTTAGACCATCCAAATTGGCCAATTCATCTCGAGAATAAGATTTTAACGTCTCATATACTTGTGATAGATCATCTTGCCCCATTGTATAGCCATGAACACCAGCAATTGGATATTGTCGTAAAGATTGATGAATACGTGCACAGTTACGTGCTGAACCACCAATACCAATTAATGTCACTTTTTTATCAACAATCCATTCTGCCTTACTAAATGATTTTTTGAGAAACTTTTCCATTTTCTTAAGTGCTTCTTTATCATTGTGTGGTTTACCATCAAAGAACATACGCGTTAATGTCACAACACCAAATGGGAAACTAATCGCATGTTTTATTTTTTTATTTTTAAAATAGGTTAATTCCGTAGAACCACCACCGATATCGACAGTGACACCATCTTGAATATCAGTAGTATGTGTTACGGCATAAGAACCATAAAACGCCTCATCTTCTTCAAGGATTAAAATCACATCAATACCGACTTTATTTTTAACAGCTTCCAAAATAGCCTCTCGATTCGTTGACTGACGAATTGCAGCAGTGGCAATCGGATAAAGTGAAGACACATGAAATGCTTCTGCCACTTTTTTAAAACTTTGTAGCGCCGTTATTAAGACGTGAATCCCTTCTTCTTGCATATGTCCTGCATCGTCTAAGTATTGACTTAGACGTGCAGGTGTTTTTATATTTTGAATCTCATTCAGTCCTGTATCATGATCAAACTCAAAAATAACAAGACGTATCGTATTTGATCCAATATCAATTAAACCATTGCGCTCCATACGTATAGGTAGCCTCCTCGATTATTTAGGGTGAACCATATCAGCAGGGCGAATCCATTCTTCAAACTGTTCTTCAGTGAGGTGACCTGATTGAATTGCCGCTTCTTTCAATGTTAATCCTTCTTTATGTGCTTTTTTCGCAATTGATGCTGCATTTTCATAACCGATATGTGGGTTTAATGCTGTTACAAGCATCAATGATTGATTTAAGTAGTTATCGATATGTGATTCGATTGGTTCAATACCTACTGCACAATTTTCATTAAATGTGTTCATACCATCTGCTAATAAGTAAATAGACTGTAATGTGTTATGCAAGATGACTGGTTTAAATACGTTTAATTCAAAGTTACCTTGTGAACTTGAAATACCTACAACTGTATCATTACCCATAACTTGTACAGCAACCATCGTTAACATTTCACATTGTGTTGGGTTGACTTTACCCGGCATGATTGATGAACCTGGCTCATTTTCAGGAATTGAAATTTCTGCTAAACCAGCACGTGGACCTGAAGCTAACCATCTTACGTCATTTGCAATCTTCATTAAGTCACCTGCAAGTGCTTTTAACGTTCCGTGTAATTGCACCACTTCATCATGCGCTGTTAATGCATGGAATTTGTTAGGTGAAGACACAAAAGGATAACCTGTATTTTTTGAAATATTTGCTGCTACTTTGTCACCAAATTCTGGATGTGCATTAATACCTGTTCCTACAGCTGTTCCACCAATTGCTAAATTCAAAATATGTTTTTTAGACTCTGTAAGCAGTTGTTCACATACGTCTAGCATGTAGCGCCAACCACTGATTTCTTCGCCAAGTGTAATTGGTGTTGCATCTTGTAAGTGCGTACGTCCAATTTTAATAATATCTTGATATGCTTCTTCTTTTTTAAGGAACGTATCACGTAAACCTTTTAATGCAGGAACTAACTTTTGTTCAATTTCATGATACAACGCAACGTGCATCGCTGTTGGGAATGTATCATTAGAGCTTTGTGATTTGTTGACGTCATCATTTGGGTGAATTTTTTCATCGCTACCCTTTTCTGATAAATATTCATTCGCAACAAAGCTAACTACTTCGTTTACGTTCATATTACTTTGTGTACCACTACCTGTTTGCCATACAACTAATGGGAAGTGTTCATCTAATTCACCTGCTAAGATACGATCACATGCATAAACGATCGCTTCCTTTTTGGCATCGCTTAACTTACCTAATTCGTTGTTTGCAATCGCAGCTGCACGTTTTAGTTGTGCAAAACCATATACGACTTCGATTGGCATTTTCTCTTTACCAACAGGGAAGTTTTGCTTACTACGCTGTGTTTGCGCACCCCAATATTTATCTCCTGGTACTTCGATTTCTCCAAATGTATCGTGTTCAATTCTTACTGACATTTCATTCGACCCCTTTATATTTAATGTTCATACCTTCAGTTAAATTATAGCATTAAACGAAATATTCATTCAATTGGATGTGGTATTTAAACGATAAAAATTAATGCGCTTTCATAAGTTTACACTAAATAAAAAAAGCATACCTTAAAATGATATCATTTCAAGATATACCCTTTATAGATTATTCTGTTTGATAACGTTGTTTCACTGCTTGAACAACTGCAATTGCCGCTAAAATATATAAAATCATACCGATAGCGACAGAAAGTGGACTTGTTTGAACGAGAATCGCCCAAATACCATTCAAACTTGCATAAAATTGATCTAAATATATGTATAAACCGATTGTAATTGCAATACAACATAGGACACTGATAACAATTCCTTTTTGATTACTATGAATAAATGTATCAGCTGTGACTGTATGATCCACGAGCCCCTTAGACAAATTCAATTGCAATTGTACAACTTTAAACAATACAGGTAAATACAATGTACCGAGTGCTAATGGAAAGCCTTTAATAGAAAGTAAATTGACGACCGTTGATAAAATCAAGAGCGGTACCCAAAATCGATATAATTTCATATTTGTCCCCTATTAATTATTTATAAAGTCCCCATTAGTTTATCACATCTATTCACTAATGATAGTGACAATTTTACAACCATTTTATGAAGACACAATATAATAGCACACAATAAATTCATTCTAACGCTTTTATTAATTCATAAATAAATTCGATATCTCGATATAAGATTGATGACAGTGCGATTAGAATTTATCTAAAACACTTTGGTGAATCTAAACATATGAACGACTGGATGCTTATTTTTGGGTACAGCTATCATCACGATTAACTGCTATGCTCACCACAAAGTTGGACATCAAAAAGAGTAGTATACAATCCTATAAAATCAGGCTGCAAACTACTCCTATTACTTATAAACGCAATTATTCGTCAGTCTCACGATCACTACGAACCGCTTCCTCGTGTGACTGTTCATACTTTTCTTCATCATTTTCTTCAGAGATTTGTTCCATCTCTTTACCTAACTCAACAACTTCATCAAAGCTGTCAACCATGCCATGTTCATTTTCTTGTTTATTCATGACAGTCCCTCCTTATTCTTATGCAAAACGTGCTGAGAAATAAGCTCTAACATCTTCTGGTAAGCCTTGTGCTGCTGCTTCATCTAAAACAACATTGACCATACGATGAGATTTTAAACTTGATGGGACAAATGTTGTACTGCCGTTTTCTTCGTATAACTTACGTACCACTTCAGCTTTTTCAGCACCTGTTAATACAAGAACGATTTCACGTGCCGTTAACACAGCATCATTCATTGGAATACCAATACTTCCATCTGTATCAATTGTCACGACTTGTAACGTTAGCTTACCTTTATTTTCTTTTGTTTTTGCATGATGCTTGATGAATGCTTCTACTTTTTCATCTTCTGGGATTTCGTGAATTTGTTTCTCAGGTACACCTAATGCTTTAAAATATGCATCATTTTTATCATAGTCTAAAATGTGAATTTGACTAAAATCTACCGGATTATTTTCAACATTAATTTGTAAAGCGCCATTAACCGGTGCATCATCATTTTTTAAATGAATCCCTGCAATTGTTGTTGGATTATTGCTAAATTGTTTTCTTAAAATATCTGCTACAAATGTTGCAGCTGTGTTTTGATCTTTGAAAATTTTAAAGTTCATTGCCATCTTCATTCACTCCTCAATTGTGCTTACTATTCGTCCGTATTATTCACTACATACCCTGATTTAATCGTTGTTAAAACATCAATATGGTCATTCACAATAACAATATCGGCATCTTTGCCTTCTGTCAAACTTCCTTTATGAGATAGTATATTCAACGCCTTAGCTTGATTATAACTTGTTACTCGCCATAAATCTTCTAAAGTTGCACCCGTAAAGTCCATTAAGTTGCGTAAACCGTCATTCATTTTTAAAATACTGCCGGCTAAGGCACCACTTGCTAAACGTGCTTCTTTCCCTTTAACAATGACATCTTGTCCACCGAGATCATACGTACCATCTTGTAAACCTTTCGCACGCATGGCATCTGTAATCAGATAAAACGCCTGATTACCTTTCATTCGATAGGCCACATCAACAGCAGCTGGGTGTGCATGAACCCCATCTACAATTAATTCTGTATGTAAAAATGGGTTAGTCCACGCTGCTCCAAATACACCTGGTTCTCTATGTGCAAATGGTGTCGCCGCATTATATAAATGAGTCACATGTTTTGCGCCTAATTTGACCGCTTCATTTGCTTGTTCAAACGTTGCAACTGTATGCCCCATTGAAAAGATAATTTCATTGCTCAGCTCTTTTAACGTTTCTTCAGCACCTTCCACTTCTGGCGCATAAGTCATGATTTTAATTAATCCATTTGCTGTTTTTTGAAAATCATTCACCTGCTCAACAGATGGACGTTGAACAAATACTGGGTTTTGTGCGCCCACTTTATGTTCAGAAATAAACGGTCCTTCCAAATGAACACCAAGAATTTCAGCAGCTGGTTTCGCTGAGTCTTGAGCTTGATTTACATATTTTGATACAGCTTCCAATGCAGAATGAATTGCTGCTTCAGATTGGGTCATCGTAGTCGCAAGATAACTTGTTGTTCCTTCTGATAATAAACCTTCAGAAAGCACTTTTAATCCCTCAGTCGACGCATCCATCACATCCTGTCCATATCCACCATGAATATGAATATCAATGAAACCAGGTAAAATGTGTTGTCCTGTCGCATCTATCACCTCTAAAGGCCCTTCATATGGAAAGTGTTTGATTTGATGAATTTGATTTCCTTTGACAATGATGTGACCGTCTTCTATCATACCATCTTCTGTATAAATAGATCCACCTTGTATGACGTACATCTCAGTCATAACAATCCCTTCTTTTCCAATTATTGTAATCCTGGATAATCTTGTTGACGTAATGCTTCATAAATTAAAATTGCTGCAGTATTAGATAAGTTTAATGCGCGTACATTTTCATTCATCGGTATGCGCAATGCTGTATTTTCATACTTATCTTTAACCCAACTTGGTAAGCCAGTTGTTTCCTTACCAAAAATAAAGTAATGATCCTTATCTCTATCTGAAAAATCTAATGATGTATGATTTTTAGAACCAAATTTTGTTAATAAATAATAGGTACCATTCGTTTTTTCAAAGAATTCTTCAATACTGTCGTAATACGTGATATCAACAAATTTCCAATAATCTAATCCTGCACGACGTAACATCTTATCATCCGTACTGAATCCAAGTGGTCGAATTAAATGTAATTTTGTATCTGTTGCTGCACATGTACGTGCGATATTCCCAGTGTTTGCTGGGATTTCAGGTTGATATAACACAACGTGAATTGTCATTATACTGTTCTCCTCGTTTCTAGTCCCTTTTTCATTTCAACTTGTACTTCTTCAATTTCTGAGTCATACCGTGACATAATATAGTCTTCCGCTTCATCTTCCAAAATTTGCCCAATTGCCCAATAAGCTGTTGCACGTATCATCGGTCTTGGATCATTTTCTGCGACATCTTTAAGTTCAGGAATTGCTTCTCTTTCTTTAAAGTGTGCCAGTGCTAACATCGCATTGCGTTGAATGGGTTTCTTGCCTCGCCATGCGCCTGCAAGATGACCATATGTTTCTTTAAATTCCTTATTGCTCATTTTTAATAATGGAATCAAACGTGGCTTCAATATTTCAGGTTCTAATATAATATCATCCTGTTGTGTATTGATGCCTCTATTTCTTGGACAAACCTGCTGACACGTATCACATCCATAAAGTCGATTGCCGATTTTATAGCGATATTGATCAGGCATATAACCTTTCGTCTGAGTTAGAAAGCTTACACACTTTTGACTATTTAATTGCCCATCTCCCACCAATGCTCCAGTCGGACAACGATCTATACAAATGGTACAGTCTCCA
Source organism: Staphylococcus sp. IVB6240 (assembly GCF_025558425.1). Lineage (NCBI taxonomy): Bacteria > Bacillati > Bacillota > Bacilli > Caryophanales > Staphylococcaceae > Staphylococcus > Staphylococcus dromedarii. Next base: position 1,485,910 of record NZ_CP094718.1, read on the forward strand.
CAACTATCCATAATCGGATCGTCTGGAGGGAATGGAATACTTACAAGCATTTCACCTAAATAGGTCCAAGTCCCTAAATCTGGGTTAATGACAAATCCATTACGTCCTGTATAACCAAGTCCAGCGCGTTCAGCCACTGCACGATCAGACAAGACCCCTGTATCTACCATTGACATCATCCCAGCATCAGGGACACGTTCTTTTATATAAGCACTTAACGCATCCAAACGCTTACGCATAATACTGTGATAGTCTTGACCCCATGATGCACGTGCAAAAATACCGCGGCGGTCACCACGTTTACTTTTCGGGGCATCCGGTAATCGATTGGGATAACCCACTGCAATCGCAATAATCGAACGCGCTGAAGACATCGATAACTTAGGGTTCGTTCTCATCTCAATATCTGTAGGTTCAAAACCTGACGCATAGCCCTTCTCATGATATTCAACCAGCTTTTGTTTCAACTCATCAAATGGGTCAGCAGTTGTAAAGCCAATACTATCAATACCAATTGAATGTGCATAGTCAATTACATCTGCTTTCAACTGTGAAACATCCATATTTGTCACCTCTCAAAAGTTACCCTCCTATTTTAACACATTTTGACAGTGGGAACAGAAAACTAATTTTATAAAACCTATCTATCTCGGTATCTTAAGAACTTGATTAAAAAGAACATGAAGATATAATCATTTAAATTCTTAACACATATCCACATAAAAAATCTCAAGCAGACTTTAAAATTTCGTCTAACTTGAGATTCTTTTCTAAATTATTATAGGACACGACTTAAAAAGTTCTGTGTACGTTGATGCTGTGGATTTTCAAAAATATTTTCTGGTGTGTCATCCTCTACAACAACACCATCAGCCATAAAGACTACTCTGTCACTGACATTTTTCGCAAATCCCATTTCATGCGTCACTACAATCATCGTCATACCTTCTTTAGCCAAATCCGTCATAACGTTCAACACTTCACCAACCACTTCCGGATCAAGTGCTGATGTCGGCTCATCGAATAGTAACACATCCGGGTTCATCGCCAGTGCACGCGCAATCGCTACCCTCTGTTTTTGTCCCCCAGATAACTGATTGGGATAAGCATCCGCACGATCTTTGAGTCCAACTTTATCTAATAGTTCTAGTGCCTGTTTTTCTAAAGTTGCTTTGTCTCCTTTTTTAAGCAATCCTGGTGCTAAAATGATATTTTCAATCACTTTTTTATGTGGGAATAAATTAAAGTTTTGGAATACCATGCCCATATCTTGACGTAATTTATCAACATTTGTTTCTTTAGCTGTTAAATCTTTACCTTCAAATATCACTTGACCCTTAGTGGGTGTTTCTAACAAATTCATACATCTCAATAATGTACTTTTACCACTTCCTGAAGGGCCAATGATTGCTACAACTTCCCCTTTTTCAACTTCCAAATTAATACCTGTCAAAACTTCATTTTTTCCAAAAGATTTATGTAGATCATGTATTTTAATCACTGACGCTCAATCTCCCTTCAAAGAAATTCATTACACGTGAAAGCATGAATGTTAAGATGAAATACAATACTGCTGCAATTAATAGCGGTGTGAACGGATCAAAAGATGCCCCTTGTACAACTTGTGAGTTGAACATAATTTCACTCACACCAATTACAGATACAATTGATGATTCTTTAATAACAGTCACGAATTCATTCCCTAATGCAGGCAAGATATTTTTTACAGCTTGTGGCATAATAACTGTTTTCATCGTTTGACCATAGCTTAATCCTAAACTTCTTGCTGCTTCCATTTGTCCTTTATCCACAGCGTTAATACCTGCACGGATAATTTCAGCGATGTAAGCTGAACAGTTAATCACCAATGCAATCGTACCGCAAATAAATGCTGATATATCAAGACCAAGGACTGCAGTCGTACCAAAGTATACTAAGAATACTTGTACTAAAAGCGGTGTCCCTCTTAAAAATTCAATATATGCAGATGCTAACCATTTCAGTGGTTTGATACTACTAATCTTCATCAATGCAAACAATGCACCAAAGTTGGCCCCAAAGAATACACCCATAATTGAAATTAAAATTGTATTTTTTAAACCAGTCAAAAAGAATGTACCATATTTCGCGAAGAAGCTACCATCTTCTTTCATGGCTTGAGCTGCTTTTTCTGCATATTTATCAATTAAATTTTTATCATTTACTTCTGCCACCGTCGCATTTACATTTGCTAAAAGTTCTGGTGAATTTTTAGGAACGGCCACTGCTGTCTGTTTTTCAGAATTTGCAAATTCAACTTTTGATAAGACAAGGTCATCATTTTGTTTCAAATATGCATCAGCTACAGCACTGTCCATGACAACACCATCAATTTTATTACTCTTCAAAGATAAAATCACTTCGGGAAGACGTGTTAAAGATTGTACATCCGCATCTTTAATTTCTGTTTGTGCCAATTCTTCTTGAGTCGTTTGTTTTTGCGCACCAATTCGTTTTCCTGTTAAATCATCTAACGTTTTGTATTTATCTGCATCTTTCTTTCTAATAACTACTGTTTGTTTAACTGTCATATAAGAATCTGAGAAGTCAACTTCTTTTTCACGTTCTGATGTCGGTGTCATACCTGAAATAATCATATCGATTTTTCCAGTTTTCAATGCACCTAATAAACTATCAAATTGCATATTCACAATCGTTAATTTTAAACCGTGATCATCAGCAATCTTTTTCGCTAATTCAATATCAATCCCTGCATATTCACGTTTCCCATTTATGGTACGTTCAAATTCCATCGGTGCGTAGTCAGCAGATAAGCCGACACGCAACTCCCCACGCTCTTCTATTTTTTTCCACTTGTCATCCGCAGCGTAAGCAGGTTTGCCAAGAGGTAATGTTGATAATAAAATTGCTAAAACAAATGCGATACAACCCAACTTTTGTATATATTTCATCTCATAACCTCCTCTAATGTTATTCATTATTATACATATGTATGCAAGTTTATGCAATAACAATTTTAAAAAAAGCTATTGCCTTGAAATACTGGCAATAGCGAATTAACTTACAATATATTTTATTGTTTTGGTAATTCAAAACGATAAATCTCATTTGAATAACCAGGTAAGATTTTCTTACATATTTGATGTACAAAAAATGCTACGGTGAACGGAATAATGAAGTATGCAAATAATAATAGTAAGGCATTCATCATCGGGTCGCCATCCATACGGTTAAATGCGTTGATTGGACCAACTAATCCTGTATAACCAAATCCTGCTGACATAGGTGTTCCTTTAATATCAACGAAGTAAGCCAATAATCCACCAACAACACCATTAATTGCAAGTGGTATCATGATAATTGGATGTTTTAAATAAACAGGAATCATCATTTTGGCAGCACCAATTAATAACACAATATTGACACCAGCTTTATTAACGACTAATGAACCAAATAAGAAAGTCACACATGCTGCAACAATCCCCATATTAGCAGCACCACTACCAAGTCCAGCTAACGAAATAGCCGTTGCAATGGCTACAAGTGAGATTGGCGTTACCATTAACAATGCAAATGTCACAGCAATCAATATACTCATCAATAATGGATTTAATTCTGTAAATGAATTGATGATTGATCCAAGTGTTCCTGTTACTTTTCGAACATATGGTAAAATCAGTAACCCAATATAACCAGAAACAACTGGAATCACAACTGGCAAAATAATTAATTCAAGTGAGCCAAACTTACCGCGCAACAACATAAACATCGCACAGGCAAGCATCACAATAATCATGATATTGATAATATCACCAATACCTTGCAACATGATTGTTCCGTTTTCAAAAACAACTGCACCAGATCCTAACATAGCAGACGTTCCAACGAACACCGCACCTGGCCCTGAAAACTTAAACATATTTGCCGCAACAACACCGACGATAAATGCCATGAATGATTGAATGACGATAACGAGTTGGTAAATCAATTCTAAAGCTTCATTACCATCTTTAAAAAACTTCAATACTTCTCCTAAAAGCGCATTTGGTAAGAGTGCAATAACGACTCCTGCACCTACCGCATTTAATATATTGTTAAAAAATTGCTTTCCACTACTTTGCGTCTTTCCCACTAAATGATCCTCCTCGATAATATTATGTATATCATAATACAAAACAAGCACATCCACAATAAACAATATCAACTATTCTATACATGAAAACGCATAAAAATTTAAATAACACAGATAGAAATTATTTTAAAAAGATTGACGAAATAATCTGTACGTAATATAATAGTTATTGTGATTTTGAAAGATAAATTCAACATCATCTGATGCCGGTGTGGCGGAATTGGCAGACGCGCGGGACTCAAAATCCCGTGTCCATTAGGACGTGTCGGTTCGACCCCGACCACCGGTACTACTCAAAAAGCTTGGTAAGTATTTATACTTACTGAGCTTTTTTGTTTGAGGTTGGGACAAAAGCGTTTAGGATTTGAGCAGAACCAAGCGATGCGCAAAATTGCTTTTCAAATTTTGTCGGATCGCGGATGTTCTGCCGAGAATCCTGCTTTTGGGACACCGTTTATCATTATTAAGGTACAAAAATCTTTTTCTCTAGTATGGACAATTTTATCTTCTAGAAATCAATATAAACAATGCACCCCTATCACAATACTTCATTAATAAAAATACAATCATTCATAAGATCTGAACGCTATTCAGCTATTCACTTCAACACCTATCTAAAACAATAAAGGTTAATCCTTCAAAAAATAAACTTTAAAAATTGCTGCATAACACATCACAAATAATCATATAACTATATGGCGTAACAATTATTTCTAATATAAGATGCTTAAAGCAATAAGTTGAACTTAAAATCTATTTTGGTTTCTATTATTTAACATAGCCAAAATTAATTGAAGTGAGGCGCCTTGGCAAGCGAGCATTAAAGAAATGATAGTACTCAAAAAGCGCACAATTAATAATTAACTGTACGCTTAAATGAATGTAGTGATTACTACGTGTTATGATTAAGTTAAAAATAAAATGAGTTACTTTTAATTATCTGCCCACCCCAAAAGATGAACATCCTATAAAGACAACAAAAAAACCGTCCATGACTCATTTTAATAAAATCTAATGAGTTGGTTCGGATGATAAAAAATATGGAGCGGAAGATAGGACTTGCACCTATATCTCTTTCCGGGAAGGAAAGTATTCTGAAATTGAAATACTCCCGCATAATAAATATGGAGCGGAAAATAGGACTTGCACCTATACCTCTTTCCGGGAAGGAAAGTGTTCTAAAATTAAACTATTCCCGCATATAAAAGATGGAGGCGGCAACCGGATTTGAACCGGTGAATAAGGGTTTTGCAGACCCTGGCCTTACCACTTGGCTATGCCGCCAAAGTAACTGGGCTAGCTGGATTCGAACCAGCGAGTGACGGAGTCAAAGTCCGTTGCCTTACCGCTTGGCTATAGCCCATTAATAATAAATTTAAGGGCGGCTGATGGGAATCGAACCCACGAGTGTCGGAACCACAATCCGATGCGTTAACCACTTCGCCACAGCCGCCATGGCAGGGGCAGTAGGAATCGAACCCACATCAAAGGTTTTGGAGACCTCTATTCTACCGTTGAACTATGCCCCTATTAAGGATGGTGGAGGGGGGCAGATTCGAACTGCCGAACCCGAAGGAGCGGATTTACAGTCCGCCGCGTTTAGCCACTTCGCTACCCCTCCAAATGAATGGTGCCGGCCAGAGGACTTGAACCCCCAACCTACTGATTACAAGTCAGTTGCTCTACCAGTTGAGCTAGGCCGGCAAAAATAAAAATGGTGGTTCAGGACGGAATCGAACCGCCGACACAAGGATTTTCAGTCCTTTGCTCTACCGACTGAGCTACTGAACCATTACAATGGCGGTCCCGACGGGAATCGAACCCGCGATCTCCTGCGTGACAGGCAGGCGTGTTAAACCGCTCCACTACGGGACCACTAAAAAATATTGCGGGAGGCGGATTTGAACCACCGACCTTCGGGTTATGAGCCCGACGAGCTACCGAACTGCTCCATCCCGCGATAATAGAAATTATAATAAATGGCGGAGGAAGAGGGATTCGAACCCCCGCGAGCCGTTAAGCCCCTGTCGGTTTTCAAGACCGATCCCTTCAGCCAGACTTGGGTATTCCTCCAAAATTATATGGACCTTGCAGGACTCGAACCTGCGACCGAACGGTTATGAGCCGTTAGCTCTAACCAACTGAGCTAAAGGTCCGAATAATAATTTCTATCAACTAATAATTAGTGGCGGCGGAGGGGATCGAACCCCCGACCTCACGGGTATGAACCGTACGCTCTAGCCAGCTGAGCTACGCCGCCATATATAGTTGTATAAGTATTAAATTAAATGGTGGAGACTAGCGGGATCGAACCGCTGACCTCCTGCGTGCAAAGCAGGCGCTCTCCCAGCTGAGCTAAGCCCCCATTATATATTCAAGTAAGTCGGGAAGACAGGATTTGAACCTGCGACCCCTTGGTCCCAAACCAAGTGCTCTACCAAGCTGAGCTACTTCCCGTAAAGAATAAGAAGCGCGCCCGATAGGAGTCGAACCCATAACCTCTTGATCCGTAGTCAAACGCTCTATCCAGTTGAGCTACGGGCGCATATTTAAATAAAAGATGGTGCCGAGGACCGGAATCGAACCGGTACGGTAATCACTTACCGCAGGATTTTAAGTCCTGTGCGTCTGCCAGTTCCGCCACCCCGGCAAAATAATGGAGCAGAAGACGGGATTCGAACCCGCGACCCCAACCTTGGCAAGGTTGTATTCTACCGCTGAACTACTTCTGCTTAATGCGGGTGAAGGGAGTCGAACCCCCACGCCGTAAGGCGCTAGATCCTAAGTCTAGTGCGTCTGCCAATTCCGCCACACCCGCTTGAAAATGGTGAGCCATAGAGGATTCGAACCTCTGACCCTCTGATTAAAAGTCAGATGCTCTACCAACTGAGCTAATGGCTCTTGATAATGGTGCCGGCCAGAGGACTTGAACCCCCAACCTACTGATTACAAGTCAGTTGCTCTACCAATTGAGCTAGGCCGGCTTAAAATGGTGGAGAATGACGGGTTCGAACCGCCGACCCTCTGCTTGTAAGGCAGATGCTCTCCCAGCTGAGCTAATTCTCCATATGTTTACCTGGCACCGTCCTACTCTAGCGGAACGTCAGTTCAACTACCATCGGCGCTAAAGAGCTTAACTTCTGTGTTCGGCATGGGAACAGGTGTGACCTCTTTGCCATTGGCACCAGATAAAATGAATGTTATACATTCAAAACTAGATAGTAAGTATATCAGTTAGACAAACAAAACCTTGTGAAAAAATTTGATTAAGTCTTCGATCGATTAGTATTCGTCAGCTCCACGTATCACTACGCTTCCACCTCGAACCTATTAACCTCATCATCTTTGAGGGATCTTATAACCGAAGTTGGGAAATCTCATCTCGAGGGGGGCTTCATGCTTAGATGCTTTCAGCACTTATCCCGTCCATACATAGCTACCCAGCTATGCCGCTGGCGCGACAACTGGTACACCAGAGGTATGTCCATCCCGGTCCTCTCGTACTAAGGACAGCGCCTCTCAAATTTCCTACGCCCACGACGGATAGGGACCGAACTGTCTCACGACGTTCTGAACCCAGCTCGCGTACCGCTTTAATGGGCGAACAGCCCAACCCTTGGGACCGACTACAGCCCCAGGATGCGATGAGCCGACATCGAGGTGCCAAACCTCCCCGTCGATGTGAACTCTTGGGGGAGATAAGCCTGTTATCCCCGGGGTAGCTTTTATCCGTTGAGCGATGGCCCTTCCATGCGGAACCACCGGATCACTAAGTCCGTCTTTCGACCCTGCTCGACTTGTAGGTCTCGCAGTCAAGCTCCCTTATGCCTTTACACTCTTTGAATGATTTCCAACCATTCTGAGGGAACCTTTGAGCGCCTCCGTTACTCTTTAGGAGGCGACCGCCCCAGTCAAACTGCCCGCCTGACACTGTCTCCCAGCACGCTAAGTGCTGCGGGTTAGAAATCCAATACAATTAGGGTAGTATCCCACCAATGCCTCCACGTAAGCTAGCGCTCACGCTTCTAAGGCTCCTACCTATCCTGTACAAACTGTACCGAATTTCAATATCAGGCTACAGTAAAGCTCCACGGGGTCTTTCCGTCCTGTCGCGGGTAACCGGCATCTTCACCGGTACTATGATTTCACCGAGTCTCTCGTTGAGACAGTGCCCAAATCGTTACGCCTTTCGTGCGGGTCGGAACTTACCCGACAAGGAATTTCGCTACCTTAGGACCGTTATAGTTACGGCCGCCGTTTACTGGGGCTTCGATTCGTAGCTTCGCAGAAGCTAACCACTCCTCTTAACCTTCCAGCACCGGGCAGGCGTCAGCCCCTATACGTCACCTTACGGTTTAGCAGAGACCTGTGTTTTTGATAAACAGTCGCTTGGGCCTATTCACTGCGGCTCTTCAGAGCGTGAACCCTAAAGAGCACCCCTTCTCCCGAAGTTACGGGGTCATTTTGCCGAGTTCCTTAACGAGAGTTCGCTCGCTCACCTTAGAATTCTCATCTTGACTACCTGTGTCGGTTTGCGGTACGGGCACCTATTTTCTAGCTAGAGGCTTTTCTCGGCAGTGTGAAATCAACGACTCGAAGAAACGTATTTCTTCTCCCCATCACAGCTCAATCTTAACGAGTGCCGGATTTGCCTAACACTCAATCTCACTGCTTAGACGTGCACTCCAACAGCACGCTTCGCCTATCCTACTGCGTCCCCCCATCGCTTAAAACGAATTTAGGTGGTACAGGAATATCAACCTGTTATCCATCGCCTACGCCTTTCGGCCTCAGCTTAGGACCCGACTAACCCAGAGCGGACGAGCCTTCCTCTGGAAACCTTAGTCAATCGGTGGACGGGATTCTCACCCGTCTTTCGCTACTCACACCGGCATTCTCACTTCTAAGCGCTCCACATGTCCTTGCGATCATGCTTCAACGCCCTTAGAACGCTCTCCTACCATTGTCCTACGGACAATCCACAGCTTCGGTAATATGTTTAGCCCCGGTACATTTTCGGCGCGGTGTCACTCGACTAGTGAGCTATTACGCACTCTTTAAATGATGGCTGCTTCTAAGCCAACATCCTAGTTGTCTGGGCAACGCCACATCCTTTTCCACTTAACATATATTTTGGGACCTTAGCTGGTGGTCTGGGCTGTTTCCCTTTCGAATATGGACCTTATCACCCACATTCTGACTCCCAAGTTAAATTATTTGGCATTCGGAGTTTGTCTGAATTCGGTAACCCGAGAGGGGCCCCTCGTCCAAACAGTGCTCTACCTCCAATAATCATCACTTGAGGCTAGCCCTAAAGCTATTTCGGAGAGAACCAGCTATCTCCAAGTTCGATTGGAATTTCTCCGCTACCCTCAGTTCATCCGCTCACTTTTCAACGTAAGTCGGTTCGGTCCTCCATTCAGTGTTACCTGAACTTCAACCTGACCAAGGGTAGATCACCTGGTTTCGGGTCTACGACCAAATACTCATTCGCCCTATTCAGACTCGCTTTCGCTACGGCTCCACATTTTCTGCTTAACCTTGCATCAGATCGTAACTCGCCGGTTCATTCTACAAAAGGCACGCCATCACCCATTAACGGGCTCTGACTACTTGTAAGCACACGGTTTCAAGTTCTCTTTCACTCCCCTTCCGGGGTACTTTTCACCTTTCCCTCACGGTACTGGTTCACTATCGGTCACTAGAGAGTATTTAGCCTTAGGAGATGGTCCTCCCAGATTCCGACGGAATTTCACGTGCTCCGCCGTACTCAGGATCCACTCAAGAGAGGTCACGTTTTCGACTACAGGATTATTACCTTCTATGATTAACCTTTCCAGGTTATTCGTCTAACATGTCCTTTTGTAACTCCGTATAGAGTGTCCTACAACCCCAACAAGCAAGCTTGTTGGTTTGGGCTCTTCCCGTTTCGCTCGCCGCTACTCAGGGAATCGATTTTTCTTTCTCTTCCTCCGGGTACTAAGATGTTTCAGTTCTCCGGGTCTGCCTTCTTACATGCTATGTATTCACATGTAGATAACACGACATAACTCGTGCTGGGTTTCCCCATTCGGAAATCTCTGGATCACAGCTTACTTACAGCTCCCCAAAGCATATCGTCGTTAGTAACGTCCTTCTTCGGCTTCTAGTGCCAAGGTATTCACCGTGCGCCCTTAATAACTTAATCTTTGTGATGTTTTGCCAATCGTTCGCATTCGGTTTCATTTCTTTCTTCGCTTGCTCAGTTACGCTAAGTAATCTTCGCTGCACTCATCAAGAAATTCATAGACTGACAAACGTTTTCAAAACATCATCTGTCTACCGAAAGTACGATTCCAACATCCACCAGTTATTAATTATGTGAGTCGTCATTTGACGACTAGCGATAATTTTTAGTTTCAAGCTTTTGCTATTCACTCGGTTTTTGCTTGGTAAAATCATTTATACTTACTTATCTAGTTTTCAATGTACAATTTTCATCATTTAAGTTTTAATTTAAATGGTGGAGACTAGCGGGATTGAACCGCTGACCTCCTGCGTGCAAAGCAGGCGCTCTCCCAGCTGAGCTAAGCCCCCAAAAGGTATTAAAATTTTAAATGGTGGGCCTAAGTGGACTCGAACCACCGACCTCACGCTTATCAGGCGTGCGCTCTAACCAGCTGAGCTATAGGCCCATTTATATTTTTGAATCCTCAATAATGAGCATTCAAAACTGAATACAATATGTCACGTTAATCCGCTTATCACCTAAAGGTGATATCCGTATATTATCCTTAGAAAGGAGGTGATCCAGCCGCACCTTCCGATACGGCTACCTTGTTACGACTTCACCCCAATCATTTGTCCCACCTTCGACGGCTAGCTCCAAATGGTTACTCCACCGGCTTCGGGTGTTACAAACTCTCGTGGTGTGACGGGCGGTGTGTACAAGACCCGGGAACGTATTCACCGTAGCATGCTGATCTACGATTACTAGCGATTCCAGCTTCATGTAGTCGAGTTGCAGACTACAATCCGAACTGAGAACATCTTTATGGGATTTGCTTGACCTCGCGGTTTTGCTGCCCTTTGTAATGTCCATTGTAGCACGTGTGTAGCCCAAATCATAAGGGGCATGATGATTTGACGTCATCCCCACCTTCCTCCGGTTTGTCACCGGCAGTCAACTTAGAGTGCCCAACTTAATGATGGCAACTAAGCTCAAGGGTTGCGCTCGTTGCGGGACTTAACCCAACATCTCACGACACGAGCTGACGACAACCATGCACCACCTGTCACTTTGTCCTCCGAAGAGGAAAACACTATCTCTAGTGCGGTCAAAGGATGTCAAGATTTGGTAAGGTTCTTCGCGTTGCTTCGAATTAAACCACATGCTCCACCGCTTGTGCGGGTCCCCGTCAATTCCTTTGAGTTTCAGTCTTGCGACCGTACTCCCCAGGCGGAGTGCTTAATGCGTTTGCTGCAGCACTAAGGGGCGGAAACCCCCTAACACTTAGCACTCATCGTTTACGGCGTGGACTACCAGGGTATCTAATCCTGTTTGATCCCCACGCTTTCGCACATCAGCGTCAGTTGCAGACCAGAAAGCCGCCTTCGCCACTGGTGTTCCTCCATATCTCTGCGCATTTCACCGCTACACATGGAATTCCACTTTCCTCTTCTGCACTCAAGTTTTCCAGTTTCCAATGACCCTCCACGGTTGAGCCGTGGGCTTTCACATCAGACTTAAAAAACCGCCTACGCGCGCTTTACGCCCAATAATTCCGGATAACGCTTGCCACCTACGTATTACCGCGGCTGCTGGCACGTAGTTAGCCGTGGCTTTCTGATTAGGTACCGTCAAGACGTGCACAGTTACTTACACGTTTGTTCTTCCCTAATAACAGAGCTTTACGATCCGAAGACCTTCATCACTCACGCGGCGTTGCTCCGTCAGGCTTTCGCCCATTGCGGAAGATTCCCTACTGCTGCCTCCCGTAGGAGTCTGGACCGTGTCTCAGTTCCAGTGTGGCCGATCACCCTCTCAGGTCGGCTACGTATCGTCGCCTTGGTAAGCCGTTACCTTACCAACTAGCTAATACGGCGCGGGTCCATCTATAAGTGACAGCAAGACCGTCTTTCACTATTGAACCATGCGGTTCAATATGTTATCCGGCATTAGCTCCGGTTTCCCGAAGTTATTCCAGTCTTATAGGTAGGTTACCCACGTGTTACTCACCCGTCCGCCGCTAACGTCAGAGGTGCAAGCACCTCGTCTGTTCGCTCGACTTGCATGTATTAGGCACGCCGCCAGCGTTCATCCTGAGCCAGGATCAAACTCTCCATAAAAGAAGTAAGCTTGATTAGCTCGTTTGATTGTTTAAGTCAATCACTCTTGAAAGTACTACTCTGAGTACTTAAATTATCGGAATTAACGTTGACATATTGTCATTCAGTTTTCAATGTTCATTTTTTGCTGTTACGATTATTTATTATACTTAATCGTTTTCGTTGTGTCAACTACTTTTTTTAAGTTTTTTTCGTAATCAGTTTTGATTCCTTGTTGAAATGTTTTGTTCTTTTCAACAATAACCATCTTATATTTTATCGGAAGATTATTCAAGAGTTAATTTTACACTTTATTGATTTATTTTAAAAGCATCTAAATCTGTGTTTTTAACTGCTTTCTTTCGACGACTGCTATATCTTATCAAGCTATAAAGGAAACGTCAATAATATTTTCAAGGTTTTTTATACTAAAATTACCATACTAAAGAAATCAAACACCTTTAGAGTTAATTTGATTTAAATCACCCTTTATATCGACCTTTATTAACCCAAATGTATCAGATTTGCCAAGCAAAAAAGTATAAACACCATACTAATTACATCATCAATTTCAATCGATTGAATCATATCTTGATCATATTTATCTAAATAATCAATTAAGCTCAATTAAACAAACGTTCCCCAACTACTATTTAAATTTATAACTAGCATTCATTTCATCTTTTTACTTCAAAACCAATCCAAAAACTCTATTTAGATCAAAAAATCAATTTCCTCATAAATACTAACAATCAAAAAATAAAATAATCATTATAGTAAGGACTTAAAGTTAAAAACTGTTCATCAAAAGCAATACAAACGTAACACTTTCAACAAAGGTTGCAAAAATCCACTGACATTTAAAAGCAATATTACTCACCATTCAATTTTCTTAAATCTTACCTTCTATCAAAAGAGATACTTCTCCATTCCCCTCCCCCTACTTAAATATCAACATACTATTATATTTCCGTACACCAGTAATAAAATAATCAGCATCTCAAAAGAGAACTTTTTCAAAGATTCTCTTCACACTTCTAGCAATACGCCATAAAAAAGTCACTTCTTTCTATATAAGTAATACTTTGAAAGAAGTGACATATATTAAAGATGATTATTTATTTTCTTCCGACTGTTGGCAAGACTCACAAATACCGTAAATTTCCATACGATGATGTGAAACATTAAAGTTCGTCACATGTTGTGCCAACTGTTCAACCTCACTTAATAATGGATAATGAAAGTCGACAATTTTACCGCACTTTTCGCATATCACATGATAATGATTATGTGTATCGAAATCAAAACGGCTTGATGCATCACCATATGTAAGCTCTTTGACAATCCCTATTTTTTTGAAGACTTTTAAGTTATTGTATATCGTTGCAACACTAATATTAGGAAAATCAGGTGATAAAGATTGATAAATCTCGTCAGCAGTTGGATGTGTATCAACCTTAATCAGAAACTTAAGAATCGCTTGTCGCTGTGGTGTAATACGAACACCTGCTTTTCTTAATGAAGCAATAGATTCTTCCAATTGATGTTCATGTTCGTGTTGTGTTTCCAATTCTGCATGCATATTTTTTCACCTTTCTTTCCAAATAAGAATAATTATTACTTAACAATAATATACGTCTTTTTCTAATGTAATGTCAATGGAAATACTAATATCCCTTATTTAAGTCCACTTCATTCTCAATTAGTTCTCCCTCATTGAGAAAAGCGTAAAGATTACGCTTAAATATACTTGTTGCTTTCGTTTTATTGTTTGTTCCATTACCAGTAATATGACTTGTTAAGATCACGTTATCTAGTTCGTATAGTGGTGAATCTGGTTGTAGCGGTTCTTCTTCAAATACATCTAAGTAAGCTGCGCGAATCAATTTCTCATTTAAGACATGTACTAAAGTTTCTGTGCTAACAATAGATCCTCTACCTAAATTAATAAAAAGCGCGTCATCTTTCATTGCTTTAAAATCAGAAACTTGCAACAAGCTTTGTGTTTCTTTTGTTTCAGGTAAGACGTTGACAATAATATCCCCCTGATTAAAAACCGCTTCTCTTTCATCTATTGAATAGGTTTTATCAAAATAATCAACAGTACGTCCTGAAATGTTTAAACCAATCGTCTCCATTCCAAATACTTTAGCAATTTGTGCAGCGCGTTGTGGGATGACACCTGTTCCTAAAAATAATATCATTGTATCTTCTAAAGTTTTACCTGTTCGTTTTCTATTATATATTTTACTTTGCTGTTCTTCATATGCAGCTTTAAGTTGTTTGTAATCATCCAATATAAAGGCAAATAACCATTCGCTAAGTTGTTGAGCATGGACACCTTTCCCATTTGTCAGCTTGATATTTCGTTCTTGAAGCTTTTCTAATGGTAAGCTATTGACCCCCGTTGCATACCACGCAATCCATTTAAGTTTAGGTGCTGCATCAATAAATGCCTCATCCACGGCACCATGATATGAAATTAAAACGTCCATTTCTTCCTGTACATGTGTAGGTAATTCACCAGGATGTTTAAAAAATTGGAATGTAACATCGGGAAATTGTTCACGCAATACCACTTCCTCATCCCCTAAACGCATTAAGCTCACAACTAACATATGGCTATCCCTCCAATATTTCTTTTAATTGGGCAATCTGTTCTTTTACCTTCACTTTTTCAATAACATCTATAATATTCCCCGATTCATCCAATACAAACGTCGTTCTCACAATACCCATAGATTCTTTACCAAATGATTTTTTTAATTGATAAACGCCGACCGCTTCTGATAATTGATAATCTTCATCAACCAATAAATCAAAATTCAATTCATGCTTATTAATAAAATTTTGATGTTTGCGTTGTGAATCTCCACTGATACCATAGACTTCTACATTTAAATCATTAAAGTACGCTAAATTATCTCTAAAATCACACGCTTCTGTTGTGCATGTCGGTGTGTTGTCTCGTGGATAAAAATAAAGAATAGCTTTCTTACCTTTTAATGCTTCTTTTGATACGTCTTCTCCATCTTGATTCTTTAATGTAAATTCTGGAAAAGGCATTCCTTTTTGTAACATAGATATCCCTCTCTTATTTTAGTTACAATTATGATACGATAATAAGGAAAAAGATTAAATAGAAAGAGGTTGAAGTAAAGATGGACTTTACTAAAAGTGAACAACTGCAACAACAATCTAACGAATATATTTTAGGTGGTGTAAACTCCCCTTCTAGATCGTATAAAGCAGTGGGCGGTGGTGCACCCGTTGTTATGAAATCTGCAAAAGGTGCTTATTTTTATGATGTCGACGGCAATCAATATATCGACTATCTGCAAGCATATGGCCCAATTATTACGGGACATGCACATCCACATATTACAAAAGCAATTCAAGAACAAGCGGCTCTTGGTGTTTTATATGGTACGCCTACAGAATTAGAAATTGAATTTGCTAAGAAATTACGTGAAGCCATTCCGTCACTTGAAAAAATGCGTTTCGTCAACTCTGGTACAGAGGCTGTAATGACAACAATTCGTGTCGCACGTGCTTACACAGGAAGAGATAAAATCATCAAGTTTGCCGGATGCTATCACGGTCACTCAGACTTAGTATTAGTTGCGGCAGGTAGTGGCCCTTCTCAGTTAGGTTCTCCTGACTCTGCAGGTGTCCCACAAAGTGTTGCCCAAGAAGTCATTACAGTGCCATTCAATGATATTGATGCATTCAAAGAAGCGATGGCACACTGGGGTGATCAAGTAGCAGGTGTTTTAGTTGAACCAATCGTTGGTAACTTTGGTATGGTGGAACCTCAACCTGGCTTCCTAGAACAAGTTAATGAAGTGACACATGAATATGGTGGTCTTGTTATTTATGATGAAGTCATTACAGCTTTCCGTTTCCACTACGGTGCAGCACAAGACTTATTAGGTGTCTACCCTGACCTAACAGCATTTGGTAAAATCGTCGGCGGCGGTTTACCAATCGGTGGCTATGGTGGCCGTCAAGATATTATGGAACAAGTCGCACCACTAGGACCCGCTTATCAAGCTGGAACAATGGCTGGTAATCCACTCTCAATGAAAGCGGGTATCGCTTTACTAGAAGTGCTAGAACAACCGGGTGTTTATGAAGAACTGGACCGCTTAGGTGAAAAGTTAGAAAAAGGCTTACAAGCTTCAATCGATAAATATCAAGTTAAAGCGACAATCAACCGTGTAAAAGGCGCTTTAACAGTCTACTTTACAGACGAAAAAGTGACACACTATGAGCAAGCGGATCAATCTGATGGTGAAGTTTTTGCGAAGTTCTTCAAACTGATGTTGAATCAAGGCATTAATCTAGCCCCTTCAAAATATGAAGCATGGTTCTTAACAACAGAACATACTGAGGAAGATATCGACAAAACATTAGCCGCTGCAGATTACGCTTTTCAACAACTATAAACGAGAATAAGAAATGGCGTTTCATCATTGCCACATTCTGCAACAAAAAGATTGACGGTTACTAAAATATGCTTATAACATAGATAAAAACTACTCCGCATACTTAGTAACGATTGGACTATGATAAAAGGAGCGCTATTATTTGAAATTAGGAGCAAGAATTTTAAAAACAGGTATTGCGATTATTTTAGCAGTGGCTGTTGCTTCACTCTTACCGACTGAAGCAGGTATGGTCACGGTGGCGGGAATTGCCGCTGTCGTCGCAATGCAACCAAGTGTTTATCGAACCTTTAAAACGATTATCGACCAGTTTCAAGGGAACATTATTGGTGCCTTATTGGCTGTAGCAATGGTCACGGTCTTTGGTAACAATATGTTAATCATGGGTGCAACGGTCATCTTATTAATCGCCCTACTATACAAATTAAACATTGCACACGTTGCGACATTAGCAACAGTGACTGCTTTGATTATTATGGGACAACATGACGGTTCATTTTATGTATCAGCATTCTATCGATTTACTTTGGTGATGATCGGTGTACTCAGTTCATTTATAGTGAACCTCACATTCCTACCACCAAAGTTTGAAACTAAAATTTACTATAATTCATTGCATATTACGACTGATATTTTTAAGTGGTTTAAACTTGTCCTCAATGATGCAACGGAGTTTAATCATGTTAAGACTGACTTAGAAGTTTTACGACAGCGCATTGTAAACTTAGAGCAATTATTAGAGTATTACAAGGAAGAGCGCCCATTTACTAAAAAACAGCGTTATGCACTTACCAGAAAGAAAATTTTATTTAAAGAAATGGTTCTTTCAACTCGTGATGCATATGATGTGTTGAAGCGTATGAATCGCTATCAGAATGATATAGCACATTTGAGTGATACATTCCGTTTACAAATGAAATTAGAAATTGATGAGTTAACACAATTTCACGAACAGATTTTGATTAGTATTACGAAGAAGGCAAAGTTCAATGTACCAGAAATGTCTGAAAAAATTCCTAATCCTTTAAAAAAAGAGCTAATGGATGCTTTTCAAGAAGAAGTGACAAACCATCCTAATCAAGAGGAATATTCATATCGTAATATTATTCATGTGATTTCTGCATTAGAGGAATATCGATATAACTTGGAACATTTAAATCGTTTAAGCATTAGTTATTTTAAATACCATGCAAATGATCCTGAAATCGACATTTTAGAAGAAGATTTCGATCTATAACAAAACCGTCCGGGAGGCAATATCTCCTGGACGGTTTTTTCGTATTATAAGTTTTGAATATTGTAAAGTCGTTGATAAGCACCTTGTCGTTGCATTAGCTCTACATGTGAACCACTTTCAACAATTTGACCATTCTCAATCACAACGATACGGTCTGCATGTGTTATTGTTGAGAGTCTATGTGCCACAATTAATGTTGTACGATCATGACTTAACGTTTCAAGTGCATCTTGGATAATGGCTTCACTTTCAAGGTCAAGTGCACTTGTTGCCTCATCCAAGATTAATATAGGTGGATCGTTTAAGAAAATACGTGCAATAGATAGACGTTGTTTTTGTCCACCTGATAATTTCACACCACGTTCACCGACTTCCGTATCATAGCCATTCGGTAAAGTCATAATGAAGTCATGTGCATTTGCCATTTTAGCAGCTGCTACCACTTCTTCAAATGTTGCATCCGGACGTCCTAATAAAATATTCTCTTTTACTGTATCTGAGAATAAAATATTGTCCTGTTGTACCATACCGATTTGACGTCTCAAGCTACCCGTTTCAAAGTCTTGAATTGGATGGCCATCAATCGTAATATCTCCTGAAGTCACATCATAGAAACGAGGGATCAATGTGATTAAGGTTGATTTACCTCCCCCACTCATCCCTACAAATGCGACGGTTTCACCATGTTTAATATCAAGATTAATATTTTTTAATACATCTCGTTCGTCTTCGTTATATCGGAAAGAAATATTATGAATGCTGATATCTCCACGGTCAATTTTATAAGGTTGTGCATTCGGTAAGTTTTTAATGTCATAAGGTTCATCAAATAATTGGAATACACGATCCATAGATGCAAAACTTTGCGTTAACGTTGTAAAAGATGAAACTAGACGACGTAACGGACCATACAATTGTTCAAGATAACTTACAAATGCTGCAAGTGTCCCGACTGTGACGTTGCCTGAGATGGCAAGATAAGCCCCATAACCGATAACGATTAATGGTCCTATATCTGTCACTGTGTTAATTGCTGAAAACGAATACGCATTCCAACGTGTATGACGAAAAGCTTTATTTAAGAAGTTCGTATTGCGCTTATCAAAGTTTTTCGCTTCATTGTCCTCAATCGCAAAACTTTTAATCACAGCCATACCATTCACACGTTCATGTAAAAAGCCTTGTGTTTCGGCTAATTTTTGTGAACGTTGGCGTGTTAATTCACGCAAGCGACCAAAAAAGAAGTAAACCGTTAAAATATAAAACGGTAAGACAATAATCGCTGCAAATGTTAATTTGACGTCTAAGAAGAACATCACAGATAAAGCAAGAATGATGGTAATACAATCTAACCAGATATTCATTAATCCAGTTAAAATAAAATCTTTTGTTTGTTCCACGTCATTGATTACACGTGAAATGACTTCACCTGCTTTATTATTTGCATAAAAGCGTGAACTGAGTGCTTGTAGATGATCGTAAAGTTTTTTACGAATGTCATATAAAATTTTATTACTTGTCCACTGTGCCATGTACTGTCTTAAAAATTCAATCGGCGGTCGTACAATGACAAAAATAAATGCCGCAATTCCCATTGCAATCATCAGTTGTGTATATTTATCTGAAACACTTAATGCACCGTTATTAATAACATCATCAATGACATATTTAATCAATAATGGAATTAATAATGGTATGCCAAATTTGAGTATACCTACGATAATGGTTCCGAAAATAAGCCACTTATAAGGTTTTACAAACTCAAGATAGCGTCTAATCATACTGGTACCTCCCTATATTCAATTGTAAATTTTAATTTATATAAATTGATTGGGACATAATAAATTTGTGCTCTATGAAACCGATTGTCAGTGTTCAAGAAGCAGGACTTTCGACAGAATTTCGCAATTCCACAAAATCAAAAAGCGATTTTTCTCATTGCTCTGATTCTGCTCAATTCCTAAGCGCTTTTGCCCCAACCTCATTTATTGTATTTAAACAAACGGATGGGGGTAAGGAGTGTCATTTCATACGCTTTGACATAACCCCTTACGCCCCATTCATGAATGCTATCTGTTTTTTATTTTTTGAAATCGATTGCGCCATACTTTAATGAAATCCGGTGCAAACGGCCCTTTCTTATGTTCAATCCACTGTTGAAGAATATCAACATTCGCACGTAAAATCGTATCAATTTCTTTAGAATAGTTCATCTGTTGCATATGTTGTTCATACTCATCTTCGTCTAACAAATGGTATTTGCCATTCGGATAAACTTTGATATCTAGATCATAGTCAATGTATTTCAATCCTTCTTCATCACATACGAAAGGCGATGACAGATTGCAGTAGTAGTATATACCGTCTTCACGAAACATACAGATGACGTTGAACCAGTACTCTGAGTGAAAGTACACAATTGCAGGTTCACGTGTGACCCACGTACGCCCATCACTCTCAGTAACAAGTGTGTGGTCATTACCTCCAATCACGACATCTTCCGTCCCTTTTAAAATTGTTGTTTCGGACCAAACACGATGTATATTGCCATCATGCTTATATGATTGGATTTTGATTGACGTTCCCTCTTTCGGAATGCTCGATTTAACCACTTGTTACACCACCTTTTTATCATGTTTTTACGTCTTTACAAATACTCAATTATTATAGCATATTCCCTAAAAGGACTTAATTAATCAGCTTGATGCATAGCATTAAATATTTTAGTCATCGGTACAGGGAAAGTATATCGTTTTTTGTCAGCACACGGTATCCAATGACGAAATGGATTACCACCGATATGATGGTCAGTCACTTTGGCACGATAGACGGTAATATCCCATGTTCTATGCGTAAATTGATGCTTTAATTGAAAACTTGGATCTTCATCAATGATAATATGATGATCAAATTCTTGCTCAATCTCTGCATGTGAAGTTTCAGCTGGATACATCGGAAATTGCCACATTCCTCGCAATAAACTTTGATCTCGTTGTTCTAGCAACATATTCCCCGCTTCATCTTCAATATATAACACCTGTAATCGATGCAATGTTTTCTTTTGTTTCTTTGTCTTAACCGGACGTTGCAAAACCGTTCCCTTCGCATAAGCTTCACAATGTTCCATAACTGGACAAAACATACAAAGAGGATCTGTTGGGCTACATATCAGTGCACCTAACTCCATCATCGCTTGATTGAACGTTCCAGATTGCGACTGTACATAAGGTAGTAAGTCTTGCTCATACGCCTTTCTAGTCTTTTGAAGTGCGGTATCTTGTGCGTCATCGTTTAATCGTGACCACACTCGAAAAACATTGCCATCTACCGTTGCGAGTGGTAGATCAAAAGCAATACTCATAACAGCTGCTTGGGTATATGGCCCTACTCCTTTTAAAGCAAGAAATGCATCTGGATCTTTCGGCACCACACCATCATATTTTTCGACTACTTCTTTTGCTGCAGTATGGAAGTTACGCGCACGACTGTAATAGCCGAGTCCTTCCCAACGCTTTAATACATCATCTTCATCAGCGTTTGCAAGATCTTCTATTGTAGGAAAATCTTCAATAAATCTTTGATAATAACTGCGCACGGTATCTACTTGTGTTTGTTGTAACATGACTTCGCTCACCCAAATATAATACGGGTTCGTCGTTTCACGCCACGGCATTTGACGTTGATGTTCATCAAACCAGTTGATCAATGACGCCTTAAATGTCTCTTCTAAATACATAAATGACTCCTTTATATACGTTAAATAGTTTAGTTCCTACAATTTTTCCCTTATAATTATATTAAGAACCCTTGAAAAGAGTGAGATAAATGGACACAGCAACACACATTGCAATCGGTGTCGGGTTAACAGCACTTGCAACAACAGACCCAACACTGACAGACCACTTTGCTGCATCTGCTACTGTCATTATCGCAGGATCTTTAATTCCTGATATAGATACTGTACTAAAATTAAAAAATAACGCAACATATATTACACATCATAGAGGCATTACACATTCTATTCCTTTTACATTATTATGGCCACTTCTGATTACATTTTTAACGTATATCTTTGTATCGGGCGTGCCACCACTTCACATCTGGATGTGGGCGCAACTGGCTGTTTTCTTACATGTTTTTGTAGATATTTTTAATTCATATGGCACACAGGCATTACGCCCCTTCTCAAATAAATGGATACAATTGAGTGTCATCAATACCTTTGACCCTATTATTTTCGTCATTTTACTAGTAGCAATTATGATATGGACGTTAGGCGGACACCCATATCCGGTATTCGGTTCGGTCTTAGTCATACTCATCGCCTACTATATTTTACGTTTTGTGATGAGAGATTGGCTCAAAAAACAAGCTTTGAACCAAGTGCAACATTTAGGAAAACCAACCAAAGTCTTTGTTGCACCAACGATTCGTTTTATGCAGTGGCGTATTGCTATACAGACAGAAGAATATGATTATGTCGGCAGAAGTTACGGACGTAATATTGTTTTCAGTGACAAAGTGAAACGTCAGGCACTTCCTGACATTGATATTATGCAACCTGTTCGTGTTGATCCTAATATTCGTGCCTTCCTAAACTTCTCATCTATTTATCGTTGGCATATCGAATATATTGATGATGAAACAATCGAACTACGCTTGATTGATTTACGTTATCTAAAAAATGGACATTATCAATTTGTGGCAATTGCACACTTGGACAAAGAGCTTCATGTCTTACACTCATTTACAGGTTGGGTGTTTAGTGAAGACAAGTTAATGAAAAAATTATATGCACACTAACGTAGAAACCCCGATCGGCCTCAATCATACATTGAAGGCTATCGGGGTTTTATCTCTTTTATTCTGTAACTGTATCATTTTCTTTTTCTATATGCTTTGAACCACTTTGTGTATGTTCGTTTGGTTTTAATTGTGTGACATAATCTCTCAATGCAAAACTGAATACAACCATCAGACCCATGAAACATAAAAAGTATAAATGATATCCTAGATGGTTTACTGCATCATGCCCGACAATGACCGATTGTTGCATACCATTTACCAAATAATATAAGGGGTTCAACATTAACAAATGTTTCACGACACCAGATAATTTTTCTGGTAAATAAAAAACAGGTAATAGTAACAATGTAATTGCTGAAACAATGAGGAATAATTGATTTAGTTTTGCATATAGCATGCGAATGACACCAAGTAAAAACGATAAGGTAATCACAAAAAACAAGCTCATCATACTATAAAATATCACACCAAACCAAGTTGTATCGGTATTGATCGGTTTTATAATAATCATAATCACCATCAGCAGAAATAATGTTAGGCTGTAAATTGCACCTGACATAACCACATGTAAAAATGGGCTACTGTTAAAGTGTCTTGTTACATAGTAATCTCTTGGAAATAGACGATAATTATTGTAGATGCCCAATACGATCACAGAAAATGTTATAAGACCTGTCAGACGGTAGTTTACTGCTGCTTGTGTCACATCAATCGTTCCGAACAATTTGAAAAATAACTTTGTCACAAACATCATTAAAGCACTGACTAAAAACAATAACGCCACCCAGCTTTTATGCATCAAAACACGATACTGTGCATATCGAAAAAAACGTGGAATCTCATGAAAAAAACGAATGAAACGCTCTAACACACTCTCACCTACAATTCTATAAAGATCCATTGATGTGCCTTAAAGTCAGCAATAAAATATCCAGCTTCCGTCTTAGCTGTCCAGATATCTTCATCAATATGATATTTTTCTTTTAACACTTTTTCCAAATCAATTGGAAAACGGTAGCCAATCAATTGATTTTGATCGTTGAATAACATTGAAATAGGTTGTTCCAAAATCGGCTCAACATAACGATTTTTCTTTTTAGGAACGAGTTGCTCATTAACATCATCATGATCGTTATGCAATTCAGCATTAAAGTAATCGACATAATTAATGTAACTTTGGTCCATATAAGGCTCAAGTTCTTCTCTTTCAAGTTCTTTATATAAGGCTGAAGGATTAAAATAGTGAATTTTATCTTTGGCAACCTGATATGTTTTATCACTATCTGTCACACGATACGTTCGCTTATTTTCACCCGTAATTGTAATAACAGCGTGATGTGGTACATGAATGTTAGCACCTTTATGATCTAGTGCTGTCAATGTTGCTTTATCCGCTTTTACAATCCCATATGCAAGCTTGTCTGTGTACGTATCTTCAGATTGTTCTGTGAGTGAATTTTGTGTTGAAAATTGCGAGGCATCTAACTTCCCTAGATCATTAAATATCAACAAACCTGAAATAACCATGCCACCAATAAAGATAGCAGTCCAAGTCCAAATACGTGTTAAAAACGCAGGCGGCTGCGCATGATGATATCGTTCAATACGTTTAAAGTTATATGTCAGTTCTGGCATTCTAGATCGGTTGCGTTTCCAATCTTCATCGAAATGACGCAATGATTCTTCTGATGTGATACTCATCTTATCTTGTATGTGTTGTGTGAATGTAGGGATAATCTGTTTCACATAGCCTTCTTTTCGCAATTGACCGTGAGAAATCCACACAATATAGTTACTTACCGCTCTAATCTTATCAACATCATTATCAATCGCAATCCAAGTCAGTTCATCATTCACATAATCTATTACCATTTCTTTTGCTTTTTCAAAAAATGATTCATCTAAATACGTTAGAATATGACTTAAAATCACAATTTCTGCATCTGATGAGCGCGCCAAACTAAACATTAACTGTGCATACTGTTCATCCGTTAAGTCACGAATTAAGTCATGCTTATGATCGGATAAATGGGCATACTTAAGTATTTGTATCGCCTTATGATCAGGTGTTTCAAATTCATATAACTGAATGACATCATTGATATAATCTATCACACGTACACTTTCAGCTGTTTTTTGATTCATATTCGCATAAAACAGTGAGGCATTTCGAACGACACGCCCTTTATCAGGTAAAACTGTTCCAGCAAGTATCTCGCCTACGAGTGATTTTGATGAGCCTTCCTCACCAATAATTCCCAATGCTTCTCCTTGATAAATATGTAAGGTAATATTATTTAATTCAATATCTTCAGGCTGATAGCTAAAAGGCTTTAACACATTTTGCTTCTTTTGATTACGATAATAATGCGTAACATTAATCATCTTCAAAACACTTGCATTGCTCATCCGCGTAAACCTCTTTTACAATTTTAATAATGACAGTGGTAAACCTTCTTCAAATCGCACACTGTTCAAACGGTAACCCCAAGCAAATACGCCTTTAAGACGTTCCACTTTAAAATGATCTTCTGTTCCATCTTGAAGTGGATATATTTTACCAATTTCAACATCATCGGGGTTGATTAAATAGCTCTCTGCGATGACTACTTTATTCGCATAGACATCATATTCATTCATAATACCATTCATTTCAGCTTTACGCATTTTTTCCTTATATGTTTGTATCTCGTGAAAGATTTCTTGACGGTCCATTTCGCTTAAACGTTTGTTATGCATCTTCAATACCACTCTCTCTTATTTTTCGTTGAACATCATCATATGTATACCCTTTTCGCACGAGGGCTTCCATGGTTTTCATAGTGAGATGATGCCCACTGTATCGCTTCTGATATTTATTATAAATTTTCTCTAGATCTCGTTGCAACAAGTTATCAATGATTTCTGGATCTTGTTCAAAATCAAGCATATCAACAACTGAATGAATCGTATCCATATGATAACCTTTTTGCATGAGTGACTGCTGAACATGTTGTCTTACTTTCGCATTTGGCCCCTTCTTTTGACGTTTAATTTTATCTGCAATTTGGCAAACACATTCCAAACTTTGTTCTTCCTTATACCGCGCAACTCCCGCTTCAATCAAAGGTGCCTCAATGCCTGCTTTGTATAACTTTTGAAGGAAGATTTCTGGCCCTTTGTCTGTCGTTCGTAGCATCGTATTTTTTAGACTTTCTACATAGTCTTCATGATCGATTAAACGCAGCCGCTCACAATACGCAATGGCCTGAGCAATCACTGTTTCTGAATAATCTTTTCCAGCTAAATGTGAACTGATTTCGTGACGTGTGCGCTTTCGATATGACAGATATTGAATCGCATCATTATTCGCTTGTTGTTGATGTTCACGTTCTAAAATGCGTTCGAGCCGCGCTTCATCCACTTGATCGCCTTTTTTTAAGTTAAGCTCAACAAGCGTATCCATCGAAATACCTTCTTTAAATGCACCATCAATATATAGGTTAAAACGTTCTTGATTTTTTTTCTGAACTTCAATTTTTGTAATCGTTGGCATAAGTCACCTCTCCTCCAATTGATCTTATATCTGTTTATTATAATAGAAATATTCATAATTGATAATGATTGAGGCATAAAAGAATTCGATGCTTCATATTTGATTGGAGCTAGGACATAGTGCTCAGCTCCTTCCTTTTGAATGTAGAAATAAGTTTAGTGGCAGTAGGTGTCTGAAGTGAAAATGCGTTTTTGAAAACTTTGGGAAAACTTCTAGTCACCTTTGCCGGGGTGGGACGATGGGGTTGAGACATAATAAATTTGTGCTCTGGGAAACCGATTGTCAGTGTTCGAGAAGCAGAATTTTCGGCAGAACTGCCACGATTTCGGCAAAATTTGAAAAGCGATTTTACTCATCGCTCGAATTCTGCTCAAATTCTAAACGCTTCTCTCACAACCTCATTTCAAACGGTGTCCCAAAAGCAGGATTTTCGGCAGAACTGCCACGATTTCGGAAAAATTTGAAAAGCAATTTTGCTCATCGTTCGGTTCTGCTCAAATCCTAAGCACTTTTGTCCCAACCTCTGTCCCACTCCCTTTAGAACAACATTGATTATTTCCTAAAGTATTACGTGGTTTATCCATCTAACGATAAAAAGAAACCCTACTCAGTTTGAATAAATCATTGTTGAGTAGGATTTGCGTCAGTGACAATGTTTTACCAAGCACCCAATTGTTGGAGTGCCTCCGTATATTGTGTTTCTGAAATATAACCTTGTTGTTTCATTTTTTCTAGTGTTGATTTTGTGCGATTCACAAATGAAGGTGACATATCATTCACCTGATAAACAGAAGGCGCATTCACTTTACTGGCGAGTATTGCACTTTGTAGGACTGTGATTTGTGAAAGATTAGGATTATTCATATCCGTTGTTGTCCCGAAGTAATAGTTGGCAGCTGATTCTATCGTGTAACTATTATCTCCAAAAAAGATATTGTTTAAATAATAGCTAAGTATTTCTTCTTTATCATATTCATCCTCTACACGCCATGCGACAAACACTTCCTTTAGCTTACGCGTCATGGTCTGTTGATTGTCATAATAATAATTCTTTACCAACTGTTGTGTAATCGTACTGCCACCTTGTAATTGATCCGGATCTTTTATGGATGAAAAAATGGCACGAATACTTCCTTTAAAATCAACCCCATGATGTTTATAAAAACGTCTATCTTCAACCGCAATAAAGGCACCGGTCGTATAACTTGGCATTGACTCTGCATCTACATAGGTTGCTTTTTGTTCAATTTGGGATAAATCCGATACATCTGCTCTTTGTGATAGAAAGAACATCAGTCCAACAAATAATAAAGCAATGATAACGATGATAAAAAGCGTAGAACGAAAAATACGTCTCGGTCTTCTTTTATTAGGGGGTGTCCCAACTGGTCGATAATACGTATTATAGTGAGGTTCGTTATTAGAATATACTTGCTGATGGCGTTGTGTTCGGTCAGATCTCCTCATGCATGATGACCTACTTTCTCTAGTCTTATTAATCAAAGTTTATCAAGTCTTTGTTGTTTAATCTATACTATCTGCTCAAAATCAGTCTCTAGCATGAGTACGAGCGATTCCATATGACATCGTTTCGCCATTTGTTCGAGCAAATACAAAACGATATTTCATCATCAGTGTTAACATAGGCACATAAACAGTTATATTACCTATGCCTTAATTCTTAAGAAACCGGGTATACAACTAGTAGCCTTATTTAAAGAAAGGAAGTATGTCATATGACTAAAGTAAAAGCGAACATGGGATTGATTCGCGCACTAGAGGCTTGGGATATTGATCATGTTTACGGTATTCCAGGCGATTCCATCGATGCTGTTGTCGATGGACTAAAAGCAGCGGAATCACGTATTAAGTTTGTACATGTCCGTCACGAAGAGGTAGCGAGCTTATCTGCTGCTGCCTATACAAAATTAACTGGAAAAATCGGTGTTGCATTGAGCATCGGTGGTCCTGGCGCCATTCATCTTTTAAATGGAATGTATGATGCCAAAATGGATCATGTGCCTCAACTTGTCTTAGCAGGACAAGCAGATAGTGATAAACTCGGCACAAAAGCTTTCCAAGAAGTGAACTTACCTCACTTGTTTGAAGATGTCGCTGTATATAATTATCAACTCAAAGATAGCGATGCCCCTCGTATTTTTGACATTGTTGATGAAGCGATTCACACAGCTTATGAAAAAAATGGTGTGGCCGTACTCACTTTACCGAATAATATCTTAAATACTAAAATTGAAGATGCATTCCCTAAAACGGTCAACCGTGAATTTATGAAGGTTCAAGATACACCTAACCATCAAATTGAAAATGCGGCATCATTACTTAAAAACAGTAAAAAACCTGTCGCATTAGTTGGTTTAGGTGCAAAACATGCCAAAGATGAAGTGCGTGCATTTATTGAAAAATTTAAGATCCCAACAATGGTCACACTTCCAGCCAAAACAGTTGTAAGTGATGATCATCCATACAACTTAGGTAATATTGGGAAAATCGGTACAAAACCATCCTACCAGGCGATGCAAAGTGCTGACTTGCTGATTTTAATCGGTACGAACTATCCGTATGTGGATTATCTTCCTAAAAAAGATATTAAAGCGATACAAATCGACATTGACCCAGATACCATTGGTCATAGATTCAATATTGATGCACCTATCATTGGTGATACAAAAGCAGCATTACGATTACTAACTGATGCTGTCGATACAGTTGAAAAACGACCATTCTTAAATGAAATGCTCGATCACAAAGAAACTTGGGATCAATGGATGCAAGAAGATCGTCAAAATACAGCACAACCAATTCGCCCAGAACGTTTGATGGATGCGATTAATAAAGTGATCACACCTGATAGCGTTATTGCAACAGATGTCGGAACATCTACTGTTTGGTCAACTAGATACTTGAACCTATCAACGAGCAATCACTTCATTACATCTAGTTGGCTTGGTACAATGGGCGTTGCGCTTCCAACTGCCATCGCATCACGCATTGCATTCCCTGAACGTCAAGTGATTGCCATTACTGGTGATGGTGCGTTTGAAATGGTCATGCAAGATTTTGCCACAGCCGTTCAATACCATCTGCCAATGGTCATTTTCGTCCTAAACAACCAAGAGTTATCATTCATTAAATATGAACAGCAGGCAGCTGGAGAACTTGAATATGGTATTTCGTTTAGTGATATGGACTTTGCGAAATTTGCTGAATTAAGTGGTGGTATCGGCTATACACTAAAAGATCCTGAAGACATCGATGCTGTCGTTCAAACAGCCGTTCAACAGCATAAACCTGTCATTGTAAATGTATATGTAGATCCAAATGCTGCCCCACTCCCTGGTAAAATCTTACCAGAAGAAGCTAAAAATTATGCTAAATGGGCATACCGTAGCTTAACTGAAGATGGTAAAGTTGTACTTGATGAACTACCACCTATGTCAACAGCCGTTAAACGTTTCTTATAGTCACGTAATGATTTTGTAGAATGATAGTCATATATTTACCAGCGCATGCAACATTTATATCTGTTACATGCGCTGTTTTTATAGCATTGCACACTTTAAACATTATCAAAACTTGATTTTTGTGGCATATTTTGATTATTCATTATAAGGACTTAACCTCCAGTCAGTTCCATTTCAATACAAAAAACAATATCCTGAAGTTAAAGAACTATTAAAAGCGCATCGTAACTCGAAAAGAATCATACAAAGAATTTCATATATAGGTCACAGAATATTCAAGAGATGATATGAAACCACTGCATCCGCTTCTATACTGCATTGTAAAAAAGAAATGGACACACTAAAAAAGCCAAACACGATACAATTCAAGTACCGCGTTTGGCTATATATTGCTATTATTTTAATTGATTTTTAATTTCACGATTGAAATCATCTAAATCATCAGGTGTTCTGCTTGTTACGATGTTGCGGTCAACTACAACAGATTCATCTACAACTTTTGCACCTGCATTTTGTAAGTCTTTACGTACATTAAGTACAGCTGTCACTGTTCTATCTGTTAATGCATCTGTGTCGATTAAAATTTGAGGTCCATGACAGATTGCAAATACTGGTAAATCAGCTGTCATAAAGTGTGATGCGAATTTGCCATAGCGTCCTTCTGCATCGCCACGTAAATGGTCAGGTGAAAATCCACCAGGTAATAGTAAGGCGTCATAATCTTCTGGTTTTGCATCAGCAATACTTACATCTGCAACAGCTTTCTCACCGTGCTTACCATTAATCGTCGCACCTTGTGTGTCACCGATAATCACTACTTTATGTCCTTCTGCTTCAATCGCTTCTGCTGGACTTGTAAGCTCGATATCTTCAAATTCATCTGCTAATAATACTGCGACTTGTTTCGTCATTATTACTCACCTTTCTTCTGTTCATTATGATTCATATATAACCAAGTTTGAATCATTTTAAACATATATTTATGAAATTTTTAATTAATGACGTAATTGATTTACTTTCTCTTCAAGTTGGTCTAACAAAGCAATCCATTCATCAATATCTGCCACTTCCACTTCATCTGGATTTACATGTGACATTTCTTCAATAAATTGTGATAAGCGTTCTTTTACTTGATTGATTGTTTGTGGTTCTTTCATGTCGTGATAATCTCCTTTTATTTAACTGTAATATCTCATTTTTCAAAGCCGAATAACTGACTGTTTATGATAGCTTTCTCGATTTAATCATAACAAATCCACACACAATTTAAAAATAAAGTTTTAAAATGTACTGTGTTACATTGTTGCTATTTATCGCTAAAGATTCATTTGACAAATAAGTTGAAGAAATGGAAAATAAATTATCGTGAACACATTTACATATTTAATTCTATTTAAAATAGATAGCGCCTAAGAAAGAAGGAATTGGAAAATGGCTTTAAAAAGCAGCTTAAAGAAAAAAATAACAATGAGCAATGATCCTTGGGAACCATATCGTGATATTGAGCAACATGGACAACTCACACTTAGCAATGTCGAATTCACAACAACAAACCTGTGCAATATGCGTTGTAGCCACTGTGCGGTTGGTTATACACTTCAAACACGTGATCCCAATCCCCTTCCAATGTCACTCATTCTAAAACGCCTTGATGAAATTCCGACACTTCGTACGATTTCAATTACTGGTGGAGAGCCCATGTTTTCAAAAAAATCGATTCGTGAAGTCGTCAAACCACTCTTACAATATGCGAAACAGCGTGGTATCTATGTTCAAATGAACTCGAACTTAACATTGCTACTCGACCGATATTTAGATATTGCTGAATATATTGATGTCATGCATATATCACATAACTGGGGAACCATTGATACTTTCACTGAAGTTGGTTTCGGTGCAATGGAGAAAAAGCCACCGTTAGAAGCGCGTAAACGTTTGTTTGATCAAATGTTAAGCAACGCACAAGCATTGAGCGAACAAGGTATGTTTATCTCAGCAGAAACCATGTTAAATAAGCAAACAGCACCTTATCTAGAGAAAATTCATAGAGAAGTTGTGGACGTTATGAAATGTCAACGTCATGAAATCCATCCAATGTATCCAGCTGATTTTGCTAGCCAACTAGAAGTCCTATCACTCGGAGAAATGAAAGAAGCGATTCATCATCTACTTGATATTCGCGACCCTAATGTATGGATGCTTTTTGGTACACTGCCGATCTTCCCATGCCTAGATGATGAGAAGGATGCGTTACTACGTCAAAGACTTCAACTGGCACCGAATGTTACAATGCGTAATGACCCAGATGGGCGTAGTCGATTAAATGTCAACGTATTCACAGGCAATGTAATCGTCACAGACTTTGGTGACGAAACAGGTACATTAGCGAATATCCAGACTGATACACTCACATCCGTATTTGATAAATGGCTCTCATCCCCATTATCAAAAAGTCTTAACTGCCATTGTCCACACGTCCGTTGTCTAGGACCAAACGTATTAGTAAAAAATATGTATTATCCTCAAGAAGACTTCAAAGCTTTAGAAAAACAAATGCATCTCCAAAATAGATAAAGTAAAGGCACGAATTTAGTTGAACTAAGTTCGTGCCCTTTTTGTATGATATTACTGATTTTGATTAATATCTGATAAAAATTGAATTGTCTTTTTACTTTCTTCACGACGTTCCTTGCGACGTTTCACACGCGCTTCCCCTGTTTCATGGAACCAGCGCTCGATGTCTGTTTCAGGATAGACTTCAGCAACGGGTGTCGGTTTCCCCGATTCATCCAATGCGACAAAAGTTAAAAAGCTCAAAGCTGCTAGCTGATGCTTTCCTTTATAAATGTCATCAATCATAATTTGAACACATACTTCCATTGAAGACTTACCAGAATAAGTCACCATTGCAATGTACGTGACAATATCGCCATTTTTAATCGGCAGTAAAAAGTCGACTGAGTCTGTTGATGCCGTTACGACTGTATTATTCGCATGTTTCATTGCACAAATTGCTGCAATTTCATCAATATTTGCCATGAGCGTGCCACCAAATAGCGTACCCAAGTGATTGGTATCTTGAGGGAAAACTTGACGTGATTTATACGTTTTTGATTCTCTCATCGATTTTTTATTTACTGTCATCTTTGCACCTCAATTAATTTAAAGTAACCCAGTTGCCATTTTCAAATACAGGTTCTTCCTGGCCATCTGCGCTCACACCATAAATATTTAAGTCAGCACTGCCAATCATAAAGTCGACATGTGTTAATGAGTCATTAAGACCATGTTTTTCGAGTGTTTCGTCATCCATCTCTGTACCGCCTTTAAGGTTAAAAGCATAAGCTGAACCAAGGGCGATATGGCAAGATGCATTTTCGTCAAATAACGTATTATAGAAGATGGTATTACGATTTGAAATCGGTGAATCATCTGGTACAAGTGCGACTTCACCAAGTCGACGTGCACCCTCGTCTGTTTCTAATAAAGAACGTAATACTTCTTCACCTTTCTCCGCTTCAAAGTCAACGACATGACCTTGTTCAAATGTTAACTTAAATCCATCAATAATCGTACCATTATAGCTTAATGGCAACGTATTTGATACATAGCCATCCACACGCTCACGATGTGGTGCTGTAAATACCTCTTCAGTTGGTATATTGGCAACAAAGGCTTGACCGTCTGGTGTATAGCTAGTTGGCTCTTCCCAAATATGATTGTCTGGTAAACCAATACGTAGGTCTGTCCCTTTTGATACAAAATGCAACGCTTGGTATGCTTTGTCATTTAACCATGCAGCTCTTTCTTTCAATTGCTCTGTATGTACACGCCAATTTTCAACTGGATCATTACCGTCCACACGTACAATAGCAAGAATATCATCTAAAAATGTATCGAATGCAGCTTGATCATCTAACTCTGGGTAGACTCTTTTAGCCCAATCCACAGATGGATAAGCTGCCACAAGCCATGGAAACGCATTTTTTTGTGACTGAATCATATACGGCTTGAATGCTTGCCCATAGCGTAATTGTGTTGCTTTTAATTTATCTGAGTCGATACCATTCAGTAAATCTGGATCTTCTGATAATAATGAAAGATTACTTGCCCCACGGTTCGCATAGTCCATACGTTCATTCACATCGTAATCTTTGACTTCCTGTTCAAAGAATTCAAGTGGTTCATATAGATATGCATAACGTTTTAATGTTGGATCTCTATATTTCACACGCACATCAGAGGCACCCGCTTCGTATGCTTCTTTAACAATGCGTCTTGTAAAATCAACTGCATCCACTGATGAACGAATATATACAGGTTGTCCTGGTTGAACATTCATTCCAACACGTACTAATAACTGCGCATATTGTTGTAATTTTTCTTCTCTTGACATATGATGACCTCCTCTTATGATTGTCGTAGTTCACCTAACGCCTCAGTAATACCTGTCATTTCTTGTGGCGTGAATGTGTCTTTTGACATAACATACGTATAAATATCTTCTATTTCTTCATGATGCGTATCTGAATAATAATCTGGGTCAATCAGCCCTGGGTTTACTAAATTTAAACGATCACGAATCGCTAAAATCATCGTTGCGATATCTTTTTCCATCTCTATCACCCCTTCATTCCAATATTTTAACATAATTTATATAGAAATCTCTTATTCTATATGTGATATGGCACTCATACTATGAAAACCCCTGACTATTTGAAATCATGATACGCCTATCTACACTTCACTATCATGTTATATTTTGAAAGATTTTTACTATTATCTCTTTAGAATTGTTTTGAAACACGATAAAATGGGCATATAAACGATGATATGGAGGATTTAACATATGACAACAGTTGCATTTGTTTGTCTTGGTAATATTTGTCGTTCTCCAATGGCAGAGGCGATTATGCGTCAACGCCTAAAAGACCGCAATATTACAGGAATCCAAGTCACTTCAAGAGGTACTGGTGATTGGAATTTAGGTCAACCCCCTCATCAAGGAACACAAAAAATTCTTAACACGCATGGTATTCCTTTTGATGGGATGATAAGTGAATTATTCACAGCGCAAGATGATTTTGACTATATCATTGCAATGGATCAAAGCAATGTGGATAATATAAAGCGTATCAACCCTCATCTTTCTGGAAAACTATTCAAGTTATTG
Source organism: Staphylococcus sp. IVB6240 (assembly GCF_025558425.1). Taxonomy (NCBI): domain Bacteria; kingdom Bacillati; phylum Bacillota; class Bacilli; order Caryophanales; family Staphylococcaceae; genus Staphylococcus; species Staphylococcus dromedarii. The sequence goes on from NZ_CP094718.1 coordinate 1,521,030, forward strand.
GAATTTAGTGCTTTATCAGATACAGATGTACCTGATCCCTACTATACAGGTAACTTTGAGGGTGTGTATGACATGATACAATCATCATGTGATCAATTGATTGATTATATTGTAAATAATGAAGGGAGCCAATCATAATGAAAAACAAATTTGTACCAGGTATTCTTATCGGCGCAACACTTGGAGGCGCTATTGCTTTAATCGATAAAAACACACGTCATTCTGTAAAAACATCATTTCAAAATGTAAAAAATGGTCAACGTTCAAGTCAACCATCAAAAGTGTCTTCAATTGTTGATGAAGTGATGTACTGGAAAGATACACTTGAAGAAATTCGTCGTAATAATCCAGAATTAGAACGTTCATTAATCGATGCAAAAGATACATTAGTGGCACGTAAAAACAACAAACAAATCGGCCATAAGTAATCTTAGATAGATAGGATAGATTGATTAAGAGTGAGATGTTGGCATTTTGGCAGAAACATATATATGATACATTTTTCACTGCCAGTCCGCTATCTCACTCTTTTGATATGTCTATACCATGTCATCTTTCGTGTCATATTCACATCAGCAACATCATTATCTATCAAAAAGGAGTTAAAGCATGTCAGAAAAACAAGAATCATCTGAAGGCATTGTGGACAAGATTAAAGATAAACTAGACCATCATAAAGATGATGAAACGGGTAACAACCCTGATCGTAAAGGAGATGCAACAGGTGAGATCGAATCAGATCGCCACTTTGTAAAGCCTCAACCTTTCCAATCTAAAGAAGCCCCAAAAGATAATGAAACATTTTTCGTTTCAAGAATTAACAAACCAGTCAAATATCAAGATAGACCAAGTTTTATTAAATATTTGATTTATCGTATTAGTAAGGATGATGCATCTGGATTAGCTGCACAGCTTGCATATTATTTCATGCTGTCACTATTCCCAATGTTGATCTTTATCCTATCACTTGTACCACTGTTCAATATTGACCGTAAAACAATTGTGAATCAAATTTCTGAAAATGCACCCGCTGATGCCGCTTCAATTGTGACATCTATCATTGATGACATTATGGGAAATGCCAGCGGTAGTATTTTATCAATCGGTTTGATTTTAGCACTATGGACAGCTTCAAACGGTATGACAGCATTAATGAACTCGTTCAATGTCGCTTACGATGTTGAAGATAGTCGTAACTTTATCGTTTCAAAAGCATTAGCTGTAGCATTCACACTGATCCTTGGTGTGACATTACCACTCACAATGGTACTCTTTACATTCGGTGAACAAATCGGTAACTTGTTGTTCGGTCCACTTGGTCTCGATGAACAAGTACGCTGGATTTTTAGTATCATACGTACCGCATTACCTGTTATTGCGATTTTTGTCACATTTACTGTGTTATATACTGCAGCACCTAATGTTAAAATCAAGTTGAAATCTGTATTGCCTGGTGCCCTATTCTCAACAGTTGTGTGGATCTTAGGGACACTCGCATTCGGATATTATGTTTCTAACTTCGGTAACTACTCTAAAACATACGGTAGTATCGGGGGTGTCATCGTATTAATGTTATGGCTTTACATCACTGGTTTTATTTTAATCATTGGTGCAGAGATTAATGCCATTATTTACCAACGCAAAGTCGTAAAAGGTAAAACACCTGAAGAACAAACTTACGATGAGTTGGAAGCAGAACATGAACAAGAACTTGCAGAGTCATACAATAATTATGATGCGCAATCAAAATCATCAAATACAGGTCAAGCAGTCGCTGATGCATCTTCAAAATCATCACAGAACGTACAACACGAATCTGAAGTAGCATCAACTGATTATACAGCACCTGAAAAAGTTGAACGTGATAATGACGGCTATTCACGTCATATCAAAACAACAAAAGATTAATGCATATAATGCTTAATTAGCCCATATCATTAAGTGTATGTTACTTGAATACAGAATTGAGGTTGAGACATAATAAATTTGTGCTCTGGGAAACCGATTGTCAGTGTTCGAGAAGCAGAATTTTCGACAGAATTTCACGATTCGATAAAATCAAAAAGCGATTTTACTCATCGCTCGAATTCTGCTCTAATTTCTAACCGCTTCTCTCACAACCTGTTTAAACGGTGTCCCAAACTCATTGTTCCAACCTCACCTTCTATCAGAGCAACATACCTGTCTTAGGAGGAAATCACCATGACATTACTAGCAGATATTTTAACCTACAATCAAACTTTTGTTGCCAATAAAGAATATGAAGCATACACAGCAACAAAGGTACCTGCCAAAAAAGCAGTATTAGTTACATGTATGGATACACGCTTACAAGATTTATCAACAAAAGCACTCGGTTTTAACAATGGGGATTTGAAAGTTGTCAAAAATGCAGGCGCAACGATTACACATCCCTATGGTTCAACGATGAGAAGCATCCTTGTTGGTATCTATGCTTTAGGTGCAGAAGAAATTATTATTATGGGACATAAAGATTGTGGGATGGGGAGTCTGAATGTAGATGAAGTGATGACCACAATGCAAGAGCGAGGTATTAAGAAAGAAGTCTTTGAATGGCTACAATACTCAGGCATTGAGGTCACTGATTTCTTAAAAGGATTTGATGATGTTTATGATAGTGTCCGTCATAGCATTCAAATGGTTTATAACCATCCACTATTTGATAACAAAGTACCCGTACACGGACTTGTTATTGAACCACATACTGGAGAGTTGGAACTCATTCATGATGGCTATGAGCGATTATCACAACAGTCATAACGATAAAAGCGAATGGAACTGAGCAATATGTCTCAGCACCATTCGCTTTTTTATTCAATCAAACCATGTTGGAAAGCATAAATGACCGCTTGTGTACGGTCTTGTACTTCCAACTTACTTAAAATATTACTCACATGAGTTTTAACGGTTTTAATCGTAATATGTGAGGCACTCGCAATTTCTTGATTGGAGTATCCTTTTGCAATCAGTAAAAGAATCTCCATCTCTCTTTCTGTTAACATCTCATATAATTCTGCACGCTGCTTCATACGGTTACGCATTTTAACCAAGACTTCCGCTTCAAATACTGACTCTCCTTGGCTTGTCTTACGTATCGCAGACGCAATATCACTCGCACTTGTCGTTTTAAGAATATAACTATCCACACCCGCATCTAAGGCACGATAGACTTCTTTATCCTCTATGTAGCTCGTTAACATTACGACTTTAATTGCTGGTAGGTCTTTTTTTATTTGTGCTGTCGCTTTCACACCATCCATATCTGTCATCACAAGGTCCATCAAGATAACATCAGGCTTTAATTCATGTGCTTTTTCAATGGCTTCTCTACCTGAACCGCCCTCACCGACCACTTCAATGTCTGGCTGAGTCGATAAATAACTAGAAATACCAATACGAACCATTTCATGATCATCTACAAACAAAACTTTAATCGTCATATTGCCCCTCCTTATCTAATGGTGCTTTTACTTCAATACGTGTTCCTGCATTCGGTAACGATACAATATGAAATGTCGCGCCAATCTCTGTTGCACGCTCTCTCATATTTTTTAAACCATAACTTTGTTCCATTTTTTCATCTGGATTAAATCCAATTCCATCATCTTGTATGCGCAATAATAGATGCCCGTCTCGATTTAATAACTCCACACTCACTTGTGTCCCATTCGCATGTCTCAACGTATTAGAAATGGCTTCCTGTGTAATACGAAACAGGTGATCTTCAATGCCTTTTGGTACTTCGAACGTATCAATTTCATAAATTACCTTCATCGGCACTTTTCGTTGTAAATCTGTCACTAACGACTTAATTCCTTCACCGAGTGTCTTATCTTTTAAGCCAATTGGACGCAGATGCAATAGCAACGCACGCATCTCTAATTGTGACTCTTGTATCATCTTTTCTAGCGTTGGAATCTGTTGATCTAACGGTGGCTCAAGTTGCGTCTCTTTAATTGCCGACAACATCAAACTCGCCGCAAAGAGCTGTTGTGATACACTGTCATGCAACTCTCGTGCCAAGCGTTGTCGTTCATCTTCAATAATCTTTTTTACCTTTAAATCATTCATATTATACTGTTCATTGGTTAAGTTCTGCGTCTTAATACGCAACTTATGCAATTCTTGATTCAATGGTACTAACTTTTGATAGAGTGAAATGGTTTCATTATACAATTCTATTTGATGATCATTGATACCGACTGTTTCACCTTGCATCGCACGTTCCACTTGTTCTTGTAACCAGTCATACTGCTGATTAATCTTATAAGCAATCACACTACCCACAAGAATACAGAAAAACACGACAACAAGGTTGAGAAATAAAAATACTGGAATCCCAAATATTTGTTTATATAACATACCTTGAAAAAATATAATATTCACAAACACTTTATCGATAAAGAAAAAAACGGTAAACATCGCATAAACCAATATCAACATAGAGCCAATCGTCCGGATATAATGATTCATCGGAAAATCACCTCTATGTCACCTATCAACGTCGACGCATAAATATTGACCGTATAACTATCTTGTTTCTGATCTGTATGCAGCGTCAGATTGGAATTTTCAATTTTTTGTCGTTGTTGCCCCATCACAGCTGTGCCATAAAATGCTGAAACATTTAAATTCACATGGTAATTGAGTGGCACAATCACTTGTATCTTCCCAATTAAATGTCGGAGTACAATCGTATTTTGTACTTTCAAGTTAGCAGCCTTTACCATATCGATATGTACATCACCAATACCGTGTTGAATTTGCAAATCTTCCCATTTATAGACATATACTGGTGTTTTCTGCTCTCCAAACCACTTTTGTTTTAAAAATGATGGGTGTGTCACCGTATCATCATCTGTCGCAATCACAGATAATGGATGGCGCTTATATTTAATATAACGGAAAGCGACAATTACCATAAATATAAATAAAATCACGAGTGTATATTTATTGGACAACAGTGTAAATGCAATCATCAATGCACCAATCCAAAAACATAAGAGTCCTCGTACTTTATGAAAATATATATAACCGACATACATCAATATACCACCTAATAAAATCACAAATAAAAAGCCAATCTTTTCAAAAAAGATATAATAAAAGTTGGCGATAATCATCAATGCAGTAAAAAGGATGAGTAATTCAGTCGAAATATATTTTTGAGTCATATTTCCACCTTTCTAGTATGCATTCACTAATGTTCGTAACAAGCGACATTCGAACTTTGTATATGCCTTATCTGCATCAAGTTGTGAATAGTAACTCTCGAGTTGTGCATACTCACTTTCTATTGTATTCAATTCTTCTTTTAATAATTCTAACGTTTCATCATAAATATTCGCCACATGATCAAATTGATGTGTATCTGCCAAATTAATATATTGACTCTCTAACTCTAACATACGTTTATCAATCATACATTGTACTTGCGCCTTTTTATGTTGAATATAATGCATCGTATCCTCGATGTTCTGTAACTTAAGATCTAATGACATCATGTATTGATATATGCCTTGTTGATAACATTTTTTCAAGAATTGTTCAATGTATGTTTTTATCATTTGTAACATAACGGTATCACCTCATCTGTTAATACCATTATAAAAAAGTTCCGCAACCTAAGTAATAGGCTACGGAACCATTTTAATTTAAGACTAAAGTCCGAAGCTTAGTTTGATTCATCTAACTTTGTCGTTAAGATAGGACCTTCTTTTGTCACAATGACAGTATGTTCAATTTGTGCGACATAACTTTTATCAGACGTTTCAAACGCCCATTCATTTTTACCTTCAGTTACAAAAGTCGCATTTGAAGAAATGAACGGCTCAACTGCTAAAACCATACCTTCTTTTAATAATGTTTTATCATTTGGATCAAAATAGTTCATAATATGTGCAGGCGCTTCATGTAACGATTGTCCCACACCATGACCTGTTAAGTTTTTAATCACTTTCAAGCCATTTTTACGTGCTGTGGCATGCACTGCTTTACCGATTTGGCTTAACTTACTGCCCACTTTGATTTTTGTCATTGCCGCATCAAATGCCTCTTCAGCAACATCACAAACTTGTTGTTTAACTGGGTCATCCGCTTCTCCAACGACAAATGAAATACCAGTATCTGCATAGTAGCCATTTTTAAGTGCTGACACGTCAATATTTACAAGATCTCCTTCACGAATCACACGTTTGCTTGGAATGCCATGTGCCACTTCCTCATTCACACTAATACATGTTTGACCAGGGAAGTTTTCATCATGAATCGGTGCTGATAATGCGCCTTCTGCTTCGAACATTTCTTTAGCGATTTGATCCAATTCTTTCGTTGTCACACCAGGTTTTGTTGCCTCGCGCATTGTATCTCTAACTTTCGCACAGATTGCCCCTATTTCTAGCAATGCTTGACGTTCTTCATCCGTTTTAACTATCATCGTTATCCCTTTCCTTTCTATTTTCTATACCGTACTTATTATAACAAAATTTTTTTGATATACTAGAAGTAAGTACAAATCAGGAGTTATGCGCATGAAATTAAAATGGTATAAAAAAGTCATTGGTGCCCGTACGATTAAAACAGGATTGGCTACTTTTTTAACAGCTTTATTCTGTCTATCACTTAACTTAAATCCTATCTTTGCAATTTTATCTGCAGTTGTCACGATTGAACCTACTGTCAAAGCATCCATTCACAAAGGATATAAACGATTACCTGCCACTGTGATGGGCGCGTTTATCGCCGTTGTTTCCACTTACTTTTTTGGCGACGAATCCGCATTTGCTTATGGTCTCACAGCTACATTAACGATTGTATTATGTATTCGTTTTAACTTGCACCCAGGTATCCTTGTTGCAACACTTACTGCATTAGCAATGATCCCAGATATTCACGATGATTATATGTTCAACTTTTTCTCAAGACTGTTAACAGCCATTATCGGATTGGTCACAGCTGGTCTCGTAAACTTTATGGTCTTGCCACCGAAATATTACGAACAAATTGAAGAACTGATCACTTCCTCAGAACGACAAATTTATTACTTATTCGATGAGCGTATGAAAGAATTATTAATCGGCCATTTCCAATCATCAAAAAGTGACAAACTCGTTGATAAACTACACGCAAACAACACACGTATTGAAGAATTACTTGGTTATCAAAGAGATGAATTAAAATATCATAAATCAAAAAACCGTTCCGACGATTGGATGCGACTTCGTAAATTAACCAATCGTGCACATGAAAACCGCCTCCTCCTTACACACCTATCAAATATCATCTATCTACCCCAAGATGCCATGATGGTATTTACAGATGAAGAAAAGGAAGCTGTTATTAATATTTCACAGAGTATTGATCAGATCAGCCAATGCGGTACATTTAAACCCAAACGTAAATCTGCTTCAACCTTGAAAAACTCAGTAAAAGGCTTAAATGAATTTGATATTAACCAAATTAAAAGTCATACGATTTATGAAATCTTGTTAATCTATCGCATTTTATTATTGCGTTATCGCGTGAAGTGATTGGGAATTAAGGATATTAATTACGAATACAGCCCATATCCCCGACAAAGGGATATGGGCTGCTTTATATTATTTTTTATCTTTATTCGCTCTATCTACTAATACTTGTTTCGCTTGTTCTTCTGCCACGTTATCAATATGTTCTGGTTCAAAAGGAATCCCTTTACGTTCTGCAGCAGCACGTAAGAGGTAATCTGTCATTTCATGATTTTTCGGCAATACAGGACCATGTAAATATGTTCCAAGTAAGTTTTTATAATGAATGCCCTCTTGTTTATCTTTATCATTATTACCGTAACCATATGTGACATGACCTAGTGTTGGATATGAATGATACGTACGTCCGCCATGATTTTCAAAACCAACAATGGTACCGAATTGCTCACTTTCAATGACGATATCACCCGTGAGTCGATCCGTTTGGGCTTCTGTATAAAAGTCTAGAATATGCAGACCTTCTAATTCTTTACCATCTGCGGTAATATATTTCTCACCTAAAAATTGATAACCACCACATACAACAAGTCCAGGCAATCCTGCATCAATGGCTGCTTTTAACTCTGACTTAATCTTCGTCAATTCCTTCGTGGCAATTGCTTGTTCACGATCGCTACCACCACCAATGAAGAAGATATCCGCTTCATTTAAGTCGATGCCGTCTGTTTCATTGATATCGACAACATTGATTTGAATGTTACGTTGTTTGGCACGATATTTTAATGCCATGATATTACCGATATCACTGTAAAGGTTCAATTTATCAGGCATAAAGTGAAATACTGTTAACTCATGCATGTCCATGTCCCTCCTTGAAAGAACGTTCTAACTGATCCAACATAGGTGCTAGCGATGTATAGTTCGGTATTGCAACGGTCATGCTTGGATAGTCCATTGTAAGTGCTGTTGCTTTATAAATATCTCTTTCAACAATGACTGGGACATTGATTTCTGCAAGTTTTAATCTCAATTGTAATTCTTCTGCACGATTTCCCGTTACAACAATGGCTTCAATCTCTTGATGTTGTAACTTTTCAAAATCTGCATCATAAATCCATGATGTATCACAACCATCGGCAGGAAAGTCATTTAAACTAAATAAATAAACTTTGCTTTCTTCTAACTGATCTCCCATAGCCATTGAGGCATTCATACCGGCTGGGTTTTTAGCTAAGTTGATTAATGCTTTTTTCTTATTTTTTTCGAAATACTGCATACGTCCATTATCGGATGTATATGTTTCAAAACCTTTTTGAACTGCGGCATTATCAAGCCCTAACTCTCTCAATACCGCATAAGCTGCAAGTGCATTGTATGCATTGAAGTCACCAGCAATCTTCATATTAAATGTGGCATCATTAACAGTCATATTTAAAAATGGCGTTACATCAAAAGATGATACCTCATAATCTGGTTCATGACGTTTAAATCCACATTGACAACTATAATGTCCCAATTGATTATAGTGAATATGACTATATTCAAGTAGTTCACCACAATTTGGGCAGTAGCGACTTTCATTCATAGTTGATTGCTCAAACTCATGTGCGCCTGTGTCCATTCCATAATATGTCACGTTATCACTTGCGATTTTCAAGCGACTAACAAATGGATCATCTGTATTTAAGATAAGTTGAATGCCCTTACCACTAATTGCTGATAAAATATTGTTGACCATAATATCTATTTCACCAAAACGGTCCATTTGATCTCTGAAGAAGTTAGTAAAGACCATTTTAGTTGGTGTCATCTCTTTTAACACACGTGGTATCGAACCTTCATCAATTTCTATCACTGCTATTTTGGTATTAGGGGTTGATTGTACGATAAATGCAGAAGTAATCCCTGCCGCCATATTCGCCCCTTCATTATTATGAATAATTGGGATACCATTTTGTTTTAGTGTATGGCCAATTAAGTTAGAAGTCGTCGTTTTCCCATTTGTACCACTGACAAATACGACTTCATCTACTTTAGCTGCTAAGTTTCTTAGAATATTTGAATCTAATCTTCTCGCAACTTGTCCAGGTAAATCTGTTCCTTTTTTACCAACGGCACGACTTGCTCTTCTTGCAAGTTTCGCCAAAGTAATCGCTGTCCATTGTCTCATTCGATTTCTCCTCCATTTTTCCTATTGTATTATACCATGTGCCATTCATTTAGAAAATTAAAACTCACCTTCCACATATTCATTGCAATCGCATGTTAGGGTTGTGTAAACTAAATATAAGAATAATGAGGAGGTATGACATGTTAGATAAAAAATTACTCGATGCATTAAATGACCAAATGAACCATGAATTTTTCGCAGCACATGCATATATGGCAATGGCCGCATACTGTGACTACAATTCTTATGATGGCTTTGCAAACTTCTATATTGAACAAGCAAAAGAAGAACGTTTCCACGGACAAAAGATTTACGACTACATCAATGATCGTGGTGAAAAAGCTGAATTCAAAGCTTTAGAAGCACCAAAAGTAGATTTCGATTCTATTTTACAAACATTTGAAGATGGCTTAAAGCAAGAACAAGAAGTCACAAAAAGATTCTACAACTTATCAGAAATTGCCAACGATAAAAAAGATTATGCAACGATCTCATTTTTAAATTGGTTCTTAGATGAACAAGTTGAAGAAGAATCTATGTTTGAAACACATATCGATTACTTAAAACGTATCGGCGATGATTCAAACACATTATATTTATATGAAAAAGAACTTGCAGCGCGCACATTTAACGAAGAAGCTTAGTATACTTGAACCTTTAGCTGGGTAGTAATTGTCTTTACAATGCTATTCAGCTAATGTTTTCTCATTAGATCTTATATTAGGCCTCAAAGGATTCCCCTTTTTTAAAACTTTGATACATATAGCAGAATTACTTATATATATTTTCACTTTCACGGAGTTGATCATATGTCACAAAATAGCTTTATCGCATTAGATTTTGAAACAGCAAATTATAAAAGAACGAGTATTTGTTCAGTTGGAATGGTTAAAATTGTAAACCATCAATTAACCGAATCTTTTCATACATTGGTGAATCCAAATGACTTCTTCTCTGAGCGTAATATCCAAGTTCACGGTATTCAGCAAAGCGATGTGCTTCATGCACCTGCTTTTAATGAGGTACTTCCTTATATGTTGGATTTTATTACCGATTTACCAGTTGTTGCACATAATGCAGCGTTCGATATGTCTGTTTTACATGCGAGCTTAAAGGCTGCTCATTTTGATACGCCAGACCTTACCTATTTCTGCTCATGCCAACTCGCACGCCGCACAGTGTCTTCACATCGTTATGGCTTAAAACATATGATGGACTTCTATGGTTTGGACTTCCGTGGCCATCACGATGCATTAAATGATGCCAAAGCTTGTGCCATGATTACGTATCGCTTACTCAAACACTATCCAGACTTACAAACAGTATTGAACGTTTATGGTAAAAAACTACGCGATAAAGATGCCCTATAAAAAATCATAAATAGTCATATTTCGGAAAGCAGCATCTTGTAAAGTACCTACCGTGACACCTATAAGGCGAATAGGAACATCTGGATCTTTTACATGATAATAGAGATCATACGCAATTTGATAAATATCTCGTGCTTGTTGAACGGGCGTTTTTAAGCTTTGTTGTTTCGTATGCGTTTCAAAAGTATTGGTTTTTATTTTTACAGTCACTGTATACCCTGCTTTTTGCAGTTTTTCTAAACGCGTTTCAATCTTTTCACACAACATTTCAATTTTACGCAAAATCTCTTCATCTTGATTCGTATCAACTGAAAATGTTCTTTCTGCTCCGACACTTTTTCGTTGGCGTTCACTTTTTACCTCTCGTTCATCTTTTCCTCTTACTCTATCGTATAAGTATTTCCCTCTTTTTCCGAATAAGTAAATAAGATCACGTTCACTTTTTTGATAAAGATCTTCTCCTGTGTAAATACCATATTCATGCATTTTTTCCTTAGATACTTTCCCAACACCTGGAAAATCTCCAATATCCAGTTTCATCAAGATATCATGCACATTGTGGTAAGTAATCACTGTAATGCCATTAGGTTTGTTCATCCCACTCGCTAACTTCGCCAAAAATTTATTATATGACACACCCGCACTTGAAGTTAATCCCGTTTCTTGCCATATATCACGTCGAATCATTTGTGCAATTTGAGAGGCTGAACGTTCAGCATTCACACTGGCTGTAATATCCAAATACGCCTCATCGAGTGATAATGGTTCAACTAATGACGTATAACGATGGAAAATCTCCATAATCTGTTGAGAAACTGCTCGATAAACCTCAAATCTTGGCGTTATATAATAGCCATCTGGACACAGCTGGTGTGCACGAGCCATTGGCATGGCCGAATGTACGCCCATTGCTCTCGCTTCATATGACGCTGTTGCCACAACACCACGTCCACTCGCCCGCCCCCCAACAATGACAGGCTTTCCTTTAAGTTTAGGATTATCTCTCACTTCCACTTGTGCATAGAAATAATCCATATCTATATGTACGATCCTTTTTTCCATCGTCGTCACCTCCATTTCACATGCACGTTTATAAAAATATTATATACGATTCAACATATTATTTTAACTATAGGAAATTCAATGATGTCACTATTAATGTTCTAGTTTCTTCCATATAATATGTCATCTTTTATCTATTTATGAACACTCAAGTGAAAAGAGATTGTGAAAGGAATGTTAAGGAATTGAGTATAATCAGAGCAATGCTTAACATCACTTTTCGATTTTGTCGAATTGTGAGTAGTAGATGATCGATATATTTACGCTTTTTGACTTATCACATTTCTCATCGTCCTTATAGGATCACTAGAACGAAACGGTTCAACATTTTCTATAGCACTCCCGATTATGTCCAAAGCTCGCCTTATTACTGATAATCGGATTTTCAAAACACAAGTTTATTATCTCTCTCTTCTATTTACTTTCTTATCTTGTTTATAACACGCAAATTTTATCAGCAGTATCTCATACATAAACATTAAAAAAGTAAAAAACGGTAACCCCTCAATTAAGAGAGATTACCGTTTGAGTTAAGTTAACGCGTTCGTATTAGTCTTCTTCGCGACGGTTACGTTTTGTTAACTTCATACCAGCTAATAATGTTAAGAATCCGAATGTTGTTACGAATGGATTATTCGTATTACCTGTTTCAGGCAATTCTTTTTCTGTCATCTTATCAGATGGTTTCATGTCTTTACCATCTTTATCAGTCAAACCTTTTGATGGTTTTTCCATGTTATTCGATTGATCTAGTGATGGTTGACTTGGCATACCTGGATCCATTGGTGGTGTATTTGAATCTTCATCTTTCGGATCCATTGGTGGTACATTTGGATCTTTATCTTTCGGATCCATCGGTGGTACATTTGGATCTTCATCTTTCGGATCCATCGGTGGTACATTTGGATCTTCATCTTTCGGATCCATCGGTGGTACATTTGGATCTTCATCTTTCGGATCCATTGGTGGTGTATTTGGATCTTCATCTTTCGGATCTACTGGTGGTGTACTTGGATCTTCTGGTGTTCCTGGTGTTCCTGGCACACCTGGTTGACCTGGTTGTTCTTTCAATTTGTAGATATAAGTAACGTCTGTGTTACCTTTCACTACTTTACCTGTTTCTTTGTCACCGTCTTTAACTTTTACAAGTACATAGATTTTACCGTCTTTACCAATGATTTCTTTCGGAATTTCTTCTCCGTTTTCATTTGTATTGTACTCAGTTCCGACTGGTGATTTTGGTGTATCTACTGTTGGATCTTTAATCACATTACCGTCTTCATCCACATAGTGAACAGTTACCATGCCTGCTGGTACGTATGGGACTGGTGTGTCTTTCTTCGGATCTACTGGTTTTGGTGGTTCATAGCCTTTTGTTGGATCATTTGGATCTTTCGGCTTCAATGGTGTCGTTGGATCCTCTGGATCTACTGGAATATGACCTTCGATATCTGGTAATGGTGGATTATCACTTGGATCTTCCGGTGTATCATCATAATCAACTGGATCAATTGGCTCACCTGTATTTGGATCTACCGGTGGTACATTTTCATCATATTTCGGATTTTCTGGATCTTCCGGAATATATGGAATGTATTTGTTTGGTGTTTCCTCTGGTGGCATGCCTGGATTTTCTGGTTGTTTTTTCAATTTGTAGATATAAGTAACATCTGTGTTACCTTTCACTACTTTACCGTCTTTAGTAATTTCTTTCGGAATTTCTTCTCCGTTTTCATTTGTATTGTACTCAGTTCCTACTGGTGATTTTGGTGTATCCACTGTTGGATCCTTGATCACATTACCGTCTTCATCCACATAGTGAACTGTTACCATACCTGCTGGTACATATGGTACTGGTGTATCTTCTTTCGGATCTACCGGTTTCGGTGGTTCATATTCTTTTGTTGGATCGTTCGGATCTTTCGGTTTCAATGGTTTCGTTGGATCCTCTGGATCTACTGGAATATGACCGTCGATATCTGGTAACGGTGGATTATCACTTGGGTCCTCAGGTGTATCATCGTAATCGATTGGCTCAAGTGGTTCTCCTGTATTTGGATCTACCGGTGGTACATTTTCATCATACTTCGGATTTTCTGGATCTTCCGGAATATATGGAATGTATTTGTTTGGTGTTTCCTCTGGTGGCATGCCTGGATCTTCTGGTTGTTTTTTCAACTTGTAGATATAAGTAACATCTGTGTTACCTTTCACTACTTTACCTGTTTCTTTGTCACCATCTTTAACTTTTACGTACTCATACACTTTACCGTCTTTAGTAATTTCTTTCGGAATTTCTTCTCCGTTTTCATTTGTATTGTACTCAGTTCCTACTGGTGATTTCGGTGTATCTACTGTTGGATCTTTAATCACATTACCGTCTTCATCCACATAGTGAACTGTTACCATACCTGCTGGTACATATGGTACTGGTGTATCTTCTTTCGGATCTACCGGTTTCGGTGGTTCATATCCTTTTGTTGGATCGTTCGGATCTTTCGGTTTCAATGGCTTCGTTGGATCCTCTGGATCTACTGGAATATGACCATCGATATCTGGTAATGGTGGATTATCACTTGGGTCCTCAGGTGTATCATCGTAATCGATTGGCTCAAGTGGTTCTCCTGTATTTGGATCTACCGGTGGTACATTTTCATCATACTTCGGATTTTCTGGATCTTCCGGAATATATGGAATGTATTTGTTTGGTGTTTCCTCTGGTGGCATGCCTGGATCTTCTGGTTGTTTTTTCAACTTGTAGATATAAGTAACATCTGTGTTACCTTTCACTACTTTACCTGTTTCTTTGTCACCATCTTTAACTTTTACGTACTCATACACTTTACCGTCTTTAGTAATTTCTTTCGGAATTTCTTCTCCGTTTTCATTTGTATTGTACTCAGTTCCTACTGGTGATTTCGGTGTATCTACTGTTGGATCTTTAATCACATTACCGTCTTCATCCACATAGTGAACTGTTACCATACCTGCTGGTACATATGGTACTGGTGTATCTTCTTTCGGATCTACCGGTTTCGGTGGTTCATATCCTTTTGTTGGATCGTTCGGATCTTTCGGTTTCAATGGTTTCGTTGGATCCTCTGGATCTACTGGAATATGACCGTCGATATCTGGTAATGGTGGATTATCACTTGGGTCCTCAGGTATATCATCGTAATCGATTGGCTCAAGTTGTTCTCCTGTATTTGGATCTACCGGTGGTACATTTTCATCATACTTCGGATTTTCTGGATCTTCCGGAATATATGGAATGTATTTGTTTGGTGTTTCCTCTGGTGGCATGCCTGGATCTTCTGGTTGTTTTTTCAACTTGTAGATATAAGTAACATCTGTGTTACCTTTCACTACTTTACCTGTTTCTTTGTCACCATCTTTAACTTTTACGTACTCATACACTTTACCGTTTTTAGTAATTTCTTTCGGAATTTCTTCTCCGTTTTCATTTGTATTGTACTCAGTTCCTACTGGTGATTTCGGTGTATCTACTGTTGGATCCTTGATCACATTACCGTCTTTATCCACATAATGAACTGTTACCATACCTGCTGGGACATATGGTACTGGTGTATCTTCTTTTGGATCTACCGGTTTCGGTGGTTCATATCCTTTTGTTGGATCATTCGGATCTTTCGGTTTCAATGGTGTTGTTGGATCCTCTGGATCTACTGGAATATGACCGTCGATATCTGGTAATGGTGGATTATCACTTGGGTCCTCAGGTGTATCATCGTAATCGATTGGCTCAAGTGGTTCTCCTGTATTTGGATCTACCGGTGGTACATTTTCATCATACTTCGGATTTTCTGGATCTTCTGGAATATATGGAATGTATTTGTTTGGTGTTTCTTCTGGTGGCATACCTGGATCTTCTGGTGTAGAAGGCGCTTCAACTTTCTTGTACACATATGTGACTTCTGTTGTACCCTCAACCACTTTACCTTGTTCATTACCTTTAGTAAGTACTGGTACTAATTCATATGTCACACCATCTTTAGTAATTGTTTGTGGTTTATGATCATCTGAAGTGTCGTAAGCTGTGCCTGTTGATGTTTCTGGTGTATCAACAGCATCATCTGCGATAACGTTACCTTCTGTGTCGATGTAATGTACGATGACATCACCTTTCACTTCTTTGTAGACGTATGTCACTTCTGTTGTTCCTTCAACCACTTCACCTTGTTCATTACCTTCTGTTTTTTCTGGGACACGTTTGTACGTTTTACCATCTTTTGTTGTAATTTCTTCAGGACGGTTGTCTGTCGTATCATAAGGTGTATCAATTTTGCTTCCTTGTGTATCTACTTTATCGTCAGCAATTTTATTACCTTCTTCATCTACATAGTGAACAATAACATCACCTGTTGGTGCTTCCATTGGTTGTTCAACTTTCTTGTAGACATACGTCACTTCTGTTGTACCCTCAACCACTTTACCTTGTTCATTACCTTTAGTAAGAGCTGGCACTAATTCATATTTCACGCCATCTTTTGTGATTGTTTGTGGCATATGATCATCAGAAGTATCATAAGCTGTGCCTGTAGATGATAACGGTGTATCTGTTTCATCTTTCGCAATAGTATTACCCTCAGTATCGATGTAATGTACAATAACGTCACCTTTTACTTCTTTGTAGACGTACGTGACATCAGTGTTACCTTCTACAACGTTACCTTCTTCAGCCCCTTTTGTTTTGTCAGGGATACGTTCATACTTTTTACCGTCGTCTGTTTTAATCTCTTCTGGACGATTGTCTGTAGTGTTGTAAGGTGTATCTACAGGTGATGATGGCGTGTCTTCAACTGGATCTTTGATGACGTTACCTTCTTCATCTTCATAATTAACTGTCACAGTACCTTCTTTAACAACAGCTGGTTTTTCTTTATACACATACGTAACATATTTTGTACCTTGCGTAACGGTACCTGTAGGTTCAGTACCTTCTGCATCCGTTGATCCGTAGACATTTCTCAATTTACTTGTTGTTAAGTTACCTTGTTCAGATACAGATCCAACACCGTAGTCTCCCGCTGGCACTAACTCATACGTTTTGTCTCCAACTGTAATTTCTTGTGGACGATTATCAGTAACAGTGTCATAGTCTGTATCCACTTCAGCATCTGTCACATCTTGAACTTCTTCTTTTAAGACATTACCGTTCTCATCAACGTATTGAACAATCACAGTCCCTTTATCAATTTGTTCAGGGTTTGATGTTTCAATAGGTACACCTGTTGCAGTTGCATCGTATTTAGGACGTGTCACTTGTGAAGTTAATCCACCTACACCTGTCTGTATTACTTTCTCAATACCATATGAGTCAGATTGACTTTCTGCATCGAAAACAAATTCTTCTAATGGTGAACCATCTGGTTTCGAGACTTTAACTATTGAGTTGTCCGTTGTTGCGTCTTTAATAGGTTTACCATCTTTGTCTAAAACTAGACTTCCATCTTGATTTTTTCTTAATGTATAGCTTACTTCTTCATTGTAAGTCGGTTTATCAAACTTGATTGGTAAACGTGTTGATTTACCAGTGGCAATATCTTCCATCGGATTACCAAACGTAGGAATAACACGACCTGGTTTTGTATAGTCACCATGGAAACGTAATGTAATTGTTCTCTTATCTTCAGAAATGCTTTCAACAGTATAATACATATTATCAGGCGTTACATACAACTTCCCGTCATCTGCATTAGCTGGTTTCTCTCCTGTTATAACATCTTGAAATGGGATGTAGTAAACTGGTAAACGTTTACCAATCTCTATCTTATCTGTATCCCACGTATAAGTATTTTTATTTGGATCTGTTGGGGATGAAATCGTCGTTAAAAAACCATTTGGTAAGCCACCCGCTTGGCCATTTAATCGTACATCTCCCTCACTAATTGTATTTGTTAAAAATCCAACATCTGACCCCGGTGTATCACTACGATTATCATATACTGTGGCTTCCATACTAATATAAGCATGTAATTCTTCTCGGTTCCCTGTATCATAATCAATTTTATTTCTGTCACCGGAACCATATAATCCTTCAGTTACGACACCTTTAAGCCCAGTATTAGTTGGATAACGCTTATATCCCAATGCATTTCCGTCATCCCAATGTGGTTGTGGATAAACACTTGTATAAACAGTTTTATCATTTACTTTCACTTTAAACTGAGTAGGGCGATCCTCTGTTGCTGCTAAAGTTGATTCACCTTTCGAACCTGAAACTGTTGCACTTACATCTTTAAGTCCCTCAACATTTTCAGTGAATGTTACTTTGTATTTCATTATGGCTGTCGTCAATGTTTTGTTTTTCAAGTCAAAACGTGATGGATCTGTCGAATCTGTTCCTTTTATATAGTCACTTGTATAACTAACACGTTCTACTTCCGCAATAATCGGTCCTTCACCATCTGTTTCCGTTGACTTCAACGGAAATATCTTGGTAATAGAACTGGTACATCCTGTGTTTCAACGTAAAAGTAGTCACCCTTGTGTAACGGTTGATCACCAAATGAAAAATTAAGTGTCGTATCTTCATTGTTATAGATTGTAGGTGTTTCACTATTACCTCTATGGGAACCTGTTACTGTTACTTCTGGTGTAACTTGTGTACCTGATGGTGCAGCTTGTGCAACTGGTTCCACAGCTGCACGTAAATAAGTGCCAGTTGGTAATGGTTGACCTTGTTTGGCGAATGCTTCTTCACGTGAAGGTGCTTTGGGTTGAGCAGTTGTTGCTTTTTCTTCTGTAGCTGATGAAGTGCTTGTTTCTGCATTTTGTGCAGGCTTTTCTTCTACTGCTTGTTTTTCTTCTGTCGCAGTTGTTTCAGCTGTTTTGTCTGCAGATTCTGTTGCATTCGTTTCATCTGAAGTTGTTGATGCTTCAGTTGATTCTGATGTTTCTGATGGTGCTTCTGTTTCAGTAGGCTCAGTCACCTCAGTTGGTTCAGTGGCAGTTGCGTCTTCTGCAAATTCTGCTACCTCTGTTGCATCTGAATCTGTTGGTGTTACTTCATCTTCTGGAGATGCATCCGTTGAATCTGAAGTGCTATTTGCTGGTTGTGTTTCCGCTGATGCATCTGTTTCACTTGCTTTGGCTGAGTCGGCACCCATAATTAAAGCAGTCCCTAAAAGTGCTGAACAAACACCAAATGTGAACTTGCGAATGGAAAAGCGATGTTTTTGTCTAAATAGCATATGTTTCCTCCTTTGATAATCTTTTTAATAGATACTACAGAATAAAGTCGTACCCTATACATTTTAAATGTACCTATTATTATATATAAAATCAATAACATAAAATAATTGTATAAAAATATATGAAATGAATTATTATGACAAAATATTTATTTTTTTATTTTCGTACTAAATCACTCTGTTTTCATAAGTTTTCACTTGAATATCATATGCAAAATATCATTTTTTAGTCGTGTGTTCTCCTCCTCCTTTTTGTTAATGGGAATATTTAAATCGATGCACTTTCTAACACGTTAAAAAGCAGTAGATACAAAGTTTTTCGTTTATTGTATCCACTGCTTTTGTATTTATATTTTGTTTACATCCGCTTTATCAGTTATTGTTGTACTGCCAATCACTATAATTTTAAAAGATATTATAGTTAAATGATCCATTTTATCTCACTCTATATTAGCAGCAACTTTATTTATAAATTTTACTTAAATGCACAATCCCTTCTATATATACTAGTACGTAATAGTATTTGTGAATTTTATCAAATTTATGACAAATGTTTTATTACAATATGATCATGAGCGTACAATCACTTATTTACTGATCATTACCATTCATGTTTTCTATCATCTGCTCAACCGTTTTAATATCACTATCTTTTTTATGACTTTGAAATTCAGCAAAATAAGCCACTTGATACGTTTGTCCTTCTTTACGTGCATGGCATAAAATAGAAGCCAATTTGCCATGTGACATGAGATATATTACATCAACCGTTTCCATATTCATGTCCAGCATCTGCCGCTTCACGTAATCAAATAATTTTTGTTGTTTTGGTGCGTTGTTACAATGTTTTGGTTGTCGCATTTCCATGGGATACACTCCTTATTGAAATATCTTATTTCTCAATTCTTACAAACAATCATTTCATATTTATAAGAATACATCCATGTATTATAATATTTTACAATTTATAACAGAAAGGAATGTACCTTATGACGACAATGACTGTAAAACTTAATAAAGATGAAGAAACATTATTTAATAATTACTCCGAAAAATCTGGACTAAGTGTCTCTACACTCTTGAAAAAAGCATTGATGAATCAAATTGAAGATGAATATGATTAAAAAATATTTGAAGCATCTTATAAAGAATACCTACAGGATACACAAACACTTTCGCATACAGATTTCAAAAAAGAGTTGGAGTTGTAATAGGTTCTCTGTGCATTATAATAAAAAGTCTATCGCTCTAATTTGCTATAGATATATAATAGCCGAAACAGATGTGAAAATCCTCGGTGGATCGGCAAACCTTTATCAAGAGATCGTACGAATCAATGATGATATCGAATGAGTCATTATGGGCTTTTTTACAAAATTCAAAACGACGATCAAATTATGTCAATAATGGCATTTTATCGTGGGAGTCATATTTAAAAATACATTACCTCCACTTTTTAAATACTTTCAAACCAACTTTTCTGCACCTAGTAATTTCTATAAAAATATTCACTTCGAGAATTTCAAGTTTAAGTTAGCCACCTATAATGACTGAGGTGTACACAAGGGTTAACCGTATTCGAACCTGTTGAGGATTGATTGGTTTTAATCAATTAATACTCAACAGGTAACCAAAGCTAAGACTTTAGCTTTGGAAAGATCCATACAGATTGAGGTGCTTTAAACATTCTGTCATTTGATGATGAGCTGTGTTGTAATTTAAAGTCTTTCTAGGATAGTCATTCATATATTGTTGTATGGCTTTTATGAAGCGTTTTTGAACATTGGATAAATCATGTGCTTTTGGAATAAAACGACGAATCATTTTATGTTGGTTTTCACTTGTCCCACGTTCATATGATGAGAATGGATGTGTGAAGTATATTTCTATCATATGGCCAAATTCTTCATACAGCAATGCAAATTCTGAACCATTGTCAGATGTGATAGATTTAAAGATTTTTGGTGCTTTTTCGCCTAAGGAGTCAAATAAGTTTTTCAATGCGTGAGACACCGCATCAGCACTTTTACTTTCTATTATTTCTAGTATTTCAAAACGCGTTTGTCTCTCAACAAGTGTTAAGATAACTGGCTTTGACTTGTCTTTAGTTCCTATTACGGTATCTATTTCCCAGTGACCAAAAGACTGACGTGATTCAATTTCACTAGGACGTGTCTCAATACTTGGACCGAGCACTCGACTGTGTGGATGATTATGGTAGCTATTCTGAGTAGAGTGACGTCTTTTTAATTTTTCTAGTAGATCAATATTCTTAGTTTCCATGATTTGTTGATCTATCCAAGCATATACTGTCGTTGTTGAAGGGATTTCTTCTCTTTCAAAACATTGTTCCTTGTGAGCATATGCCACGACTGCTTCAGGTGACCAGCGTTTCTTTTTCATGAGGTGATCTGCCCATGGCATAAATAATGGGTTCTTCTTCCATAAGGGCTGAGCACCACATTGTTGTCTGTTTTGTCGATAACGTTGTTGACCTAGTGAAGAAAAATAAATTTGCGTCTCATATTCATAGACTTTATGTTGTTGTTTTTGTCGTTTAATTTGACGTGTTGTTCCTCGATGAATTTCGTTATTGATTGTTTGAGGTGCACGTCCTAATTCACGCGCTATTGCACGATTTGAAAAACCTAAATTTTTAAGTGTTTCTATTTGAACACGTTCTTCATAACTTAAGTGTGTTCCTTTATGGTTTGTCATGTTAGAATAAGTATGCGTCATGTGAATTCATTCCTTTATTGATTTGGTCTGGTAGCCTCAATAATAACATGAAATTCACGTGGCGTTTTTTTGTCTAAAGGTGGCTAAGTTGATTATAAAATCCACCAAAAATATTCACTTCTTATGTTACCTTTCTAATACAAAAAAGGAATACGTATCAAAATATCAACGCATTCCTCAAAATTTATATAAAATCTTTATTCTCTTGGACCGTATTGTTTTTCTACACCTAAATGTTCACGTAATGTTGAACCTTCATAGTCTTCATGGAATAAACCACGTTCTTGAAGTACTGGAATCAGTTTTTCAACAATATCTTTCACACCTTTTTGACTATCAGGTACAATGTTGAAGCCATCTGTCGCACCTGATTTGAACCAGTTTTCTAAGAAGTCTGCCGCATCTTCTGGCGTACCTACAACCACTGGATGGTAATAGATCGCACCTCTTGCAATAACATCTCGTGGACTGAGTCCTTCTTTAATTAATTGCACGGCATTCGCTGAACGTGGGTCATGATGGTTCGGTACAGCTTGGTCGCGAATTGATTTTGGTAATGGTTTTTCCCAATCTAATTGCATTAAGTTAATGCCAATCATACCTGAAAGATAACGCATTTGTCCTTCAAATTCTTGTGGTGATGCATAATCTAACAATTCTCGACGACGTTCCATTGCTTCTTCGTACGTATCTGCTACTGCCACCATCACACCAGTAAATGTCATAATCTCATCAGCTTTACGACCATGTCTGACGGCACTTTCTTTTAATAAGTTACGATAATATCTCGCTTCTTGAATAGTAAATGGGTTCGCATATACACCGCTTGAGAACTTACCAGCTAACTCAATACCTTCAGGACTTGGACCTGCTTGGAACAATGGTGGTTGACCTTGAGGACTCGCTGGAATTGGTAGTGGTCCTTTAGTTTGGAAATATTTACCTTGATAGTTTACTGGTTTCACCTTGCTATCTTCGACAAATTCACCTGTAGCTTTGTCTGCAATATACGCATCTTCACCAAAGCTTCCCCACAGTGATTGAACAGCGTTGATCATCTCATCAGCCATTTCATAGCGTGTTGTCGTATCAGGGAGTGGATTATTACCAAAGTTATAAGCGACTTCACGTGTACCTGTTGTTACAGCATTCCATCCTGCACGTCCGCCGCTCATCACATCCAATGCTTTCAATTGACGTGCTAAATTATATGGGAAGTTATATGTTGTTGAGTATGTCGCAACAAGACCAATTTTTTCAGTATGAGATGCAACTGCTGATAATAGTGTCATTGGTTCCATCACAAATTGCGGTGTTTTACGATCTACTGAACCACTTACGCCAGCCCCTACTTTTGCGGGTGTATCTGCAATAAATAACGTATGGAATTTTCCTTTTTCTGCTAATTTTGCAAGTTCAATAAATGTGTTCACGTTCGTATATGCTTTAGGATCTGAATCTTCGTAACGCCATGATAATTGTTCACCACCATAACCTGTGACTAAAAACATCGCTAATTTCATTTTTTTATTGTCATTATTTAAATAATCATTCATCTTAATTTTCTCCTTTCATAATACCTGTCATTAAACGATCAACAATATCTGCTGCAGGTTCTACTTTGTGAATCATTGAAATCCCTAGACCAACGGATGCATATCCTTTTGTAAGATCTCCAAAAATCATGCCGTCTCTCATACCTGATCCTTGTCGAGATGCTTTGAAAATGTCCTCATTTGTTGCATGTTCACGGTCCATTTGAACGAGTTTATTTGGTAACTCACCTGGTAGTGAACGATAATATGCCGGTAATGTACGATATAACAACATGTCATGCGCATTTGAATCAATGACCGCTTGTTTAATGTTGTCTGCCATTCGAGATTCTTCAGCTGTTAGAAAACCTGTTCCGACAAAGATACCTTCTGCTCCGAGTGCCATTGCAGCATATGCGGTTCTTTCATCTGTAATACCACGGGCTGCCATCACTGGTACGCGTCCTTTAGCCACATCTACTAATAATGGGACAATTGAGAAAGTACCAATCACTTTCGTTGGTACTTGTCCACCTTCATCAAATCCAGTAGCAACAATGATATCCACGCCACCTTGAATGGCTTCTTCTGTAATTTCAGGTGTTGGTTCACCCCGATATACAACTTTAATCCCTTTTTCTTTGAATTTTTGTGTCCATTCTTTAGAAAATGCACCGACCATAATAGCAACTTCAACATTCTCTTCAACCATGAGGTCTAGCATTGGTTGTGTATATGCATCAAATCCTGAGACGCTTGTTACAACGTTCATACCGATTGGATTTGATGTGATTTCTTTAGCAATTCTTACTTCTCTTCTTAAGTTTTCAATTGTTTCTTCAACAGATTGCGCTTGTTCTGTTTGTCCTGCATTAATGCCAATGACACCTAACGCCCCTGCTTTACTAATAGCGCCTACGAATTTTCCATCTGTTAACCAGTTCATCGGTGCTTGAATAATTGGTTTTTCAATTCCTAAGATTTCTGTAATACGACTTTTCATAGTATTTGCGCTCCTTCGCTTTGTTTTATAAAATGTATATTACACCTGTCACTTAACTCCAACAAGGACACTTAATGAACATCTGTCCTATAAGTGACGAAATTTTAAAAATGTCATAGAAAGGGCACATCATGGACAAACGATTTCTAAAAAATGAGAAACAAATCAAACAAGCTATTTTAACTTTATTACAATATAAAAAATTCCCTACGATCTCAGTAAAGGAGATTTGTGAACTGGCAGAATGCTCACGCAATACGTTTTATCTCCATTATGATAGTAAGGAACATTTATTAGACACTATTATCAATGAAATTGTAGAAAGCATTGAAGAAAGTTGTGAACCTGTTGTGAAAGATTATAGACAAATCGGTCGTGCAGAATCTAAGAAATATACCGATAATATTTTAAGTGCCATTTATGAACATCAATCTGTGATTAAAATTCTCTTATCTCAAGAACAATGGTACTTCTCTCAACGTTTAGTAGAAGTCTTACTTGATGCGAGTACTCGTGAAGCTAAAAGACTGAAACATCCGATTAACCCTTCATTCTTAGTCTTTTTCATGAATGGTGTAATTGGCTATGTGCTTCATTGGTTACAACAAGACATCTCACTCGAAGAAGCCCAAGAAGAATTAGATAACGCCATTCATTTTAAATTTTAATCAAAAAAGTAGTGACATCTCCTTTTTTTAAAATTAGCATGTCACTACTTTTTTAGTTTTGTCTATCATACTTGTTGCTTCCACACGCCAAAAAAGACATTTTTGTAGTGTAAAAGCGACATCTCATAAAAATTATTTTTCTTCTTTTTTCAGACCATATTGATACGGTATGCCGAAGTTTTCTCTTAATGTATCGCCTTCATACTCTTCATGGAAAATGCCTCGTTCTTGTAAAATCGGTACCACTTCATCTACAAAGCGTGGTAAGTCAACTTCATAAACATTCGGCATCACCCAAAAGCCATCTGCACCGCCTTGTTCAAACCATTCAGTTAAATAATCCGCGATATCTTCTGCTGTACCTACTGCTGCTGGATGATAGTCAATAACAGAGTGGTAAATGACATAACGTAATGTCCAACCTTCACGCGCAACTTTTATAATGTTTTCAATTCTAGGATCACTGTATGGTGTCACAACAACATTATCTAAAATTTCGGAATCAATTGGCTTATCAATATCAGCCATTGTAAATTGTACACCTAATGCGTAGCCAATTTGAGCAACTCTTTGATAAAACGTTTGCTCATCAATAAATTGTGAATGACGCTCTAATGCATCTTTCTTCGTATCTCCTATTAAAGGCATAACCCCAGCAATAAATTTAATTT
This sequence comes from Staphylococcus sp. IVB6240, assembly GCF_025558425.1. Classification (NCBI taxonomy): domain Bacteria; kingdom Bacillati; phylum Bacillota; class Bacilli; order Caryophanales; family Staphylococcaceae; genus Staphylococcus; species Staphylococcus dromedarii. Next base: position 1,546,949 of record NZ_CP094718.1, read on the forward strand.
CATCTGGGTCACGACCATTTTCAACAGCCGTTTGTCTTAGCGCATTACGTGTTTCTCGTCCTTGCTCAATCGTCCAAACTTCTCCAATCATCGCATTTGCATACTTTCCTGCATAAGCGATACTATTGCCAGAACCGCCTGAATGGAAAATAACAGGTTGTCCTTGTTTTGAAGGGGGGATTGGAAGTGTACCTGTACTTTCAACATATTTCCCTTTAATAGAGACTGATTCCACTTCATCATAATCAGCAAAAATTTTATTTTCTTTATCAAGTTTTAATGCATCTTCGCCCCAAGTTCCCCATAGCGTTTGAACCGCTTCTGTAAATTCATACGCTTTGCCATAACGATCGAAACTAGGTGAAAGCTTAACGCCATATGCACTCGCACTCACACCATTCGCACCTGTTACCGCATTCCAAGCGGCACGCCCGTTACTAATCGCGTCTAGTGATTTAAACTGTCTTGCAATTTCATAAACACTATTCCAAGATGTTGCTTTTGTAATTGCCATCCCAATGTGTTTTGTATTATGTGCAATCACTGTCGCAATCAATAATGGATCCACACCCATCGTTTGTGCTTTTCCATTGTCCGTTTCTTTTGTTCCTGGAAAATCACCGAAGAACATAAATTGGAACTTACCTTTTTCTGCTAATTGTGCAGCCTTAATGTCATAGGATAAGTCAGGGTATTTTTCAAAGTTTATTTTCGGATCTGTCCAAGATCTCATACTAAGACCAGGCACGCCAAACATAGCTAATCCTAGCATCATTTGCTTTTTATTTTCTGCCATATTTATTCTCCTTTTATACGATACTTGTTTTATTTTATAGTAAGTTATTGTACACTTGTAACATAACGTAGTCAATTTACACTTCTGGCAAAAGTGTCACTTATCATTTTTAAAGGAGTACAATATGATTCAAGATTTGAGATTTAGAAAAGTAGAAGAAAATTTGAGGGCTGCCCTATTAACATTATTAAAAGAAAAAACATATCAAAAAATTACTGTTACGGATATATGTCAAACAGCAAAATGTTCTAGAAATGCCTTTTATTTACACTATGAAAGTAAAGAAAATCTATATCAAGCCATTCTAATAGATATTATTGTAGATATTGAGGAGAGTTGTCGTCCAGTTGTTGAAAACTTTTCCGATATTGGTGTTGCAGAATCTAAAGAATATTTAACGAATATCTTAAATGCTGTAGAACATCATCGCCCGATCTTGTCACAACTATTAGAAAACAAACAGGTTAATTTTTCCGATAGTTTAAAGCAGAGTATGATTGAAGCGATGCGAACCTATTCTAAAAAAATTAATCATGACCCCGATTTAGACAATATTCATTACACAACGAGTGGTATTGTTGGATTTATTGAATATTGGGTCGTCCATACGGATTACACATTAGAAGAGGCAAAAGAAAGGCTCTTTACAATTACCTTTCAAAACACACATTCAGAAAATAATTTATTTTAGATATAGCAAGTGAACCGAACAGAGATATTTTGATGTCGTGGAGCTGGATATGGTATTAAAAAGAGGATTTGAGTAGAAATATTGTAATTTCACCAAAATTCATTTCTACTCAAACCTAAATATTTTTTCAAATTATCTCAATTAATACTCTGTCCATGAAAATAATGTCTCATCTCTATCTAATAATTTAATTCTATTCATTTCTTCAGGTAATAATTGAAAATCAAAAATGGACATATTTTCTTCTAAGCGTTCAATACGTTTTGTTTTAGGAATCACTGATACCCCACGTTGTGTTAAAAAGCGCAATACAATTTGTGAAGGTGATTTCTTATATTTTTCCGCAAGTTGAATTAATTCTGGTTGTTCATCAATACCAAGCTTTCCTTGTCCCAGTGGTGACCATGCTTGCATAACTGTCCCATGAGCCCCCAGCTTTTGTTGTAAGGCCCACTTTTGAAATTGTATATGACATTCTACTTGATTGACTGCTGGAATAATATCAACTTTTTTCAAAAATTGTTCAAATCTCTTCTGATCATAATTGGAAATACCAATTGCTTTAACTTTCCCGTCATGATATGCCTCTGACAAAGCTTCGTACATAGCTATATCATTTGAATATGGCTCATGAACTAACAGAAGATTAACATAATCCAAACTCAAATTGTCTAAAGAATGTATAATACCATCACGTGCTTGTTTGTATCCATTACAACGACCATCTAACTTTGTCGTAATAAATAAATCATCACGGTTCACAGAAGTTCTGGCAATCCCTTGCCCTACTTCTTTTTCATTGTCATACATTTGAGCAGTATCAATCAGACGATAGCCCAACTGTATCGCTTCAGATACTAGAGAAGTACATGTCTCTCCTCTCAAATCCCATGTACCTAATCCTACTAAAGGCATTTTTACGTCATTGTTTAACGTTAAATATTCCATATAATCCCTCCAATTTCAGCAACGAACATCGTGATATAGAATAATTACATACATAAATTCTATCTCAAAAATTCTTTTTATCAAAAAATACGTATATTATCATCTTTTGTGATAAAAATCAGTTTTATTAATAAAAACAACCGAATAATAGCGGCCAACAAAACACTGAAAATATGGTCCCTATTTTATCTAAAGTTCAACAAGTTATGAACTAATTAAAAATTTTATCAATAACTTTCGTTGTCATACTTAAACTGCTTAAATAAGCCACCGAATTCTATCAACCTATTAGAAAAATATTTCAAGAATTTGCGTCAGTATCTTTAAAAGATATTCTAGATGGCACAAAAAAATATGGATTAGACCATTTATAAAAGGCAAAACAAAAGCTATGAAATCAGACGACTTCATAGCTTTTGTTTTGTTGTATTTAAGATGGTTCCATACCGTATACTTTATTTTCTTTCTAACTATTACCTAAAATTTCTAAATATCTCTCCAACATATCATTGATATATTTCGCAAATAAATCTTCCATTGCTGATAACGTCCCTTTGGAATGATACATTTCAAATGCTTTATAGTATGCAAGTCTATCTGTAAATTTAATATCAATGGGTGGATAACCTGCTTTCATCAACTCTAAATTCACAAGTAGCCTGCCCGTACGTCCATTACCATCAATAAACGGATGAATACTTTCAAACTCAATATGAAATCGCGCAATTTTAGTTATTAGTTGTTCCGTACTTTTTGAATAGTCCATTAATAATTGTTCCATTAACGGTTGTATCATATATGGTTGTGCAGGGACATTTACACCCCCTAAAATACGAACAGGTACTTTACGGTAAACCCCACGGTCCTCCATTTTGTCAGATAAAACCAAGTCATGAATATTTTTAATCACCGATTCAGTTAATGCTGATTGGTCAGAAACAAGCGATTTAACGTATTGAAAAGCTTCACGATGTCCAATTGCTTCCATATGATCCTTCAAAGGTTTTTGATCAATCGTTAAGCCCCGTAAAACAAGGTCTGTTTCACGTAATGTTAAACTACTCCCCTCAATTGCATTAGAATTATAAGTATATTCAATCATAAACTCTTCATTTAAGTGCTCTAATTCTCCAGCTGTTAACGGACGTAACTTTGTGAGCTGCTGCATTTTATACTCAATAACAGAATAGAGACTTTCTGTTTTTTTTAATCTAGCATCAGAAGGTATTTTCCACGTACGCCCTTCTTTCATGACAGCAAGTATTCTTCCTTCTTTACATAGAATACGTATGCGTCTATCAGATATTTTCCAAAGTTCTGAGGCTTGTTTTACAGTCATATACATTATCATACACCTCTTTTCATGACATATTATACTATCGTTCAGAATAATAGATGGCGCATCGGAACAATACTTTCTATATTAACGGAACAATATGAGGATACTAGAAGAAAAAAGAGTTAGATTTTGACATCTAACTCTCATCAATACACAATTATTTATATTTTAAATATACTTTCTTTATCATATTCGCAAGTGAAACAAAATCCTTTTAGATAGTTCCATGTTGGTGTTGAATCCATCTATTACTGTCATAAGTTTGAGTAATATCTTTTTAAATAAAGTACTTGCTAAGTGTAGGACAAGACTGGTACACAGTAAATTTATATAATAGGAAACCGATAAATGGTCCATATCCATACAGTGTCCATAAAGTATGAAGGCTCACCGATAAAAAGCTGTATTGTTTATTCAATCACTTGTGTCTCAGATAGTTTCTTATACCAATGGGCAGATTTTTTAGGATAGCGTTTCTGTGTGGCAAAATCCACATAAAATAAACCATATCGTTTTTCATAGCCATTAGACCAAGAAAATACGTCCATTAACGACCAAATGAAATAACCTTTTACATTGGCACCGTCTGTAATGGCATCTGATATTGCTTCTAGATGTTGTTTAACATAATCAATACGTGCATCATCATATACGGTATCATTTTCAAATGTGTCTTTATAACCGAGTCCATTTTCAGTGATGTAAATTTTTTTATAATTTGGATATGCTTTTTTCACACGCATAATTTGATCATAGAGTCCCTGCGGATAGATAATCCAATCCCAATCTGTCTTTGGAATATTTGTTGGTGCGACTCTGCGTCCTACCCCTTTGATTTGATATTTAGAACTTCCTTTTTCTCCCTTGCCATTATGAATGATTTCAGTTTCTCCGTCATAAGCTTGCATCCAATCACTCATATAATAGTTAATCCCTAGAAAATCATTTAAATCTTTAGCAGACTCTAAGATCTCAAAGTCTTCATCACGTAAGTCCAATGAGCCACCATTTTCCTCCAGCATATGCTTAACGCCTGCCATTGTTGAATCAGAATAGTGACCTAAATATGTGGCATCTAATATGAATCGGTTGTGAATAATGTCTTCTAATTCGGCTGCACGTACGTCTTCTGGATTATCTGCATTGAATGGGTATTTCGTCGGTAGTGCGTGGACGACACCAATTTCACCAGAATAACCTTTGTCTTTATATAATTTTACTGCTTTTGCATGTGCAATCATCATATTGTGATGTGATTGAAATACTTTTGAAAGATCGTATTGGATACCTGGTGGAAACTTTCCAACAAGATATTGTCCATCTCCAATAGGTCCTATTTCATTAAAAGTCGTCCAATAATTCACTTCCGAAAATTCTTCAAAACAAAAGGCTGCATAGGTTAAAAAGTGCTCGATATTTTCACGGTTTAGGAAATCGCCATTATCATGTAGTGCTTTCGGTGTATCAAAATGATGTAGTGTCACAAAAGGTTCTACATGATGTTGATGACAGGCTTTAAAAAGATTGTGATAATATTCTACCCCTTTTTGATTAATTTCCCCTTCACCATTCGGAAAGATTCGAGACCATGCGATTGAAATTCGAATACCATTGATGCCATATGCTTCTGCTAGCGATAAATCGACTGGATATTTATGATAGAAGTCACTTGCAGGCTCTGCAGTATACCAGTAATTCTCCTCTAAATACTGATCCCATGCGACTGGTCCTTTTCCATCTGTTTTTGTTGCACCTTCTGCTTGATAAGCTGCTGTAGCACCACCAAATATAAAGTCCTTTGGTAATTTTTTTGTCATATCGACACCTCTTCTATTTATTGAGATATACTTAATTCTGTTCTCGTTTTGCTTTCTATGATCAATTTAGTGATTTTCCATCTGTGCTTTTACAAATGCCAATGCACCTTGTCCATCACGTGTTAAACGAATGTATTGTGCGCCTTCTGTTTTTGCTAATTTGATACCTAGCTTATCTGTTTCAAGCTTCATATCGTCATAATTCGAAACAACCTGTGGTGCAAGAATAACTAATTGATATTGCGATAATATTTCACGGTGTGCACCATAACTACCTGCTGCCGCTTTCACTGGCGTTCCATATTCTTCAGCAGCTTTGTTCAATGCATTCGCTAATAGGCCGCTTGTACCACCACCCGCACATAATACGAGGACATTTGTCTGTTCTGTGATTTCCTGTGATTCATGTGTGTCTACTTTTGCCAAAATCGCATCAGCTTTTTCTGTATTAAAGTTTTCGGCAACTTTTTCTTTTAAAGCATTAGATGACTTGCCTGAACGTTCTTCTTCTAAGATTTGTTGATCATATACTTTTAAAAATGGATAGTATATGAGGACATCGACTACGATTAATGTCACGGCTAGGATAATAGACCAAAAACCAAAACCTGTTCCCATAATAATGCCGATAGGACCTGGTGTTGTCCACGGTAGATTGACACTGAAGCTATTCATACCAAGAATATCTACAAATGCTTTGAATATCCATACATTGACAATCGGTGCCGTTACAAATGGAATGAAAAATACTGGATTTAAAACAAGTGGTGCACCAAATAATATTGGCTCATTTACGCCGAAAAATGTTGGTACAACCGATGCACGTCCAATTGCTTTATTACGTTTGGATTTCGTCAACCACATGAACATAAATGGCACAACGAGAGTGGCACCTGTTCCACCCATTGTTACAATGAACATCTGTGTCCCAGATGTAATGATTTTATCTGCATGTTCACCTGATTGTAGAAGTTGGAAGTTTGTTTCTACATTGGCGTATGTGATTGCAGCAATCGCTGGTTCAACAATGGATGGTCCGTGTATTCCGACAAACCAGAAAAACGCAAATGCACCAAAAATGATTGTGATTCCAAGATAACCATCTGCGGCTGTAAACAAAGGTCCGAGTAACTTACCTATGGCTTCTGCTACACTTGTTCCTATAAAATGACGTACAATGATATCAATTGCATATATCGTTAATAATGATAACGTAAACGGTATTAAATCTTTAAACACTTGTGAAATATTAGGTGGGACTTCTTCAGGCATACGGATAGAGACATTGTTTTTCACACATACATTGTATATATTAACGACGATGAACGCTGATACAAATGCTGCTAAAAGCCCTTTTGTTCCTAAAAAGCCACTTGCAAATCCATCTTTCGTTGCATCTGATGCTAAAATTAAGAGCCCTGTAATTGCTGCAAGCATCGTTGATAAATAGTTAATTTGATTGGTACTTTCTAAACGACGATTAAAAGAATCCGTTAGTGACTTAGTCGTTGTCCCTGCAACAAGCAAAGCAACGATGCCCATCGTATAGTTGTATGGTTTCATCAAAGCGTCAACAGTTTTGTGACTCCATTCAAAGCCAAAAATATTTGGAACAAACGTAATCAATAAAAAGAGACTCGAAAATAAAATAACAGGCATACTTGTGATAAAGCCATCGCGGATTGCACGTAAGTATATATTACGTGATAACTTTTCAAAAAATGGTTTCCCTTTCTCAATTTGAGCAATTAAGCCATTCATTATTTCACACCTCTTTTATAAAGCTCAACCATATGCTTCATGATGTCTTTTAAAAGTAATGTCGTCATCAAGTGATCCTGACCATGCATTAATGTCACACTATATGGCAAGTCTTCACCTGCCGCTTCTTGTTGCAATAAGCTTGTTTGTGCATTGTGCGCTTCAATGATGCTCATATTCGCTGATTCAATAAGTGCTTCAGCTTCTTCAAATTCCCTACGCTCTGCTGCTTTTAATGCTTCTAACAATTTCGAACGTGCTTCTCCTGCATAAGATACAATTTCAAATCCTAAAAGTGTGATTTCTTCTCTATTCATATTGATTTCTCCTTTTTATTAAAATAAACGTTGTACATGTATGGCGATATAAAACTTCTCGCTTTCAGGTATAGGCACATCTGTTTCTAAAGCGATAATGTCATATATTTTTGTTCCGACTTCATACGCTTTCGGATAGGCAACTTGAATGTGCTGACCCATATCTATTAAAGTACTGTTATCCTGTGAACTATGTGCTAAATGCTGCAGCAAATAAGTCAGATGAATCATAAATCGGTCGTAAAAGTTACAGTTTGACTCTGTGCGTTTAATGCCCAAACGTTCTAATTCGTCTTTAACTTTTGGCAAAACGCTCCTTGTTATATCAACACTCTGTTTTTTTTCGATGGGTGTTACCCCTTTGGCATTGATAAAATGTAATGCGATTCGCTCAATTTCATCATCGGGAAATGTATGCAGTAGTTTTTGTCGAAATATGTCCAAAGCCTCTTTCGCCATCGCATATTCTATGTTGTATTCTTGTGAAAAATCCGGCAACTTACTATATTGATAATTGTCTTCTAATACCGCTTTATATGAACAGTGAATATGGTCTGTTAACGTGATATATAAATATTCTTGAACTGGATATGCATACTTTTCAGTTAACATTTCAATGACGTCATACGTAACAGTAATAAAATCAAGTGGCACATCTTTTAATAACGACATAAAGTTCTCCCTAGATTCAGCACTTTTGAGCGAAAAAACTTTTTCAACTTTATCTTTGACGATTAAGTCACCTTTACGTTTTTGAAAGGTAATGCCGAGCCCCATCACGACAAATTGCTGATCATAGGCATCTTTTACAAGTGCGACGTTATTATTGAGTACTTGTAAAACACGATACATGTAATCCCTCCTTATCCTGTCGAATTATGGGTAAAAAAAAAAGACTACAAATAAACAAAGAGTCCTCGCCCTTTCGTTCATCTGTAGTCTTGCCTATCCGAAATAGTCACAATCTACCCGTATTTGATTTATACTTTATTTATATCACGCAGTTATCTAAATGTAAACCCTTTCTGTTTGAAAAAGTTTGTTTTTTTGTTCTAATAAGTTTACTTTTTATCAATTATTTTTTGCACCCTAAATTCACGTACACGCGCTTTCTATATCATACACTGCACTCGCCATATACATTTTTCTTCATTCACTGTTCTATTTGTCACTGTTGAAAGATTTAGAGATCTATACTTATCTTTTCTCCAACAATGCCACTGTCTCAACATGTGTTGTATGTGGGAACATATCTACTGGTGTGATTTCTTTAATTTGATATTGGTCTTTCAATAACTGTACATCTCGTAATTGTGTACTTGGATTGCATGAAACATATACAATACGTTCCGGTGCTAATGTTTTTAAAGTTTCAATAAATGTTGGGTCACACCCTTTTCGTGGTGGGTCGACTGTTACCACATCGGGTTGAATCCCTTCACGTTGCCAATCTAATATCACCTTTTCGGCTGGCCCTGCAACAAACGTGGTATTGTCATAGTGATTATTTTGGGCATTACGTTTCGCATCTTCAATCGCTTCTGGCACAACTTCTACGCCATAGACATGTTTTGCTTTATCGGCCATTGATAATGCAATGGTTCCAATACCACAATAGGCATCTAATACAATTTCATTGCCTGTTAACTGGGCATAGTCAACTGCCAATTGATATAGTTTTTGTGTTTGTGTGACGTTAATTTGATAAAAAGATAAATCACTAATTTCAAAGTGAATGTCATTCAATGTGTCTTCAATATAGTCTTTACCATATAACGTACGAGATGTTGGCCCCATAATAACATTTGATTTTTCGCGGTGGATATTTACCTTCACACTTGTAACAGCTGTGAATTTCTCTGTTAATGTGTCGATAATTGTTTGTGCATGTGGCAACTGTTTACCGTTCACGACAAAAATCACCATCACTTCATTTGTGAAATGACCAATACGGATCACAACATGACGTAGTAAGCCTTTATGACGTTGTTCATTGTACGTTGGAATGTTATATGTTTGTACCCACTGTTTAATCTCACGCATGATGTCATTTTGAATATCATCTTGAATCAGACATGTGTACATATCAATAATGTCATGGCTGCGTTGACGATAGAAGCCCATTTGAACATGCCCATCTTTTGTCGTACCCACTGGAATCTGTGTTTTATTACGATAGTGCCAAGGGTTTTCCATACCTACAGTCGGATGAATCTGTACCTCTGTCATTTTGCCTTTACGGTGGAATAAGTTAACAACTTGATTTCGTTTCATTTTCAATTGTGCATCATACGACAAGTGCTGTAACTGACACCCACCACATTTGTCATAATAAACACATGGCGGTTGAACACGTTCATCACTTTCTTCTAAAATATCGACAAGTTTTCCAAAACCAAAATTTTTATTGACTTTGATCACTTTATAGCGGATTTTTTCATTTGTTAAGGCATGCGGGACAAAGATTGGATAACGATCCACTTTCACAACACCCTGACCTTCATGCGTTAAGTCCACGACACGCCCTTCATATATTTCATTTTTTTCAACAATTGCCAAAATATTTCACTCTCTTCATACAATAGTCAGCAGAAAAAGGGAGTGGGACAGAAATCTTTGTTACTATAAAAGATTTCATTGTCCCACCCCGGCCAAGGGTGACTAGAAGTAAAAAAACCTTTATAAACGCGTGTTCACTTCAGACACCTACTGCCATGACACTTATTTCAACATCACTTTTAGCTCAATTAATTTTTGTCCCATTTTGTTTTCTAAAATGAGATATCAATGTTTCTCTATTCAAATAAATCGTCTGTATTCTTAGGTTCTTCAATAAGTAATTCGTTATCTACATTGGCTGGTGAGAACACTTCAATATGTCTCACTAAGTTTAAGAAGTTAGCTGGTAATTGTCCACCATATTCTCCATCAACATTTAACGGCATTTCAGCCAATGAAGAAATGTTGATTGATTGTGCTTTTAGATAGTGTACTTTTGGATGTTTCGTATGTTCGCCACGAGAAGCCAATGTCATAATATGTCCTAATTCAGCTAAGTTGGCTTTTTCCACAATTAATAATGTAAACATCCCATCATCAAGTTTCGCATCTGGCACCAGTTTTTCAAAGCCTGCCATTGAATTGGTAAGTCCGATTAAGAATAATGTAATCTCACCTTCAAAAACATTGCCATCATACTCAATACGGACATCGACTGGATGCATTTGTGGTAACATTTCAAAGCCTTTAATATAGTACGCAAAAGGCCCCACAATCGTCTTCAGTTTACTTGGTGCTTCATAAGACACTTCTGTGATTTTACCACCGGCTGCGACATTAATAAAATAACGGTTATTCATTTTACCAATATCTACTTGAATGGTTTTGCCTTCTAAAATAACATCTACCGCTTCAAAAATATCTGTTGGCAAATGTAACGCACGGCCATAGTCATTAACTGTTCCCATTGGGATAAGACCTAACTTCGGACGATTTGGCTTTTCAGCAATCCCATTGATGACTTCATTCAACGTCCCATCGCCACCTGCTGCGACAATTAAGTCATAGCGTTCATTAATGGCACGTTCAGCTTCTTCAGTCGCATCCCCTGCTCGTTGTGTCGCATAGGCACTTGTCTCAAAGCCAGCTTGTTCAAATTTTACCAATACACCTGGTAATGCGCGCTTAAACAGTTCTTTCCCAGATGTTGGATTGTATATAATCCTAGCACGTTTTCTCATTCAAATCCCTCAATTATTTTTGATATACTCATTGTTTATATTAAAACAATCTGGCATGTAAAGAAAGCTAAAATATTCAATACCAAAGAGAATTCTTAGGTTTGTCACGGATTGAACAAAGTTGTCATAGGTCACATCACTCATAAAAGTTGAAAACACACTGGCTAACGCATGTTTCATACGCTAGTCAGTGTGTTCCAAAATCAATTATTGTTTATCAAGTTCTTGTTTCAATAATTTATTCGCAAGTTGTGGGTTCGCTTGACCTTTAGATAACTTCATAATTTGACCAACTAAGAAGCCCATCGCTTTGCCTTTACCATTTTTATAATCTTCAACAGATTGTGGGTTGTTCGCAATCGCATCTTGAACAAATTGTAAGACAGCACCTTCATCAGAAATTTGAACAAGGCCTTTATCTTTCATAATTTGTTCTGCATCCCCACCGTTTTCAGCAAGTTCTGGGAAGACTTTCTTCGCGATTTTACTGCTCATTGTACCATCTTCAATTAACTTAATCATACCTGCTAAGTTTTGTGGTGTTAAGCCAGTATCTTGAAGTTCAATTTGGTTTTTGTTGAGGTATTCGTTCACACCACCCATTAACCAGTTTGATGTTAACTTCACGTCAGCACCTTCAGCAACTGCTGCTTCAAAGAAATCAGACATTTCTTTTGTTAATGTTAAAACGTGTGCGTCATACGCTGGTAAACCAAATTTTTCTACGTATTTCGCTTTACGTGCATCCGGTAATTCTGGGATAGATGCTTTAACGCGTGCTTTCCAGTCTTCATCAATGTACAACGGTACGATATCAGGTTCTGGGAAGTAACGGTAATCATCTGATGCTTCTTTAACACGCATTAAGATCGTTTTACCCGTTGATTCATCAAAACGACGTGTTTCTTGAAGAATTTCGCCACCATTTAATAATTCTTCTTCTTGGCGTTTTACTTCATATTCTAGACCTTTACGCACGTTGTTAAATGAGTTTAAGTTTTTCAATTCTGCTTTCGTACCAAATTCTTTTTGACCTACTGGACGAATTGATACGTTGGCATCACAACGCAATGAACCTTCTTCCATTTTACAGTCAGAAACACCTGTATATTGGATGATTGATTTTAATTTTTCTAAGTAAGCATATGCTTCTTCAGGTGAGCGAATGTCTGGTTCTGAAACGATCTCAACTAATGGTGTCCCTTGTCGGTTTAAGTCAACAAGAGAGTAACCATTTTTATGTGTTGATTTACCGGCATCTTCTTCCATGTGAAGACGTGTGATACCGATACGTTTTGTTTCACCATTCACTTCAATATCAATATGACCATGTTCACCGATTGGTTGGTCTAATTGTGAAATTTGGTATGCTTTTGGATTGTCTGGGTAGAAGTAGTTTTTACGGTCAAACTTCGACTCCGTTGCAATTTCCATATTTAATGCCATCGCCGCACGCATTGACCAATCTACCGCACGCTTATTCACTGTTGGTAAGACACCTGGATATGCAAGGTCGATAACGCTTGTGTTTGTATTTGGCTCTGCACCATATGCTACTGGCGCATTCGAAAACATTTTTGAGTCTGTTTTCAATTCAACGTGGACTTCGAGCCCGATTACTGTTTCAAAATGCATTTGCTTGCCACTCCTTATAAGTTTTGATATTGGTCGTGTAGATTGAATTGCGTTTCATATTGATGCGCAACACGATACAATGTTTTTTCGTCAAATGGTTTACCAATCAATTGTAAGCCGATTGGGCGTCCATTTTCTGCTAAGCCACATGGTACAGAAATACCTGGAAGACCTGCTAAGTTAACAGGTGTTGTTAACAAGTCGTTCGCATACATTGTTAATGGATCATTGATTTCAGCGCCAATATCAAATGCAACTGTTGGTGTTGTTGGTCCTAAAATAACATCGTAATCTTTGAAGACATTTTCAAAGTCATTTTTAATTAACGTACGAACTTTTTGTGCTTTTTTGTAGTAAGCATCGTAGTAACCTGAACTTAATACGTATGTACCAAGGAAGATACGACGTTTTACTTCTTCACCGAAACCTTCACTACGAGACATTTTGTAAAGCTCTTCTAATGTGTTGGCATCTTTTGAATGATAACCGTAACGGATACCGTCAAAACGTGCTAAGTTAGATGACGCTTCGGCTGATGCGATCACGTAGTATGAAGGGATACCTGATGATGTACGTGGTAAACTTACTTCTTCTACTGTTGCACCTAATGATTTAAATGTTTCAGCTGCTTTTAATACAGCTTCTTTTACTTCACTGTCGACACCTTCACCGATATATTCTTTCGGTAATGCAATTTTCATACCTTTAATATCTTTACCGATATCAGCAGTAAAATCTGTCGCAACGCCTGGTGCACTTGTTGAGTCCATTTCATCTTCACCTGAGATAGCTTCTAAAACAATGGCATTGTCTTTAACGTTACGAGTAATTGGTCCGATTTGGTCTAATGATGATGCGAATGCAACAAGACCAAAACGAGATACACGACCGTAAGTTGGTTTAAGTCCTACAACACCACAGTAAGCTGCTGGTTGACGGATTGAACCACCTGTATCCGTACCTAAAGTAAATGGTACAAGACCTGCTGCAACTGCTGCTGCAGAACCACCTGAAGAACCACCTGGTACTGCTTTGTGGTCAAATGGGTTTACTGTCTTTTTGAAGTAAGACGTTTCAGTAGATCCACCCATTGCAAATTCGTCTAAGTTGACTTTACCGATTAAAACACCATTTTCGCTATGAAGTTTTTTCATAACTGTTGCATCATAGATTGGTACAAAGCCTTCTAACATCTTACTTGCACATGTTGTTTCTAAACCTTCAGTGATGATGTTATCTTTAATCCCCATTGGAATACCGAATAACTTGCCGTCCATTTCACCTTTTGCTTGAAGTTCATCAAGTTCAGCTGCTTTTTTAAGCGCATTTTCTTTATCTAATGCTAAAAATGACTGAATCGTTGGATCAGTTTCTTCAATTGCGTCATAGATATCGTTCACAATTTCTGAAGGCTTGATCTTATTATCCTTAATCATTTGTTGTAAGTTTTCAATTGATTCATAACGGATGCTCATCTTTATGCGTCCTCCTCATTCATAACAGCAGGTACTTTGAATTGTCCTGCTTCTACTTCTTTCGCATTCACTAATGCTTTATCTTGTGGCAATCCAGTTACCGCAACGTCTTCATGTAAAACATTTTGTAAATCTAAAACGTGGTTTGTTGGATTGACATCTTCTGTGTTTACTGAATCAATTTGATGACAAAAATCTAAGATACCCGCTAAAGTTTCTTGCATCGCTGTTGACTCTTCTTCAGTCACATTCAATCGCGCAAGATTAGCGATATGTTCGACCTGTTCTTGTGTAATTTCAGCCATTGAAATATAGCCTCCTTAAAAATACTCTTTTATCTACAAATTGTATCAGACTTTGCCCTAAAAATCTAAACAAATTAATATTGGTGAGGTTATGGAGGGAGCGGTTTGGATTTGAGCAGAATCAAAGCAATGAAGAAAATCGCTTTTTGATTTTCTCGAATTGCGAAATTCTGTCGAAAATCCTGCTCCAGGAATACTGATAGTACCACGTTTGTGAAAGAAGCGTTTTGAATTCGAGTAGAACCCAAGCAATTCTCAAAATAGCTTTTTTATTTTGGGGAATTGCGACGTTCTATCGAGAATTCTGCTTCTTGAACACTGATATAATCGAGAAGTTATGGAGGGAGCGCTTTGGATTTGAGCAGAATCCGAGCAATGAGGAAAATCGCTTTTTGCTTTTGTTAAAATGCATAAAAATGACATTGATTGCCTTTTTCATTTTATGTCTACAGCATTATATATCGTAATAAAAATTATATCTCAACGTATATTTTCGTTTATTTCTATTAAATAAGAACTTTCCATATCCCCCGTATACTGTATAATACTTATAAGCCACTAAAAAACTAAAGGGGGACTTTAATATGTTTTTATTAGGCGCAACATTGTCCAGTCAAGTAAATCCAAACTGGCAAACTTACATTATGATAGCTGTCTATTTTATCATTTTGTTAGTCATTGGTTTTTACGGCTATAAACAAGCGACAAGTAACTTAAGTGAGTACATGCTTGGTGGCCGTAGTATTGGTCCATGGGTAACAGCACTATCAGCTGGTGCCTCGGACATGAGTGGATGGATGATTATGGGGTTACCTGGTGAAGTCTATTCCACAGGTTTATCTGCACTTTGGATCTCGATTGGTCTGACTTTGGGGGCATATATTAACTACTTAATCGTAGCACCTCGATTACGCGTACATACTGAAATTGCAGGAGATGCGATTACGCTACCTGACTTTTTTAACAACCGTTTGAATGACCAATCTAACATTATCAAAATTATTTCAGGAACGATTATTGTAGTCTTTTTCACACTGTACACACATACTGGTTTCGTAGCGGGTGGTAAGCTATTTGACAGTGCATTCGGCTTAGATTATCACTTTGGTCTGATTTTAGTTGCTGCTATTGTTATTTTATATACTTTCTTTGGTGGTTACTTAGCAGTATCAATTACAGACTTCTTCCAAGGTGTCATTATGTTGATTGCGATGATCATGGTACCTATCGTTGCCATGTTAAAGTTAAATGGTTTAGATACATTCGATACGATTGTTGAATTAAAACCTACGAACTTAGACTTATTCCGTGGTACAACAGTGATTGGTATTATTTCATTCATTGCATGGGGACTTGGTTACTTCGGTCAGCCTCATATCCTTGTGCGTTTCATGAGTATTCGATCAGTCAATCTCTTCACATTGACACGTCGTATCGGTATTTCATGGATGGCACTTGGTTTATTCGGTGCTGTTATGATTGGTCTTTTAGGAATTGCCTTCGTACCAGCACAAGGTGTGGAACTTGAAGACCCAGAAACACTTTTCATTTTAATGGGACAAATTTTATTCCACCCATTAATCGGTGGTTTCTTACTTGCAGCAATCTTGGCCGCAATTATGAGTACGATTTCTTCACAATTATTAGTAACATCTAGTTCTTTAACGGAAGACTTCTATAAATTGATTCGTGGTAAAAAAGCAAATACACAAGCACATGAGAAAGAGTTTGTATTAGTAGGACGTATCTCAGTTGTTATCGTTGCAGTTGTTGCGATTGCGATTGCATGGTCACCAAACGATACGATCTTAAACTTAGTAGGTAATGCATGGGCTGGTTTCGGTGCATCATTCGGACCACTTGTTATCCTATCACTTTACTGGAAAGGTCTTACAAGAGACGGTGCTGTTGCAGGTATGGTTGCAGGGGCATTAACCGTTATTTTATGGATTGTCTTTGCACATCCACTTGGAGAAACATATCAATTCTTCACACTTTATGAAATCGTTCCAGGCTTCTTAGCAAGCTTGATTGTGACAATTGTCGTTTCAAACTTCACTAAAAAACCAGGCTACTTTGTTGAAAGAGATCTCGATGAAGTTAAACGTCAATTACGTGAAGCAAAATAATAATATAAGGGGTATCGGACGTTACGTTATATTGCGTAGACGTCCGTTTTTTTATGTCAAAAAACCACCCTAATTTAGTCATTAGGATGGTTCGTCTTCTACCATAGTTACTTTTATTTTATCTTTTGATTCCAACTCTCGTACAATGTTTCTCACAGGCATATTGTAACTAGGATACTTGTTAGATTTACCAATAAGTTCACTAACAATGGCTCTCAAATAAGGGAATAGTATCGCAATCGCATTCTTTTTCAAAAGATCTTCAAATTCTATACCATAAGATTCTTCTATTACAAACTCAAAATAGCCAATGATTTTGACATCAAAAGTAAAAGGAAATTGATTGTCTTCTTCTAATACTGCTTGTAAAGTAATAATCGCTTTATTTTTATCAGTATTTATTTTTACTTCTGCATATATATCCTCATTGATACGAATTTTCTTTTTTTCTTGACGTTTAAAGTTAGGATTCGTCTTATAATACATTGTGTCAACGATATAATTTATGAATTTGATTCCCGCCATTAAACTGCCTCCAATAAAATCCTTGGGCCTGAATATTGTTCAATATTCACATAGTTATCTTTATAGTCACTTGTATAAGGTGTTTGAGTATTTAGTTTATTATCATTGTTATAAAATTGTTTATTAAAATAAGTATGACAAAAATTTTGAGAAAGTATTCTAAATGATTTAAATTCATTAATCGCATCCCATTTCTCAATTTCACCCTTCTCATTTCTAATAAATATGCCACATTGCCCTTTTAGTTCTGGGGGATTGACTTCTACACCTACATTCCTAGCAATTGCTTTTACTTTTTCCATGTCAAACATGATACATTCACCTCATCACTTTATTTTTAACCCATTATAAGAAATACAATCTGTATCATATACACAAATTTGGACTTCTGTTCTAATGTATCCAATTTTTTTAAATTGTTTTTTATGTAATTTATTCGTTGATTGGAAAGTAGCTTTGGCAACTTGAGCACCCATTGTACCTGCGTACATATTGAATGTTTGACACCTTCGTTCCATTTCATAATCACTAAATAAAAAGGCATCATCTTTTTGAATCTCTATTATAAAATTCCCAAGTTCATCCTCTGCACTCGGTAAGTCAAAGTTAATAAATTTTTCTTCACTTACTGTTATTGGCGTTTCGATGACTACTGGATCCTTCTTTTTTTCACTCCACCATTTTGCTTTTTCGATAAGTTCATAAAAATAAACACCATGTCCTAACCATTCATCTTCTTTTTTTGATTTTTTAAAGCACTTATTTTGTGTTATTAAGTTAGCTGCTTCTCGAGAGGTACCATGATACCCAATTAAATTTACATTCACACTGTATCCCCAACTTTCTGAAGATATAAAGTATTTTCATTTTAAACATGTATCAAATGAAAGTCAATATTATTGATTATATAATTTAGTATTTTACTAGATGTATTCATTGAAAGATGGTTAATTGAGTTTAATGATTGATTTAAGCAGAGCAAAGCGTATCCTAAGTGGACGTATTTGCGCAAAGTACGAGGTTGGGACAAACGCCCTTAGGATTTGAGCAGAACCGAACGATGAGCAAAATTGCTTTTCAAATTTTGCCGAAATCGTGTCAGTTCTGCCGAAAATCCTGCTTTTGGGACATCATTTGAAACAAGGTTGTGAGAGAAGCACTTAGAATTTGAGCAGAATTCGAGCGATGAGTAAAATCGCTTTTTGATTTTATCGAATCGCGAAATTCTGTCGAAAATTCTGCTTCTTGAAAACTGACAATCGGTTTCCCAGAGCACAAATTTATTATTTCCCAACCTCGTGCTTGTGTGCTTATTTTAGGATTCTGAATTCAAATAAAACCCCTGGCTTTAGTATAGCCAGGGGTTCTTCTTAATGATTGTAAATATGGACTTGTGGATCTGAGTCTTCTTCATTTTTGGTAATCAATGCGCGTGGCTCACTACCATCTTTAATATGAATTTCATAGGTTGGAACGCCTTTCAGATCTTTTTCAGCTAACTGCGTCACATACTGTGTAATACCAATTAATTCTGCTTTACCATAGTAATCAATTGGTAAGTCAACAACTAAACGTTCAACTTTCTTATCTACAAATTTCGCTTTACCAACTGCTTGCGTGAAGTTGTTAAAGTAAGATTGCAAACTACTGTTGAAATCTTGGAAGTTTGAATTGAGGCCTTCATCTAAGTCTGCTGCATCGCTTGATGGTAATAACACTGTCTGTGTATTCAGCTTCTTCCATTCATTGAGCTTAGCCCCTTTTTTCTCTGAAACGGCATAGCTTACAAACTGACCGGGTACAATATCTTCTTCACCAGATTGAATATAAATTGCGAATGTAATTGGAATATCTTTCAGGTCACTGTTTTCGCGTAGACGTGATAACATCTCTTCCGCCATTTCTTGACCTTTTTCTTTTACCATTTTCGTATCGAGTGTTTCACTATACGTTTCGCCGTACTCTTCCTTCTGGTAATAGTAAACACTGTTCATCGCAAGACCAATTGTCATGCCTTCAATGTTTTTACCTTGTGTATCACTTGTACTATAAAAGTCTTGTTCTAAAATGTTGGATAGCAATGCTGGAGAGTTTTTCGCAATTTTCTCTGGATCCTTTTCTCCCTCGACTGATGGATTAAGTCCAAGATTTTCATTGGCATTTAATTTTTCTTTTTCCTCATCACTCATTTTATCAATTTCTTTTTTCGTGAATTTAGGTTTTAAGTATGCACGAATGGTATCTTTATTTAAATATTGTCCATCTTGGTATAAATGACTATCTGTTGGGAAGACATCTCTACTGATGTTTAATAAGCCATCTTCAAAATCTTCTCCATTGTATCCATTCGCCATTTCTTCTTGTACCAATCCACGTGCTTGGCTTTCTTTAAATGGCAAGATTGTACGATAGTTATCCCCTTGTACATTTTGATCTGTTGCCATGTCTTTCACTTTTGTCTGCTTTTTAGACGTATTTGTTTGTTCGTCGTCTTGTTTTTGTTTTGGTTGTTCATCATCTGTCGGTGCACAGGCCGCTAATAAAAGGCTGAGCCCCAACATCATCGCAATTGTTCGTTTCATTGCCTGCTCCCTCATTCCTCACGCATTGCGTTTTGTTTATCAATAAATGTTTGTTCATCCCAGATGGGTGTGCCCAGTGATTCGGCTTTCGTCAATTTGGATCCAGCATCTGTTCCTGCAATGACAAGATCTGTTGACTTTGTAACGCTGCTTGTTACTTTAGCACCTTGTAGTTTCAACCATTGACCCGCTTCTGATCGCGTCATTTGTTGGAGCTTTCCTGTTAATACAATCGTCTTGCCTTGGAATTCCGGATGCCCTTCTACTTCAGAAAGTTTTTCGCCTGTATATATCATATTGACACCACGTGCCTGCAGTTTTTCTAACAATGCTTGAATGTCTTCATTGGCCATATACGTTACGAATGATTGCGCAAGTTTTTCACCAACATCATGAATTTCTGTCAGTTCTGCCTCTGTGACTGTTAATAAACGTGTCATTGTTTCATATTTTTCAGCCAACACCTGACTTGCTTTCACACCAAGGTGACGAATGCCAAGACCGAATAACAAGTGTTCTAATGATTGTTGTTTTGAAGCTTCAATCGCTGCCAACAAATTATCAGCCTTTTTCTCACCCATACGCTCTAATGGTAATAAGTCATCTTTAGTAAGATAAAAAATATCTGCAACATCTCGAATCAGTTCATTGTGATAAAGTTGTTCGATGATTTTCGTTCCAAGTCCATCAATATTCATCGCTTGCCTTGAAACAAAGTGAATGAGTCCTTCAACGAGTTGCGCTTGGCATTTTGGATTGATACAGCGCAATGCGACTTCTCCTTCAATACGGACAAGTTCATGACCACAGCTTGGACAGTGTGTTGGCATATGATACGTTTCTGCATGATCCGGTCGACGGTCAAGGACGACACGCACCACTTCTGGGATAATGTCCCCTGCTTTTTTAACAACGACACTGTCTCCAATACGAATGTCTTTCTCATGGATGAGATCTTCGTTATGCAGTGAAGCGCGCGATACGGTTGTGCCTGCTACACGAACAGGTTCTAATACTGCTGTTGGTGTCACGACACCTGTTCGACCGATACTTAACTCGATATCTAACAATGTCGACACCACTTCTTCAGCTGGGAATTTATAAGCAATGGCCCAACGTGGTGACTTTTGTGTAAAGCCCATTTCTTCCTGATGTTCAATCGCATTTACTTTAATGACAATGCCATCAATATCATAAGGTAGATCGGCACGGCGTTCTGTCCAATGCTCAATATACGCCAATACTTCATCAATAGATGCCACTTCACGGCGCTCAGGGTTGGTCTTAAAGCCTAAGCCATCCAATTCAGATAATGCTTCACTTTGAGATGTGGCATCTAACTCTGTAAAGTCATTAATGCTGTATAAAAAGATATCCAACTTACGTTCAGCAGCTAATTTTGAATCCAATTGTCGAAGTGATCCAGCTGCTGCATTACGCGGATTCGCAAATGGCTGTTCTTCATTTTTTTCTTTTATTTCATTTAACTTTAGGAAAGATTTTCGTGGCATATACGCTTCTCCACGGACTTCAAATGAAATCGGTCGTTCAAGCATTAATGGGATGGCATAAATTGTTTTTAAGTTTTCTGTAATATCTTCGCCGGTTGTCCCATCCCCACGCGTTAAACCTTGCATAAAGACACCATCTACATATTTTAGAGAAACAGCAAGACCATCGATTTTTAATTCACACATATATGTGACTGAGCCAACTGCTTCTCTCACACGTTGATCAAAACGTCTAAGGTCTTCTTCATTGAAAGCATTCCCTAAACTTAACATTGGTGTATCGTGTCGCACTTTATTAAAAGAAGATTGTGCTTGCCCACCGATTCGGACGGTCGGTGAGTTTGATGACTTTAACTCTGGATGTGCTGTTTCAATCTCAATAAGTTCATGGAGTAATTGATCGTATTCGGCATCCGGTACACTCGGATTATCCTGCACATGATATTCATAATTATATTGATGCAACAACTGATGTAACGTTGCAACTCGTTCTTTGAGTTCTGTCATCTATTAATCCTCCTTCTTCTGTAACGGGGCGAACTGCGCAATCAAACGCTTAGGACCTTCTGACTTGAAAATAATATCAAGTTCTACTGTATCTCCTTTAACATTGACATTCGATACCATACCTTCTCCCCATGCTTTGTGAATGACTTTATCACCCACATGCCAATCTGTCGTAGTTGCTGCAGCGCCAACTTTTGTACCTGTCGTACGTTGACTGAAACCACGTTTTTTCGTTTGGCCGGTACGTTTCTGACCATTGATTGGCACACTTGGTTTCGGTCTTTCCAATAGGTCTTCTGGAATTTCATTTAAGAATCGAGAACGCACATTGGATTGCGGTCTACCAAACAGTGTTCTTGATGTTGCATGTGTTAAATACAACACTTCTTCTGCACGAGTAATCGCAACATAACAAATACGGCGTTCTTCTTCCATCTCATGATCGTCGCCACTCTTAATCGCACGAATATGTGGGAATAATGATTCTTCCATTCCAATGATGAACACCACTGGGAACTCTAACCCTTTCGCTGAGTGCATCGTCATCAATGTGACACCTTCATCAAAGTTGGCTTCATCGACATCTGCGACAAGTGATAAATCTGTGAGGAAGTTAATCAATGATTGTTCTTCTAATGGTGTATTTTCTTCGTAGTCTTTTGGTACAGACATAAACTCATCTAAGTTTTCTAAACGACTACGTGATTCAAGGGTATCTTCTTTTTCAAGCATACTTCGGAAACCTGACTTGTTCAGTACTTCATCTACAATCTCCGTAATCTCTAAGAATTCTTGTTCTTTCATCAAATTAGACATCAACATATAAAATTCTGCAGCGGCTTGTGTCACTTTTTTTGATAAACCGATAAAGTCAACTTCAGCTAGTGCATCAAACATGCTGATTTCATGTTCATTGGCATAGTCTTTAATCTTTTGAATTGAAGATGGACCAATACCACGTTTTGGTACGTTAATAATACGCTCAAAGCTAATATCATCCGCACTATTTGCGATGAGTCGTAAGTAACTTAATAAATCTTTAATTTCTTTTCGATCATAGAACTTCATACCGCCGACCATGACATATGGGATGTTCGACTTCAAGAGTGTTTCCTCTAGCACACGTGATTGTGCATTTGTACGATAAAGGACGGCCATATCTTTTAATGATTTGCCTTGTTTTTGATGTTTCAAAATTTCTCGTACCACATATTGTGTTTCATCGCGTTCACTCGTTGCCTCGTAATAATGGATGCGTTCTCCTTCATCATTAGATGTCCAAAGTCCTTTAGGTTTACGCTCGCTATTATGACGAATGACTTCATTTGCGGCTGTGAGAATCGTTTTTGTTGAACGATAGTTTTGTTCGAGATAAATTGTTTTTGCGGTTGGATAATCTTCCTCGAATGATAGGATATTTTGAATATCTGCACCACGCCAACCATAGATAGATTGGTCAGAGTCTCCTACAACACAGAGGTTTTGAAACTTTTTCGCAATCATATTAACTAAGGTATATTGCGCTTTGTTGGTATCTTGATACTCATCGACATGAATATATTGGAATTTATTTTGATAATAATCTAATACATCTGGGACACGTTCAAATAATTTAATTGTTGTCATGATGAGATCATCGAAGTCTAACGCTTGGTTACGGACTAATTGTTTTTGGTAACCTTCATACACTTTTGCGACCATAATGGCTTTAAAGTCATGTGCTTCTTCCATTGCTTTCGCAGGTGTTTTTAATTCATTTTTTAAGTTACTGATTTGTGAAATGAAGAAGCGTGGCTCATATTGTTTTGAATCAATGTTTTCACGTTTTAACACGTCTTTAATGACTGACTTCTGATCAGTTGGATCGATAATGGTGAAGTTACGTTCAATACCAATACGATCGATATCACGACGAAGGATACGGACGCACATAGAGTGGAATGTCGACATCCAAATCACTTCCCCTGCCTCTCCAACTAATGCTTGAACACGTTCTTTCATTTCTTTTGCGGCTTTATTTGTAAATGTAATCGCCAAAATATTATAAGGAGATACAGATTTTTCATCTAATAAATATGCGATACGGTGCGTTAACACACGCGTTTTTCCTGAGCCAGCCCCTGCCATGATTAAAAGCGGGCCCTCTGTTGTACGCACCGCTTCACTCTGCTCTGTATTCATATGCTTCAAGAGTGGATTCATTATGTTCTCTCCTTTATTTTTGTTGTTTTGAGCGCTTCTTTTAAGTTTTCATATATCACATTGCCTACAATGATAGTATCCGCAATCTGCGCCATTTCCTCAGCACGCTTCAATGAGTTAATGCCACCACCGTAGAAAAGTTGTGTGTCTGTTAAACAATGACGTGCTGCTTGGACTGTCTCTGGATCACCATATTGTCCGCTATATTCCAGGTACATAACAGGGAATCGGTAAAGATCATTTGCCATTTGTGCATAAGCTTCCACGTCTTCTACTTCTAAGTCCGTTGTCGCACGTGTCAATTGGGCCACTTTACTCTCAGCATTTAATACGACATATCCTTCAAAAATAAGTTCTTCAAAGTTAATCATATGCCCGTACTGTTTCAATGCTTCATGTAGTAGACCATTGTGATATTTCACTTCTGTACTATTCAACACAGTCGGTACAAAATAAAAATCAAACCCTGGCATGATGCTCTCAAGATTTGAAATTTCTAATACAAGTGGAAGTGGGTATCGACGGACGCGACTCATCAAGTGAATGACATTGTCTTCCGTAACATCATCTGTCCCACCAATCATGATTGCATCTGTTTTTGACATACAAAGTGCTTCTAAGTCCTTATCAGAAATAGTCTTTGCAGGGTCTA
Organism: Staphylococcus sp. IVB6240; assembly: GCF_025558425.1. Lineage (NCBI taxonomy): Bacteria > Bacillati > Bacillota > Bacilli > Caryophanales > Staphylococcaceae > Staphylococcus > Staphylococcus dromedarii. Next base: position 1,571,881 of record NZ_CP094718.1, read on the forward strand.
ATTTAAATATATGACGCCATTGTTTTATATCGTACATCACACACTGCTCCTTTAATTTTTCGTAACTTTTATTATAGCATTTTTAGGAGATCTGTGGGAGTCAGAACCAAGGTTATACATGATGAATAAAAACAATTTTTCACATTGATATGATTCTGCTCAAACCCAAAACATCCGTTTCACAACCTCATTCCTACAATCAAAAAAAGAGACGTCTATCCGCCTCTTATTTTCCATAGTCAAAGTATTCTTCTAATGTTGTGTTCTGATCGTGAATCGTCTTTGCTAATGCTTTGCCGACATATCTCAAATGCCAAGGTTCATATTGATAACCTGTGATTGCCTCTTTGCCTTTAGGATAGCGAATAATAAATCCATATTCATGGGAATGCTCCTTCACCCATTGGCCTTCTGGTGTATTTAAGAATGACGTTTGAAAGTCCTTTGATGCATCTATTGATCCCACATCAAAGGCAAGTCCCGATTGATGTTCTGAATGGCCTGGCTTGGCACTGTATTTATTGGCTGCCTCTTCGCCATCTCGAGCGACATAACTGCTATAGAGTTGTTTTTGTGTGTCATAAGAACGATAACCGCTACGGAATACGAGATTTACATCATCTTGCTTACTATCTTGTATCATGAGATCTAGTTGCTTTCTCGCTTCCATATCTTCTCCCGGTGCATAATCACTAGGTAAGCCTACTTTTTTATTCACAAGTATATGGCCATCCACATATGTTACACCGTCTTGTTTAGTCACTTTGTGTTGACCTTTATCCGCGGTCTTTGTGCTACTTGATTGACCACTTTTATGTTCTTCTGTTGCTTGTTTATCATCTGCTTGTTTGGGTTCTGTATCTTGGGACTGACAAGCCGTTAGCATGAGTGTTGCGATTCCTGCTGTTAATAATATTTTCTTCATTAATTTTACTCCTATGTATAACCCATTTGCCTTCGTACAATCATCTGCCAAAATGCAAAACAACAGCGAAACTATCCTCATCAGATATCTTCGCTGTTATCGTCTTGCGTCTATTTTTTCGTTTCAATATTCATTCGTTCTAAAATCATTGTATAGGCGTCATTTCCCCATTGTAACGAACGTTTTACGCGTGAAATCGTCGCTGTTGATGCGCCCGATTCCTGTTCAATTGTTGCATAAGTGTAGCCCTGCTTAATCATTTTGGCAACTTGCAAACGTTGTGATAAAGATTGGATTTCATTCACTGTGCATAAATCATCAAAGAATTGATAGCATTCTTCGCGTGTTTCTAAAGTGAGGATGGCATCAAATAATTCATCTAATGCTTTTCCACGTAATTTCTCAATTTGCATGCAAACAACCCCTATATCTTAGAATATCTATCCATACAACAGCATGAAAAGATAAAGTGTAGTCTCCTATTCCAGACCTACTCTTTTAAATATTGTATCAACTTGATTAAGGTGATGTCTAGGGTCAAAGCAATTATCCAAGTCTTCTTTTGAAAGTTTGTCAGTAATAACAGGGTCTGCTTCTACTAATTCTCTGAATGGTGTTTTGGTTTCCCATGAAGTCATCGCTTTCGGTTGTACCGTATCATAAGCTTCTTCACGGACCATGCCTTTATCGATCAGTGCTAATAACACACGTTGTGAATAAATAAGACCGAATGTTTTGTTCATGTTTTCTGTCATATTGTCTTCATACACTGTTAAACGGTCAACAATGTTTGTGAAGCGGTTTAATGCATAATCTAATGCGATCGTTACATCTGGTAACATAATGCGTTCTGCAGATGAATGTGAAATATCACGCTCGTGCCATAACGCCACATTTTCATAGGCTGTTGTAATATAACCACGAATTACACGTGCAATTCCTGTAATATTTTCTGAACCAATTGGATTACGTTTATGTGGCATTGCTGAAGAACCTTTTTGGCCTTTTGCAAATGCTTCTTCTACTTCACGCGTTTCCGTTTTTTGTAGGTTGCGGATTTCTACAGCAAATTTTTCAAGAGATGTCGCGATCAAACTTAATGTTGCAATATAGTATGCATGACGATCACGTTGCAATGTTTGTGTTGAAACAGGTGCTGCCCCGATACCTAAGTGCTTACATACATATGCTTCAATTTCTGGTGGAATATTCGCAAATGTACCCACGGCACCACTCATCTTACCTACTTCGATTTCTTCACGAACACGTTTAAAGCGTTCCATGTTACGTTGCATTTCTGCATACCATAATGCCATCTTCACACCAAATGTAGTTGGCTCGGCATGAACACCATGTGTACGTCCCATCATCAATGTTGTTTTGTATTTTTTCGCTTTAGCTGCTAAGACATCAATAAAACGTTCTAAGTCTTTTTCAATAATTTCGTTCGCTTGTTTTACTTGGTAACTTAACGCTGTATCTACAACGTCTGTTGAAGTTAATCCGTAGTGGACCCACTTACGTTCTTCACCTAATGTTTCAGATACTTGTCTTGTGAATGCCACGACATCGTGGCGTGTTTCTTGTTCGATTTCTTTCGCACGTTCCACATCTACACGCGCATGTTCACGGATTTTCTTAACATCTTCTTTTGGAATATACCCAAGTTCACTCCATGCTTCACTTGCTAAAATTTCGACTTCTAACCATGCTTCATAGCGGTTTTGATCCGTCCAAATACGTGACATTTCTTCTCTTGAATAACGTTCAATCATTCGTCAAAAACTCCTATCTAACATAATAGTTTTATTATAGCAAACCTACAGTAACCATACATCTCTATTCAAACAGATTTATCGTTCGTAATCAAGCCTCTATTTGTAAATATGTCTGTTTAACTCCTCGCTCAAAATACACTAAAGCGAACTATAATAGAAATAAAGTGATTAAAGTTCGTATCCAAAACTTAAAGCTGAGGTCCTTATGCCTCAGCTTTGTATTTTATAACTGTTCATCATTGATCTTCTTACCAGTAAAAATAATCTCTTGTCTTAACACTTCGACACTGCCATCTGTATTTTCTTTAAAAACGGGCTTTTCGAAGCGTTTTACTGGCATGTATCCCGCTTCTCTCATACGTGCTAAACAGTCTTGAATCGTTTCATTTTCTTCTACTTGAAATTTCATTTTTAATCGACGCCTTTATTTTTTAATTCTAATAACATCACAATTCATGGTCTTGTGCTGACTTTGGCCATGTAAAGCGTGTATATGCTAACTCACGTTTATGTGCATTTCTTACAAAGTGACGTTCAATCACTTCTGCATCCTCAGGTGATACTGTCTTACCTTCCAAATAGTCATCGATGACATCATATGTGACACCAAGTGCAACTTCATCTGGTAGTTGCGGCTTATCATCTTCTAAATCTGCAGTAGGCACTTTTTCATATAAATGTGCGGCTGCACCGAGATGTTTTAACAATTGACGACCTTGACGTTTATTCAAGCCAAACAACGGTGCAATATCTGCGGCACCATCTCCATGCTTAGTAAAGAAACCGGTAATATTTTCTGCAGAATGATCGGTCCCGACAACGATACCACTTGTATTCGCTGCAATCGCATATTGAACTTTCATACGTTCACGCGCTTTTTCATTCCCTTTTTGGAAGTCAGTCAGTGAAAATCCGGCTGCTTCTAATGATGCCACACTCTGATCCACTGCAGGTTGAATATTCACTGTGACAATGCGATCTGGCTCAATAAATTTCAATGCGTCTTCTACATCATCTGCATCACGTTGGACCCCATAAGGTAACTTCACCGCAATAAACGTATACGGTTGTTCTGCTGTTTCATTCAATTCACTCACAGCAAGTTGAACGAGCTTACCTGCCAATGTGGAATCTTGTCCACCTGAAATACCAAGGACAAGTGTTCTCACAAAGGCATGTGCTTTCACATATTGTTTTATAAAATCTTTAATCGTTTCGATGGTTTCAACACTATCAATCGTTGGTGTTACTTTCATGTCATTTACAATCATAGCTTGCATCTTATTCATAGGCTTCTTCCATCTCCTTAACTTTTTCAGCTACTTCAAAGATACGTTTTTGTTTGTTTTCCCAACATGCTGTACTTAAGTCAACAGGATATTCTTCAGGGTTTAAGAAACGTTTGTTTTCATCCCACAATAAGTCTAAGTTATCTTCTAAATAGGCTTTTGCTTCTTGTTCTGACGGACACGTATAGATAAGTTGTCCATCTTTGAAAATATCTTGATGTAAATCAATCGCTTTGAATTGTTTAATAAACTTTGTCTTATATGTGTGAATTGGGTGGAACATTTTTAATGGTGATTCACTTGATGGCACTTCATGTTCTAATGTAATGTAGTCACCTTCAGCCTTATTTGTTTTTGTATTGATAATACGATAGACACGTTTCATACCAGGTGTCGTTACTTTTTCAGCATTATTTGACAGTTTAATACGATCGACATACTCACCGTTTTCATCTTCTACAGCAACCATTTTATAGACTGCACCTAACGCAGGTTGTTGATAAGCGGTAATTAATTTCGTTCCAACCCCCCAAGAATCCACTGTTGCACCTTGTGCTTTTAAGCTGGAAATTGTCGATTCATCCAGGTCATTGGATGCGATAATTTTAGCATCTGGAAATCCGGCTGCATCTAACATTTTACGTGCTTCTTTTGATAAGTAGGCAATGTCGCCTGAATCCAGACGAATGCCCACAAAGTTGATTTTGTCTCCTAGTTCTTTTGCAACACGAATTGCATTTGGAACCCCTGACTTCAATGTATGGAATGTATCTACTAAAAACACACAGTTTTTATGACGTTCCGCATATTTTTTAAATGCGATATATTCATCGCCGTATGTTTGAACAAAAGCATGTGCATGTGTCCCTGAAACTGGAATATTAAATAACTTACCAGCACGCACATTACTTGTTGAATCAAAACCACCGATAATTGTCGCACGTGCGCCCCATACCGCTGCATCCATTTCATGTGCACGACGTGTGCCAAACTCCATCAATGTATCGTTTGGCGCTACTTGCTTGATCAAGCTTGCTTTAGTTGAAATAAGTGTTTGGAAGTTAATGATATTTAATAGTGCCGTTTCAATCAATTGTGCTTGAATTAACGGTGCCTCAACACGTAGTAATGGCTCGTTATTAAAGCATAACTCACCCTCTTGCATAGATCGAATATTCCCCGTAAATCGTAAATCTTTTAAATAAGCTAAGAAATCATCTTGATAGCCAATCGAACTTAAATATTCGATATCACTTTGTGAGAAATGACAGTTTTCAACAAATTCAATCACTCTACGCAAGCCATTGAATACCGCATATCCACTCTCAAAAGGCATCTTTCTAAAATAAATATCAAAGACTGCTTTGCGCTCATGAATGCCATCAAACCAATACGATTCTGCCATGTTAATTTGGTATAAATCATTGTGTAGCATCAAGCTATCATCTTCAAATTGGTACATTATTATATTCCCTCTATTCACCATTTATTGTTTTTGAATTTAATTACGTCAATCATATCATAGATACCCTGTTTACGTGTATTAAGAGCACAGCTGTGGCATATAAATCTTCATTTTCAAAAACATTGATTTCTCCCCTACCACAGTGGCATCCATTTCATCTCAGACCGTCTTCAAATATATGAAGTATTAACCAAAAACTCATGAATCATGACACAACTTTTAACAAAATGATGACATTCCTCAGAACGGACAATTTATATGGTAGTATTTCACTATAACGAATGATGAGGTGGGAAAATGTTACAACAAGCACGTACGTTTATTACTGACATGTATAAAGAACTAGAGCTATCAGAAGCTGCTTGTGCAGAACGTCTCGCAAGCATTGAACAAGAAATTGCAACAACTGGTACATATCGCCACACAACAGAAGAACTGACATATGGCGCACGTATCGCATGGCGCCAATCCAATCGCTGTATTGGTCGATTGTTTTGGGAAAAATTAACGGTCAAAGATGCACGTGATGTCCAAGATGAAACCACATTTATCCAGACAATTCATGAACATATTGAAACAGCAACGAATGGTGGACGCATTAAGCCAACCATTACCATTTTTGCGCAATCTGATGTCCCAGGCCCTAAAATTTTTAACAATCAATTGATTCGCTATGCAGGATATGAGGATAAAGGCGATCCCGCTGAACGAGAAGTCACGCAACTCGCTGAACATTTAGGGTGGCGCGGTAAAGGGACGGATTTTGATATTCTTCCACTGATTTATCAACTGCCAGGTCAATCGATCAAGTATCATGCCTATCCTAAATCACTCATTATGGAAGTGCCGATTCAACATAAAAATTATCCAAAAGTTGCAGCACTCGGATTGAAATGGTATGCAGTGCCCATTATTTCAAGTATGGATTTGAAAATTGGTGGCATTACTTATCCAACTGTTCCTTTTAATGGTTGGTATATGGTAAATGAAATTGCAGTGCGTAACTTTACAGACAGCTATCGCTATAATCTTTTAGAAACATTCGCAGAGGCAATGGATTTTGATAACTTGCGCAACACATCATTCAATAAAGATCGTGTGATGGTAGAAATCAATGATGCAGTTTATCAATCCTTTCGACAAGCGGGTGTATCAATGGTAGATCATCTAACCGCTTCCAAACAGTTTGAGCAATTTGAGCATAATGAAGCAGCACAGGGGCGTACAGTCACGGGTAAATGGTCATGGTTAGCACCACCTCTATCACCAACACTTACCGCAAACTACCATCACGGTTATCAAAATGACGTACGTGAACCGAACTTTTTTTATAAAGAAAAGACAACTTCTGGCTGTCCTTTCCACTAACTTCGTGTACAATAAGTAAAAATTGACTGGAAAGTGGGTGATGAGGATGAATCTCTATTATTTGGGACCCCAAGGAACGTTCTCGTATTTGGCTGCCAAACAATATCGTGACAATCAAACAGATACGCAACTCGTCGCAAAATCACAACTTTATGAAGTGATGACTGCATTGTTAGATGACCCAACAAGCCGAGCGATTGTCCCAATTGAAAATGCCATTGAAGGGACGATTAATATCGTGGCAGATACATTGGTTGAACAACCGTTTACTGTTGTTGACGAAGTATTACTCGATATCGCATTTGGCTTATATGGACAACCGGGACAAACATTAAATGATATTCAAAAAGTCTATTCCATTGGCCCAGCCATTAGCCAAACACAGAAGTTTATTCATCAACATCACTTAACCTATGACTTTACTACGAGTACGATCGCTGCATTAGATTATGTTGACGATACAACGGGTGCTATTATTCCACTTGGGAGTGGTGAAGTATATGGATATACACCCCTCGCGTCGCATATAGAAGATTATACGCACAATCAAACACGCTTTCTCGTATTACAGCATGCTGACTTTGCGATACAAAGCAGTGGTGATACTTGCTTGCTCGTCATTACACCAAAGCGTGACCAACCAGGACTTCTAGCAAGTGTCTTAAATACCTTTGCCCTATTTCAAGTTAACTTATCATGGATTGAATCTCGTCCATTAAAAACACAACTGGGCATGTATCGTTTCTTTGTCCAAGCCGATTGTCCAAATCAACAACACTTAGACAAAATCATCACTATTTTAGAAACGTTAGATTTTGAGATACAGTCTTTAGGTCGCTTTCATTCATAACAGACTCTAGACATAGTAAACCCCCTTTCGCACAATTTATTGAAAGGGGATTTATCTTATATATTAGTGTTTTGAAAAATAGATCAGCGTTATATGTTCAAGCTCATCATGTCAGCGTTTATAACACAGCATTTTAAGTACTACTCTCTCAAGCTTGTATCTTATACATGTTTTTTATTTACAACTTGTTTTTCTTTTGTTTTAGGGATATTGTTATCCGTTTGAAGGATGATATCTTTAATGGCTGTCAGTGTGATCGGCGCACACTTCCCTGCGAATGTATTTTCTAATATTTCAACTTGTGTATGTGGCGCCTCTTTATGACTTCGAATATGCATCGTATCTTTTGGCCCGATATCAAGAAATGTATTGTTTAGTACGAAGAATCCTTCGCCACCTTGTTTGACATGGGTTTTACCATTAAGTGTCCAAGCATTTTTCCCTTGATATACGCCTAAGTAACGGATGCCACCTGCACAGTTACGAAATACATTGTTATGAATCCACAAGTTTTTTCCCTTTAAAGGTGTGAGCGCATAATCTTGCATACCATCAAAGACATTATTTTCAATAACGACCGTTTCATAATAATGGTCAACACGACTCGCATGTGAGCCAATGGCACGATTCCATGCATGCATCTTACCTTCATGTGAACTTCCAAAATAACAATTTTCAATGATGGCATGCTTTGTAATCGTTCCATCATTGCGACCAAACTTCGGAAATGCCCCCTTCACAAATAAATCTAATTGAATAGCTTCTGAAAATGAACGATCTCCGTTGATGTCATAAAACCCAAGAAATTCACAATCATGAATATGAACGCCATCTAAACCACAGGCATCAATGCCATGACCACCAACAACATTTTTAATTGTGGCACCTTTTATTTCAACTTCACGTGCATGACCGATACACATTGCCGTATTGTTATAAGGATAGTCGTTACCATTCATATCGAACGTACCACCACAAATACGAATATAACCGTGGCCGTCATAATCATGGTAGCGTCTCAAACTTGATCCATTTTTAATCAATGCATCTCGACCTGTGCGCAATAAAGTGGCACCTTTATCTAATAATAATGTCGTCCCTTCATAAATCTTCAATGCTTTCATAATATGATACGTACCAGGTGGTATGTATACGGTAATAGGCCCCTTCTTCGCTTGGTTTAAAGCACGTTGAATCCCTATCGTATCTCGCCATCTATTTTGTGTTGTTGCACCAAAACTTAAAACATTAATAGCCAATTGTGTGGACGCCTCCCAAATAAAAGTTATACTATACATAATAATAGCTTTCCTTAAAACTATATACCCAATTTTTAGGAGGAACAACATGACAAAACGTGCATTGTTAGTTGTAGATTACTCGTATGACTTTATTGCTGAAGATGGCAAGTTAACTTGTGGTGAAGCGGGTCAACGCATTGAGCCATTTATTGTGAAACGTATTCAAGATTATATCGACCAGGATGACCATATCTTTTTCTTAATGGATTTACATGAGGAAAACGATCCTTATCATCCAGAAACAAAACTTTTCCCATCCCATAATATTGTCGATACACCTGGACGTGACTTATACGGTGAAGTGAAGTCATTATATGAAAAGATCCAATCTCAAAGTAATGTTCACTTTATTGATAAACGTCGCTACGACTCTTTTTATGGTACGCCACTTGACGCCTTATTAAGAGAAAGACATATTGATACAGTCGAACTCTTAGGGGTATGTACGGACATATGTGTATTACATACGGCTGTAAGTGCCTACAATCTTGGTTATCAATTGGTAATCCCTAAAGATGGCGTGGCTTCTTTCAACCAAGTCGGTCACGAATGGGCATTATCACACTTTAAGGATACATTAGGCGCAAAGGTAGAATAAACCTGCACACGCATGCTAAAATATGAATGAGAAATGTATATAAGGAGATTGAAACAATGACAACATATATTTTTGGTCATCAAAACCCAGATACTGATGCGATTTCATCAGCAATTATTATGGCAGATTTTGAACAACAAAATGGAAACACTGAAGCGAAAGCTTATCGTTTAGGCGACGTAAGTCCTGAAACACAATATGCGCTTGATCACTTTAAAGTTGCAGCGCCTGAATTATTAACAGACGATTTAACAGATCAAGAAGTTATTTTAGTCGACCATAACGAATTCCAACAAAGTGCTGAAACAATTGACAAAGCTGTGATCAAACATGTAATCGATCATCACCGTATCGCGAACTTTGAAACAGCAGGTCCTTTATACTACCGTGCTGAACCAGTGGGCTGTACTGCAACAATTCTTTACAAAATGTACAAAGAACAAGGCTTTGAAATCCGTCCTGAAATTGCTGGCTTAATGATTTCAGCGATTATTTCTGATAGTTTATTATTCAAATCACCTACTTGTACATCACAAGACGTAAATGCAGCGAAAGCATTAGCTGAAATTGCTGGTGTAGACTTAGATGCATATGGTCTTGACATGTTAAAAGCAGGTGCATCTACAGCAGATAAATCTGAAGAAGCACTTTTAGATGCCGATGCTAAATCATTCAGCATGGGTGACTACACAGTTCGTATCGGCCAAGTCAATACAGTCGATATCGACGAAGTATTCGCACGTCAAGAAGCACTTGAAAATGCGATGAACAAAGCAAGTGTTGAAAATGGTTATGATATCTTCGTATTAGCCATCACAGATATTATCAACAGCGATTCTAAAATCTTAGTCGTTGGTGCAGAGAAAGATACTGTTGCATCAGCATTTGATACAACATTAGATAACAATACAGCATTCTTACCAGGTGTGGTATCACGTAAAAAACAAATCGTACCACCTATTACAACAGCTTTAACAAAATAATTTATTTCAAAGGTTGTGAATGACGATGACATACGATATTAAAGAAGCGGATAATAAGTTCTATATCGGAGAAGACATTAACGCACCAATAGCAGAGATTACATTTGTTTATCGAGATGAACATACGATTGATGTCAATCACACATTTGTATCTCCTGAATTACGCGGTGGCGGTGTAGCAAAACAATTGTTTAACCGTGTAATCGATAAAGCACAGCGTGAAAACTTAAAAATCATTCCAACATGTAGTTATGCAAAGGTACAATTCGAAAGAGATGCATCTATTGCGTCACTAAAAGCATAAAATAACGTAAGGACTGGGCAATGAAACGCTCAGTCCTTTTAAATAAAGAAGAAAGGACTGACACTATGCAACAAATTATCGACCAAGTCCAGCGTTCAAAAGATTATTTTTATACACATGAAACAAAATCAATCAAATTCCGTAAGCAACAATTGAAGCGCTTATCAAAAAGTATTAAAAAACATGAAAGTGCGTTAAAAGACGCCTTGTTAACAGATCTCGGAAAAGGCAGTATTGAGGCATATGCAACTGAGATTGGCTATACATTAAGCAGTATTAAACTTATGCGTAAATCTATCGAAAAATGGAGTAAAAAAGAAGCGGTAGATACCCCTGTTCACCTATTTCCTGCAAAAAGCTTTATCGTCAAAGAACCTTTAGGCACTGTGCTGATTATTGGTCCTTTTAACTATCCATTTCAACTTTTATTTGAACCATTAATTGGTGCGATTGCTGCTGGAAATACCGCAGTCATTAAGCCATCTGAACTCACACCAAACGTCGCTAAAGTTGTTGAAGAGATTATTACAGCAACATTCGAGCCAAAATATGTGTCTGTTGTTCAAGGCGGTGCAGATGTTATTCAGACATTGCTCCAACAACCTTTTGATCATATCTTCTTTACAGGTAGTGAGCGTGTCGGCAAAATTGTGTATAAGGCAGCTGCTGAACAGATGATTCCTGTCACACTTGAACTCGGTGGCAAGTCTCCTGTCATCATTGATAAAACCGCCAACCTTAAAGTAGCTAGTGAACGTATCAGTTTCGGTAAGTTTATTAACACTGGTCAAACATGCGTCGCACCAGACTATATTTTAATTGATGAGTCTGTCAAAGTACCATTTATCCATGCATTACGCACGACATTAAAAGAATTTTATGGTTCCAATCCCTTAACAAGCGAAGACTTAGGTCATATCGTCAATGAACGTCATTTTGATTGCCTTGCTTTATTAATGGATAAACAACAAGATCAATGCATTATCGGTGGTGAACGCAATGTTGAACAGCGTAGAATAGCGCCAACTGTCTATGACAATGTGAAAGCTGACGATCCACTGATGCAAGAAGAAATTTTTGGGCCACTGTTACCAATTATGACCTATCAAAATATTGATGACGCGTTTCAGTTTGTTCAATCACGTCCAAAACCGTTAGCACTCTATCTCTTTAGTGAAGATGAGAATACATCCGATCGTGTACTCAATGAACTGTCATTTGGTGGTGGTGCCATTAATGACACTTTATTACATCTTGCAAATCCTAACTTACCATTCGGTGGTGTCGGTGCATCAGGTATCGGTCATTATCACGGAAAATACTCATTCGATACCTTCACACATGACAAATCATATATTTTCAAAACAACTAAGCTTGAATCAGGACTATTCTTCCCTCCTTATCAAGGCAAGTTAGATGCGATTAAAAAATTATTTAAAAAGTAATAAAAATAAAGGAAATCCATATGAGGTGCTTATAAAATGAATAACCGTTCTGAAATGAAACCAATTGAAAAAAACATCACATTACAAGCCGATATAGATAAAGTATGGCAAGCTGTATCCACATCAGAAGGTATCGCATCATGGTGGATGGCAAATGACTTCGAAGCAAAACCTGGTAAACCATTCACGCTTCATGCTGGAGAGTTTGGAGATTCACCTTGTAAAGTCAAAGAAGTCACTCCTAAAAATTATCTAAGTTTCTATTGGGGAAAAGATTGGGAGGTTATATTTAAACTGGACGAAATAGATTCTGAGGCGACAGAATTTACATTGATTCACTCTGGTTGGGATGAAACAAAACAAACCGAATTTGGTCAACCACACCCTGTTGTTCAACCATTTATGAATGACGGATGGGATGAAATCGTAAAAGTTGCCCTTCCAAAATATCTTGAACAACTTTAAAAACTCAAAAGCAAGGAGGTGAGACACGGTGCTCAGCTCCTTGCTTTTTAATTAGTCTTCCAAAAATTTCACACAAACACCTTCAGCTGCTTGTTGACTATCGTCTGTTAACGTTAATAAGCCCGTTGCTTTATCACGTTTGAATACAACGACTTTTGAATCACCTTGTTCATGTGCGACCACAAGATAATCATCAGATGGTGTGATATTGAAATCACGTGGGAATTCATCCCCAGATGGTACGATATCTACTAGCTCTAATCTTGCACCGTCATCTAATACTTTAAAAATAGCAATACTGTCATGACCTCTATTTGAAATATACAAGAATTGTTGGTCATGTGATAAATGTACTGCTGCTAATTTCGTAGGTTGCAAGTAGTCTTTTGAAATGGTGAAGTGTCTTTCACGCTCAGTAAATTGACCGTCTTCATAGTCCATTACAACAACTGTGTTAGATAATTCATTTACAACATATGCGTAACGTCCTGTTTTATGGTAAGCAATGTGTCGTGGTCCATCACCTGGTTGTAACTCTGTACGGTGCGCAACATCTAAGCCTTTATGTCCATAGTGATATGTCACCAATAAGTCTGCTCCTAAATCAACAGCAACCACATATTTTTGTTCAGGTGTCACTTCTAAATAATGGACGTGCGATGCATCTTGTCTTGCAACATTTGGACCTGGTGTATATTCGTGATAAACTTCTTCAATTAATTTAACAATTTGTTGTTTATCAGCATCAAATTCATAAATACGTGCTAAGCCGTCACCATATACCGCTTCAAATGCAAATTCACCCTCTGGCGATACAGAAACATAACAACCTGATCCTTTTAATGATTCAAGAGATTGTCCTGTTTCTTCTAATGTCGCATCTTTTTTAATTTTAAATGTTGCCAGCCCGGCACGTTCATCATTTTTAGTTACAGCTAACAATGTATCTTTAAACTGAGCTAAATACGTTGATGCATTGAGTTCAAATCCTGTCTCAACCTTCGCCATTTTGCCTGTTTGTTCATCTAATTCAAAACGATAAATCCCTTTGCCATCTTTTTTTGTATATGAACCTATGTAGCCCTTTGTTGCCATATCGTTCCCTCCATCACTTAACTAAAAGGACTGTCATAGAATATAAGCTATTCTACTTCAGTCCTCTGTTTTTATCCGATATTATTTTCGATATCTGATACGATTTCTTTTGTTTTGCTTTCGATTTCTTCAAAGTCTTTTTTGAACACATACGCTAATACTGCTGCACCTGCACCAACAACTAATGTTGTGAAGAATGTAAGTGCGAAGAAAAATTTAAATACACCTTTAATAAAATTCCACATAATTTTCACCTCTAATTACATAATATATACACATTTATCATACCATAGATAATGTCCATGGTTAAATAAATACCCTAAACACGAACAAACTAACCTAAAAACATTCAATTATATATTTAAATATGGTACATTATGGTTAAAATAATTTAAGAAAGAGGTAAGTCGCATGCCATACATTTCATTGCTCAATTATTGGAAAAACCATGATATTGAAGGCGTGACAAATATGGTAGATGATAAAGTCGCAGCATATTATGTTAATGAGATTGGAGAACCTGTTGCACTGAACAAGTCCCTCTTAATTGATATGCTTCATAAACGCATGAAACAAGTAGAGTTAGATGAAAACTTACAATGGAACTTTGAAGTGATTCATCGTGCACAAGTTTATGATAAGCAGACGGTTATTTTTTGTGCATACGCATATGAAAATTCCAACTACCATGATACAAAGAAAACCATGATAGCCGTTACGTTTTCTGCACGTAAACCGAATACCATGGGTCCAATTAAAGCCATCTATATTACACCTAACGTCAAAGATTACCACAACTAACCGGGTGTAGAAATTCGTACGTCAGAAGAATCAAAATCCCCTCATTCTGATCAACAACACGCTACTTCTATCTATCAGTCGTACGAATAGAATAAGACCGATCATTTTCAAAATCTTTCATACCATCATGTCTAGCAAAACAAAATAATACGCAGGAAACTATAACGTAAAGTTTCTAAAAAACCAATTTTTTATTCTTAGAACAGCTTGATTCATGACACGTGCCACACTCCAATAAATTTCACTTTATAAATGATATACTTATTATAGTGACGCAGGCGTCAAAAAACCATTAACGTTGCATTACAACATCATAACAAAAGATGTAAATTATATTGCAGGAAGGACGTCGAACAATGCAAAACGTCAAGTCTGATATTTTAACATTTAGAGGGTCACATTATGATTACGGCGTGGCAGTCGGCAAGTGGATGCAACAGAATGAAATGCTTAAAAATAGAGAGAAAGAGTGGCGCAAACGTGTGCCTAGATTTGATATCGATATCAAAGAAACACAAGCCATTTTCCAACAATTTGCACCTCAGATCTGGGAAGAAATACGCGGTATACAAGATGTCTTAAACATTCCAACACGACAAGCGATTTTGAACTTTGCACATTATCGTTTTACGACACTTCCAGATAGTGGTTGCAGTGTATATGTCGGTGACCACTATCTTGTGCGTAACTATGATTATCATCCAGCTACATATGACGGGCGCTATCAACTTTTCCAACCAACTGATGGTGGCTATGCTCAAATTGGTCCTATGTCTAGAACAACTGGTCGTATGGATGGGATGAATGAACATGGACTTGTAATGGCATATAACTTTATGCATCGTAAAAAGCCCGCAAATGGTTTTGTCTGTTATATGGTGGGACGTCTTATTTTAGAATATTGTCGTAACGTAGAAGAAGCCATTTCGTTATTAAAACGCCTCCCACATCGTAGTTCTTTTAGCTATATTGTGATGGATGCGTCTGGTGCACATGCGATTGTTGAAGTGACACCCCGTGGGATCGATGTTCGTTACGATCAAACATGTACGAACCACTTCAAGTTGTTAACACATGAGAATCGTAACTATACGAAAGAATCAATCGATCGCTTGGCACGTTTGGAAGCACAAATTCCAACGAATGCACCTGACAAATTTGAAGTATTCCAACGCTTTAATGATCCGAATTATGAAATTTACAGTAAGTTATTCAAAAGTTGGAGTGGTACCATTCATACGTCAATGTATGATCCGACGACTTTAACAGCATGGATATCTTTAGGAGAGTCACAAACACCTGTTGCGTTTAATTTTGATGCCTGGTTAAAAGGTCAGCCTGTCGAACATGCAACACTACATGGACAACTAGACACTGATATTCATTTTGCTACTGAATAGAACCTGAAAAGACGAGGTTGAAACACCCACATAGGGGGCTCAACCTCGTCTTTCTTCTTTACTAATGAACTAAAATATCTCCATCATTCGTATATAACTCAATTTGATGTGCACCATTGCCATTGATACCCCGTCTTAATTCTGGATGTTCTACCATCGCTTGCCCTTTTGACGGATGCAATTCCAAACGGACATGTTTTGGTGTTTTGGCATAAGACATCTCGATATTCCCCTTATCAACGATGCCTTTCAAATCACATTTCGGTGCCATTTGCATCAGCTCCATGTTCCCTTCACCTAATTTGAATAGACTCTGACCCACTGTTGTATGGTCTGTTTCAATCATACCCTTCTCAACATTCACATCACTTTTTTTTAATTCACTTTTAACAATTTTTACGAATGTTTCATGACCGTTAATTTGGGCGTGCTTGAAGTGACAGTCCTTTAATGTGACTTCACCATTTTGATCATTCCAGATCATCAAGTTATCCAGTGTCATGCCTTGCATCTCTACACTCGCAATATGCGTTGTCACACTCAAATGTTTTAAATAATGAGGTGGCACTGTTACAATCAATTCTTCTCCGTTCGTAATAAAGGGATTTAAATTCAGCATCTTGCGTTTAGAATGCATGCGTTCAACCACTTGTAGTGTACGACCTTGTCGCGTCACTTTCAGTTTGTCTCTCCCTTTATATTTCATATGGAAAGCCTTACCCTCTTTGAACTTCACATTGATATTATCCATATTGATGACTAGTTCTTCAATATTTCTGTCATCGAATGAATGCTCGACTTCTGAAATAGGATTCCCTTTTTCTTCAATTAACAACCAAACTGCTGTTCCTAAAATAAAGAAAATAATAAAACAACTCATACCAAAAATAAATAGTTTTTTCATGGTTACATGGTTCCTTTTTTAATAAAGTTCATGTTCCACTTTAAATATCGAATCAGTAGTGTGCGTATGCCGATTGACGCTTTCACAATCATCACTAAAAACATCGTCCCTAGTCCTAGATAAGCAAAGCTAAATAAATAGTTGCTGATTGAAAAATTATGTAGCCCTGCCCAAATGTTTGAAACAAATAAGATGAGTGGTGAAAGGATCATGCCCAACGCGACAAATGTGATCATCAACATAAAGATCACGATGAAAATAAGTGGGATCAGAATAAAACAAAAGGTGACGAGACTCATACCAACCGTAGCAAATATGGCTCGTGCGATACGGGACATATTCGGCTTATTTTCTGCATCCTTAACCGCTGATTTCGCATATTTTCGTTTAGCAATCTGTTTCGGTGTATCCAATGAATCCACAATCTCTTTATCCGTAAAGCCCTTTTTCCCCTCTTCATAAAAATAATTTTCATATGTATTCATGACATCATCAACAACATGTTTCGGCAACTTGTTTAGCTGATATTCTAATTCATTCAAAAACGTAATTTTATCCATCCTGTACACCCGATTTTTAAGTAGAAATTACTTTTAATTATAGTTATATATATGAAAAATTAAAATATCTATGTACTATTTGTATTGTAAATGTCATATTCTTAATGATTTGTAATTTTAAAATTTTAATTGCAACATAATAAAAAGCTGAGCAACACATCAAATCGTGCAACTCAGCTAATTTTAATTTATACAAATAAACTTAAGAAGTAGATGAATACAAGACCGCTGACAGAAATAATTGTTTCAACGAGTGACCATGTTAAGAATGTTTCTTTGATCGTTAAACCAAAGTATTCTTTGAACATCCAGAAGCCTGCATCGTTTACGTGCGAACAGAAGACACTACCTGCACCAATTGCTAATACGACAAGTGCTAAGTTAATATCGGCTGTTTGTAATAATGGTAAGACAATACCTGTTGTAGAGATTGCTGCCACTGTTGCTGAACCTAATGCTAAGCGAAGTACTGCAGCAACTAACCAAGCAAGTAATAATGGTGAGATATGTGAATCTGTAAAGAATGTTTCAATACTTTTACCAACGCCACCATCAATTAATACTTGTTTGAAGGCACCGCCTCCACCAATGATTAAGAGCATCATACCGATTGGGTAAATCGCTTGTGTTAATGTATCCATAACATCTTTCATAGGAATGCCACGCATTAAGCCCATACTGAAGATTGCAAAAAGAACGGCGATTAACATGGCTGTGCCTGCTGTACCGATGAAGTAGATAAAGCTTTCAAAAGCATTTGTTGCCCCATCTGTATGACCTGTTACTAATTGCCATACTGTTGCAAATAACATCAAAATAACTGGTAATAATGCTGTAAATGTACTTAAACCAAAGCTAGGTAATGCATCTTTTTCAAATGTTTTTGTTGCACCTAATGATGAAATATCTCCTTCACGTTGGAAAGCTGTTGGTGATAATTTTGGTGCGATTTTCACGAATAGTGGTCCAGAGATGATCGTAACTGGAATTGCAATGATAAAACCGTATAATAATACTTCTCCAATGTTTGCGTTCAACTCAGATGCAATGACAACTGGACCTGGATGTGGTGGTAAGAAACCATGTGTCACTGATAAAGCTGTCACCATTGGTAAACCGATTTTTAATTGTGAGATATTCATGCGTTTCGCAATTGTAAATACAAGTGGAATTAATAATACAAGACCTACTTCAAAGAACAATGCAATACCGATAATAAAGGACGCAATGACCATTGCCCATTGAACATATTTTTCACCTAAACGACTGATCAGTGTGTCTGCAATTTGTGTTGCACCGCCACCATCAGCAAGTAACTTACCAAGCATTGCACCTAAACCGAAGATCAATGCGATATGTCCAAGTGTTCCACCCATGCCGGTTTCAATGGTTTTAATAATACTATCAAACGGCATTCCTAAGAATAAGCCTGTCACAATCGCTGTCACAATTAATGACACGAATGTATTTAATTTAAATGCCATAATTAATACGAGTAATAATAAAATACCTAATACAACACTAATAATTGGCCATAATTCATGTACCATAATTCATCCCTCTATTCCTTCATTTAATGATGTTTACTTTGAAATTTTGCAATTGCTTCATATGAAGACATCAGACTGCGACTTACTTGTATAAAGATGGATGCCAGCTCTTGATACGTGTTGACAACTTCTTGATTGGCTTCATGTGCATGAGTCTTACCTACCCATTCTGCAATCATGTCATAGTTATCTCGCTTACCAATCGCACGACTTCCGATGGCGCACGCACCAAGACAAGAGCTTTCATAGCTTTCCGGCACTTCCAATTCACAATCAAAAATATCTGCCATCATTTGACGCCATAACGCACTTTTAGAAAAGCCACCTGTCGCATGAATTTTCGATGGCATTTCATCCATCACTTCAACTAACGCAAGATAAACTGTGTACAGATTAAACAATACACCTTCAAGTACGGCACGAATCATATGTTCTTTTTTATGTGCTAATGTCAGCCCAATAAATGATCCTCTTGCATCTGATGTCCAAAGTGGTGCACGTTCCCCTGCTAAATATGGATGGAACATCAAACCTTGCGCACCTGGTTCCACACGCTCTGCAATGCGCGTCATCACATCGTAGCTGTCCATGCCTAAGCGTTTCGCTGTCTCTACCTCACTCGCTAATAACTCATCACGCAGCCAACGTAATACAACACCACCATTGTTCACAGGACCACCAATCACATAATGTTCGTCATCCAATACATAACAGAAAATACGACCTTTGCTATCTGTGAGTGGACGATCAACAACTGTACGTATTGCCCCAGATGTCCCAATTGTGACAGCCACTTCACCCGGACGGTAACTGTTGACACCTAAGTTTGATAACACGCCATCACTGGCACCAATGACAATTGGTGTTGTTGTATGCATTCCAATTTGCTGCGCATACTGTTCGTCCATGTTCTGACATATATATTGTGTTGATACCAATTTCGGTAACTGTTCAGCTGACAGTTCAAGTAATTGGAGCACTTCTTGATCCCAATCACGTTCACGCAAGTTGTAAAGACCTGTCGCTGAGGCAATCGATTCATCCATCACCCATTCACCTGTCAATCGGTAAATCACATATGACTTAATATCGACAAAACGTGCCGCTTGTTCATACAACGCAGGTTCATCATTTTTGAGCCACCACATTTTACTTAATGGCGACATCGCATGCATCGGTGTACCTGTGCGTTCATATATTTTTTGACCGTCATGGTTCTGTTTCAAATCTTCCACTGCGTAGCGTGCTCGGTTATCTGCCCATGTAATACTATTCGTTAAAGGCTTGCCAGCATCATCTACTAAAATCAAGCTATGCATCTGTGCACTGAATGATACGAATGAGATGTCATCTGGTTTGACATCATTATCTTGAATGACACCTTGTAATGTATTTACAACCGCATCAAATAATACGTCTGGGTCTTCTTCTGATATATCCACAGTTGGCGTAAACATTTTATATTCTTGTTGTGACTTACCAACTTCTACACCTTGTTCGTTATACAATACAGACTTCGTACTTGTTGTACCGATATCTATTCCGATCATATACGTTGTCATATCTTCTCTCTCCTTACATTTGATCAGACCAAAATGCGCCAATATCATTATTTAAATCACTAAAGTTAAGTCGGAACGCTTCATACATTAATCGACGATCTCGCTGTTCCACCGCTTCAACAAACTTTTGATGGTTCGTAATGACACGATTAAAGTCTTCTACATTCTCACCCATACGTCGCGACATACTGATATATACCTGACAGGTCATCAATGGCTTCATCTGCATCCACAAATGTGTCAGGTAACTGTGTTCACATGCATTCACCATCAATTCATGGAACTGGATATCATGTTCTGTAAAGCTCACGGGATCTCGAAACTTCACGCTCACCTTCATCATTTCCAGTGCCTGATACATCGCATGGACAATGGTCGATAAATCATCTCTTTGAATGACCTTTGTAAAGGCAAAGGATTCTATCATTAAACGGATATCCGTCATTTCTTGTTGTTTTGTGTCTTCAAACGGTAATACTTCTGCACCCATACGTTCAAGCTGAATCAAGCGATCTTGACTCAAAATCTTAAAGGCATCTCTCACAGGTGATCGACTGACATTGAATTGTTTGGCAATTTGATTTTCAGTAATGACTTCTTGCTCGTCATATTCACCATTCATCATATTCAAGCGTAAACATGCTGCAATCCATTCCCCTTTTGACATCTGTTGCTGCCATTGTTTTGGAAATTCCATTTGTATCACCTCAACTTGTATACAAGTATTCTAATCCAAAAAACCATTTTTGTAAACGCTTACTTATTCGTTTTTAATAAAATTTTTCACCAACTTTTGAGCAGTCGGTCATTCAAACATCAAAAAACAGCTTTACTGCAAGATTTCTCTCACAGACAAGCTGTCTTGTTATCATATAAAGTTAGATATCTTTTTTAGCAATTAACCATGCATTCCCTGCAAATAAGATAATGCATGAAGCAATGTTAATAATCCATTGCACATTCGTAAATGACATTTCGTCCTCTAACGTTTTTTGCGTTAAGTAACCAATCGGAATATAGTTTAATGCTTCCATCAATTTCGGACCTATTTGTGGAATCAATGGAATAAACGGTGACACAATCGTTAAAAAGAGTAGTAAGAATATCCCTAACGTATAGACAAATGCAGGTTTTTGGATGATCAAATTAAACATAAATAATAATAAGCCATAGATAAAAAAGAGCATCAAATAAAACATTGGCAATTGTCCAACTAATTTCATATCGATACTTGGACCTTGTGTCGTCCCATACATCATATACGTAATACCTAGTACCAATACTGTCATTAAGACACTCAGCACAATGATTGAAATTGATTTTGCCACTAAATACTGAATACGATGATGCAAGCTATTTAAATAAAGTTGAATCGTTCCTTCTGAAATATCTCGACTTAATGTTTTAACGATAAACATCATACCAATGAGAGAGAAGAACCATTTTTCCATCGATAAAATCATATTAGGATCTACTTCATCACCCGTTGCCACAACAACACTGACTACAACCACAATTGGTAAAACCCCTAATAAAATAGCGATATAAGTTAAAGGACTTTTTAAAACACTCAACATATCAAACTTCACTAATTGTAAGCTGTTCATGCGTTGTCACCTCGTTTATTAATGTCAAAGTAAGTATCTCTTAATGTTGCTTTACGCGTTTGAATATATGTCGGATAAATATGTTGTGATGATAAGCCCTTCAATAACCATTGATAATTCTGTTGTTGACTGATAATGATAACACCTTCATCTTTTTGTACTTGAATCACATTGAAATGTTCTGTTAAATATTGACGGGCTGCTTCAAAATCATCATGAGTAACTTGAATCATCGTTTGGCTTGTCTCTTGTTCACCTGTCAACATCATATCCTGAACAAACTTGCCATCTCTCAGAAAGATTGCGCGATCACAAATCAATTCAATATCTTCTAATTTGTGACTCGAAATCAAAATTTTCATGTCTAATTCTTTTGCGAGTTTCTCAATTGTTTTAAGTACATCAATAGAACCATCTGGATCCATGCCATTCGTCGGTTCATCTAAAATTAAAAACTTAGGCTGATTCATAAGGGAAACCGCAATCGCCAGCTTTTGTTTCATTCCCATTGAATATTTCTTAACTTTTTTATGAATATACGATTCCATACCGAAAGCTCTAACAATATTATCTGTATATGCTTTGTCATAGCCCTTTCCAAGGACTTGCGCAAATAATTTCAAATTATAAAGGCCAGTTTTATTACTATATAACTTCGGATGTTCGATTAAGTATCCAATCGCATCTTCATTTGAAACTTTTACTTCTCCTGAATAATTCACAATATTGCCATTCATTATTTTCATTAGTGTGGTTTTACCGACACCATTTTTTCCAATCAGTCCAACAATACGACTGTCATTAAATGCAAAATCAATATGATCAATGACAACATGTTTATTGTACTGTTTCGATATTTGTTTTAATTCCATTGATGTACCTCCTAAGTGCTGTGTATACGTTTCATTTGAAAAATATATGTGAAAATTGCTGTTAAAATACTAAAAATCAAATAGTAAATACCGATATCCATTGAAAAATAGTCCGGATTATCAAAGACAAATAATCCTATCGTGACAAAACTTAAAGCCATCAATGCTGGTATAAATCCCAATATTGAAAGAATATAAATGAACATCGGAGGGCGTTGTTTACGCGATTGTTCCCCTGATGTTGGAAAGGAGATTAGAAACGCAAGAAGGTTTGTTGCGATAAATCCGTATATAAACGAGACTTTGACCTGATTCGCTTCAATATAAAACTGATTGACATCATACAGAAGTATTAATAATACCGTTAGAACTGTAAGTCCCACGATTGTGATGTAATGCGCATTCAATAGCTGTTTCTTTGAGACGGGTAAGCTATGTTGAAACAAATAAGCACCATCACTTCCAAATCGTTTATGCACACGAAATGCATGCGCTGAGTCGGCCATAAAAATGAAGAACATAATAAATGTCACAGGTATAAACCACATCTCATAATCTGGTTGATAACGCTGATATATTGGATAAACGAGTAATAAAATCAAATATAATATCAAAGTATTTTTATGCAAATATAGATTACGCTTGATTAAGTGCAGCATATCTTTCTCCTTTCTTTCATAATGTTTATAATCTAATTTTATTTCGACCTAATCGACGATATCGCAAAATGGTTTTTATACTGAAACACATCACTGACAGAATAAGTAATATCCACGGCATGATGTTAAACCAAAATAAATCGACACCATTTGTTAATGGACCTATCAATGCGAATAAAATACTAAACATTAACAATACGAATATCACGTAACTTATCCACTTATTGTAAAATTCATCAAGTATCGTACGTACACAAAAGGTTGCGATTAATAACGTTAAGCTCAAGAAACCTGCCATCACTTCAAATACATTTGGAAATGGCGCAATCAAATATATCAGAACGACAGTACTGACTTGTACACTACAAATGACTAAAGTATACAGATTAAAACTTTTTAATAATAAGCGATCACTTACCGGTAAACTGCGAAATGTCACATACGACTGATTATGATTTAAATAGTCAATGGTATAGACTGGAAAGCCTGATAAAGCACCGAGTAACATGATAATGAGCGATAAAAATAACGACTGATCTATCATATAGTAGTATGTCAGTATGACAATCATAAAGAGATAAGATACAATATAAAAAGCTTTTGAAGAATCACCTAATAAAAAGTTGCGTTTAATGAGCGTTATCATGATTCATCACACCCTTTTTGTGTTGTTCATAATGCACCATGATTTCTTCCACAGTCATAGGTGAAATTGTGACACGTTGACCGAACAATTCATGGAATGTTTGGGCGTCTTTTGTCATGCCACTATATATTCCATCTTTTTCAACACAATGAATGAGTAACTGACGCAATTCATCATCCAAATCTGTACTATCACCTCGTACAAGATGATGTGTTTCTAATAGTTCTTCCTTAGAGGCATTCACAATAATATGACCGTCTTGTAAGTGAACGATATAATCTGCAATACGCTCTAAATCAGAAATGATATGTGTCGAGAAGAAGACGGATTTTTGTTCATCTAACAATTCTTCTTGAATAATGTCTAAAATTTCATTGCGGACAACGGGATCCAATCCTGCTGTCGGTTCGTCAAATATATACAATTCCGCATGATGACTCAGTGCAATTGCAAGTGATAACTTCATCTTCATACCTGTTGATAGCTCACGGATTTTTTTATCATATGGCAGTTCAAAGCGTTTCAAATAATCCATAAACAATTCATGATCCCATTGACTATAAAATGGCGCAATTAACTTCTCTGCCTTTTTAACCTTCCATTTATCATTTAAGTACAACTCTGAATAAACAAAGCCGATTTTATCTTTAATACCTACCGGATCTGTTTCCATCGGTTGGCCGAACAATTTTATATCGCCTGATGTCGGCTGTAATAAATCCATAATCATTCGAATCGTTGTCGTTTTCCCTGAACCGTTCGCACCGATAAAACCTGTCACATACCCTTTTGGCACTTCAAAATGAATATCTTCTAATGAGAAATGTTTCGTCTCATAACGTACATGATTGAGTTCAATCGCTTTTTCATTCATCATAATTCCTCCTCATATAGCATCTTGACGATGTCTTGAAGTTCTGACAAAGACATCCCGATTGTTTTTGCTTCTTTTACGAGTGACTGTGTAAGTTCTTCGATGACGATAAATTGTTTCTCTTTCAAAATAGACGTGTCTTGTTCTCTAACAAATGTGCCCTTTCCACGAATGGAAGTTAAGTAGCCTTCTTTTTCCAAATCTTCATAGGCACGTTTCGTTGTAATGACACTGACACTTAAATCTTTCGCAAGTTCTCTCATAGATGGGAGATTGGCACCTGCTGGTAGTATACCACGTAATATCTGTTCTTTAATCTGTTGTTTGATTTGTTCATATATGGGCGATGCACTATTATTCTGCAGTAATATTTTCATGTATACCTCCCTCTCTTACACCAACTGTATATATTGAGTATACACACTATATAAATATATGTAAACCCAATATAAAAAAACGTGCGATTTGTATCGATCATCTCTATACAAACCACACGTGATATACGCTTATCTATTCTGTTTTCGATCATTATTACGACTAATAAAGGCACATACCATAAATAAAATGGTCGCCATAAACAGTTTAATGGCTGCTGACTCTTCACCTTGTATTTGAAAAAACATCCCAACAATAAAGATGATAGACGCCAAGATAACAAATATTTTTGTTAGATGTTTCACCCGACACACCTCATTCATTTCTTATTTAATGATACTTTAACATAACAACACTTATTTGAAAGTATCCAACATGCTATTTTCATTTTTTTCATAAGCTTTCTTTAACTTTCAAAGAATTCACGGTATGATAGACATATATTTTCAAATTTAGAAATGAGGTTGTATTTATGAATCCTTTAGCGCTCACTCTAAACGAACAACTTAACGAAAACAATCCGCACTTACTCGATATGATGTCAGATTTAGGCAAAAATATGTACTATCCAAAAGGTATTTTAACACAATCTGCAGAAGCAAAAGCGACTGATTACAATGCGACAATTGGTATGGCAACGAACCGTGACGGTATGATGTATGCAGATACTCTATACGATATGTTCAATCACCTTTCACCTGAAGAAGTATTCGCATACGCACCGCCACAAGGTTTAGAAGCTTTACGTGACTTATGGTTGAAAAAAGTGTTAGCAGACAACCCTGACCTTCAAGAAGAACAAATCACACGTCCAATCGTTACAAATGCACTGACACATGGTTTATCACTCGTTGGCAATATGTTCGTCAATGCAGGTGACACAGTATTACTTCCTGAGCATACTTGGGGCAACTACAATCTTGTATATGGTGTCCGTCATCAAGCAGACATTCAAAAATATCCAATCTTTGATGAAAACGGTCATTACACAACACAAGGACTTGTTGATACATTAGCATCAATCGAACAAGATAAAGTCATTCTTGTCTTGAACTATCCTAACAACCCAACTGGTTATACCCCAACTGTTGACGAAGTTCACACGATTGTAGAAGCTGTCGATACACTCGGAAAACGTGGTGTTAATGTAGTGACTGTTGTAGACGATGCTTACTATGGACTATTTTATGAAGACGTCTATACACAATCTATTTTCACAGCGCTTACAAACTTAAATAACCCGCATGTATTACCAATTCGTCTTGATGGCGCAACAAAAGAATTTTTCGCTTGGGGCTTCCGTGTTGGGTTTGTCACATTTGGCTTATCTAATCAAGCGTCTAAAGATATTGTGGAAGCAAAAATGAAAGGTCTTATCCGCAGTAATAACTCAAATGGGTCAACACCTTCTCATTCTGCAGTACGTTATGTACTTGAAAATCCAGAACAGTTTAATAAAGATATTCAAGCAAACGTTGATACGTTAGAAGCACGTTATCAAGTGACAAAAGAATGGGTCTATCGTGAAGACTTCCAAGAGTTATGGCAACCGTACGACTTTAACTCTGGTTACTTCATGGCATTACGTGTAAAAGATGTGAATGCTGAAACATTGCGCAAACATTTAATTGAACACTACTCAATTGGTATTGTCGCATTGAATGACACAGATATCCGTATTGCTTTCAGCTGTATTGAAAAAGAAGACATCCCACATGTATTCGAAAGTATTGCCAAAGGAATTCAAGACTTACAGAACTAAATATACAAGAAGAGACAGCGTTTGTGAGCAACATGCGACTGTCTCTTTTTCGCATACATACAACGAGAACAGAGGAGACGTTTCAACATGTATTTGTATTATCAACATATCCAAACACCTTTAGGTCGCATGACAGCCGTTGTGAATGATAAAGCATTATTGAGCTTATCATTTACTGATTCTAACGACTATCAGACAGCCTGGGAGAAGTTAAAAAAACAAGGGACTTTAATTCAAATTTCTACACATCCGATCATCAACCAGATTGCCCTTGAATTAGAAGCCTATTTTCATGGGGCTTGTCAGGAATTCAAAACACCTGTGGCATATGTGATTGGCACACCTTTCCAGCAAGACGTTTGGCGTGCATTAAAAGCATTGTCATATGGTGATCAAGTTACATATGGCAACATTGCTGAGGCGATTGGTAAGCCAAAAAGCGTCCGTGCAGTTGCCACTGCGATTGGGATGAATCCCCTATCTATTATCGTGCCATGCCATCGTGTGTTGAGAAAGGATGGACGTCTCGGTGGTTTTAATAGTGGCCTTCATCGTAAAAAATATTTACTTGCATTAGAAGATGGTCAGTGGAAAGAATAAGTTAGAACTATAGTAATTATGCAACCACAATATATTGATAATCAAAATTATCCTATTGCTAAAAAGTTTCAATCGCTAACAACGCTTTTTATTTTAAGATCTCTATGCTATGATCAAATAAGTTTTAACGTGTGTTCGGTTTGCAGAAAGAGAAAAGTACGACTTGAACAGCACAATATCATTCAATTTGATAATTCATGAAGTAGGTGCCTTATGACTAAAAAATTATCTATTATTATTCCACTGTTCAATCGTGAAACCGTCATTCAACGTTTACTACAAAAGATTCAACATCAAACATTCGACTTAAACCAAGTAGAAGTGATTATTTGTGATGATGCTTCGACAGACCATTCTGTTGAAGTTGTACATTCATTTAGAGATCATATACCAAACTTAATCATACTTGAAAGTCCATCCAATTCTGGTGGTGCATCTGTGTCAAGAAATCGAGGATTAGATGTAGCTACAGGCGAGTGGATTTTATTTATTGATTCTGATGACTACATTACAGAACATACATTATCAGATGCTTTTACAGCTATTATGACTTATCACGATGATATGGTCTGTTTGCCATATTTCAGAGGTAAAAACAGTACAAGACCTATCAGTCGGTCTGCTTTTTCATATCAACAGACAGTCGGTCATTTACAATTTGAAAATACGAAGCTACACAATTCTTTAAATATTATTGGTAAGTTTATAAAAAGAGACATCATTGAATCAAACAATATTCGGTTTCCTGTTGGTATTAAAGTGCGTGAAGACAATTGGTTCTCCATGCAAGTGTACAGTGTCGTAAACGGCATTACGATTCTTGGCAACGAGCGCAACTATTACTTTACAGAACAACAGGATGACGTCGCATTAACGCGTCATACTAAAACACCACCAAGAGATGCTGTTAAAATTTTTATTGCCGTATATGACTTTATTATGCAACACCCTGATATTTCACATACTCGAAAAATCACATTGTTAACCATCTTTTTAAATCGGTATACAAATATGATCCAACGTGGACAATATGCGCCTGTAAGATTCTTTGATCATACAAAGGATACATTAAAAGAAATTCACGTACATCATGACGTCTCTGCTGATACAGTATCATTTATCAATCGTCTTTTTTCAGGTGATTACGATCAATATCGTGTATAAAAAAATCGACCCGCAACACATCAAAACTGGTGTATTGTGGGTCTTTGATTTGATTAAGGTACTTTCCAATAATCATCTTTATTTTCTTCAGCTAATACTTTTTTAAATCCTTTTGATTGATAGGCTTCTTTAATATCTTTCACCCATTGCTCATCTTTATTCTTATTATTCACAACAACTTGCAGATATAAATCGTCGACTAAGTCTTCTTTTAATAAGCCTTTCGCCGGGTCTACTTTAGAAGCATAGACTATAGAACCTGGAATCACTGCATAATCGACTTCATCTAAAATTCTAGGAATATTTGCTGAATCCATTGTCTTAATCTTTAAGTTTTTTGGGTTTTCAGCAATGTCTTTTTCAGTAATTTTAATATCATTTTTATCTGCGTCTAATTGAATCCATCCTGCTTTTTCTAATAATCTAAAAGCTCTCGCTGCGTTAGATGGATCTTGTGGGATTGCAATGGTATCTCCTGGCTTCACACTATCAAGATCATCATTTCTATTTGAAAAAATTTGTGCAGGTACGGTTGGAATTTTAGTGATATTTGTAAGTTTTGCATCTCTTTCTTTATTAAACGTATCCATATAAGCCTTATGCTGATCAACATTCACATCAACACTGCCTTCTTGTAATGCCACATCTGCTTGTAGTAATTCAGAGAAACTTTTATCCTTCACAGTATAGCCTTTATCTTCTAATTCTGGCTTAATCCCTTTTAAGAATAGTTCACTATATGGCCCTGGTGATGTTGCCACTGTAATTTCTTTTTTGTCTTTTTCCCCGTTCCCACATGCGACCAATACAACTGATACGACGAGCGTCAAAAGCAATAAGATATTTTTCTTCATAAGCGTTCCCCTTTCTTAATTCCGATTATTATTATATGTTTTAATCATATCATTTAAAGGTGGAAAGTCAATAAACATTATCATGATGACACATATGTGACACTTTCTTATTTGTATAACGGAAAACACCCACAACCTCCTATTTTTAGAAAGTTGTGGGTGTTTCTATCTAAATTATTATGTCATTACAAATTGGAGAACGCTGTAAAATCAACGTTTAACGCTGTTTTACATCATCCCTGGCATTTTGTACACCTATAATTATTACTAAATACACTTTATAAACCGCATTAAATCAACGTTCTTACATTTTACAACACCGGTTTTGAGTGATTTTTTTATTCCATTATGACCAAATTATGACCACTTAATCCCAGTTTTTATCAGGCAATATAAGTGTGTTCATTACCATTTCAAACGACTTTATATACGCTTCATATTCACCGTAAATCCATGAAGTATTTCTATCATCATCACGAATCATTCCGCTCATAATATTATACAGTTTCTTAGCTTCTACAACGTATTCTTCAATAAAACGCTCAAAATTCTTATGAGTGAAGCAAAATAATTCGATACTTTCTAGCGTTGAATACACTTCATTTAATGTGATGATTTCACTTTTACCAAAGCTTTTAACTTCTGAATCAATTATTTTTTCATATAAATTCTTAATGCTAAAATCTACATATTCAATCTTTCTTTTCACAAAGTCTCTATGATTCAAATCTATCATACAAAAACCCCTCTTTTCTTTTTATTTTAAACTGCTGTAGCTTACAATTACCCGAAAAACTAAATCTCATTACGTCTGAATGCGTTTCTCAGCGTCTTATTTGTACGCTTTTCCATAAATTGTTAGTGTTCTATTTAATCCATTATCATTTTGTACAGATTCAATATTGAAATCTAAATCTTTCCACTTGATACGTTGTTTTGAGGTTATCCCCTCTCTATATCTAATAATGAATCTTACAGGGATTTCTGATGCTGTAAGTCCAGAACCCAAATACTCGTTTCCACGTATTGTTTTTATATCTGCCCATGGTTCAGCAATTACCTTTTCTTTGTAGCTGTTGGGCATTGGTCCACTACTTATCCTTTCAAGTATTTCTATTCTATTATTAAAATGATATGCCATTGTTAACCTCCTAAAACGTGCACATGTGCACTATTTTTTCCACGTGGAAACATTTGAAATGCTTTGCAAATTTTGCAAACTTAAAATGAGTATTCTATAAATATAGAAAACCTAAATTCATGTACGTGTATGAATTCGAAAAGCGTGTACGTCCTCGCATTTCTGCAATAGTTGTAGAAACTCAAATTGTAAGTTTTCTATAAATGTGGAAAACTAAAGTGTTCGACATCGAACGTTAGAGTTTCAAGCGAGCGCTCGCTTACATCGCTCTTAAAAACTGCTCATAATTATCAAACAACCCTACATACGCATCTAATAACGATGCTGTACCATCAATACGGCGCTTCGGTGATTGATTCTTAACAGGAACGATATTACCGTTTCGGTCAGTTTCTACACCCGTATTAGTTAAGCACCACTTCAATATAGGATTGTTATTATAATTAATTTTATGCTTCTCTAAATCAGCACCCATATTTTGCATTGGTAGACTTAATGTCTTTGCTCCTTGTGGTGTACGTACCATTTTAAAGCCGTTAGCTTCCATCTCATCAACCCAGTACCGAGCTGAATAATTATCGTAATATATCCATAGTGGCGTGATGTCATATTCATTCAACATCTCTAAAAACCAATCTGTGATGTCGCTGTAATCAATTGTATTGCCTCTACACAAACGAAGTAATCCTTGTTCATACCATTTGTCATAAGGTATCTTATCTTCGTCTACACGCTTTCTGAGGTTATCCTCAGGCAACCAATACATCTGATGCACATAACGTATTTCTGTTTCAGGTTCTACAAATAACAATGTGGCGCAACTCAAATCGGTTGTGATACTTAAATCAGCACCACCTATCGCATAACTACCTGAGAAGTCACGTATATCAAAGGTATCTTCATTATTAATCGCCTCAAATGTGAGCCATGCGCTATGTGTAACTTCACGTATATTAAAATCTTTAGTTAAGATACCCGTTAAGTCATTTACATTGTTTTTAGCACGTGCAACTTTGCGTTCTAAGTCCTCTACCTTTTTTGATACACCTAAAGCAGGATTTGCCTTTTGCCAGCATTCAGGTATCTTATATTCAGCTTTATGATCTAACTCGTACATAATCGGTAAAAAGTTATCATCTTCAAATTTACCGTCAACCACGTTACAAGCATACTCATATAAGTCATCAAATATCGTACCTCTATGTGTTCCAGCCGTTGTAATCATAATCAATAACGGTTGTGTACGTGCTGACTGAGATTGTTTCATTACTTCATATAAATTGCGGTCTTGAATAGAATGTAATTCGTCAATCACAACAAGATGTGCATTCAATCCATCTAATGAATTTGAGTTTTTTCCTAATGACTGCATCTTGCTAAAGTTATGCGCAAAATATAAATCACTCTTACGCTTACGGATATTCTTGTTTAAATCAGGACTCTGTACAATCATCTCATGTGCTTGATCGAATAAGATATTAGCTTGGTCACGTTTCGATGCAACTGAGTAAACTTCTGAGCCACTTTCTCCGTCGGCAATCATCATATATAATGCAATCGCACTTAACATTGTTGTTTTACCATTCTTACGACCTACAAAGAAAAAAGATTCAGTATAACGTCGGTAACCTGTTTCCTTATCTACAAACCCAAATAGCGCCGAAATATAGGCTTTTTGAAACAAATCTAACTTTAGGGGCTTACCCGCCAGCTCACCTTTAGAATGACGGCAGAAACGCTCTATAAAAGCGATAGGGCGTTCTGCTTTAGATTCATCATAAATGTATTTGTCGTGATGCTCCATGTCATCTAAGAGCTTCTTATATTGTTTACGTACACGTTTTGAAGCTACAATATCGCCACTTTCAATTTTTTGGTAATACTGTTTAATGTAGTTAGCCATTCGTCACAAAGTCCATAAACGCATCTGATTTTTCTACTCGTTGAGGCAGGAACGACAATAGTTGCTTATAAGTGGCGTTATACTTTGTTACAGTTGTATTGTATGACTTCATAGCTGGGTTCTCTTTAAGGTATGATTGTTCACCTTGTGTAAATACGTATATTGCACCATGCTCACGTACAGTGCGTTTTAATTCGTCCAGTGTTTCTTTCATAAATGTTAGCTCTTCTAACAAATCGTAAGCTATATGTTTGTTTTCTATATCATTTTTATCAATGTATGTTTTAAGTTTTTCCAAATTGATATATTTCATTTTCATATTCTCCAATCTTGATTTTTAGGTACCCCTAAATATTGAAAATATTGGGTGGAGGAAAAGAAAACTCCCTGCACCGTTTCCCAGACACTCTTTTACCTCCGAAATTATAGGGGGGGTACTTAATTAATTTATACTTTTATTATATTTCCGTCTTTATCGAATTGTAATCCTTCCCCAATTGCTGGTGTCCCGAAATGTTCCTGATTATGGCACGTCTGACACAATGCTTCCAAATGGTCGTGGTTCAATGATACAAATGGATTCTTATAATTCTCAGCATTCAAATGTATTTTATGATGACAAATAGACGCTAACCCACCGCAACGCTCACATATATAGTGCTGTTTCGACATATAACTATCTCTGCACTTAACCCATTCACTACTTTTATAAAACGAATGTGGAATACTTCTAACCATTATACTCACGTCCTAACGCTGTCAAAGATACCAATAGTCCATCTATTGTACGTTTTAATCGCTCACTGTCTTGTGTATGTGGGTCAAACCACAATTGCAATATAAACTTAGCTGTTGTTTGTGCAAGTGGTTCTACTGGTTCATCTAACCAATCTCTGCCTGTGGTTAGATATAAGTAGTTAGGAATAGTTTCGATTAATGGAGTGATGATGTCGTCGTTGAAATCCCCATCTATCCTTAATGCGTTACGTGCATCTTCTATTGATATAATCATTGTTTCACTTCCTTATGAAAAAGGACACCAGCTATTAACTGATGCCCTAGTTATTTATTACGCTCCTACATCAGATGAAGCACTTGTTAACTTAACGAAAGCATCATCAACTAAAACGCGTGTATCTGCGACCGCCATTGCTCGATAGTCAATCAAGCCTGAACGGAATGAAGACTCACGAGAAGATTCAAGCATAATGCCTTGCGGTAAGTTGTAACCGAGATAGTTAAAGTCTCCTAATAGAATTGTGCCGTCTTCGATATTGTCATCAATAATGACTGGCTTACCGAAGATATAACCAACATTCTCACGTTGCGCATCTTGTACAAAGATAGGACGTTTATTACCATCTTCAACGCCATACACTGTGTTATATAACGTTGCATTGCTCATAGCGAATTTTGCATTTTGTGCATAACCACGTTTTAACATTCCCAACGCTTTTGTGAAATCAGTATATTTTCCTGTAAGCTCTAAGCTGTTTTCATCATTCCATGTGATACCTGTCAATATACCTTGACCTTGATTGTTACCCGTACCATTAATCAATGCGTATTCGATCGCTTCTACAACGCAGTTAGTCAATTCTTCAACAAGATATGATTCAAATGCTGAAATACTCATCGTTTTAGCTTTCACTGAGATACTAAAGATTTTAATAATCTCATTCGCTTCAAAAGATACCGCTGTTGTAACTACTTTGTCTGCCTCTACTTTAGCCCCCTCAGTATGCCATTCGGCGCGCTCTTGTGGCGTACTAATTGGGATACGGATTTTTGTAGGCATATTGAATGAACGTACATTTGCAAGTAAGCCACCTTGTGTACGCGCACGACGAATCACTTCGTTTAATGTTTGTTCTGGTATGACTGCTGATGCATTTGAAGATGAAGTAAATTCATCTGCGCGGTGTTCTGATTTTTGAATATCCATAGCGTGATTGAATGAACGTTGTTCCACATCTGATAATTCTTGTCCTAACATTTTCTTAAAGAATGCTGATCGGTATTCTTCTGTACCGAATACATTATTATTTTGAACTTCATTATTTTGTTTAAATTGTTGTCCTGTAATAGGGTTATATGAACGATTTTCCACTTGTTCTTGCTCCTTTTCTTTAATGTTTTCTTTAGCTTGATTTAAGCCTTCAATTTCAATATTTAACTTTGTCACGTCTGCTTCTGGGTCATTTTCGATTGTGCCTCTAATTTCACCAGCCCGTGTTTCAATATCTTCAAGTGACGCATTACGATAATGATTAAATGCTTCTTGTACTGTATTAAACATTTTATTTTAACTCCTTTGATTGTAATTTGTTCAAACCGATTAAGGCTTGTTGTCTTGCTTTGTGTTTAAGTTCAGCTTCCTGAATTTGTTGTCGTGCTTCTACGCTTGCTTCTGCATATGCAGGATAATTCACAACACTAAACTCAAGCACCTTATCAATTTTAGTTATAGTACGTGTGCGTGTATTCACATCATATTGACTACCGTCAGATACTGTGAAACCAAAACTCATACCTGAGAGGTCGCCCCGTTTTACTGCCGTATAAACAGAGCGGGCTTCTTCCGTATCTGGTAAGGTCGCGCGGAAATGCATACCAATATCATCAGTCCATATATCCATCGTCTTAGGTGATTTCGCTAGTGGTATACGGTTCACATCATGTGACACTAAAAGTCGTGTATCGTTGAGCTTCAAGCCATCTAACGCATTACGTTTAATGATTTCGGTATATGATCCTGTAGGCGTAGTAATCTGCGTTGGTTTATTAAATACAATTGCTGTTCCCTCAAGTACCATTTCGTTACTTTGGGAATCTGTTTGTATTTCTGCACTTCTAATTTCCTTCATCTGCCTTAACCTCCTTATCTGCCATTTGATAATTCTTTGCTAATGTTTTTTCAATATAGTTCAAACTTTGTATGCGTTCATCTCCATCTTCAACATGAGGCAAGTTCATTAAGTCACGTGCTTCATTAATGGTCAATAAGCCGAGTGGCAACAATTCTTTGATAATCGTTGATTTCGATTGATTGCTTGCATACTGTAATTTTGATGATTCATATATAATGCGATTGCTAAAAGACTGTTCACGTTCAGTAAAAATCTTTTCGGTAAGCTCTGAGGATAACTGAATAGCGAAAGGTTCAATGACTGATTCAAAGAACGCTTGCCATGTGTTCTCATCATAACTACCTGTCACAATAGCTTCATTGATTCCTAAATACTCATATATCTTTTGTTTAATCACTTTTATTTGGGACGTATCCACCTGAACATCTGATATATTTAATTGCTGGTAATCCATCGACGTATCTAATGGAACAACTCCGCCATTATTTGCCATTGATAAATAATTGTTTGTAAATTCTTCTTTTGCTTCTTTTAACTTACTAGGACTCAATGCCTGATTGTATTTCAGAATACCTCTGATTTGAGCAGAATTCTTAATTGCCTCAGTCATACCATCATTTTGTGTGTGCGCAAGTTGTAACGTATTCATGATTGCATCGTTGTTATCACCGAGTAATTCATTAGAGTTAAAGTGACGACGCAACACGGCTATTTCTGATAAATGAAAATGGACAACTTCACCATCGTTGAACAAAAATTTTAGGTACATTTCACCTACACCATCAACCACATATTCAACACTACTTGGTGTTAACGGATATAAGTTTTTCAAGTTGCCTTTATTGTCCTTTTGTACAAGGATAAATGCGTTATTGAACAAGTAGTATTGTGTGGCCACTTTATATAAAAAGTCATAACCACTCATATACGGATTGGGTCTATTTTGTAAGATTCTGTTAATTTTATAGTTATTAAAATCTTTCGTATTGTTTACATGCTTGCCTGATAACTTCGCAATATGGCGTGCAATGGTATCTACTGCACTACGATATATGTCGTTTGAATATGCATCACCTGAAAATTGAGATAATGACTTAAAGCCACCTGTGAGCATTTCAAACTGTTGTGCAGTGGTACGCTCAATAGTTTCAAGTCCTAACATCTTATTTAACCACTTCGGCACATCTTCACCTTCTTTACAGAATATTTGTTCGTCAAATAAGTACATACGTTCGATTTATACATCTAAATTATACCACACTAGGGTATATAAAGCTAGTTGTGGTAAGGGTTTACGTATTTAACTTCTAATTCTTTAATACTTTTTTCACTTGCATTAAAATGCCAATTTAGACGAGTTTCATCTTTAACTTTGAATCCAGCTTTTAACATTGCGCCTTTAAACTGACCATTTGTGATGTAACTACCCTCAAAAGTGCCTGACAACGCATCGCTATATTTACGTTCAAATACGTGCTTTAATCCATATGAGGAACGTCTTACGTTAAACGATTTAATTTTATTGATTGAGTAACAAAATTCGAGTAATGCGTTTTTCTTTATCTCATTTAATTCTTCAAAGTGTTCTGGTTTATTAATATTAGTCATTTTAATTCTCCATTCTATTTATATTTGTGTGTAGGGAGTGTAGGAATAAAAGTTACTACATTTGCCAAAAGTTGCTACATAATCGTTCAAAACATTGCTACAAAAGGAGTTTTGAGTAATTAAACAATTTTATAAACCTACTACATAAGTTACTTCATTTATAAAAAGTTGCTACATAAGTTACTACCTTATATGAATTTCTACTACATTTATCAATATGTAGCTACATAAGTTACTACTAAAAAAGCGATAATAAAGGTGTTTAACGCGCTTTGTAGTAATTTTTCTGATATGTAGTAACTTTTCCATCTACTCCCCGTACACAGATTTAATTTTATTGATTGAGTAACAAAATTCGAGTAATGCGTTTTTCTTTATCTCATTTAATTCTTCAAAGTGTTCTGGTTTATTAATATTAGTCATTTTAATTCTCCATTCTATTTATATTTGTGTGTAGGGAGTGTAGGAATAAAAGTTACTACATTTGCCAAAAGTTGCTACATAATCGTTCAAAACATTGCTACAAAAGGAGTTTTGAGTAATTAAACAATTTTATAAACCTACTACATAAGTTACTTCATTTATAAAAAGTTGCTACATAAGTTACTACCTTATATGAATTTCTACTACATTTATCAATATGTAGCTACATAAGTTACTACTAAAAAAGCGATAATAAAGGTGTTTAACGCGCTTTGTAGTAATTTTTCTGATATGTAGTAACTTTTCCATCTACTCCCCGTACACAGATTTAATTTTTTTATACAGGTTGCTACCTTTTCTAGGTTTAATAACGTTTGTTTTGTCACTGTACTTGTCATCAGTATCATATGGCGCCACATCATAAAGAACTTTACTTTTTTTGTGATAAAAATCTATACCATAACCTTTATAAGGTGATCTAACACGTTCCACTGTGTACCCTAATCTGATTAATTCTTTAGTTAAATTATGAACCTTCATCACTTCATAACCATAACGCTTAGCCCATTGGCGATAAATTTCATACGCGACTTCTCTCGCCCTGCCATCTACGGGGTGAATAGGTCTTTCGCCTTCCATGTCCAAAAAGTGGCGCACAGGTTCATTTTCATATTTGTAGCTCTGAATTAAATCATTACTTTCATTAACTTTAGTAAAGTCACCTGTTTCTAGCAATTCGGGCAAATGTTCCAAACACTTATTTAATAATGCAGACATAACATCGGGATTATTTAACTTCTTATTGAGCCCTAACTCTTTAGGATAATGTCCATCGCCAAATGTGCGATTCATTGGGACAATAACCATTCTGCGATAAAATCCATCTGTTTTATCACTAGCCTGTGGTATATTATTGCCTGCAAAAAGAAGTTTGTTATGCGGGGTGAAATCAAAATCTTGTTTACCTTTAGGATTAACATTAATTCGATTCCCTGTGGCAATTGATTTATAGTTCCCTGTGTCCTTGATGTATGTGTTATCCATGTCATCATCAATATTAACCATTTTGCCCATTAGTCGTGCTGGTTTAAATTCGTGACTCAAATCTTTAAATTTAAGAGATGTCGTGTTCCTTTTACCGATGAAATCTTGAATTAATTGAAGTATCGTTGATTTACCGTTACTTCCATTTTTAGTTTTAACTCCTGCACTATAAAAGAAAATAGTTTTCCCAATAAAGTTTTCTTTATACAAACAATACGCTATAATTTGATATATAAGTTTTTCAATTTGGGCATCTTCATCTGATATGCTCTTAATAAAATCCTCAAGTTTTTTACTTCTTTTACTTCGGTCAAAAGTCACATCAATTTTCGACGTCGAAATATGGTTAGCCGAATGCTTATGAAGTTGATGTGTCTTTAGATCCAAAACGCCATTGTTAAGCACTAATTTATGTGGCTCTAATTCTTCATCTTTAAATTTAATCGACATCGCTTTAATTTTGTAAAACACTTCACGATTCTGATGCTCTTTAATATTTGGCATTTCCAAATAAGTCATTTGCCTAATTGTTTCCTCGTCTAAATGCTGGTAAAATTCACCGTTAAAAAAATGAATATTTTCATCTATCATAATCATATTGTATTTTCTAGCTAACATCTCACTGAACTTCGTGTGATTGAATTTGTCGTCATATTCAATTTCTTCATTGTATTTCTCTAGTAAATGGTCGTCGATGTTACTGATTTTATCCATTTTTTTCCTCCTTCTCTCGCAAATGAATTCTTAAAATTGAATTAAATATTTTAGCAACTTCTTTTTCCTGCAATGGAGGATTACAACTTTCGCCCCAAGCAAGAGCTAATCCGTACACTAAATGACCATCAACATATCTTCGCAATAAATGTCCAATCACTGATGCTAATGCTTGATTCCGTCCACCTTCTGCCACTCCGAATGCAATATCACGCCAATATTCTGAACCTCGTTTGTTATATGCAACCTTGATGTTCTGAGATTCGCCCTCAGTTGCATCGAGAGGATATTTCGCTAGACAACTGTCCAATTGTGCACGTGTAATGAATGGTGCGTCATTGATATGCCAGTGGAATGGTGCATATTTGCTACTAATTACGGGTAATGCCGATAATTGGATAGCTTTTAAGCATGATTCATCAATCACTTCTCCGATATACCTCGATAATGCCCTAGCATACTTTGTATATTCATCTGGTGTGACAATGTCATCAATCGGAATTAATAGCCGAAATCTAGGACGCAAATCTTTATCATGTTCATCTTGCTTGTCACGGTGTCTGTAGGTGCTGTATATGAAGTAAGCGAAGTGTCTCATCTTGTTTTTGACGTTATCGAGAAATCTGTTCATATCGTCGATGTCATCATAATCCAATGAAAATACTTGTCGATACATCACATTTTCTTTTAAACGACGGTGTGATATACCTTCAGCATCAGCAACATCACCGTATATCGCTAGTTTATTAGCGTATTTATCATGGCTGACAACTGGACGAGTTAAAAACTCGCACCAGTCAGACCACTTAATATTTTTTACATTTTCTGTTCCCTTAGATGTTAAACTTTGATATAATAGAATAAGAAGTTCATCATCGTGCTTTAAATTGAACATGGCATTTATTAGCTCCTTTCATTAAAATTACTATGCGTTATCAGTTCCGTCGCCAAACTTCGCTGATGACGCTTTTTCTATTTCTTTAAACTCGTTTATCTTCTTGTCTAACCTATCAGTGTACATGTACAACAAATCGAATAACTGTTCACAGTGAATGCGGTGTTCATTGTACGCATATCCATATATTTGTACTTCTTCCATACTTTTCAGATTATGCGTAGTAAATACATCATCAATAAACCAGCTATGCGTTGAAATTAAATCTTCTAATTTCTCTTTAATAATCTCAATTTCTTCCATAAGCCATCTAATTTCGATATTCATACCTAGTATTCCTCCACTTCGATATTTCCTACAATATATTCCAACGCCCACTCTAACATTCCGATTATGTGACCTTTACGATCTGTTGCGTGTTTATGTTCGCCTTTTTCATTAATAACGCTATAATGGTAAACTTTTTGTGTCTCGTGTCTCACATCATCTAATGTCGCAGTCACTTCTTCAATAATAGAAAATGCTTCATCTTCAAAATCTAGTTCAGCAAGAATATTAAACAATTCTTCATGCACTGACTTTAAAAATCGTTCATAAAAAGTAGTGTCATCATACTTATGTTCTGTCATTGAATGAAATCTGTCTTTAGCTGATAAGAAAACTTCTTTATCCTTCTCATCTAATACTTTTTCAATCAATTTAACTACTTTCGACAAATAATATCTTTGCTTAATTTTCATTTTAACTACCTACCTTTTTCTTATTTTTAATTTCTGTAATTCTTGATAAATCCATTTCTAACACTGCAATTTGAACATCATTATTCACTTCAGGAAAGTTCTGTTCAAATACTTGTGGGGATACATTTAAAAGTAGATTGTGATTTGTATCCTTAATGTTGTACCAGCCGACAATCGTCTTTGTAATAATGACTTGTTGTTTCATCGTGTGACCACCTTATTTAGTTTTTTCAAATCGTTATTGTGAATGTCCATTTGCGATGTGATATTATTCATAAATTCATCTACATCAGACTTCTTAAAACGATATGTCGTACCAACACGATAGTACTTCATGCCGTTGTTAATGAGTAACGCCTCAATAGTTGGTTTACTTAGATTC
Organism: Staphylococcus sp. IVB6240; assembly: GCF_025558425.1. Classification (NCBI taxonomy): domain Bacteria; kingdom Bacillati; phylum Bacillota; class Bacilli; order Caryophanales; family Staphylococcaceae; genus Staphylococcus; species Staphylococcus dromedarii. Next base: position 1,613,657 of record NZ_CP094718.1, read on the forward strand.
AGATACTCTGATAACTCTTTATAAGTCATAAAGTATTTATCATGTGCCAGCTCATCAATACGCTCATCAATGGCTTTTTGGAACATTTCACGTGCTTCATTTTCATCAATGTTAATGTTGAACATTTAACCCACCCCATATTTGTCATAAATACTTTTGCTTACTTTAATATCAAGATTAAATTGATTTTTCGTTTCAGTTAGCTTAACAACATCATCAAGAATAACTTGACGCACCTCTAACATATCTGGTGTCATTTCTTCTTTGCCAATCATCTTTTCATATCCAAAAGCAGTTGATACGGCTTTATTTGCAATAGTATTGGCTTTAATGTAGTTGATTTGTTTATCTGATTTATGTGCTCTTTGAATAATAGCCATGGCTTCTTTTTGCTTTTGTTTATCTAACATGCGGAAGGCTTCATATCCTTTGAGTCCAGTAGCTTGTCGTAATTCAACCAATACGTCACAAATCCAATCTTGGAAATCTTCAGCTTCAGGCTTGTTAGAACGCATTACAAGTCGATAAATACCTTTTTCATTAATTACTGTATAATCTTGAAATTTTCTAGCTTTCTTCTTACCTGATGTGGTACTACCTTTAAGAGTACCTCTTACATGTTCAGGTAAATATTTTGTAGCATTGAATGCATCTCTAAAACCTAATACTTTTGCAACATCACTCGCTACTGCCCAATACTCACCGTCTTTTTCAATAAAACGGATTTCTTTGTTATTGAATAGTTGTTTAATCATTGGTTATGCCTCCTTTAATACAAATTCAAAAATATCTTCAATTTCAACACCTAAGGCGTCAGCAATCTTTTTGCTAGTTTTTGGGCTAGGTATTTTCTTACCATTAACAATTTGACTCAAATACGTAGTGCTTACTTCTGCCTTGTTTGACAAGTCAGATAAATTAAACCCTTTTAAAAACATTGCTTTTTTAAAGTTATTAGTATTGATTAGGACACCCATCTCTACCCCTCCTTTTTATCATTATCGGCGATATATTGGATTAAAAAAATACTCAAAATTCATTTGTAAATATCATTATCGGCGATATACCTATATGTTAATATACAGTTTAATTAAATGCAATAGTTTTTTACAAAAAATTTTTTTCTTTTTAACGAACAATTTGTTATTATTAATCATGAGGTGAAAATATATGAATATTGGCGATAATATCAGAAAAATACGCAAAGAAAAAAATATAACACAAAGCCAGCTGGCGACTTCTTTAGAAATTTCTCAATCCTATTTAAGCGATTTAGAAAATAATAGAAAGAATTTAGGGATTAAGACAATTGAAAAAATCGCAAAAAAGCTCAACGTTTCAGTAGCTTACTTGACTAGTGGTAATAAAATGCTTAGGGATTTAAATGACAAAGAGAAAAGAGAAATGATGTCAAAATTAAGTCACGAAATTTCTAAAACTAACATGGAAAGCGAATTGAATCTAAAAAGTAATTTATTAGATTTAATTCAACGCGACTTAAAATATAGAGACGTACACTATTTTAATAATATATATAACTTTTATGAACTAGAAAAAACGGAAGATGATAATTTACTATTTATTTCTGTCCTCCTACAAATGTTACGACAACATAAAATGAGTGGTAGTAAAGAAGCGTACGATGATATTACCAATGAATTTAACGACTTCTTAAAGCGTTATTTAAATATTAAGTAGGTGAACCTTATGGCAACATATGAAAAACGTGGCAACACATGGCGTTACCGTATTTCCACTGGTAAGAATCCGACTACTGGCAAATATGAATATATCTCTAAATCAGGTTTCAAACGTAAATCAGATGCTAAACATCATGCTGAAATGATTGAACGACAATTGCGTACTGGTGAATATATAGCACCATCTTCACATACGTTTAAACAGGTTGCTGATGACTGGATTAAACATTATTCCAATGATGCAAAAATAAGTAGCGTCAGAGTGCGCCACAAAGCCATATGCCACGCTGTACAAAGATTTGGTAGATATCCTATACAAAGTATCAAAAAGCATGACTATCAATCGTTTGTGGACGATATGACAAAAGAATATAGCAAGAATTATGTTGATAGTATTGTGTCATCTACTAATATGATTTTTAAGTATGCTCATGAAATGAAATTAATCAAAACACTTCCTAGTGATAATATTAGACGCCCTAAAAAGAAACGTACAGTTGAAGAATTAGAGGAAACTGAAATACATAAAAAATTCCTAGAAAAAGATGAATTAGTAGAGTTCTTACAAGTGGCAAAATATAATCATTCACCACAAAATAGTTTTGAAGTCTTTATCACATTAGCCTATACGGGCATGCGTGCTGGTGAATTACTAGCATTAAAATGGGCTGATATTGACTTTGAGAACAACACGATTAGCATTACAAAAACTTATTACAATCCAAACAATAATAAGAAAAAATATCAGATACTCACACCAAAAACTGATTCTTCAATTGGTAAGATTTCTGTTGACCCAAAAATAATTAATTTACTGAAAGACTATAAAGTGAATGTACAAGATAAATGGAAAGATGAGTTATATATAGATAATAATTTTGTATTCACAGATAATAATGGTTATCCACTTGTGATAAAGAAACTTCAATTATGGATAAAAGCTATACTTAAAAAAACCGATATTAATAAAAACATCTCCACTCACTCGTTCAGACATACACATTGTGCATTGCTTATTGAAGCTGGTGTACATATTAAAGAAATTCAGGAACGCTTACGTCACAAAGATATTAACACCACAATGAACATTTACGCTAAAATCACAAATTCATACAAAAAAGACGCTTCCCAAAAGTTTAGCCAACTCATGGAAAACGTCTCAAAAGAATTATTTTAAAATTTCTATGACCAAATTATGACCATTGAGCATTAAAAACGTTGATATAACGGTGTTCAACGGTCTTTTTACATCATGCCTGGCATGCCGCCCATAGCTGGCATATCGTTGCCTTTATCTTCAGGAATGTTTGCGACTACGGCTTCTGTTGTTAAAAACATTGCTGCAACACTTGCTGCATGTTGTAATGCTGAACGTGTTACTTTTGTTGGGTCTACGATACCTGCATCAAGCATGTTTACCCACTCATCTGTTGCTGCATTGTAACCAATACCTGGCTCTGCATTTTTCATTTGTTCAACAATCACAGAACCTTCTAAACCAGCATTTTCAGCGATTTGACGGACTGGTGCTTGTAATGCTTTCAATACAATTTTCACACCTGTCGCCATATCTCCTTCTGCTTCAATGGCTTCGATATTTTTGTAGATATTCATTAATGCTGTTCCACCGCCTGCAACGATTCCTTCTTCAACCGCTGCACGTGTTGAGTTTAATGCATCTTCAATACGCAATTTACGTTCTTTTAATTCTGTTTCTGTTGCAGCACCGACTTTGATTACTGCTACACCACCTGCTAATTTTGCAAGACGTTCTTGAAGTTTTTCACGGTCAAAGTCTGAATCCGTCTCATCGATTTGTGCTTTAAGTTGGTTGACGCGTGCATCGATGTTTGTTGCATCACCATTACCACCAACAACTGTTGTGTTATCTTTTGTTACTTCCACTTTGCTTGCTGTTCCAAGCATATCAATTGTTGTTTCTTTCAAGTCTAAACCAAGATCGTCTGTAATCACTTGTGCGCCTGTAAGAATTGCTAAGTCTTCAAGCATCGCTTTACGACGATCACCAAATCCAGGTGCTTTCACTGCAACGGCTGTGAAGGTACCACGCATACGGTTTAATACTAAGTTCGTCAATGCATCGCCTTCTACTTCATCTGCTACGATTAAAATCGGACGACTTGATTGAACGATTTGTTCTAATAACGGCAAGATATCTTGGAATGATGAGATTTTCTTATCTGTAATTAAAATATACGGATTTTCTAATTCGGCAGTCATTTTATCAGAATCTGTCACCATATAAGGTGATTGGTAACCACGATCAAATTGCATACCTTCAACGACATCTAATTCTGTGTTGAAACCATTTGATTCTTCAATAGAGATCACACCATCGTTCCCTACTTTTTCCATTGCTTCTGAAATATAACGACCTACTTCTTCATTTGCCGCAGAAATAGCACCTACTTGCGCAATTTCTTCTTTATTTTCTACTTTTTGAGAAATCTCATGTAATGATTCGATTGCGACAGCTACTGCTTTATCGATGCCTTGACGGATGCCGACAGGGTTTGCGCCACTTGTGACGTTTTTAAGCCCTTCTTGAATCATCGCTTGTGCAAGAACTGTTGCTGTTGTTGTGCCATCCCCTGCGATTTCATTTGTTTTGTTTGCAACTTCTTGAACGAGTTTTGCACCCATATTTTCATACGGATCTTCTAACTCGATTTCTTTTGCAATTGTGACACCATCATTCGTAATCAATGGTGCACCAAATTCTTTATCTAAAACGACATTACGCCCTTTTGGTCCAATTGTGACTTTTACAGCATTTGCTAATTGATCAACGCCACGTAGCATTGCTTGGCGTGCATCTTCTGAAAATTTAAGTTCTTTCGCCATTTAAATTCACTCCATTATATTGTGTGTTTATGATTTGATCTTCTATGCTTCAATAATTGCCAATACTTCTTCAACATCTAAAACAAGATATTTCTTGTCATTGCGTTTCACTTCTGTTCCTGCATATTGTTGGAATACAACACGATCACCAACTTGAACTTCTGGTGCAACACGTTGTCCATTATCTAATAAACGACCTGGTCCTACTGCGACAACTTCGCCTTCATTTGAATTCTCTTTTGCTGAATCTGTTAATACAATACCACTTTTCGTTGTTTGTTCTTGTTCTTTCTTCTCTATTACAATACGGCTTCCTAATGGTTTTAACATGGATATGTGCCTCCTTATTGTTACCTTCTACTTAGCACTTATCGACATCAAGTGCTAATACATGTTTTATATTAATCAAATTTGGTCAAAATATCAAGTGGAACGCTTTTAATGTTTGTTGTATGTGAGAGAATGCTTTAGAATAGTTGTGGAGTGAGAGGAGGTCTTACACAGATGAACCGTATCATCGTGTCTATTTTAACTGTTGTGATTTATATGGCTGCACAGTTTACACCAAGAGTTGCCTTAATGGCTGGTTGGATTGATTCGCAGTCAGCAAACACACAACTGCAACAAGTTACATATGTGCAAGTGATTGCTTTTATCGTTGCCGCAATATTGATTTTATGCATGCAGCCAATGATCAAAAATCCCTATCAATTTGAATTACAAAGAAAAGAAGAAAAACGTTATATCATTGTCTGGATTTTAGTAGGTCTTGTCATTGTATTTATTGCACAGATTATCACTAACTTAATCAGTGCACAACTATTAGGCGTAAGTCCTGCAAGTGAAAATACATTGCGTATTATGCGTATTGCCCGCCAAATGCCGATACTCATCATCTTGATTGCGATTGTCGGTCCTTTACTTGAAGAATTTGTCTTCCGTAAAGTGTTGTTCGGTGAAATTTACAATGCGATTAAAGCCAGTCCTGTAACGAAATTCATCATCGCGACAACAATCAGTTCTGCCATTTTTGCAGTGGCACATGCTGATTTAATACATTTTGCTGTTTACTTCGTGATGGGTGTTATCTTCTCTGGATTTTATATCTACACAAAACGTTTAAGTGTGTCAATCGGTATTCATATGGCTCAAAACGCACTCGTCGCGCTCATTCAATTTTCAATTCCAGAAGAAGTCATGGAAAAAGCAATCGAACAAGCACAATTTATTTTATTCTTCATATAACACACAAAAGACCTTGTTCTGATCACTTCAGAACAAGGTCTTTCTTTTATGTCATTCGACTATTTTGAGAAGTCGAGTACTTTACGTCCTTGGATAGTACCTTTTTCCATTTCTTCAAATACTTTTGGTGCTTCGTCTACAGAAACTTTTTCAACAACTGGTACGACAAGCCCTTGTGCACCAAATGCGAATGCTTCTTCTAAGTCTTTACGTGTACCTACAAGAGATCCGACAACACGGATACCGTCAAGTACTGTTTTTACGATACTTAAGTCCATGTATTCAGATGGTAAACCAACAGCAACAACTGTTCCACCTGCACGAACACTATCGATTGCTTGGTTGAATGCTACTTTAGATACAGCTGTTACTACAACACCGTGACAACCACCTGTTTTTTCTTGAATGTACGCACCCACATCTTCTACTTCTTTACCATTTACAATTAAGTCGGCACCTACTTCTTTCGCTAACTCAAGTTTGTCATTATTAATATCTACAGCAACAACTTGTGCGTTGAATACTTTTTTAGCGTATTGAACCGCTAAGTTACCAAGACCACCCGCACCATATACGGCAATCCATTGACCTGGTGCAGCGCCCGCTTCTTTGATTGCTTTATAAGTCGTAACACCTGCACATGTAATAGATGATGCTTGTGCTGAATCTAAACCGTCTGGTACTTTAACCGCATAGTCAGCTGTGACAACGGCATATTCACTCATACCACCATCAACACTGTATCCTGCGTTTTTAACACTACGGCATAATGTTTCGCGACCTGTTGTACAGTATTCACAGTGTCCACAGCCTTCAAAGAACCATGCGATAGATACGCGATCTCCCACTTTTAGTGATGTTACACCTTCGCCAATGTCTTCAACAATACCGATACCTTCATGTCCTAAAATACGTCCTGGTACTGCACCAAAGTCACCATGTGCAACGTGTAAGTCTGTATGACAAACACCACAACAATCAACTTTTACTAACGCTTCACCATGACCAATTGTTGGCATTTCATGTTCTACTACTTCTACACCCGTACTCTCTTTATTTACAACAACAGCTTTCATATTCATTACCTCCGTCATTTCGTTTTTCAAATGTACTTTCTTTTCTCTACACCTATATTGTGAATTAATTCACAATATTTGTCAAGCACTTTTATACCGCTAGATACACCACCTTTTGGGAATAAATGAAAAACATTGAGAGTAAAAATATTTAACGATTATAGCTGCATTGGGTCGTCTTTTTTACTGAATAATCAGAAATATTATACAATATAAGTGTACTATTACCTTATTAAAAATGCCAGTATTTTAAATTTTGCTATATCATCCCCCTTGACCCTAACGTTACGTCATACCCTATAGTTGTTATTGAAGGAGGTGAAAGCCATGACCATGAAAGTAAAAGATGTTGCAAATCTAGTTGGCATCAGTATCCGTACACTACATCACTACAACAAAATTGGATTGTTAATTCCTGAAGAAATAACTGATTCAGGTTACAGACTCTATTCAGAACAAAATTTGGAAACACTGCAGCAAATACTATTTTTTAAAGAACTTGGGTTTACGTTACATGAGATTAAAAATATTTTAAACAATCCTTCTTTTGATCAACATGAAGCTTTGATTTTACAGAGAAAAATGTTATTAGAGAAACGCCATAACATTGATAACATGATTGAAACAGTAGATAAAACAATTGAACATTTAACAGGAGGTATTCAAATGACAAATAAAGAAAGATTTAATGGATTCAGTACGGAGTATAACCAATATGAACAAGAGGCACGTCGTCGTTGGGGTGATGATGCTGTGAATGAAACAAATGCAAAACTTGAAAGCATGTCAAAAGATGGACAACAAGATTTATCGGAGAAATGGGATATGATTTTTAACAAACTGGCAAACCTTCGTGATCATTCTCCTGAATCACAAAAAGTGCAAGCAGCTATTAAAGAATGGTATCACTTTTTAAATAAAAATTTCAGTCATTATTCACTGGAAGCTTTCACTGGATTAGGACAACTTTATATTCAGGATGCGCGTTTCACAGATCATATTGATCAATATGGAGAAGGATTGTCGCAATTCATGAGTGAGGCCATGGCCATCTTTGCCAAAAGTCAAAAGAGTGGTAAAGAGGATAACTAGATTAATGCGTTTTGTATCTATACACTTTAGCGCATTTTAGAAAAAAGATAATGGGATGGCGCTGAGCACTATGTCTCAGCCCTATCCCATTTCTTGTCAGTGTTCAAGGAGCAGGATTTTCAACAGAATTTCGCAATTCGATAAATTAAAAAGCAATTTTACTCATTGCTCTGATTCTGCTCAAATCCTAAACGCTCCTTTCACAACCTCGTTCTTGTCTACAAACCTTTTCGATTAAATAAGAAATACACAACACCTGCAAATACGATACCTAACGAACCAAAAATGAGCCAACCAAATGGATGTGTCTCTGCTTCGTTATTGTCGATATCGTCTCCTTTATCATCACGTACATCATGAAATGTCTGCTTTTGCTCAATTTGTTGCTCTTTATCTTCATGTTGACGCGATGCAATAGGCTTCTTATTGTTGCTTTTCAAATCAGGCATGCTCCCAATTTCTTCTGTAATTAAGCCAAGTACTTGTTTATCAAGATTCTTGTAATAATCTTTTATCGCTAACGGACGAAAGGCTTGATATCGAAAATAATCCGAATCTTGCTGTATACGATTGAGAAATTCATTATCTTTAAACGTCACTTTCTGTTCTAATGACTGAATAGACGCTTGATTCACAGTCCCTTTCGTAGTGATCTGTTCAAATCGTTCCATCGCAAGTGGATTGTATTTAAAACTAGTATGCAAATGAGCGGCAGCCGGTGAAGATAACAATGCTGCATTGTCATGGACCTGTTGTATATTTTGACGCTGTGCTGATGGTTGATATGACGGGTTACCTTGTGATGACTGCCCAGATGATGATTGATCTGTTACATCTTCATCTGTTGGATCTTCCATTTCTTCTTGACCTTCTTCTGTAATGATAGCTGAGTCAGGTTTGGTCTCAACAGAAGGTGGCTCTTCATAGCCATCTTCTTCTTTAACCACTGGTGGATCTGATGGTTCCTCATTCTTCTGATCTTCTTGCCTTGGTGTTTCTGTCATATCAGTATCAGGTGTTTCGACTGCTTCTCCAGTATCAATCTCTGGCTCATCTGGCGCTGTTTTTGGCTGATCTATATTAGTTTCAGTAGTTTCATCAGTTTGTGGTTCACTCACTTCATTCACTTCTTCAGCATAGGCTTGTGATGCACCCATTATCATGATTGACGTCAAACTGGCTAACATATATTTTTTTAAAAAGTGTTGGGACATCTATAACCATCCTTTCAAAATAGATAAAATGATAAAACCATAAGAAATAAGGTATCTGATATGATTTTTAACATTCCGCTTCTATAGTTCAACGATCAACGTTTCTAACAATTAAGTTTGTTATCATCGTTTACTTTCAATTTACCTATCACATTATAAGTGTTTTCCAATGTAATTACTACTACTTCTTAAGATCACATGTATTTCATTCACTTTGATAATTGTCGGATTATTTAGTAAACTTTATTTATAACTTTCCGACAAGGAGTGTTTTGATGAAGATACAATTATTACAATTTAATATAACACCTGGTGATATTACGGCAAATGAAAAAAAGATAACAGATCTCTTTGGGCATGCTATCGATTCTGATACAGATGTGGTTGTATTACCAGAGATGTGGAACAATGGTTATGCATTAACAGAACTTCAACAAAAAGCGGACCAATCATTATCACGTACAAAACCTTTTTTACAACAACTTGCAACACAATATGATGTAGACATTGTAGCAGGCTCTGTGTCCAATCATGAAGTAGATGATCTTTATAATACTGCCCTCACAGTCAGTCGTACAGGTGACATACTCTATCAATACAATAAAATTCATTTAGTACCTATGTTAGATGAACCTAAATATTTAACTGCTGGAGATCATGTGCCACATACTTTTAATCTATCAGACGGTACACCTGTCTCACAAATCATTTGTTATGACTTGCGTTTCCCAGAATTATCATGTTACCCTGCCGCAGAAGGTGCAAAAATAATTTTTTATGTTGCTCAATGGCCAGATGTTCGCTTAAATCATTGGCGTCAACTACTTCAGGCGCGTGCCATAGAAAATGATATGTATGTGGTTGCAGTGAATAGTTGTGGTTCAGACGGCAAAACAACATACGCAGGTCATTCGATGGTCATCGATCCGAACGGTGTCATTATCGCAGAAACATCTGAAGAAGAAAAAGTTTGTACCGTTAACCTAGACCTATCAACAGTCGATGCACAACGTCAGGCTATTCCAGTTTTTGATAATATGCGCCCGGATGTTTACCGTTATGCTAAAAAATAAATATTCGCACCATAACAAAGCAGACAAGTTTGGGAGAGACTTGTATGCTTTATTTCGTATTAGGGAATGTAATACATTTCAAATATTACTATTATCTTTATGTTATGGTTGGGAATTATGAACAATATTAATACCTTGCTGCTTAAGATGCTTCTAATTAAATATGAAACTTGGGAATTTCATATTTAATACTTTCTAATCATTGTCTGAAAAAACGGGACTACTTCGTAAATTTTTGTACTGTGTTAGCAATAAGTTTTACAAATTCAACGATTGTACCTAAGATATCTGCTACCATTATTGCCACCTCCTACTCACAAAATATTACAAATCAACTTTCTACCTTCATGTGTACACTGAGCGAAGAATACAACATTAGGGTGAATCAGCTTCAGTCACGATTCAAGATTATGTATTGAATGACTAAAGTGATGTTGCTTATATTACAACATGCTTTTTCCAATTTGTGTGCATTATTGCGTAGATGGCTGATATAGGTGCTTATCTGTTCTCTTTATATGTTAAAATAAGCTTATCATAGCAAATATTGACAGTTAGGCATTAAAACACAACAGTTAGGCAAAAAACGACTTTCGTGAAACGTTATCATCTATAATATGAAACAAGGAGGAAAGCCCTTGCAAATCATTGATAATGGTATTGAGACATTAGCTCGAAAAATACAAAAACATCAAAACTTAGACCACATCGACTTTTTAAAATTACGACTCGGCATTCAAATTGTCGCCATCAACTTTTTCAAAGCGATTGTAACGTATGGTCTTGCTCTCCTCTTAAACACTGTTTTATACACACTAACTGTTCACGTAAGTTATATTCTTGTACGCCGTTTTTCACATGGTGCACATGCAAAGTCTTCGCTGATGTGCCATATCCAAAACATGATATTATTTGTACTGGTGCCGTTAGCTATCGTACACTTCATGATCCCTTTCTGGTTTATGTTTGTTTTAGCACTCATAGGCTGGATCATTGTGATCATATATGCACCTGCTGCCACTAAAAAACAACCCATTAAAGCGTCTCGACGTCATGGACTAAAAGTGAAAGCAGTCATTGTTACAACGATAGTCCTCATCATTGCCCTTGTCGTTCCAGCACCATACCAACAATTAATATGTTTTGGCGTTGCACTACAAGCAAGCACATTACTACCTATATTTTTCCCTAAGGAGGCAAATTGATCATGAATATTTTAGATGCAATCATCAGTTTCTTCACGAATATCTTTAAAGCAATTGGTAATTTCGGATGGATTAATACTTGTACATGTTTCTTTGACGAACCAGAAATTCCACGTGAACTATTAGAACTCGATAAATAATATTATCCTAAACTAGAAAGTGTGTATAAAATTGGAAATGATTCGTATTGTCATCATAACAGTCGTTCAAGTTTTAGTTTTATTTTCAGTTACGCATTTAATTTTAATTGATAAACCAAAATACACACGAAGGGATTACCTCTCTATGCTGATAGGGATTGTAGTCCCTTCTACTGTTTTATTTATATTCTTTGGAAAAATAACCTTGTTTTATTTAATATTAAGTTTCTTTATATTCTTTTTTAAAAAGCAAAAAATGATTGGTATTATCAGTGTCATAATGGGCGCATTAATTCTCATACTCAGTGACTTCCTATCCTTATTATTGTACGAATATCTCACCACACATCATTATCCTATTTACCTTAGAGATGTATTGTATTTGGTGACATTTGTAGGTTGCGCTATTGTATTTGCGTTATTATTTCAATATCTCATGCGCTTTTTAAAGGTTTCATGGCTCTATGTGAATAAGCTATATCTTGTACTCCTTGCAGTCACTTTGACGGTGTTTTTCATTTTGATTGATCTCTCAACACCTGCCAAAGTCCGCTCGATAGAAGATATGAAAACGATCGCAGTAGTCATTATTGTTTATTTCATCACTTTCGCTATTCTCGTGATTATGATTTCAATTACCGCTTCAAGAGAATTAACGTATCGCCGTAACAAGCAAGAAATTGAAGATTATTATAAATATACGTTACAAATTGAAGAAATTAACAATCATATGCGCAAGTTTCGTCATGATTATATCAACATGTTATCGACGATGTCGGAGTATTTACGAGAGGATGATCTAGAAGGGCTTAAAGCTTATTATGAAAAGCATATTCACCCTATTAAAGATCACTTTGAACATAATGCGCTCAAGTTGAATGGGGTGGAAAAGCTAAAAGTCCGAGAAATTAAAGGCATGATGACGACTAAAATTATTGAAGCACAAGAACATCATATTAATATTAGTGTTGAAGTGGCAGATGAGATTACCGACATTAATATGCCTATTATCGACCTAAGTCGTGTGCTCGGTATTATTATGGATAATGCAATTGAAGCATCATTATCCGTAGAAGATCCTATGATTCAAATCGCATTTATTCAGACTGACGTTTCTGTACTTATTATCATTATGAACAAAGCACCAGAAAATCTTCCAAAGTTACATACATTGTTTAAAGAAGGATTCTCAACAAAAGGATCCAATCGTGGACTTGGATTATCAACTTTAAAAGAAATCACTGATAGCACAGACAATGTGTTACTTGATACGAAGATTGATAACCAATACTTTATACAAAAACTAGAGATTTTGAATGATATGCCATAGGAGGGTTCTATATGAAAATATTCATTTGCGAAGATGATCCGAAACAACGCGCGCGAATGGAAGAGATCATCAATACGTATATTATGATTGAGGAAAAGCCGATGGAAATTGCGCTTTCAACGGATGATCCTTATGAATTGATTAACGCCTCCAAGCATTCAACGGATGTTGGCTGTTACTTTTTAGATATTCAATTGGAATCAGATATCAATGGTATTAAAGTGGGTAGTGAGATTCGAAAGCATGATCCAATTGGCAATATCGTCTATGTAACGAGTCATAGCGAATTAACCTATTTAACATTTGTCTATAAAGTTGCAGCGATGGATTTTATTTTTAAGGACGATCCTGATCAGCTGAAGAAACGCGTTATCGATTGTTTAGAAACTGCACTGGATCGCCTTAATTTGCTCACTAAGGAAGAGACAGTTGAAACGATTGAATTGAAGCGTGGAAGTGGTTCAGAATATGTTCATTATGATGATGTCATGTTCTTTGAGTCTTCACCTAAATCACATCGTGTGATCGCCCACTTAGACAATCGACAAGTAGAGTTTTACGGCAAGCTTAAAGAATTATCACAAGTGGATCAACGATTCTTCCGCTGTCATAATAGTTTCGTACTAAACCGTCATAACATTTCTAACGTTGAACCGAAAGAACGGGTCGTCCACTTTAAAAATGGAGAATTTTGTTACGCATCTGTGCGTAATATTAAAAAAATCTAAGTTAAAAGACCTAAAGCCATTCAGGCTTTAGGTCTTTTATCATATATTATAATTCTTCTCGTGTTGGAAGACTTGATAAGGCACCATATTTTTGAACAACATGGCCGGCAACTTGATTTGCGAATGTTAAAATTTGTTCACCATGTGCTTGAAGCATCTCTATTGGTTTGTCTACAGATGTCATTAATTCTGCGATCACTGCACCGATAAATGCATCGCCCGCACCTGTTGTGTCTACCACTTCGATTGGGTTTGGACGTGATGTGAAAGTGGCACCATCTTTAAAGATAAGTGACGCACCTTCCCCACCTTGTGTGTAGATGACTGCTTCAACTTGCCCTTGGAATAATGATTGTAAGGCACGTTCCTCATCTTCAATTTGTGTAATAAATGTCAGCTCTTCATCTGAAATTTTTACGATATGTGCGCGCGGGATAAATGATTGAATCGTCTGTTGATAAGCTTGATGATCATCCCATAAAGGCAGACGAACATTTGGATCAAAAACAACGGTCGCACCAACATCATGTGCTTTTTCCAACAATGCTTCATGTGCATCTCTCATTGGACTTTCTACTAATGCGACAGAACAAAAATGAATCATATCTTCATCTTTTAAAGGAATGTCTGCAATATTGTCTGCTGAATATAACATATCTGCACTTGGTTTACGGTAAAATGAAAAATCTCGTTCTCCACTTGCTGTTAAGCTCACAAATGCCAATGCTGTATTAGCCTCTGAAGTACGTGAAATCCACTGTGTCCCAACATGTAACTCTTCTAGTGTTTTCACAATACGATCCCCAAATGCATCTTGCCCAAGTTGTGTAATCAATTGACTGTTTCCCGCTAACTTTTGTACTGCAGCAGCAACGTTACATGGCGCACCGCCGACTTGTGGCATAAAGCCATTCACATCTTTCAATAATTGATCGCGTTCAGTTGGAATAAAATCAATTAATGCTTCGCCAATTGCATAAAATGCTTTACTCATGTTGTTGTGCCTCCTCGATGTCATATTTTGTCATTTTCAAATAAACTTGTCCTGAATCTGTAGCTACTTTAATTTTATTTGCTTGTTTTTTCGGGAAAATACGTGATGTTAAGACACGTTCTCCTTCATTACAGAATACTTCAATACTGGATGTATCGACAAAAATACGTAACTGCTGTAGTGGTGTCTCTAATTGTGTGCGTCGTACTGTTCCTTCAACTGGTGATGGAAGGTGTCCACTTTCCGTACGATCTAGCATAATCATTTGTGATGCTGTTTCATAGCGAATCACGATGGCTTCTTGTTTATTGGCTCTTAAATGAAATTCAATGGCAGACGCATCATTATCTAATATTTCCACTACCAGTTCATAACGCTCTCCCTCATATGGGTGCAACTGTTTCAAGAATTTATTCGCATAGCCAAGTGCCGTTTCTCTATGACCACGTAATTTACGCAAGTGCATATGAGGTTTTTGTTTTAACTTCCCATCTTCAATCGTCAATGTTCTTGGTACAGTTAGGCAATGTGCCCAACCTTCCTCATCAGTTGGATAATCGGTATCTGGTAAGCCCATCCAGCCAATCATCACGCGACGGTCAACTTCATCTCTAAATGTTTGTGGCGCATAAAAATCAAAACCTTGATCCAACTCTACAAATTCACCATGTGTCATTTCAAGTGTTTCAAAATTTAATTCTCCAATGATGTAGCCACTTTGATAAATATTTTTATAACGATCGCCTTCTGGTTTAATCCCTTGAGGCGAAAATACCAATACATCTTTTCCATTGATTTGGAAATAGTCAGGGCATTCCCACATATATCCAAAGTCTGTTAACGACGTCTGAATCTCACCTTTAAATGACCAAGGCCCTTCTGGACAATCCGCTTCATAGAGCACTGCACAACCTGTTTCATTCTCACGTTGTGCACCCATCAATGCATAGAGCGTCCCTTCTTTTGTAAACACTTTAGGGTCTCTAAAATGTTGTGTATAGCCTTCTGGTGGCGCTGGAATTGCAGGTGGCAAGATTTTTTCCACGTGTCCCGCTTCAGTAACTTTTGCGACGATTTGGGCGCTTTCTCTCTCCCATGTCTCTGTACGATGGTTGCCTGTATACATATAATACAGTGCCCCTTCAAATTCAAAAGCACTGCCACTATAAACACCATGGCTATCATGCTTCGTATCTGGCTTTAATATTGTCGCATCATGACGATAATGTACAAGATCTGTACTCTTATACTGATCCCAATATTTCAAACCATGGACAGGCCCAAGCGGGAACCATTGATGTGACATATGATATTCACCATTAAAGTAAATCAGCCCATTCGGATCATTGAGTAGACCTGTTGATGGCTGAATATGAAAGGTTTGACGATATTGAGACTTTTGAACTGATTCTTTTAACGTTTCTAACTCTTCCGTCGTTGCATCTTCTACCTTGCGATAACGTGCTTCACGTGTCCATTCCTTCATTTTTCAATACTCCTTCTATATGGTAACGGTCCCATTTTTGTGTAATAAGATTTCATCCTGTGATGTTTGTACATCTAATACGTGCGTTGTGAGGGTATCTGAATGTGTGATTTGCTTAAAGAGTGCTTCTACGGCCAACTGACCGGCACGTTCATATTGATAATAAATAGTATGTATCTTAGGATGAACAATTTCTGTGACGGGATCTCCGCCAAATCCACCAATAAACGGTGTCATTTCTGATTCGTGCATAATCAAATGATACAGTGCCAATGCGATTGTATCTGTCGCACCGATATATGCGGTATTGTCTTCTATTAATAATTGCTGTTGTAACTGTGACAAGGCTGTATCGTAATCAAAAGCAGCTTGAATCATATCCACTTTAACCCCCTGCGCATTGAGTGTATCGTATAGCCCTTGGTAACGTAACTGTCCAACAGCTTGGTCTTCATCTGGTACGCCTGCATAACATACATGTTTAACACCTAGAGCAATCAAGTGCTGTGCCATTAATTGTCCTGCTTGTAGATCGTTATGATAAATCGCACTCAAAGTCGCATGATTCTGACCTATCAAAATAACCGGCATCGGCATCGATTGAATCACTTCCATGTGCGCCTCTGTAATCGCAGTTGCCATAAAGAGCACGCCGTCGACTTTACTGCGTTGAAATGACCGCAATGCCTCAAGCTCTTGATCAACGTCACGCTCAGTTAAAGACAAAAGCATTTGATACTTTTGTGATTCACATGTTTTTTTGATCCCTTGTACCGTACTCGCCACCGCATAAGAATTCATACGCGGAATAATTACACCGATCATTTTAGTTTTTTGTGCCCTTAAACTTTGCGCAAATTGGTTTGGCGCATATTCATGAGCGTCTATCACTTCTTGAATTTTTCGCTGTGTCTTTGGGCTAATAGGCCCCTTATTCAAATAGCGTGAAACCGTGCTTTTTGAGACACCAGCTAGTTCCGCAATATCTCGAATGTTCATCTCTTTCACCTCACTATGTCAATTGTTATTCTAACATAAACCTACCTAAAAATTCGCTAAATCTTGTGGTTCTTTCAAGCGAACTTTTCTAAGTTGTGACAAGTTTTCACAATTCATAAATCATCATATTAATAGCGGCATTTTAAACGCAAAAAAGAGGCTCGTACATGTGTGATATCATGCAAGAGCCTCTTATCATTTTATTAAATCATTAAGCTTTTTGAACAGTGATTGTCCAAGACGCATCACCAAGTTGCTCATAATTTGTGATTGGATAGTTTTGTTCTGCTGCCCAGTTCGGAATTGATTCTGTTGCTTGTGTGCAGTCAAAATCAATTTTCAACTCATCACCAACAGCAAGTTCTTCCATTTTCTTTTGTGCTTCGATTAATGGGAACGGACATACCATTCCAACTGTACCTAATTCATAGACCAAGTTTATATCTCCTTTAACTCTATATTATGCATTGACTGACTGTGCTTTTACACTTTGTGTTTGTTGACGTGCTGCACGTAATGGTTTGACAAATAAGAAGTAACTCATAAACCATGTTCCTAAAATCATAGATGCTAATCCGATCCAGCCTTGCCAAGATAATGCTGCTGTAGCAACAAGACCATTCCCGATTGAACATCCGCCTGCAACGGCTGCACCAAATCCCATAAATGTACCACCGATGGCACTGTTACGAATTGTTTTAATGTCCGGTAAACGCCATTTAAATTCACGTGAACCTTTCGCTGCAATATATGAACCAACTAAAATACCAAGTACAAGGAAAACGCCCCAGTCTAATACTGATACATTCCCTGTTGTTAAAAATTGAACGATGTGTGCAGATGGTGTTGTAATACCAAGTCCACCATCACGACCTGTTGAACCACTCATTGGCCAAGCAATCATCGCGATAAGACCTATTGCAATCGCCGCAACAAATGGATGATAACGACGTTCAAATAATAAATGACGTACACCAGTATAACGTTGTTTTAATTTTGGTACAGCAATTGTAGGTTTTGGTTTACGCAATGTTTTAACCACTACAAATACTGTGATTGCAACAAGAAGTACTAACCATACCCAATAAGGGATACCTGTAGAAGTAGACATATCTGCATTTGCTACTGTTGTACTTTGTAAACTGTCATTCAACGGTGCTAAAACACCAAATTTGGTAATCGCTGCAAATAAGGCATAGAAACCTAATGCGATCCAGCTACCGATTAGACCTTCACCAGCACGATAATAAGTACCCGTTGCACAACCACCAGCTAAAATAATACCAATCCCAAAGATAAATGACCCAACGATTGTTCCTACAATTGGGAATGATCCATTATCAATTGTAATCAAACCTGCTGATTGTAATGCAAAAATGCCGACTGCTTGAATTGATATTGCAATGAGTAAGGCATAAAACATTTTATTATTTTTTGTACATACATGTCACGGAATCCACCTGTTAAGCAAAAACGTGTACGCTGCATCACAAACCCTAATAATGATCCAACTATTAAACCACTAATAATAGTCCAAAGCATTCCGTCAACCTCCTATTTCCGATTAATAATATAAGAATTGTAAAGAATATAATATGAAAATGCAAGAGATTGTGTAAAATTGTACATTTTTCTATTACATATCGATGGAAATAACAAAAGGCATGATCAATCTGTACAATTTCAGTGTTCAAGAAGTAGAATTCTCAACAGAACTGGGAACATAAAGTTTTCGTCGTGTCCCTGTAAAAGTAATTAGATATGTAGTAGATGTAGACACATATCAATCAACTACTACACCATTTAGGAATTCTTTTTATTTCCTGCTCTGATTTTACTGGAATTCTAACCACTCCTTTCATAATCTCATCCTTAAAAAAGCATAAAAAAAACCTCAAAATTCAAGTTTCTGAATTTTGATGGCTATTTTCTTACATATTCAATGATCTATGTTGAATGCATTATGCCTTAGAATGCATTATGCCTTAATTGTTGAATTGTAATTTTTCATAAAGAATAATAACGATTGAAGCTCTACGCCTAAGTCAATTTGATGTACTTGAACACTCTTTGGTACTTGTACACGTTTTGGTGTAAAGTTAAGAATCCCTTTGATACCAGCTTCGACAAGTTGGTCTGTGACTGCTTGTGCAGCTGATTCTGGTGTGGCGATAATTACGACTTCAAGCTTTTCTTTCTTAATAATATCTGTCATGTCTGACATTGGTTTAACAACGACGTTACCAACCGTTTCACCGATTACTTCTGGACGTATATCAAATGCTTCTGTAATTGTCATATCATCATGGATGGAAAAGTTATAAGTGATCAATGCATGTCCGAGGTTACCGACACCTACAATGCCAATGTGGATCTCTTCTGCATCACTTAATTCTGATTTGAAGAAGTCTAGAAGGTTGTCAATGTTATAGCCATATCCCTTTTTGCCGAGTTCACCAAAATACGAAAAGTCACGTCTAATCGTAGCTGAATCAATATTCAATCCTTCACTGATTGCTTTTGAATTCACACGATTTTCACCTTTAGCTTTTAACGTGTTTACAAAACGATAATATAAAGGTAAGCGTTTCAAGGTTGCTCTTGGAATTTTCACCGTTTCTTTAGCCATTACACAGTCCTCCAAAAATATTTCTAAAAACACATGTGATACATTTCACAGTATAACAGTATTATTATAACTGACTTTGTCTCAGAAAGAAACATTTACATTTTGATAGGCAAATAATTTATTGTACAATATATGTTAATGAAAGGAGCATCCTCACATGATATTAATGCAACTCAGTCAAATTTCGAAGTCCTTTGATGGTGAGACCATTTTTGACGATGTAAACTTTGAAGTCAAAACAGGTGAACGCATTGGCATTGTCGGCCGTAATGGTGCTGGTAAGTCAACATTAATGAAAATCATTGCTGGTGTGGAATCATATGAAAGTGGCCACATTTCAAAAATTAAAAACTTAAAAATGGGTTATCTCACTCAACAAATGACACTCAATACACAAAACACAGTGTTTGATGAGATGTTACAACCATTTGAGCATCTCAAACAATTGGGTGAGAAGATGCAAGTAGAGACAGATTGGCTTGCACAACACGCGGATCGCTATGATACGGATGCTTATCAAGAACATATGAATCGTTACGAAACCATTTCGAATGAATTTGAAAAACTAGGCGGCTATGACTATGAGCGTAAAATAAAAACGGTGCTGAACGGCCTGCATTTTACAGAATCAGATTATAATCGCCCTGTTAATGACTTTAGTGGTGGGCAAAAAACACGTCTGTCACTGGCACAAATGTTGTTACGTGAGCCTGATTTATTGTTACTTGATGAGCCGACAAACCATCTGGATATGGAGACGACTGCATGGTTGGAAGACTATTTAAAGTTTTTCAAAGGTGCTATTGTGATCATTTCGCATGACCGTTACTTCTTAGATAAAATCGTGACACAAATTTATGATGTTTCTTTAGGTGAAGTAAAACATTATGTTGGAAATTATGCAAAGTTTATTGCCCAGCGTGACCAATACTACCAAAAGCGATTAGCAGAATATGAACGTCAACAAGATGAGATTAAACGTTTAGAAACATTTGTTAAGAAAAATATCACACGTGCTTCTACAAGTGGCATGGCAAAAAGCCGACGTAAGGTTCTAGAAAAAATGACACGTATTGAAAAACCAATGCTAGACGCAAGAAGTGCTGATATCCGATTTGATTTTGATCGTAATACAGGTAACGATGTCATGCACATCCGTCAACTTGAAGTCGGTTACGGATCACCGATTACGCGCCCTATTAACATCGAAGTGTCAAAAGGCGATCATATCGCTGTCATTGGGCCAAATGGTATCGGGAAGTCCACGCTAATCAAAACATTAGCTGGCCGCTTAGATGCCATTTCAGGAGAAGTGATTCCTGGTGCAAACTTAAAAATTGGATACTATGATCAAAAACAAGCAGAATTCCAATCAAATAAAACCATTTTAGATTATGTTTGGGATCAATACCGACATATGCCAGAAAAAGATATACGTGCAGTCCTTGGCCGTTTCCTATTTACACAAGACGATGTACAAAAAATCATTAACGATCTATCTGGTGGCGAAAAAGCACGTCTTCAACTTGCATTACTCATGTTAGAACGCAACAATGTCTTAATTCTTGACGAACCGACCAACCACTTGGATATTGATTCAAAGGAAATGTTAGAACAAGCACTGAATGATTTTGCTGGCACACTCATTTTTGTTTCTCATGATCGTTACTTTATTAATGAATTAGCTAATAAAATCTTTGATCTGGATGCTGATGGTGGCCGTGTTTACTTAGGAGATTATCAATATTATCTCGAAAAGTTAGAACAGCAACAGGCTTTTGCGACACATGCTGAATCTCAAAATACTCCGACTGAACCAATGATGGATCTTCCAACCGAACAAGAAGCAACGTACGAGGATTTAAAAGCAGCACGTCGTGAAAAACGTAAACTAACACGTCAGATTGAAGCGCTAGAATCAGATATTGATACGTACGAATCACGTATTGAAGAAATCGATGTAGCGATGTCAGATCCTGAAATTATTGATGATTATGAACAAATACAAGCCCTTGCAGAAGAGCGAACAACTATCGAACAAAGCTTAGAAGAAACAATGACAAAATGGGAAGAATTACAAATTTTAGTCAGTGATTTAGATGATATTTAACCAAAGATGTGCAGGAATTTTCTGCCATCTTTGGTTTTTTTATTCACAATAAAAATGTGATACCCTCGCCTATCCACACAGTTATCCGAGTTATCCACAATGTAAAATATGCATACCCACCTTATTTATCCACAAAAATGACGTTTATCCACGATTTATACGCAAGTTATCCACTTTTCGTTAACAACTTGTGCATAAGTACGTACGTTCCCTCTTGACGTTTCTCAATTACGTCAAAACACCTTCACATCGATTATTTATTCAATGTGAAGGTGTTTTATTTTAAGATATCGTATCTAAAAACATATTACTTTTACCATTTAAAGACAGATCTGTAAAAATTTCTTTTTGATATAAATGATACGCGACTGCGCCAATCATGGCAGCATTATCTGTACAAAGCTTCGGCTCAGGAATAGATAATGTGATACCGTGCTCTTGTGTAGTACGTTCTAACTCAGCACGTAAACCGCGGTTACTTGCGACGCCACCTGCAACAATGAGTTGTTTGACATCATAAGTTTCGCACGCACGAATGGCTTTTCCAACTAATACTTCAACAACGCTATTTTGGAAACTTGCGGCCACATTTTCAGGAATCGGTGTCTCCCCTTTTTGCTTTAAGTTGTGTAGCTTATTAATCACTGCACTTTTTAAGCCACTAAAGCTAAAGTCAAAACTATCCGGCTCTAACCATACACGTGGAAATTCATACGTATCTGAACCTTGTGCAGCAAGTTTATCAACATGTGGCCCACCTGGATATAGTAAACCAATTGTACGTGCCACTTTGTCATACGCTTCTCCCACCGCATCGTCGCGTGTCTCACCAATCACTTCAAAGTCCAGATGATCACGCATGAGCACAAGTTCTGTGTGTCCCCCTGATACGATCAATGCCATTAACGGGAATGTCAGTCCATTATCCAATTGATTAGCATATATATGCCCTGCAATATGATGTACTGGGATCAACGGCTTGTTATGTGCAAATGCCAAAGCTTTTGCAGCATTAACACCAACTAACAGCGCACCAATAAGTCCAGGGCCTTGTGTCACAGCTACTGCATCAATATCATCCATTGTGACTTGTGCTGTTTGCAACGCATCTTCTATCATCAACGTCATATTTTCGACATGATGACGGCTTGCCACTTCTGGCACAACGCCACCAAAACGTTTATGACTCTCAATTTGACTCAAGACACTGTTACTTAAAATCTGTTGTCCATCTGCAATGACACTGACACTCGTTTCATCACAGCTTGTTTCAACTGCTAATATTAAAGTTTGTTTAGTCATTTAAGTTCACCCACATTACGCATGCGTCCTCTCCGTCACCATAATAATTTTTTCGTTTACCACCATATTGAAAGCCTAATTTTTCATAGACATGCTGTGCAACATGATTATTCACACGCACTTCCAAACTCATCATTGTTGCAATGGAAGCAGCAAAGTTTTTGGCATAGTTCATTAATAACTGGCCAAGTCCATAGCCTCTATATTCAGGCGCTACAGCAATGGTTGTAATCTGTGCTTGATCAATCACAATCCATAAGCCAATATAGCCAATCACGACTTCATCATATGTCATCACAAAATAATGTGCAAAGTTATTATGTTCAAGTTCATGATAAAACGCGTCGATCGTCCATGAACTTTTATGAAAACTGATTCTCTCTAAATCAAACACAGCCGGCACATCTTCATGTGTCATACGACGAATATTTAGTTGGTCTTTGAATTTTGTTGATTCAACCAATTTTGTTCTGCCTCCGATAACTTCAAATATTGTGGACTAAAGCTATGAACATTTTGCGGTTCACCTTTATGCTGCCACATCGCTTCTGCTTTAGGCAGCAATAGTAGGACATCAAAATCTTGTAACGATTCTTCAAATTGACGTACATCTTCTCCTATAAACAATACCTTTTGCTCATCTTTCATACGTTCAATTAAATCTGTCAGTGCAATATATTGATCTTCCATAACTGTATTGAGCTGTCCGTCTTGCCATTGATATGCGCCTGCATACACATGTTCACGACGTGCATTCATGATTGGGACAATGACACGATCCGTCCATTGCAAAGTGGCTGCAAGTGCCTTCAATGATGAGACACCATATAGATTTGCATTTAATGTGTAAGCTAACGTTTTAGCAACCGTCACACCAATACGAAGTCCTGTATACGATCCAGGTCCTTGTGCCACAATAATATCTGTTAAGTCTTGTGGTGTGATTTTAGCTGTTTCTAACAATGCAGCAACTTGTGGCATCAGTTGTACAGAATGATTTTGCTTTACAGCAGATGTATATGTTCCAAGCACTTGATCTTCCTTCATCAACGCAACTGCTAATGGCTGATTCGAGCTATCAATCAATAAACTATACATGTTCAAGTGTCTCCTTTATCGCTTCATAATGCGTACCTACCGCTTCTAATTGCAACGCACGCTCTGTTTCATTAACGACCGTAATCGTTATCTTTAAAAATGTCTCTGGTAAATATTCTTCTATAAATTGACTCCACTCGACCACTGTCACGGCATCATCATTGAAGTATTCGTCAAAACCTAAGTCTTCCTCTGAATCTTCAAGTCGATAACAATCCATATGATGAAAGTTAAGTACTGAGCCTCTATATGATTTAATAATATTAAAAGTCGGTGAATTGATTGTACGTTTAACACCTAGTGCACGCCCTAAAAATTGACTGAACGTTGTCTTACCTGCACCTAAGTCACCGTCTAACAACAACACATCACCGGCTCCAAGTTGTTGTGCAAGTTGCTGAGCAAATACTTCCATTTCTGCTAAATTAAAAATCTTTTTCATTTTGTGCACTCCTGACTCAATTTTCCTATCTATTGTATCAAATTTTTGTACTGAGTAGAATTGGGAACGACTCATAATTGAAAGTGGCTTTCTTACAAATCTTCTGAAGTAATCTAACATATGTGACATGATTCAAGAAACACATCAATAGAATCTCAGTTGTACATCAAACTTTGGAAATCATTTTTAATTGCTATTCAAATCTTGGATGATTCACTTTTAAATACTTCATCTATATTTAGCAGTTCTTAGACCTTAAATTAAAAGTTTTTTCAGAAAATTTAAAACTTACTGTTGACTTCGCTAAAAAGATGAGGTAAATTAAGTTTATCCTTTTTCAGATAATTCATTTAATTAACAACACTTATTTGAGAAGAGTCCATTCAACTATTTAAAGGAGCGTATTAAAATGATGACGAAGAATGATTCATTCCCTAACCAACAATTTAATATCATTATTTTATTATCACGCCCTGGACTGGAGCTTTAGTAAGAACTTATTACTAAATTGCTTAAGTCCTATTTCTAGTTGAATGGGACTTTCCATAATACGTCCCAATTCAAAATTGGGGCGTATTTTTTATTTTCCATAAATAACTGTAAACAACCAAGGAGGCAACAAAAATGAGAAGTGACATGATTAAAAAAGGTGATCATCAAGCCCCAGCGAGAAGTTTATTACATGCGACTGGGCAAATAAAATCCCCTACTGATATGAATAAACCATTTATCGCAATCTGTAATTCATATATTGACATCGTTCCTGGCCATGTCCATTTACGCGAGCTCGGAGATATTGCTAAGGAAGCGATTCGTGAAGCAGGTGGCGTTCCATTTGAATTCAATACAATCGGTGTCGATGATGGTATTGCAATGGGTCATATCGGTATGCGTTATTCCTTACCAAGTCGTGAAATTATTGCGGATGCTGCAGAAACAGTCATCAATGCTCACTGGTTTGATGGAGTCTTCTACATTCCAAACTGTGACAAAATCACACCTGGTATGATGCTTGCTGCGATGAGAACAAATGTCCCTGCTATCTTCTGTTCAGGTGGTCCTATGAAAGCGGGACTCTCTTCACAAGGAAAAGCATTAACACTCTCATCTATGTTCGAGGCAGTTGGCGCATTTAAAGAAGACAACATGTCTAAAGAAGAATTTTTAGAAATGGAACAAAATGCATGTCCAACATGTGGGTCATGTTCAGGCATGTTCACTGCCAACTCAATGAACTGCTTAATGGAAGTTCTCGGACTCGCCCTTCCATACAATGGTACAGCATTAGCCGTCAGTGATGAACGTCGTGAAATGATCCGACAAGCTGCCAAACAACTAGTCTACAACGTAAAACATGACATCAAACCACGTGACATTGTCACAAAAGAAGCGATTGATGATGCATTTGCCCTCGATATGGCGATGGGTGGTTCTACTAACACCGTGTTACATACACTTGCAATTGCACAAGAAGCTGGCGTTGATTACGACTTATCTCGCATCAATGAAGTCGCTAAGAAAACACCATATTTATCTAAAATCGCACCAAGTTCTGCCTACTCTATGCAAGATGTACATGAAGCGGGCGGTGTACCTGCTATCATCAATGAACTGATGAAAAAAGAAGGGGTATTACATCCGGATCGCATCACTGTAACAGGCAAAACATTACGTGAAAACAATGAAGGAAAAGAAATTACGAATGATGTCGTAATACGTAAACTCGACAATCCTTACGATAAAGAAGGTGGCCTATCGATCTTATACGGCAATATCGCCCCAGATGGTGCTGTTATTAAAGTCGGTGGTGTGGATCCAAGCATCAAAACATTTACTGGTAAAGCCATCTGTTTTAACAGCCACGATGAAGCCGTTGCCGCTATCGATGATCATACTGTAAAAGCAGGTCATGTCGTTGTGATTCGCTATGAAGGTCCAAAAGGTGGTCCCGGTATGCCAGAGATGCTTGCCCCTACTTCTTCCATTGTAGGTCGTGGATTAGGAAAAGACGTCGCCCTCATCACAGACGGTCGTTTCTCAGGCGCAACGCGTGGTATTGCAGTTGGACATATCTCACCTGAAGCCGCTGCAGGGGGCCCAATCGGACTTATAGAAGATGGCGATGAAATCACAATCGACTTAACAGACCGCACACTCGATTTACATGTCGATGAAGCAACATTAGCAACACGTAAAGCATCTCAAAAACCTTTCAAAGCAAAAGTAAAAACAGGTTACTTAGCACGATATACAGCCCTTGTGACAAGTGCAAATACAGGTGGCGTAATCAAAGTGCCAGAAGATTTATTATAAATTCTATCAAAATGGAGGTTATTCATATGTCTCAATTAAAAACAACAGATCATGAACCCACATCAGATACATCAACAACCTTTAAAACAGGTTCCGAACTATTAGTCGATGCATTAATTGAAGAAAATGTCGAATATATCTTTGGTTATCCAGGTGGTGCTGTTTTACCACTTTACGATACTTTCTATGATGGAAATGGACCACAACATATTCTTTATCGACACGAACAAGGTGCCACACACGCTGCTGAAGGATATGCACGTGTTAGTGGCAAACCGGGAGTCGTTGTTGTAACAAGTGGTCCTGGTGCAACAAATGCGATCACTGGTATCGCTGATGCATATAGTGATTCCCTTCCTTTAGTTGTCTTTACAGGACAGGTCGCATCTCCAGGAATTGGAAAAGATGCATTCCAAGAAGCAGATATTTTATCCATGACAACACCGATCACGAAACATAACTATCAAGTGCGTGATGTAAATGACATTCCTCGTATCGTTAAGGAAGCATTCCACGTCGCAAACTCTGGACGTAAAGGACCTGTTGTCATTGACTTCCCTAAAGATATGGGGACATTAACAACAGCAACACCGTATGATGCAACGGTTCATACCCCAGGCTATCAAGTAACAACAACACCATTATCTGAAGAGTTAAATGTATTACGTGAACTATTACACCATTCAGAAAAACCACTTGTCCTTGCAGGTGCAGGTGTCAACTTTGCCAAAGCGAATGACTTACTACAATCATTCGTCACACGTCACAATATTCCTGTAGCAACATCGTTACTTGGTTTAGGTGCTATCCCTTATGAAAATCCCCTCTTCTTAGGAATGGCTGGTATGCATGGTTCGTATGCAAGCAACATGGCATTAACAGAATGTGATTTATTAATTAACTTCGGTTCACGATTTGATGATCGTCTCGCTAGTAAGCCAGATGAATTTGCACCAAAAGCAAAAATCGTACATGTCGATATCGATCCATCAGAAATCAATAAAATCATCCATACTGATTTAGGAATCGTAGCTGATGTGAAAGAAGTACTTGAACAGTTACTCACATTAGATGTAGCTGTTCCTGAACACCAAGCCTGGTTAGAAGAAGTTGCTAGTTATAAAGCAAAACATCCATTTTCTTACAAAAAAACAGATGATGTTGCATTTAGCAAACCACAACGCGCCATTGAATATATCGGCCAGTTAACAAACGGCGATGCATATGTCACAACGGATGTTGGTCAACATCAAATGTGGGTGGCACAGTTTTACCCATTTAAAACACACGGGCAACTTATCACAAGTGGTGGCCTTGGCACAATGGGCTTTGGTATCCCAGCAGCTATCGGCGCTAAATTCGCCAAACCAAATGAAACAGTTGTCGCTTTTGTAGGTGACGGTGGCTTCCAAATGACTAATCAAGAAATGGCGTTACTGAATGAGTACAACTTAGATATCAAAATCGTACTCGTGAACAACGGTGTACTTGGTATGGTGAAACAATGGCAAGATAAGTTTTTTGATAAACGCTTCTCTCAATCTATTTTTAACAAGCAACCAAACTTCTTAAAAATGTCAGAAGCATATGGTGTGAAAGGCTTTTTAGTCGATCATGCAGACGACTTAGAAGCCACACTTGATGAAGCATTCAGTTATGAGGGACCGGCTTTGATTGACATTCGAATCTCTCCTACAGAACCTGTATTACCAATGGTACCAACTGGTAAAGCAAACCATGAAATGGAGGGATTAGAATGAGACGTACATTTCAATTAACCGTATTCGATAAAGCTGGTACACTCAACCGCCTAACAAGCACTTTTGTTCGTCGACAATTCAACATCGTAAACATTACAGCTGGCCCTACTTTAGAGACAGGTATCACAGAGATTACCTTTGTTGCTGAAGTACCGGATGATCGTGTTTTACGAACGATCATCCAACAATTAAAGAAACAAGTGAATACATTAACAGTTGAAGATATTACAGAAACGAATACATTTAACCTTGAGTTATTACTGATCAAACTCAATAAACCACAGAAAAATAATCAGTTTTCACAATTACTGCATGACTATGAAGCGCATGTAACGACATTAAAAGATGATGATGAAACATTATATTTACAGGCTGTTGGACCACAAGATGTCTTAGATCAGCTATTAGAAAATTTATCCGCTTTTGATATTCAACAGCTATCACGTACAGGCACTGCCGCAATCGTTTAATAATTAATCAGAAAATTAAAAATAATTTATGGAGGAATGTTTTTATGGCAAAAGTATATTATGACAATTCAGTAGAGCAAGATGTATTACAAGGGAAAAAAGTAGCAGTCGTTGGTTATGGATCACAGGGACACGCACACGCACAAAACTTAAAAGACAATGGCTATGACGTCGTAGTGGGTATCCGTCCTGGACGCTCATTCGATCAAGCAAAAGAAGATGGCTTTGATGTCTTTACCGTGGCAGAAGCTGTTAAACAAGCAGACGTCGTTATGGTGTTATTACCAGATGAAATCCAAGGTGACGTTTATGAAAATGAGATTGCGCCTAACTTAGAAACAGGTAACGCGTTAGCATTTGCACACGGCTTCAACATTCACTTTAACGTGATTCAACCACCTAGTGACGTAGATGTCTTCTTAGTTGCACCAAAGGGACCAGGTCATCTCGTACGCCGTACATTTGTTGAAGGCTCTGCTGTTCCTGCATTATTCGCAGTAGAACAAGATGCAACAGGCCAAGCACGTGACCTCGCATTAAGCTATGCCAAAGGAATCGGTGCAACACGTGCCGGTGTTTTAGAAACAACCTATAAAGAAGAAACTGAAACAGATTTATTCGGTGAACAAGCCGTATTATGTGGTGGTGTCACACGCCTTATCCAAAGTGGGTTTGAAGTTTTAACAGAAGCTGGTTACCAACCCGAAATCGCCTACTTTGAAGTCCTCCACGAGATGAAGTTAATCGTAGACCTTATGTACGAAGGAGGCCTTGAAATTATGCGTTATTCAATCTCTAACACAGCTGAATTTGGTGATTATGTTTCAGGACCACGCGTCATTACTGAAGAAACTAAAAATAATATGAAAGCTGTACTCAAAGACATCCAAGACGGTACATTCAGTGACCGCTTCATTGAAGATAACAAAAATGGATTTAAATCATTTAAAGAAATGCGCGCAGTCCAACAAGATCATCAAATCACAGAAGTCGGTCAAACATTGCGCGAAATGATGCCATTTATCAAGTCAAAAAGTATTTCTAAATAATCATTTTTAAAATAAGTGCAGGTGCTACGAGGTTGAGGTATTCATAAACGGTGACTCAACCTCACCCTACCACTTCTTTGTATAAATGCCCTGCGCTTATTATTTTAAGGAGTTGTTTACTATGTCTAGCCATATTCAAATTTTTGATACAACACTACGCGATGGAGAACAAACACCAGGTGTCAGTTTTTCGTTTGATGAACGTTTACAAATTGCATCTCAGTTAGAACAATGGGGCGTTGATGTGATAGAAGCTGGTTTTCCCGCTTCTAGTGAAGGAAGTTTTCAATCTGTTCAAGCGATTGCACGACATTTGAAACGCACCACCGTCACAGGACTTGCACGTTGCCTAAAGTCAGATATTGATGCGGTGTATGAAGCGACTAAAGATGCCGTTTCCCCTTCCATACATGTCTTTATTGCAACGAGTCCTATTCATCTCACATCGAAACTCAATATGACAGAAGCTGAAGTTTTATCCTCAATAGATGAACATGTGCGTTATGCGAAAGAACACTTTGACATTGTTCAATTCTCACCAGAAGATGCAACACGTACACCTTTACCATTTCTCATTCAAAGTGTTCAAACGGCTGTTGATGCAGGCGCAACCATTATTAACATTCCAGATACAGTCGGTTATACGTATCCTCAAGAATATGGTCAGATTTTCAAAATACTCATCCAAGAAATTAAAACATCTCAACCCATTACGTATAGTGCTCATTGTCACGATGACCTTGGTCTTGCTGTTGCGAACAGTATGGCAGCAATTGAAAATGGTGCAACACGTATTGAAGGAACGGTCAATGGTATCGGAGAACGCGCCGGCAATACCGCATTAGAAGAAGTTGCTCTTGGTCTCTATGTCCGACAAGATCATTATCACATACAGACCAACCTTAAACTAGATGCTACTAAACAAACATCAGACTTAATATCACGCTATGCTGGTTTGCGCGTCCCACGCAACAAAGCAATTGTCGGTAAGAATGCGTTTAGCCATGAATCAGGTATTCACCAGGATGGTTTCTTGAAAAACCCTGAAACTTACGAGATTATGACCCCTCAACTCGTCGGTGTTAAAAATACGGAATTGCCACTTGGTAAACTTTCTGGACGCCATGCATTCCAAGATAAGTTAAAACAACTTGGCTATGACATTGATACTGAAACACAAAAATCACTTTTCAAAGCTTTTAAAGGCATTGCTGATAAGAAAAAACATGTCACAGATCGCGATATTCATGCTTTAATTCAAGGTTCAGAACATGAAAAACACGCTGCCTATCAATTAGATGCATTGCAACTACAATTTGTATCAAAAGGACTACAAAGTGCAGTCGTTGTCTTGAAGGATCATGCAGGTCACACATATCAAGACAGTAGTATCGGTACTGGTTCTATTCTTGCTGTCTATAATGCGGTCGATCGTATTTTAGATGTAAAACCAAGCTTGATTGATTATCGCATTGATTCCTTAACAGAAGGCCGTGATGCACAGGCAGAAGTACATGTTCAACTTCAACTTGATAATAAAGAAGTCAGCGGCGTTGGTTTTGATCATGATATTTTATATGCTTCCTGCAAAGCGTATGTTGAAGCCGCATCGCAGTTAGTACCTTCACCAATTCCATCAAAAGAAGGTGAAAATGCATGACTTTTCATATTGTAAGTTTACCCGGTGATGGCATTGGACCTGAAATTATGGCAGGTACATTGGAAGTACTTGCCTCACTCTCACAAAAATTTCACTTTGACTATGAAGTGTCTGAACATTTGATGGGTGGCCGCGCGATTGACGAAACGGGATCCCCTCTCCCAGAAACAACATTAGCAGCATGTCAACAGGCTGATGCCGTGTTGCTCGCTGCGATTGGTGGCCCACAATGGCAATATCCTACTAACCGACCTGAGCATGGGTTATTACAATTACGTAAGTCACTTGAATTGTTCGCCAATATTCGTCCAACACGTGTCAGCGAACATACCGTGAACTTATCGCCTTTAAAAGCAGAAATTGTCGCTGCAACGGACTTAGTCATCGTTCGAGAATTAACAAGCGGTATTTACTTTGGGACACCGAGTCATTGGGATGAAAATGGTGCCGTTGATACATTGAATTACGCTAAAAATGAAATTGAACGTATTGTCCATGAAGCATTTAAGCTAGCACAACAACGCCGTAAAAAATTAACTTCTGTTGATAAAGAAAATGTCTTATCGTCTAGTAAGTTATGGCGACAGACTGTCGATCGCATTGCAACCCAATACCCTGATGTAACAGTGGAACATTTACTCGTCGATGCATGTAGCATGCATTTGCTGAAAAGACCAACAGACTTTGATGTGATTGTTACTGAAAATTTATTTGGCGATATTTTAAGCGATGAGGCATCTATGTTACCAGGATCACTTGGTTTATCACCTTCTGCGAGCTTTAGTGAATCAGGCCCTGCACTTTATGAACCCATCCATGGCTCAGCACCTGATATCGCAGGACAAAATAAAGCAAATCCATTCGGTATGTTACTGTCACTCGCTATGTGCCTAAGAATGTCAGTACATCGTGACGATATGGCAACATGGCTAGAAAATGCAGTCGATCACCTGATTGCTCACAAAATAACCACGCCTGATCTTGGCGGTCAATCAACAACAAACGAGATTTTTGAGGTATTACAATCTCATATCAAGGAGGCATAAACTATGGGACGTACATTATTTGAAAAAATTTGGGACCATCACGTCATTACTGGACAACCTGGAGAACCCCAATTGTTATATATTGATTTACACCTAATTCATGAGGTGACATCACCACAAGCGTTTGAAGGATTGCGACTCCAAAATCGTCCATTAAGAAGGCCTGACCTTACTTTCGGTACACTCGATCACAACGTCCCAACAGTAGATATTTTCAATATTAAAGATGATATTGCGAACAAACAAATACAAGCATTACAAAAAAACTGCGAGGACTTTAACGTCCAACTCTTTGATATGGGATCAGATGAACAAGGGATCGTTCACATGGTCGGACCTGAAACTGGATTAACACAGCCTGGTAAAACGATTGTTTGTGGGGATTCACATACTGCTACTCACGGCGCATTTGGCGCAATTGCGTTTGGGATTGGTACAAGTGAAGTTGAACACGTCTTTGCGACACAAACTCTTTGGCAAACAAAACCTAAAAATTTAAAAATTGAAATTAACGGTACTTTGCCACAAGGTGTATATGCAAAAGATATTATCTTACATCTCATCAATCAACATGGCGTGAACTTCGGAACAGGTTATGCACTGGAATTTACAGGAGACACCATTGAACAGTTATCCATGGAAGGTCGTATGACCATTTGTAATATGGCCATTGAAGCAGGTGCCAAATATGGCTTAATGCGTCCAGATGCTAAGACCCTTGCTTATCTAGAAGGTCGACCATATGCACAGCATCTCGATAAACAACAAGCCTATTGGGCAACGTTATACAGTGATGAAGATGCTGTTTTCGATAAAGTCATTACATTGGATGTCACGGATCTTGAACCACAAGTTACATGGGGGACAAGTCCTGAAATGGGTGTCAACTTCTCTACACCATTTCCAAATATTGAGAATACAAATGACGCCCGTGCTTATGACTATATGGGACTTCAACCAGGACAAACAGCAGCTGATATTCCACTAGGTTACGTCTTCCTTGGCTCATGTACCAATGCACGCCTTTCAGATTTAATTGAAGCAAGTAAATTTGTTAAGGGCCAACGAGTACATGACAATATTACAGCCATCGTCGTTCCGGGATCTAGACAAGTTAAAAAACAAGCAGAAGCATTAGGCTTGGATACTATTTTTAAAGAAGCTGGATTTGAATGGCGTGAACCAGGTTGTAGTATGTGTCTTGGTATGAACCCTGATCAAGTGCCAGCAGGTGTTCATTGTGCATCAACAAGTAATCGTAACTTTGAAGGACGACAGGGTAAAGGTTCTCGAACGCATCTTGTCTCCCCTGCCATGGCAGCCGCAGCAGCCATTCATGGTCACTTTGTAGATGTTAGAAAGGTAGGTCTTGCCTAATGGAAATTAAACCAATTCAAAAATATACAGGAAAAGTGGTCTCATTATTTCATAACAATATTGATACAGACCAAATCATTCCTAAAGTACATCTTAAACGTATTTCAAAAACAGGTTTCGGCCCTTTTCTATTTGATGAATGGCGCTACTTAGAGGATGGTTCAGATAACCCAGAATTTGCATTAAATCAACCAGAAGCACAAGGGGCAAGTATTTTAGTAACTGGTGAAAACTTTGGCTGTGGTTCTAGTCGTGAACACGCAGCATGGGCTTTAAAAGATTATGGCTTTCAAGTCATTATTGCAGGAAGTTTCAGTGATATTTTTTACATGAATTGTACAAAAAATGCCCTTCTTCCAATTGCCCTTGATAAAGAGAGCCGAGAACAATTAGCAAAAGAACAAACGATTACCATTGATTTACCGAAACAACAAATTAATACATCACATGGTACATGCCATTTCGACATTGATGAAACCTGGAAACACAAATTGGTAAATGGACTGGATGACATTGCCATGACTTTACAATATGAATCACAAATCTCAGAATACGAGCAACAACATTAAGGAGTGAAAACAATGACTGTCCAAACACAAACTGTCACTGCGAAAGATGTAGAAGATGCATTTTTACGCATAAATGAAACAGTAAAACAAACCCCTTTAGAGAAGGATCATTATCTATCAATGAAATACGACTGCAACGTCTACTTAAAACGCGAGGACTTGCAATGGGTGCGTTCTTTCAAACTAAGAGGTGCCTACAATGCTATTTCTGTCTTACCAAAGGAACAACAAAATAAAGGTATTACATGCGCAAGTGCAGGTAACCATGCACAAGGAGTAGCTTTTACTGCACTTCAACTAAATTTGAATGCCGTTATTTTCATGCCAATTACAACACCTAATCAAAAAGTAAGTCAGGTGCAGTTCTTCGGTGGTGATAACGTAGAAATTCAGCTCGTTGGCGATACATTTGACGATTGCTTAAAAGAGGCTCTTTCATATACGAATGAACATGACATGACGTTTATTGATCCATTTAACAACATCTATACCATCGCAGGTCAAGGAACAATCGCAAAAGAAATATTACAAGTTGCAGAAACAGAAAACATTTCATTTGACTATGCCTTTGGTGCAATTGGTGGTGGCGGTTTGATGTCTGGTGTCGCAACTTATTTTGCACAGAACAGTCCAAAGACACAACTTATTGGTGTTGAACCATTAGGCGCAAGTAGTATGTATGAAGCAGTTCAACAACAACAAGTCGTGACATTGCCTAATATCGATAAATTTGTCGATGGTGCCTCAGTTGCTCGTGTAGGTGATATTACATTTAATATTTGTAATCAGCTCTTACATGATTACGTACAAGTCGATGAAGGCGCTGTATGCTCCACAATCCTTGATATGTATTCTAAACAAGCCATTGTCGCAGAACCAGCAGGCGCATTAAGTATCAGTGCATTAGAACAATACCGTGAACAAATTAAAGGAAAAAATGTTGTTTGCATCATCAGTGGTGGTAACAATGATATCAACCGTATGAAGGAAATTGAAGAACGTTCATTACTTTATGAAGAAATGAAGCACTATTTCATCCTCAACTTCCCACAACGCCCAGGTGCCTTACGTCAATTCGTAAACGACGTCTTAGGACCACAAGATGATATCACAAAGTTTGAGTACTTGAAAAAGAGCTCTCAAAATACAGGTACTGTTATCATCGGTATTCAATTAAAAAATCACGAAGATCTTCAGCAACTGATTCATAATGTAAATGGCTTTGACCCTAAAAACATTTATATCAATGAAAATAAAATGTTGTATTCACTGTTGATTTAAGAAGAAAAGAGAGAGGGACTATGTACGTTCAAATACATAGTCCCTCTCTCTTATTTTTAGGTTCATCTTTTATCATATATACACTTACTATGTCTTCTGCTGTCTTCTCAGCCTTCGTTGTTACTACTTATCTCACTACATCGTTTACTATACATAGAACTGGAACAAGATTGCCTTTGTTTGGTTAACCAGACTCGTCCATAGCAAAAGTGTTTGTACCCGATTCCTTCACGTTCTACTTCTCAATTGATCCCTTTGCTTTCTCTAACAGCTCTCCTACTACCAGGCCTGTAACGGGACTTCACTGTGTCGGGAGCATTAAATAGGGCAAAACAGTATCGCATATCATTCCACCACAAAAGTGAGCACAAAAAAAGAGAAGTCATATTGACCTCTCTTCGTAAATTACCTGGCACCTTCCTACTCTAGCGGAACGTCAGTTCAACTACCATCGGCGCTAAAGAGCTTAACTTCTGTGTTCGGCATGGGAACAGGTGTGACCTCTTTGCCATTGGCACCAGATAAAATGAATGTTATACATTCAAAACTAGATAGTAAGTATATCAGTTACACAAACAAAACCTTGTGAAAAAATTTGATTAAGTCTTCGATCGATTAGTATTCGTCAGCTCCACGTATCACTACGCTTCCACCTCGAACCTATTAACCTCATCATCTTTGAGGGATCTTATAACCGAAGTTGGGAAATCTCATCTCGAGGGGGGCTTCATGCTTAGATGCTTTCAGCACTTATCCCGTCCATACATAGCTACCCAGCTATGCCGCTGGCGCGACAACTGGTACACCAGAGGTATGTCCATCCCGGTCCTCTCGTACTAAGGACAGCGCCTCTCAAATTTCCTACGCCCACGACGGATAGGGACCGAACTGTCTCACGACGTTCTGAACCCAGCTCGCGTACCGCTTTAATGGGCGAACAGCCCAACCCTTGGGACCGACTACAGCCCCAGGATGCGATGAGCCGACATCGAGGTGCCAAACCTCCCCGTCGATGTGAACTCTTGGGGGAGATAAGCCTGTTATCCCCGGGGTAGCTTTTATCCGTTGAGCGATGGCCCTTCCATGCGGAACCACCGGATCACTAAGTCCGTCTTTCGACCCTGCTCGACTTGTAGGTCTCGCAGTCAAGCTCCCTTATGCCTTTACACTCTTTGAATGATTTCCAACCATTCTGAGGGAACCTTTGAGCGCCTCCGTTACTCTTTAGGAGGCGACCGCCCCAGTCAAACTGCCCGCCTGACACTGTCTCCCAGCACGCTAAGTGCTGCGGGTTAGAAATCCAATACAATTAGGGTAGTATCCCACCAATGCCTCCACGTAAGCTAGCGCTCACGCTTCTAAGGCTCCTACCTATCCTGTACAAACTGTACCGAATTTCAATATCAGGCTACAGTAAAGCTCCACGGGGTCTTTCCGTCCTGTCGCGGGTAACCGGCATCTTCACCGGTACTATGATTTCACCGAGTCTCTCGTTGAGACAGTGCCCAAATCGTTACGCCTTTCGTGCGGGTCGGAACTTACCCGACAAGGAATTTCGCTACCTTAGGACCGTTATAGTTACGGCCGCCGTTTACTGGGGCTTCGATTCGTAGCTTCGCAGAAGCTAACCACTCCTCTTAACCTTCCAGCACCGGGCAGGCGTCAGCCCCTATACGTCACCTTACGGTTTAGCAGAGACCTGTGTTTTTGATAAACAGTCGCTTGGGCCTATTCACTGCGGCTCTTCAGAGCGTGAACCCTAAAGAGCACCCCTTCTCCCGAAGTTACGGGGTCATTTTGCCGAGTTCCTTAACGAGAGTTCGCTCGCTCACCTTAGAATTCTCATCTTGACTACCTGTGTCGGTTTGCGGTACGGGCACCTATTTTCTAGCTAGAGGCTTTTCTCGGCAGTGTGAAATCAACGACTCGAAGAAACGTATTTCTTCTCCCCATCACAGCTCAATCTTAACGAGTGCCGGATTTGCCTAACACTCAATCTCACTGCTTAGACGTGCACTCCAACAGCACGCTTCGCCTATCCTACTGCGTCCCCCCATCGCTTAAAACGAATTTAGGTGGTACAGGAATATCAACCTGTTATCCATCGCCTACGCCTTTCGGCCTCAGCTTAGGACCCGACTAACCCAGAGCGGACGAGCCTTCCTCTGGAAACCTTAGTCAATCGGTGGACGGGATTCTCACCCGTCTTTCGCTACTCACACCGGCATTCTCACTTCTAAGCGCTCCACATGTCCTTGCGATCATGCTTCAACGCCCTTAGAACGCTCTCCTACCATTGTCCTACGGACAATCCACAGCTTCGGTAATATGTTTAGCCCCGGTACATTTTCGGCGCAGTGTCACTCGACTAGTGAGCTATTACGCACTCTTTAAATGATGGCTGCTTCTAAGCCAACATCCTAGTTGTCTGGGCAACGCCACATCCTTTTCCACTTAACATATATTTTGGGACCTTAGCTGGTGGTCTGGGCTGTTTCCCTTTCGAATATGGACCTTATCACCCACATTCTGACTCCCAAGTTAAATTATTTGGCATTCGGAGTTTGTCTGAATTCGGTAACCCGAGAGGGGCCCCTCGTCCAAACAGTGCTCTACCTCCAATAATCATCACTTGAGGCTAGCCCTAAAGCTATTTCGGAGAGAACCAGCTATCTCCAAGTTCGATTGGAATTTCTCCGCTACCCTCAGTTCATCCGCTCACTTTTCAACGTAAGTCGGTTCGGTCCTCCATTCAGTGTTACCTGAACTTCAACCTGACCAAGGGTAGATCACCTGGTTTCGGGTATACGACCAAATACTCATTCGCCCTATTCAGACTCGCTTTCGCTACGGCTCCACATTTTCTGCTTAACCTTGCATCAGATCGTAACTCGCCGGTTCATTCTACAAAAGGCACGCCATCACCCATTAACGGGCTCTGACTACTTGTAAGCACACGGTTTCAAGTTCTCTTTCACTCCCCTTCCGGGGTACTTTTCACCTTTCCCTCACGGTACTGGTTCACTATCGGTCACTAGAGAGTATTTAGCCTTAGGAGATGGTCCTCCCAGATTCCGACGGAATTTCACGTGCTCCGCCGTACTCAGGATCCACTCAAGAGAGGTCACGTTTTCGACTACAGGATTATTACCTTCTATGATTAACCTTTCCAGATTATTCGTCTAACATGTCCTTTTGTAACTCCGTATAGAGTGTCCTACAACACCAACAAGCAAGCTTGTTGGTTTGGGCTCTTCCCGTTTCGCTCGCCGCTACTCAGGGAATCGATTTTTCTTTCTCTTCCTCCGGGTACTAAGATGTTTCAGTTCTCCGGGTCTGCCTTCTTACATGCTATGTATTCACATGTAGATAACACGACATAACTCGTGCTGGGTTTCCCCATTTGGAAATCTCTGGATTACAGCTTACTTACAGCTCCCCAAAGCATATCGTCGTTAGTAACGTCCTTCTTCGGCTTCTAGTGCCAAGGTATTCACCGTGCGCCCTTAATAACTTAATCTATAGTTATTAATTATGTGAGTCGTCATTTGACGACTAGCGATAATTTTTAGTTTCAAGCTTTCGCTATTCACTCGGTTTTTGCTTGGTAAAATCTTTTATACTTACTTATCTAGTTTTCAATGTACAAGTCATTAAATTGGCAAGCCTTTTCATTCTGCTTCATTTCTTTCTTCACTTGCTCAGTTACGCTAAGTAATCTTCGCTGCGTTCATCAAGAAATTCATAGACTGATAAATGCTTTCAATTTAATTTTTAATTATAAGTTGAATCCTCAATAATGAGCATTCAAAACTGAATACAATATGTCACGTTAATCCGCTTATCACCTAAAGGTGATATTCCGTATATTATCCTTAGAAAGGAGGTGATCCAGCCGCACCTTCCGATACGGCTACCTTGTTACGACTTCACCCCAATCATTTGTCCCACCTTCGACGGCTAGCTCCAAATGGTTACTCCACCAGCTTCGGGTGTTACAAACTCTCGTGGTGTGACGGGCGGTGTGTACAAGACCCGGGAACGTATTCACCGTAGCATGCTGATCTACGATTACTAGCGATTCCAGCTTCATGTAGTCGAGTTGCAGACTACAATCCGAACTGAGAACATCTTTATGGGATTTGCTTGACCTCGCGGTTTTGCTGCCCTTTGTAATGTCCATTGTAGCACGTGTGTAGCCCAAATCATAAGGGGCATGATGATTTGACGTCATCCCCACCTTCCTCCGGTTTGTCACCGGCAGTCAACTTAGAGTGCCCAACTTAATGATGGCAACTAAGGTCAAGGGTTGCGCTCGTTGCGGGACTTAACCCAACATCTCACGACACGAGCTGACGACAACCATGCACCACCTGTCACTTTGTCCTCCGAAGAGGAAAACACTATCTCTAGTACGGTCAAAGGATGTCAAGATTTGGTAAGGTTCTTCGCGTTGCTTCGAATTAAACCACATGCTCCACCGCTTGTGCGGGTCCCCGTCAATTCCTTTGAGTTTCAGTCTTGCGACCGTACTCCCCAGGCGGAGTGCTTAATGCGTTAGCTGCAGCACTAAGGGGCGGAAACCCCCTAACACTTAGCACTCATCGTTTACGGCGTGGACTACCAGGGTATCTAATCCTGTTTGATCCCCACGCTTTCGCACATCAGCGTCAGTTGCAGACCAGAAAGCCGCCTTCGCCACTGGTGTTCCTCCATATCTCTGCGCATTTCACCGCTACACATGGAATTCCACTTTCCTCTTCTGCACTCAAGTTTTCCAGTTTCCAATGACCCTCCACGGTTGAGCCGTGGGCTTTCACATCAGACTTAAAAAACCGCCTACGCGCGCTTTACGCCCAATAATTCCGGATAACGCTTGCCACCTACGTATTACCGCGGCTGCTGGCACGTAGTTAGCCGTGGCTTTCTGATTAGGTACCGTCAAGACGTGCACAGTTACTTACACGTTTGTTCTTCCCTAATAACAGAGCTTTACAATCCGAAGACCTTCATCACTCACGCGGCGTTGCTCCGTCAGGCTTTCGCCCATTGCGGAAGATTCCCTACTGCTGCCTCCCGTAGGAGTCTGGACCGTGTCTCAGTTCCAGTGTGGCCGATCACCCTCTCAGGTCGGCTACGTATCGTCGCCTTGGTAAGCCGTTACCTTACCAACTAGCTAATACGGCGCGGGTCCATCTATAAGTGACAGCAAGACCGTCTTTCACTATTGAACCATGCGGTTCAATATGTTATCCGGCATTAGCTCCGGTTTCCCGAAGTTATTCCAGTCTTATAGGTAGGTTACCCACGTGTTACTCACCCGTCCGCCGCTAACGTCAGAGGTGCAAGCACCTCGTCTGTTCGCTCGACTTGCATGTATTAGGCACGCCGCCAGCGTTCATCCTGAGCCAGGATCAAACTCTCCATAAAAGAAGTAAGCTTGATTAGCTCGTTTGATTGTTTAAGTCAATCACTCTTGAAAGTACTACTCTGAGCACTCAAATTATCGGAATTAACGTTGACATATTGTCATTCAGTTTTCAATGTTCATATTTTAAAAATTCATGGAGCGGGTGATGGGAATCGAACCCACAACATCAGCTTGGAAGGCTGAGGTTTTGCCATTAAACTACACCCGCATATTAATTTAGATATTGGATATTAAAGTTTAGTTGATGCGGCCGAGAGGACTTGAACCTCCACGGGATCTCTCCCACTAGGCCCTCAACCTAGCGCGTCTGCCATTCCGCCACGACCGCTCGGTAACTTTAAATATCATTTTTTCAGAACGATACTTATTATATCAGGGGCGATATTTAATGTCAACATTTTTTAACATTTATTTAATGTTTGTAATCTGTTGTTAACATTTCGTTTTCGCAACATACTCAACTATATCATGTCATCCTGTTCAAGTCAACAATTATTTTTCATAATGTTTAGCTCGTTCAGTCGACTTTTATCATTATATATAATCTATTTTTCAAAGTCAACACTAAATCATAAATAAAATTTGTTTATTTAATGAACCAAAAGTATATGAATCCTAGAAAAACGAACAATAAATAATATCCTACTTCAAATGTTAAGTGAATAGAAACTCCTTTTTAAAAAATGTCCCTTTAAAACGAACATAAATCATCTTTTTCCAAACTATAAAATAAGGACGCCAGAATTAATAATTTTCATTTTCTGTCGTCCTTATCCATTACTTACTATTCTATTTCTTCATTTCTAAAAGTTTGCCACTACATTTACCACATCGCATACGCTTTGTATCTACTTTTCGGATACGCATATATTCCGCTCCACAAGTTTTACATTTATAAATATAATTCGCACGTGAGGCATAACTTTGTAGTGGTGCACAAAATCTCGGTGCGCCGACACAGTTACTTAATCGTTTAAAATCCTCATCCTTATGTTGGTAGCCTTTTCCATCAAGATGTAGAAAATAATGACATAATTCATGCTTAATAATATCTACGAGTGCTGCTTCGCCAAATGTTTGATATTGTTTCGGATTGATTTCAATATCATGCGTTTTCAATAAATATCGCCCACCTGTTGTACGTAAACGTGAATTGAAATATGCTTGATGTTGAAACGATCTATTGAAGTATTGTTGAGAAATGACTTCAACTAATTCTTGTAACTCCTGATTATTCATATGGATTAATCATTGTCAACGCGACTTTTCCTTTTTGTTCATCAATACCATCAATCCATACTTCGACAATATCCCCTACGTTCACTTTATCCATCGGGTGTTTAACAAATTGTTTTGACATTTTTGATATATGCACTAAACCATCTTGTTTTACACCAATATCAACAAAAGCCCCAAAGTCAACAACATTGCGGACGGTACCTGTTAACTTCATCACCTCACGTAAATCTTCAATAGATAAGACATCTGATTTTAACTGAGGTGTTTCATATGCATCTCGTGGATCACGGTTTGGTGCAATTAAAGACTTCACAATATCCTCAAGTGTCGGTATACCGATATTTAATTTTTGGGCATACTGCGCTATTTCTAAGTTTTCTAACGCAGTCTTAAGTTCATCTGTCCCAATATCAGATACTGCCATATTTACCGCTTCTAGTAAATCATGTGTCACTGTGTAACTTTCTGGGTGAATCGCTGTATTGTCGAGCGGATCGACGCCATCTACTATGCGTAAGAATCCGATACTTTGTTCGAAAGTCTTATCACCTAAACGTTTCACCTTTTTAATTTGCTGATGTTTTGTAAATGGTCCGTTTTCTTCTCGGTACGCCACGATATTATCAGCGATTTGTTTTGATAGTCCTGAAACGTGTTGGAGCAATGTACCAGAAGCTGTATTAATATTTACACCTACTTGGTTTACGGCTGTTTCAACGACAAAGTCTAATGCTGTAG
This sequence comes from Staphylococcus sp. IVB6240, assembly GCF_025558425.1. NCBI lineage: Bacteria > Bacillati > Bacillota > Bacilli > Caryophanales > Staphylococcaceae > Staphylococcus > Staphylococcus dromedarii. The sequence continues at coordinate 1,657,318 of NZ_CP094718.1, forward strand.
ATAATGCTTTTTGATTTACATCATGTTGATACTGTCCAACACCGATTGATTTTGGATCAATTTTTACCAATTCGCTCAGTGGGTCTTGAATACGACGACCAATTGACACTGCACTACGTTCCTCTACTTGAAAGTCTGGAAATTCATGACGTGCAATTTCTGAAGCTGAATAAACAGAAGCCCCCGCTTCATTCACAATAACATATTGAATATTAAGGTTGTGTGTTTGAATCATATTCGCGACAAATTGTTCTGTTTCACGACTAGCTGTTCCGTTTCCAATTGCAACGAGCTCCACGTCGTAGTTCTTTACCATTGAAAGAAATGTTTCTTCAGCTGCTTTCACTTTTGAAACAGGTGGATGTGGATACATCACTGATTTCGCAACAAATGTACCATATGGGTTAATGACTGCAAGTTTACAACCTGTACGAAAGGCTGGATCCACACCTAATATTTGTTTTCCTTTTAAAGGTGCTTGTAATAATAGATTCTTTAAGTTTTCACTAAAAACATCAATTGCTTGTGTTTCTGCGCGTTCTGTTAAATCTCCACGAATTTCACGTTCAATAGATGGAAAAATAAGGCGCTTCATTGCATCCTCAATCGCATCACCAACAATATTTGATAATTCATGAGTGCCTTTTACTTCTACACGTCGAATATTTTGAGATAATTTTTCAATATCTGCTTCTACTTTTACAGATAACACTTTTGCCTTTTCGCCGCGATTCATCGCTAAAATACGGTGGTTCGCTGCACGTTTAATTGGTTCACTGTAGTCATAGTACATTGCATAAACAGCTTTTTCATCTTCTGCTTTTTTCTTTTTCTGCGTGACAAGCATTCCAGTATGCCATACATCTTTTAAAATCTGTTTACGATATTGTGGATGATCTGCAATTGATTCCGCAATAATATCTTGTGCCCCAGCAATGGCTTCTTCTACAGTTTTCACTTCATCTGTAAGATAATTTTTCGCTTGAGATTCTAATAACTCTGGTGATTTTTGTGCCATCACCCATTGCGCAAATGGTTCTAGACCTTTTCTTTTCGCTTCAGTCGCACGTGTCTTTTTCTTTTGTTTATAAGGACGATATAGATCTTCTACACGTTGTAATTTCGTTTGTTTTAAAATATCTAGCTTTAATTCAGACGTTAATAAGCCTTGTTGTTCTATCGCGTTGATAATCTCTTCTTTTCTCTTTTGAAGATTTTCCATATATTGATAACGGTCATCAATTTTTTTAATCGCCACTTCGTCTAATCCGCCTGTTGCTTCTTTACGATATCTTGCAATAAAAGGCACGGTATTCTTCTCTTGTAATAATGAGAGGACCGCTTCTATTTGTTTTACGGAATATTGGTATTCTTTATGTATTGCTTGTACAAGTGTATCTGTTGCCATTTGGTTCACTGCCTTTCCATTTTTACACTTCAAATTTTATAATATATGATGATGAAATAAGCACAATCTTTTCAAGCGTCTTTATTTAAAAAGTGCTGAAAATCATTGTGCTATTGTTTCATTCATTTTATTCAATTATGTTTGCTGCGCTGCTTGCTGTAATTTCTTAATAGCTGTTCTTTGCAATCGAGATACATGCATTTGGCTCAATCCAACGCGTTCTCCCGTTTCTTTCTGACTGAGTCCTTCGATAAATGTACACTGTATAATCTCTCGTTCTCGATCAGATAAAATAGGTAAAATGCGTTCCAAGATGATACGTTTTTCAGTTAAATCATAATTTTCATCTTGATTGCCCATCACATCTAAAAGGGTTACAGTGGATCCATCTTTATCCGCTTCTATCGAATGATCGACACTTAATGCGTGATAACTTTGCCCCATCTCCATCGCTTCAAGTACTTCTTCATCTGAAACTTCAAGATAATCGGCAATCTCACGGATAGATGGTGAACGCTCCAGTTCGTTTGTCAATTCATCAATTGTTTTCTTGATACGTGGTCCAATTTCTTTAATACGTCTTGGTACATGGACACTCCACGTTTTATCTCGTAAGTATCGCTTAATTTCACCAATCACTGTTGGCAATAAAAACGCTTCAAACTTACGATCAAAAGACAAATCAAAGCGGTTAATTGCACCAATTAATCCAACCATCCCTACTTGAACAAGGTCTTCATGATGTGATTGCCCTTTTGAATATTTATAAGCTAAAGATTCAATTAACTTGGTATAGTGATTTACTAAATTTTCTTGTGCGGCTTCATCTTGATTTTGTTGATACGACAAAATCCATTTATTAATTTGCTCTGATGAAACATTATTCACTGAGTTCGATGCTTTCGTCATGGGTTTGCACCTGCTCTTTATTGATATACTTCGTCATACTGATTGTAACACCTGTCTCTTTTCTTACTGTTACTTCATCCATCAATGCTTCAATCAAAAACAAGCCCAGACCACCTTCACGTAAAAAGTCAATATTTTCATCGTCTTGATATGGCCCTAAATGTTGCTTTGTTTCTTGATAGTTAAAGCTTTCACCTTGGTCAGATACAACAATTTTGATTTGTCCATCACTGACTTCAAATACAATTGTAATATATCCCGTCTCTTCACGGTGCTTATATGCGTGCTTAACAGCATTTGTGCCTGCTTCACTTACTGCAATTTTCGCATCTTCAATGTCATTATATGATGCATTAGCACGATTAAACACTCCTGATAACGTCAGACGAATCAAACTTACATATTCCGGTGCTGCTGGTAACCTCATTTCGATGACATCGTGTTCTTGTGGCATGTTATTCGACCTCCGTTCCTTGATTCACATGCATTAAATCAGCTAATCCAGTTATATCAAATAAACGCTTGATACGATCATTGACTCCTAAAATATAAAGCGCTCTATCATTTTGATTTAGTGCTTTGAGTGTGCCGACAAATAAACCTAATCCTGTTGAATCCATATAAGTTAAATCCGTTAGATTCACATGAATATCATGTGTTCCTTCCTGGCGCATTGGTAACAAGACAGCTTCTAATTCAGGAACTGTTGCAACATCTAATTCTCCCGCAACAATTACCTCATAATAATCATCATACGTGTTCGTTTCTATATTAAGGTTCATTAATTTTTACACTCCTATAGTAGTCTCTATTCTTATTTTTACCCAATTTTCAACATCATAATCGCTTTATGATTGGTTATTGGGCTCTTTTAATAATTAAAATGGTTAAATCATCACGCTTACTTGTTTCTTGCAAACGCAATAATGCCTCATATAACAGTTGTACAATATCTTGCGGATGCATATCTTTATATTGAAGAATGAAGTTCAATAGGTAGTTTTTATCTATAAAACGACCCGATTCATCTCGAATTTCTGTGACACCATCCGTAAAAATAATAATCATATCATTGATTTCAATTTTTATTTCTTGCTGATCGTAGCGAATATTTGGACTTACTCCTAGAACACGGCCGCGCACTGTAATTTCTTCAAAGGTATCTGTTGCAGCTCTAAAAACATAGCCCGGTTCATGCCCAGCTGAACTACAATACAAAACATGGTTAAGGTCTTCATATAAACCATAAAACATCGTGACGAACATATTTTGATTAACATTTTTCTCAACAACACGATTTAAACGTTTTAAACCATCATTAGGTAATTGAGAATGTCCATATGAATCCATACCAAACTTAATCATACTCATCGCAAGTGCCGCTGGAATCCCTTTTCCAATGACATCAGCAACAGCAAAGCTCATCGTGCCATCCTTATGATCAATTAAGTTAAAATAGTCACCACTCACTTGGTGTGCTGCTACTGAAATGGCCCCAATTTGAATACCGTCAAATTGGGGAATATCTGTTTTTAACATCGTCTGTTGCAAACTAGAAGCCAAACCCATTTCTTTATCATGTACTTCCATGCGATCGACCAATCGCTTATAATCTGAATAATCATAGCCAAAACTTTGAATAACCACTTCAAGTACGTCTAAACTTTTCATGATATCTTCTTGGTTAAATGCGCGTTTCTCGAGATACTTTTTATGTATATTGACAATTGCTTCAGGTGTGATGCTTTCTTCTGGTAAATTACTGGCAAATTTACGCGCATTTTCTAATATTTCTTCATTGTTCATATCATTTAAATAGCGGTCTATCAAACCAAAATAATACGCTGTTTTTGATTGTGCCAATGTCAATACTCCTTTTCCCATCTTATTACAACTAAACAACAAAAAAGTGGCCGTGAAACCTTATCAGTCAAAAGATTTCATCGCCCACCCTGACAAGGATGACTCTACAAGCTAACTGCTTTAAGTGATACCCCTACTATCGCCATATTTTTAAATTATATGTGACCTGTACAATCTCCTTTTACACATCTACAATACAAACTTCTATAATAAAAGTGGATCGTCATGTGTCTATACTGCTCTAGTCATACGGTTATTTTATGTAAACTTTAAAAATATTGTCTTGCTGTAAAAAGCTTACTATATATCACTCATCGTGATTGAACAACTTGTAAGCCAAGACTAATCCCCAAAGCATTGTTCACTTCTTTCATCTTTTCTTCTGATAAAAAAGTCAACTTTTCTTTCAAACGATTTTTATCTACTGTTCGAATTTGTTCTAATAAAATAACTGAATCTTTGTCGAGCTTATACTTCTTTTTTTCAATTTCAACATGTGTTGGAATCTTTGCTTTGTTAATACGACCTGTTATCGCTGCCACGATAACAGTCGGACTATATTTGTTACCAGTATCATTTTGAATGATAACGACGGGTCTCACTCCCCCTTGTTCAGAACCCCGTACTGGTGATAAATCAGCTAAGTATACATCCCCGCGCTTCATTTAATCATCCTGATGCTTGGATAATAAGTGTGACTCATTGCAATCGCATGCTTCACACTCTACTGAATATGCTTCTGTCGCTAGGGAGAGATTGAGGTCAGCCATTTGGGCGTACCCTTCTTTTAATGACTGCTCTAAATTTTTAAACTTCACTTGATTGAATACTGACATCATAAGACCCTCCATATCAATTCAACTCGTCTTAAAAATCTATATTTATCACTCATTATGATAGCAAAAATGAAACAAATCTACCATATTATTTTAATAATTCATTTGTGACATCAATATTTTCTCCTGAAATATAAATACGTGGAATACGACGTCCAAAATTGCATAGCACTTCATAATTGATGGTTTGTTGTTTTTCAGCAAGCGTTTCTGCTGATTGTGGTGTGTGTGCACGTGCTTCTAACACAACAACTTTATCACCTGGTTTAACGGTTGCAGGAACTTTAATGGCAGTCTGGTCCATACTAATACGACCTACCACTTCACATTGTTGTCCGTTGACACTTACCGTTGCACCTTGCATATGACGCAGGTAACCATCTGCATAACCAATGGATAATAAGGCAATGTGCATTGGTTCAGTCGCTATATAAGTCTCACCATATCCAATTGTTTCTCCAGCCTCTAATTGCTTCACTTGAACAACTGTTGTTTCAACGGATGCAGCTGGTTTTAAACGTGCTGTTTCCTTTGCTTCAATAAACGGCGTTGGATAGTAACCATATAATGCAATACCAGGACGAAATGCATTACAAATCTCAGGATTAAAACGTAATGTCCCCGCAGAATTTTGAATATGCACGTATGTTGGACGTTCTGCACTGTTCACCAAGCTTTCAAAACGTTTGTATTGTTGTTGTGCAGAGTCATTCTCTTCATCTGCTGAGGCAAAATGAGAAAATACGCCTTCAAAAATAAGCTGTTCATATTGTTCGATGATCGCAATCATTTCACGATATGTTTCACTATCTTTAATACCTAAACGGTTCATACCCGTATCTAGCTTAATATGAAGCCATAGTGACTTCTCATTTGATGATTCAATATGACTAATCGCATCTTCCAACCATTCTTTAGAAGGTACGGCAACAGCAACACGATGTTGGATCGCTTTGTTAATATTTGCAGGTGGGATACTCGAAAGAATTAAAATTTTCTCTTTGAACCCGTGCATGCGTAATTCAATCGCTTCATCAAGCGTTGCCACGCAAACAAACGTTGCACCTAGCTGAGCAAGATGTTTTGCAATCGCAACGCTCCCTAAACCGTATGCATTCGCTTTAACAACCGGCATCATCGTCTTTGTTGGATGACACTTTGATAATTCTTGATAATTGGATGTAATCGCATCTAAATTTACAGACAATGTGGTTTCACGATAATACTTTTCTGACAAATCACTGTCACCTTCCTTAAGTTATTCTTACTTTTATGGAAGTACTTCCTTTTTTATTGTTCTAGTATCACTTGGCTCATCGCATAATGTTTTGTATGTGTGATAGATACATGGACAGTAAAACCTTCAAATAAAATATAAGGTTTCCCTTTTTCATCATTCGCACAATGTATCTCATTAAATGCAACTTCTCTACCAATTCCTGTCCCAAGCGCTTTACTAAAAGCTTCTTTGACAGCAAATCGACCAGCCAAAAATTCAATACGTCTCTGAGGATGTGAATACTGCATGTATTGATCATATTCACCTTTGCTTAGGATACGTTGAATAAACTTCGGCTGTTTTTCAACGAGTGCCTGAATACGTTCTATTTCAACTAAATCAACACCTAAGCCGTATATCATGATTAGATCTCCTCATCTTCAGATTGTGTATCCTTTATTTTATCATAATTTTCCTCTGTTATTTCATTTTGTGTATGACTTTCAAGATCATTTTCAACATCCGTTGCATATCCTTGGATGAGCTGCTTTATTTTTAATGCTTGTTGCTTATCAATAAGTCGGATTTCTGTATTCCCGCCAGCTGTTGATATCGTTAGCGTTGCCAGTCCATATTTTCGCATGATAAACCCTTCATCAATATCAATATTTTGTATACGAAATAAAGGCACTTTCGTTTCTTCAATAAATATAAAACCTTCTCGTACAACAATACCTTGTTCTGAGTAGTGATAGCGAAAGACATGGTAACTATAGATTGGTTTGAGCCAGACAAACATGATTGCATAAAGTACTGCAAGCACTGCAAAACCTAGCGCTATCCATTTAAGCATTTTTTCAAATTCTACAAAATAACTTGTAATAAAGGCCGCAATTGCAATTAATACAGCAATTCCTGTCACGATAACGCTCGCTATGCGCATCACTTTAGGTCCTTCAGGTGCCATTTTATGATATGTCTGTTCGGTCATCATTGTCACTACCACCTTTCAAATACCATGTTTGCAATCTCTCAATATCTTGTATATCTACAAAACCTAATCCGACATCCATACTTGTTGAACCTTTAGCTAATGTGAAAAAGAAATGATTTAGTTGTGCATTGGACATAACTGGATGTGCTTCACGCTGCCATCCCAATATTTTATTATGTTTAAAATAAGTCGTTTTAAATCCTGTATATGAGGCACGACGAATCGCAATTTCATCATCTGCGACACACCAACCTGCTTTTTGAATGAGCATATAACTCTTGAATATCATCATAACAATACAAAATACAACTGGAATCCAAATCCATACCCAAAAATAATAATGTACGACAGCTCCAATAATGATCAACACAAGTGACTGTATCCAAAAGCGTCTATGGAAACCACGCCAAGGCAGCTTAGGCGTGACATTTTGAAATTGCATGTGCGGTACCATTGAAGCTAAGAGTGATGAAACTTCACGTTTGTGTATAAATGGCAAGACCATCACGCGCCCATCCGCAAAATCATTGTCTGAACTCACTTCCATGTCACTCGTAATAACGAAGTCATATGCTGTATAGCCAAACAATGTACGCAAATAACTTTTATGTTCAATCACGGCTTGAATGCGTGTGAGTGGGACTGTCACTTTTTTCACATTTAATAAGCCATAACGAATCGTTAAGTAATCGCCTTGTCGTTTCAATGTGTAATTGTAATAACGGAAAAAGGTGATAACGATACCAATAATATATGAAATTAAAATAAAAATTGTTGCAAATATTACCGTGATCATGACAGCATTATTAATTAAAGTTGAGGCTTCTTCAGACACCCATTCCCAATCAATATAGTCTAAACCTGCTGTTAACAATGGACTGAGTGCGGCAAGTGTTACAAAAACCGCTCCACTTGTCATCGCCATAAATAATAAGTTTTTAGTTGAAAGTTGATACAGTAACATTTCTGGTTGATCGACAGGTACATCTGATTCTGTATTTTCTGATTCAGCATCACTGCTATCTGTCGGCATATTTTTTAAATGAGATCTCACTTTTTCTAGTTCTGCTCGAATCAAATTACTTTGGGCTTGCGTGATCGTCTCGAGTACAATCCCATCACTTGGCGTTTGAATTTGTAATCTGACACCACCGACGATTTGATGAATCAGGTTTTGTGACGTATCCATCGTTTGAATACGTGAGATGTTTAATTCTTTACGCTCGAGATTAAAGAGTCCTGTAGTGACAATAAAATGATTGCCTTCGATCCAATAACGTGTACGAAACGCTTTGATAGCATCATTAATTAATGTAATCAAGAAGAAAAATAGTACCATGGCGGGAAAAATATAATTTGCAGGATTTGTATAATCAAAATCTTTCACCGCGAATAAAACAAATAAAATAAGTGGAATTATATTGGACTTCACAGCATTTACAATACTCATAAAATATGAGATCGGATGAAGTTTTTGTGGACTATACATCACTATCACCCTCCTCTAACAGTTCTAGGCAATGCTGTTCAATCAGTTCGACATCTTCACCATATAATAACGGCAAATGCATTGTATGTCCTGCAGTCGTTAATATGAGATGGCGCAACTGATGCCTCCGTAACAATGGCTCATTCTTCCAATGAATATATTGAAGGCGTTCCACTTTTAAAATTTGATGATTACGAAACCAAAAATGACGTTTTACTTCGATAATATTTTCATGGATTCTATAAGTAGTGTAGTGGTATTGAAAATAAGGTTTTAATGTGCAGTATAAGATGAATAAAGCAAGTACACCACCTATAAGATACAGCAGTGGCTGCCAAGCTTCAAAATGATAAACGAGGAATAAACCTATGATAAGTGGTAGCGCGCCGACGATCGCAGTTAGAAAGTAAAATTGCCTAAAATACTTTTTCGCAACTTCTGGACTTTTGTGAAACGATGATGCCATGGGTTTCTCCCCTTCCAAAGATTTTGCTCTCATTATAACATAAACATTTTGGGTGATATATAGGGGCTCAAGCAGTGTAAAATTCAATATTTCAACGGTTCAATTATACAGTTTATCAAAAAATGAGAAGACTAGAAGTATGATAAAAAACTCGCTTAATGGTTTTTGTGTAAGATGCTTTTTCATAAAAATACCGAAAGTTTTGAACCTTGACCGTTGTATGATTTAGGATCCAAAACTTCCTTATCTTTTAGTATAGCTATCAATATTTAAGTAATGGATAATTTTTGAATTTGTGTACCATCACTATTAAAGTTTTTCTCATCTAACCAATACTCATAATGTTGTTTAATATTTGGCCATTCTTTATCTAGCATTGAAAACCAATCTGTATCTCTATTTCTACCTTTATATACTAACGCTTGTCGAAAAGTCCCTTCATGTGTGAATCCTAATCTTACAGCTGCCCGTTTAGAGGGGGCGTTCAAACTGTCACATTTCCATTCATAACGTCTGTAGCCTAATGATTCAAATACATACTTAGCGAGTAAATATTGTACTTCAGTTGCAATGCGTGTTCTTTTTAGAAGTGGCGAATAATGAATATGTCCCACTTCAATAGATGACGCTTTCGTATTAATACGAAGTAACGACATCAAACCTAAAGCTTTATCAGTCGTTTTATCAACGATCGCAAAGAAATACGGATCATCTGAATCGATATAATGATGAATTAACGTATTAAATTCTTGTTTATCATGAATCGGTTCATTTGGTAAGTATGTCCAATTGGAATCATTTTCCGGATCACATAATACTTCAAACAAATCATCTCGATGACGCATGTTTAAACGCTCTAATTTGCTATATTTGCCTTCAAGTATTTCAATAACCGGTTTCTTAGGATTTTCAAAAGGAGAAACAGCATCCCCTATAGGTTGATTGTATGCATTATATTTCATATAAACATCCCCTTTATTTTTTATGATAGCATAAATTTTTAAAAGACTTCCTAAAAGTACGTGTCTCTTAAAAGAAATGATAGTACTCAAAAAGCGCACAATTAATAATTAACTGTACGCTTAAATGAATGTAGTGATTACTACGTGTTATGATTAAGTTGAAAATAAAATTAGTTACTTTTAATTATCTGCCCACCACAAAAGATGAACATCCCTTAAAAATCCTAGGTTCCGTTTAAGACACGAAAACATAAAAGCACCCAGTCCGAATCAATCAATTTCGGATTGGGTGCTTGATGATGCGTTAGGAATCATCTCCTACACGCTTATTAGACATTATTTTTGATGGTCAGCAAATGTACGTCCTTTTTTCACTTTGTTATCACGTTTGTTTTTGAAGTTACCTTTTTTATTAAAGTTACCTTGTTTGTGATTACGGTTGTTTTTACCGTGGCGTTTGTTGCCTGTATTTTTACGGTTGCCACCTTTTGGTCCACGTGTTTTACGTGCAAGTGGTTTTTCAAATGTTAATTGTACTTCTACTTCATCATTTGATTCAACCAATTCTTGTAGAAGTGCTGTCACTAAGTCAGATGCTTCGTATGATTCAAGCAATGACTTCGCAATTTTTTCTACGCGAGGTTCTTTAGCGGCAGCCATCCATTTTTCTACCTTGTTCTTGATTTCATCCTCACGTGCTTGTAATACTTCTTTGCGATGTGGTGGGCGTAATGCAAGCATTTGACGTTTATTTGTTTGTTCGATTTGACGAATGTAGTCCATTTCGATTGGGTTAACAAATGTTACGGCAATACCGTGTTTGCCGGCACGACCTGTACGACCAATACGATGTGTGTAACTTTCTGTATCTTGAGGAATATCGAAGTTGTAAACATGGCTTACACCTGAGATATCTAAACCACGTGCTGCAACGTCTGTTGCGACAAGGATGTCAATTTGGTCGTTTTTAAACTTTTTCAAGACTTCTAAGCGTTTTGCTTGTGTAATGTCCCCGTGAAGTCCTTCAGCTTTGTATCCTTTTGATAACAATGCACTTGTTAATTCATCTACACGACGTTTTGTACGTCCGAATACAATTGCAAGTTCTGGTTGATGTACATCTAAGAAGTTCGTAAATGTATCGAATTTCTCTAATTCCTTAACAATTGTGTAATACTCATCAATTTGTGGATCAGAGATTTCGTTGTTCATTGTTTTGATAATCTTAGGTGATTTCATGAACTTCTGAACAAGTTCTTGAATTGCTTTTGGCATTGTTGCTGAGAAAAGCATTGTTTGACGATTTTCTGATGGTAATTTATCCATGATATAACGCATATCATCGATGAAGCCCATGTTCATCATTTCGTCCGCTTCGTCTAAGATTAATGTTTCGATTTGTTGTGGTTTTAATGTACGACGATTTAAGTGGTCAATCACACGTCCAGGTGTCCCTACAACGATTTGTGGGCCACGTTTTAATGATTTGATTTGACGATCAATCGGCATACCACCGAATACTGTAACAACTTGAACTTTTTGTCCACGGCTGAATTCACGTAATTGTTCTGCTACTTGCATTGCAAGCTCACGTGTTGGTGCTAAGATAAGCGCGCGTACGCCTTCTTGACCTTTTACTTTTTCGATAAGCGGGATCCCAAATGCGCCTGTTTTTCCTGTCCCTGTTTGCGCTTGTCCCAATATGTCAATATTTTCGAGTGCATATGGAATACTGTCTTTTTGGATGGGTGTTGGCTCAGTAAATCCCATTGCCTCAAGGGTTTCAGCTGTACGTTCTGAAACACCTAATTCTGTAAATTTTTGCAAAGTAATTCTCCTTTATATTTCGAAATTCTCATAATAAGTTTGTCAAATAATTTTAATCTAACTTCTATATATTACCACCTAACCATTAATATCGCAATAAATGGAAATAAGTCAGTTAAATCTAAACATACCAAAAACACTTAATGATAACGTAAAAAAGCGCCTTAATATCAGGTTTCCCTGTATTAAGGCACCTTATCATTAAACTGTTAATAACGCTTCCACCACTTCTTCTAACTTCATACCTCGTGATCCTTTAACTAAAACGGTATCTTTATCTGTTAACATGTTTGTTAAAGTTTCTATCAATGCTGCTTTTGAATCAAAATGTTGTGCTTGTTCGACATGGTGACGTCCCGCTTCATAAATCGCTTCTGAATCATCTCCATACGTAAATAAGACATCAATAGATTTATTTTCTAAATATGCGCCGACATCAGCATGTAATTCTGATGATTGCGGACCAAGTTCTAACACATCTCCAAATACAAGTATTTTACGACCAGTCAATTCTTTTAACGTATCAATGGCTGCTTTCATACTTGTTGGACTGGCATTATAAGCATCATTAATTACCACTGCACCATTTTCAGCCGTGAATTTTTGCATGCGCATGTCTGTCAATGAGAGTTGCTGTAATTGTTGTTGAATCGTTTCATAACCAACATTCAAATTTTTAGCAACACTAATCGCATATGCTGCATTTTTCATATTATGTGCACCAAGTACTGGAATCGTATATGTTTCGTCATCATTCAATGTGAACGTAATGCCTGATGCATCATGTGCAGTTACATGACAATGTACATCATTTGACTCGCCTGTACCAATCGCAACTGCATTCAGCCCATTTGTATTTTCCACAAGTTCTTCCAATAAAGGTTCATCGCCATCATAGAATAGTGTTCCACCTTCTTTTAGGCCTGAAATAATTTCAAACTTTGCCTTTGCAATGCCCGCTCTTGAACCAAGGTCTTGCATATGTGACTCACCGATATTCGTAATAATTGCAAAATCAGGTTGTGCGATACGAGACAATAACTCAATTTCTCCAAAGCCTGACATACCCATTTCTAAAATAGACACTTCCGTATCCGGTGATAATGCTAAGATTGTTAAAGGCATACCAATTTCATTATTATAGTTTCCTTGTGTTTTTTTCACTTTGTAGCTAGCTGCAAGTGTATTTTCTATCATATCTTTTGTCGTAGTTTTACCATTTGATCCTGTCACAGCGATAACTGTCGGATTGACATTACGTAAGTATGCCGAAGCGAGTTGTTGTAAAGCTTCCAATGTATTTTCTACATAAATGACTGGACCTTCTGATGGTGCCGGAACTTCACTATGTTTATCATAAAAAGTTGCCGCAGCACCATCTTGTAGAGCTTGTGCACTAAAACGGTGGCCATCTACATTTTCTCCATTAAACGGAATAAAGAGTTGTCCCGCTTCAATGTGTCGTGAATCAATCGTGACACCTTTGATCATCACGTCTAAATAACGTTCATCAATCTCACCTGTTACCCACTCTGATAATTGTCTCAAGCTGATATTTATCATGATTCATACCTCTAGTCATCAATTCGATATTTATTCAAATGCTTATCTGCATGGCGTTCTTTTGCTAGTTCAATTAATTTTGTAATTAATTCGCTATATGACACACCCATGTTTTCCCATAATTTTGGATACATGCTGTATGCTGTAAATCCAGGCATCGCATTTGTTTCGTTAATATAGATTTGCTGATCTTCTGTCACGAAGAAATCCGCGCGTAGCAAGCCAGCACAATCTGTTGCTTTAAATGCTTCCACAGCCATATCGCGAAGTGTCATTTGCAAGTCTGGATCCAAATCTGCAGGAATACTTAATTTTACTTTACCGTCTTTGTATTTCGCTTTGTAATCATAGAATGACACATCTTTCACAACTTCACCTGGCCATGTTGTCTCTGGATAATCATTACCAAGTACAGCCACTTCGATTTCACGTGCATTGACACCTTGTTCAATCACAAGCTTGCGGTCAAATTGAAACGCTTCTTCAATACCACGAATCAATGCTTCTTCATCGTCACATTTACTAATACCGACACTTGAACCTAGGTTTGCCGGCTTAACAAATACTGGGAACTCTAGTTTATCATGTACAAGCTTTAGAATATTATGTTGATATTTTTCATATTCACTACGTAAAAAGCTGACATATGGTAATTGTGGAAGACCTCTATGTGCAAATAATTGCTTCATAACAAGCTTATCCATAGAGCTTGCTGCAGCTAGTACACCATTTCCAACATATGGAATATCAAGAACTTCAAATAAACCTTGAATCGTTCCATCTTCTCCATTTGGACCATGCAATAACGGGAACACTGCATCGTAACTGCCACCTTGACTCGAAGCCGTTAACATGACAGAAATCTGCCCTTCCTCAACTTGATCTAAGCGTAATGTATTAATATCAGTGATTTCTTCAGTGATATTCTCTTGTTTCTTCCATTGGCCTTCATTTGTAATATAGATAATATCGATATGATACTGTGATTTATCGATTGCATTCAATACGTTCTGTGCTGTTAATATTGAAACATCATGTTCGGCACTTTTCCCACCGTAAATAATACATAAAGCTTCTTTCGACATAGTTCCGCCTCCAAAATAAATTCTTCAAATCCATATTACCATGCTGTCTATTTATAATGCATTTATTTTTGTACAATATTAGAAATTTTATTACATGTTATGTAAAATCGTTATATAATATAAGTTAAAGAAATTTTAGTACAAAGGAGATTGCAATGGCTTCTTCACGTCAAAAAACTCAAAAGTCTTTCTTTCGACGTTTAGACTGGAAACTGATTAGTTTAATTTTAATACTCTGTATCATCAGTGTGACGACAATCCACTCAGCTATGGGTGGTGGCCAATATAGTATGGACTTTGGTGTCCGACAAATTTTCTATTATATTTTAGGGGCCGCAATCGCTACATTCATCATGCTCGTTTCACCTAAGAAAATTTTAAAATATGTTAATGTCGTTTATACCATTTTTATCATTTTATTAATCGGACTCATTGTCCTGCCAGAATCAAGTTTAACGCCGATTATTAACGGGGCAAAAAGCTGGTATCATATTGGACCTATTAGCTTTCAACCTTCCGAGTTTATGAAAATTGTCCTCATATTATCTGTATCCAAGGTGGTTGCACAACATAATCGCTTTACGTTTAATAAGTCTTTGGAAACAGACTTTATGTTACTTCTTAAAATAATGGGTGTGACCATTTTACCAATGGGACTGATTTTATTACAAAATGACCTTGGTACAACACTTGTCTTCCTGGCTATTATTGCAGGTATCGTGATTGTAAGTGGTGTCACATGGAAGATTTTAGCACCACTATTCGGATCAGCGATTGTTTTAGGTGGTAGTATCATTTTATCTATTATTTATAATCCAAGTCTGATAGAAAATATTTCGGGTATCAAAACGTATCAACTTGGCCGTATCAATTCATGGTTAGATCCTTACACATATAGTACTGGAGATGGCTTCCACCTAACAGAGTCTATGAAAGCAATTGGTTCAGGTCAATTGATTGGTAAAGGCTTAAATAATGGTGAAGTTTATATTCCTGAAAACCATACGGACTTTATTTTTTCTGTGATTGGCGAGGAGTTTGGCTTCGTTGGTGCAGTGGCGGTATTAGGTGTTTTCCTATTACTCTTATTGCATCTGATACGCCTAGCTGTTTCATCAGATGATATCTTCAATAAGGCATTCATTATGGGATATACGAGCTTACTGTTATTCCATATTGTTCAAAATATCGGTATGACAATTCAACTCTTACCAATTACCGGAATTCCTCTTCCATTCATTAGTTATGGCGGTAGTTCATTATGGAGTCTGATGTCAGGTATCGGTGTCATACTTAGTATTTACTATTACACACCAAAAAAATACGATGCAACACAAGCACAATCTCGTACGACAAAATAAAAAAATATAACATAAAAAACCACTTTTAAGTCCTTAACTAGGACGAAAAAGTGGTTTTTGTGTTTCTATGAAATTGTATCTTACTTGAGTTTTTCTGGTGCAACGGTTGTGTTCGGTAGTGATCGCATGATATCCAATCGTGATTTGGTCTTTTTAACACTAACCCCAATTGATGATAACATTTTCACCACGTTGTAAAACTTGTCATTTGGCTTTGCCATATTATCACCCCAACTTGTCAACCTACTACACCTATCTTAACCTAAATTAAAAGTACTTACTATAGATAATTAAAATTTATCACTTTTATTTTGCGATATGTTTCAATCTTAAAGCGTTTAAGACAACAGAAACAGAACTAAATGCCATCGCTGTTCCTGCAATCCAAGGTGCCAAGAATCCCATAGCTGCAAACGGAATACCGATCATGTTGTAACAAAACGCGAAGAATAAGTTTTGTTTAATATTGCGGATAGTTAGATGACTTAATTTTAAGCTTTCTGGAATATGATTTAAGTTTCCTTTTACAAGCGCAATGTCTGCTGATTCTAATGCGATGTCTGAACCTGATCCCATCGCTACACCGATATCACTCTTCATCAATGCAGGCGCATCGTTCACACCATCGCCGACCATCATCACTTTATGACCTTTTTCTTGAAGGTCCGCAACGACTTGTGCTTTCTCATCAGGTTTGACTCCTGCAATCACATTTGTCACACCAAGTTCTCGTCCGATTGCACGCGCAGTCGTTTCACTATCACCACTTAACATGATTAATTCATAATTCGGTTTTAATGCGGCTAATACGTCTTTCGCTTCTTGTTTCGGTTCGTCACGAATACCAAGAACCAATGCCACATGATCATCAACAGTCATTGCGATCACAGTCGCACCTGAATCTTGCAATGTTTCAACTTGTTGTTGTACTTCTTCTTTAATTTCAGCATATTGTGCAATGAAAGAAATGGCACCGACAACTATGTGATGGCCATCAATATGACCAGAAATACCACTACCTGTATGTGTTTTGTAATCTTCTACAGGCAACGTTGTTACATCTTCAAAATAATCAACAACGGCTTTTGATAACGGATGTTCTGATTGTGCTTCTAAACTCTTAATATAGCGCCCTGCTTCTGAATCATTTGTGAGATAATGTTCTGCAATGACACGTGGGTGTCCAACTGTCAAAGTACCCGTTTTATCAAATACAATCGTATTGATATGATGTGTTTGTTCTAATGATTCAGCTGTTTTAAATAAAACACCTGCTTCTGCAGCACGCCCAGATCCAACCATGATAGAGGTTGGTGTTGCAAGACCTAATGCACATGGACATGCGATTACGATAACCGCAATAAAGATTTCAAGAGATTGAGATAATTCAAATGGTGTCACAAAGAAGTACCAGATTAAAAATGCAACGAATGCAATCGCAATAACAGTCGGGACAAAAATGTTAGATACTTTATCAGCTAATCGTTGGATTTGGGGTTTATCACCTTGTGCTTCTTCAACAACTTGAATAATTTGATTTAAAACAAGATCTTCACCCGTATGTGTAACTCGAATTTTAATAAAGTTTTGTTGGTTTAATGTACTACCAATGACGGTATCTCCAACATTTTTATCAATTGGAATACTTTCACCTGTTAACATAGATTCATCTACAGTTGACCAACCTTCTACAATTGTACCGTCTAACGGAATTTGTTCCCCACTACGGACACGTACAACATCACCAACTTGGATATCATCAATAGACATGCGTTGGATTTGTCCATCACGCTCGACTTCTGCACCCTTCACTTGTAATGCTGCTAACTTTTCAATCGCATCACTGGCATGGCCTTTTGCGCGTTTTTCAAAGTATTTACCTAAAAGAATGAGCGTAATTAAAACCGCACTTGTTTCAAAATAAAGCGGTACATGTCCTGATTCGTGCGTATGTGTAAACATTAAATAAATACTATAGAAATAGGCAGCTGATGTACCCATCGCAACCAGTACATCCATATTGGCACTTTTATTCGTCAATGATTGATAGGCACCGACATAGAATTGCCACCCTAGAATAAATTGTACCGGTGTAGCCAGAATCAATTGGAACCACGGATTCATAAATAAGTCTGGTACAGGTACAAAACTTAAAAATGAAAAGTGTGCAAACATCGTATATAGCAATGGTAATGATAAAATAAGAGAAATAATAAATTTATTTTTTTGATGTTTCAATTCACGCTGCTTACGTTCACGCGTCTGTTGTTGTGTTTCAATTGGATGTGCTTGGAAACCAATCTTTTCGATACGTTCAAATATATCTTTTTGACTAATTTGAGATGGATCATATTGGACAGCCCCTTTTTCCATCACAAGATTCACATTGGCTGATTCAATACCCGCTTCACGATTGAGTGTGCGTTCAATTCGTGTTGCACAGGCCGCACAATCCATACCTGATATTTTAAATGTCTCTTTTGTCATATGTCCCACTCCAATACCTATAAGGGGTATATTTTGATTTTAAAGAAAGAGCGGGATAACCGTTAGCGATAACGGAATATTCGTCCCACTCTATATGATACTATTTAACGTCGTAACCTACATCATAGATTAATTGTTTTACTTGATCTAATGCAGCGTCATCTGATAATTCAACATCCACCTTATCTTCTGCTGGTGTTGCAACGACTGACACAACATCTTTGTTTTCTTTTACTGCTGTTTCTACTGTTTTTTTGCAATGATCACAACTCATACCTTCTACTGCAATTGTATGTTTAGCCATAATTAATCTTCTCCTTTATATGAATTAATAACAGTGTAACCTGCATCATAAATTTCTTTTTCTAATGTGTTTAGATTGGCTGGGGTTTCATACGTCAAAATCACAATTTGCTTGTCGATGTCGACCTCTGCCGTTTCAACACCAATCATATCTCTCAGGCGCGATTCAAGCTGTTGCTTTTGCTCCTCACTCGAGAGACCTGATAACCATACTTTGCTGTGCACGTACGTTCACCTCCTAATCTTTCATCAACTTTTGGAATGTCACAAGCAATTCATCCATTGCTTCTTGCTCATTCCCACCTTCAACTTTATGCAAAATACACCCTTTCATATGATGTTCTAACAATTTCGAAGCTACACTATTTAAAGCCGATCTCGTAGCACGAATTTGTGTTAAGACATCATCACAATAAACATCTTCTTCAATCATACGATTAATTGCACGCACTTGACCTTCAATGCGATTTAAACGGGATTGCAAATTGCGTTTTGTCACTTCAGAATGATTCGCATGTTCTATCATCGCGTCTCCCTCAATTCTTTGTGATTTATTTTACACTCTTATAATATACCCTATATAGGTATATGTCAATGATATTGATTTTATTATAAATTCACTCGGAAAAGTGCTACAATATGAAGAACATAATTTAAAAGGAGACAATCATGAGCGACTTACTTTTATCATTATTTGCTGATGGCAATGCAGTTGTTAATATTATTTTGATTGGCTTGTTCTTTCTGAATTTAACATTTGTATTCACTATCATCTTTATGGAACGAAGAAGTGCGGAATCAATTTGGGCATGGCTACTCGTATTAGGTCTCTTTCCAATCTTAGGGTTCGTTTTATACTTGCTCTTCGGTCGTCAAATACAACGTAAATCCCTATTTAAATTGGATGAAGAAGATAAAGTTGGCCTAGAACGTCTTGTCAATGAGCAGCTGGAGGAATTGAAAGCAGGTACTTTCGATCCAAACAATCCTCATATGAAGTATTACAGTCATATGATTCAAATGTTGCTATACAATAATGCGGCTTTCTATACAAATGACAATCAGATTAAACTATTCACTGATGGCCATGACAAGTTTGAACGATTAAAGGAAGATATTCGACAGGCGAAAAGTTATATTCATATCCAATATTATATTTTCCGGAAAGATCTACTCGGTCAAGAAATTTTATCTTTACTCGAAGAAAAGCTAGAACAAGGTTTAGAAGTTAAAATGCTTTACGATGACATTGGGTCACGAACTTTGAAACTACGCCACTTTAAAGAATTCCGTGAAAAAGGCGGACAAGTGGAAGCTTTCTTCCCTTCCAAGTTACCTTTAATTAACTTACGAATGAATAACCGTAACCATCGAAAAATCGTCGTGATTGACGGTACAATCGGTTATGTGGGTGGCTTCAATGTTGGGAAAGAATACCTGGGCCTCTCTAAAAAGTTTGGGTATTGGCGTGATACGCATTTACGTATAGAAGGTGAAGCTGTCAACGCCTTGCAGTTACGCTTTATCTTGGACTGGAACTCCCAATCTCATCGTCATAATATTGGCTATGATCCAAAATACTTTCCTGAAAATCATGTCAATGTGGAACATAATACAGGTGTACAAATCGCATCGAGTGGTCCAGATGAATCATGGGAACAGATTAAGTATGGCTATTTAAAAATGATTTCAATGGCTCAGAAGTCTATTTATATTCAAACACCCTATTTCATTCCAGATAATTCCTTTATGGATGCTTTAAAAATTGCAGCACTCGGTGGTGTCGATGTGCATGTAATGATTCCAAACATGCCTGATCATCCATTCGTTTATTGGGCAACCTATAAAAACGTAGCGAGTCTTTTAGAAGCAGGTGCTCGCGTTTATCATTATGAAAATGGCTTTTTACATGCGAAAACGATGACGATTGATGATGAAATCACAAGTGTAGGTACAACGAATATGGATAATCGTAGTTTTTCTTTAAATTTTGAAGTGAACGCTTTTATTTATAATGAAGATATCGCAAAACAAGTACGAGAAAGTTTTGAAAAAGATTTAAAACTTTCTTCAGAACTGACAAAAGAAGCTTATAAAAATCGAGGTCTTTGGATTAAATTTAAAGAGGCAATTAGTCAACTTTTATCACGGATATTATAATGCATGGAAGAGGTTAAAATATGCAAACACATATTAAAGCAGCAGTGAAATATATGAAAGATATTCATGCACAAGATACAACAGGTCACGATATAGCACATGTCAAACGTGTACATCATCTAGCACAAACAATTGCAAAATCTTATCCCAATGCGAATCATTATGTGATTGAGATGGCGGCTTTATTGCACGACACGGTAGATGATAAACTGGTGGATCCTGACCTAGCCTATCAGATACTCAATACATTTCTAGACGACTTAAACGTCACAACTACACATCAAGAGGGCATCCGCTATATTATTCAGCATATGAGTTTTCGTCAAACAAAACAGGTCGGTAAGCTTCAAACAATCGAAGCACAAATTGTACAAGATGCCGATCGTCTCGATGCACTTGGTGCTATTGGCATTGCACGTACCTTTCAATTCGCCGGCCACTTCAAAGAACCCATGTGGACTGGTGAAGCAACTAAAGAATCACTTAGTCATCATGCAGTTGATCTTGATCAGTTATCCCCTTCTGCTATCAAGCATTTTTATGAAAAATTGTTATTACTAAAAGATTTGATGAATACACCTGAAGCGAAAGAAATCGCTACACAACGCCATCAATTTCTTGAACAGTTTCTCGTACAATTCTTTGATGAATGGGAAGTCTCTGACCTATAAAAAATACGCCCGTTACAATATGCATTGTTTGCATACCGTAACGGGCGTTTTATGTGATGTCATTATTTCTTTTTCTTCTTTTTAGATACGACTTTCGTATTTTTACCTGACTTGCTGTTTTGATTCTTCTCAGCTTCCATTTTTGCAATTAATGGTGCTACTTCTTCTTTTGCTTTTTTACTATAAATCACATTCGCAAAGTATGTTTGAACAACAAGGAATGCCGCTGATACAGACCAGTATAAACCTAAAGCGGCTGCTGATGTGTATGAGATCCAGATAATCATGATTGGTGACATGATCATCATCATATAACCCATTTGTCTTTGCTCTTGTGGCATGTTTGATAAAGATACATAAGCTTGTAAGAAATATAAAATACCGGCGATTAATGTAATCCAAATATCTGGCTTATCTAATTGGAACCACATGAAATCAGGGTACTTCGTAATACCGCCACCTGTTGGATATCTAAGGACGAAGTATAATCCCATAATAATCGGCATTTGGATAAGTAATGGTAAACAACCAATCATACTAGACATTGGGTTCATACCATATTTCTTGTAAACATCCATCATTTCTTGGTTGGCTGCAAGTTTTTCTTCTTGTGTACGCGCACGCTTAACCTTTTCTTGTACTGCAGTAATGTCAGGTTTTGCAACCTTCATTTTTTCACGCATCATATGCATGTTTTTGTAGTTTGATAACATCAATGGTAACAATACAATACGTACGACTAATACGATAATAATAATCGCAAGACCGTAGTTATTATCTAATTGATGACCCAACCAATGAATTAAACGGTCCATTGGTTGTACAAATGTATTGTAAAAGAAACCATCACGATTTTCAGGTTTACTATAGTCACAACCAGCTAAGAATAGTGTGACACCTAAAAGCATGGCCAGTAACGCTTTGTTCTTCATTTTTCCACCTCTATACTATTATTCACATAAGTGTCATTTTATCATATAACGTATTGAGGTGGAAACATTTCTCTGTTTTTAAGTCTATTTATTTAAAATAATGCAAGTAGCGTGACACAGATCTTTCAATATTATCACTTTGTGTAATTGAAGAAATCGTTGCAACCCCATCCGCACCATTATTAATAATAGAAGCCATATTTTCTTCAGTAATACCACCTATCGCAACAATTGGAATTTCCTCATCATAGCGGCGCATACGACGAATCATTTCAATACCACCTGCTTGTTTGGCATCACTTTTTGATTGTGTTCTATAAACAGGACCAACACCGATATAATCTACATGTGTTAGGTCCGATTGATCATATTCTTCAAAATTACTTACGCTCAAACCGATGATTTTATCCCCTGCTTGCGCATAAAAACTTTGAACTTCTGCATCATCTTGTCCTACATGAATACCATCTGCATCAATTTCCAATGCTAAATCAACATCATCATTGACAATAAATGGCACTTGATAGGCTTTACAAAGTTTTTGAAGTGCTAATGCTTTTTCCTTTTTAGCCTCTCCAGTCAGAGCTGAAGGCCCTTTTTCACGGAATTGAAACATCGTAATACCTGCTTTTAATGCTGATTCAAGGATGTCATCTAAGTTTCCTTTTTTTACGTCTTGCGTCCCCGCAATAAAGTAAACACGTAATTGTTTACGATCAAATGTCATCATTCTTCACTTCTCTCTTTTTTATCTCTTGCTGAAAAGCTACCGTCGCCGTTTGATTCAATGCATCTAAAAAGGCAACGGAGAATGTACCCGGTAAGTCAGCACCCGCTCTCACTTCCGCACGTTCGGCAGAAATCGTATAATATGATACCGCTTCTGATAATTTTTCTATTGAAGGATGTGTTTCTTTCATTAAAAAACTAGCAATCACAGCGCCTAATAAACAACCCGTACCTGTCACTTTTACAAGTAACGGTGTGCCATTGTCTAAGGCGAAGACACGTCCATCTTGAACAATGATGTCTGTTTTTCCAGTCATTACAATTGCTGCACCATATTTCAAATGTGCTTTTCGAGCTGCTTCAACAGGTACGTCCTCAATGGTACTATCTGTTCCCTTCATCGTTGCAGATGCATCCACTAATGACAATATCTCTGAAGCATTTCCTTTAATGACCGTTACCTGTATTTCTTCTAAAAATTTGCGACAAAAATCTTTTCTAAACTGAGAGGCACCCACAGCAACAGGATCTAAAACAATCGGCACATTTTGTCGATTCGCTTCTTTCGCTATTTTTAACATATCTTCACCACTTTGTTGTGTCAAAGTGCCAATATTGATAAGTAATGCTTGTGCTACTTTAAAAAAGTCTGCTGCTTCTTCAGGTGCCTCACTCATTGCAGGACTTGCGTCTAAACTGAGTAAACCATTTGCTGTGAAATTTTTGACAACATCGTTTGTATAACAAATAACAAGTGGTTGTGCTTCACGTACGCTCGTTAGATAATCACTCATTAATCCCACCCTTTCTGTGCTTGATATGCAAAGTGATTCACCGGACCTCTGCCACGTCCAATTTCTGGCGTATACTTAATTGCTAAAGAAATAAACTCTTTCGCCTTAGCAACTGCTTCATAGACAGAACGCCCTTTCGCTAATTCCGCCGTAATAACTGCTGAAAATGTACATCCTGTTCCATGTGTATGTTCGGTTGGATAACGTTCATCTTCAAATACATAATGCCCTTCTCGTGTGAATAGATAGTCCGTCGCATCTCCTGCTAAATGACCACCTTTAATCACGACACCTTTTGCACCAATTTCATTAATGAAAAAGTTTCCTGCACGATGAATTTGATCCATTGTTTCTATCTTGAAACCTGTAATTTCTTCTGCTTCTGGAATATTAGGTGTTGCAACATCTGCATAAGGTAACAATGTCTCTTTCAGTTGATTTCGAACTTGTTCAGCCATAAGTGAGTCACCACTTTTAGCGACCATTACTGGGTCGATTACATATGGAATATCAATCTTTTTTAAATACTGTTGAATAATCTGCATCATCTCAGGTGTCGGTATCATACCTGTCTTAAGTGCATGTGGTGGTTCATCTGTAAAAACACTTTCTAGCTGTTCTTCTAACCAAGCAGGTTCAAGGTTATGAATATGTTGTACACCGAGTGAGTTTTGTGCCACGATGCTAGTGATTGCACTCATGCCATAAACACCACAAGCATGGAATGCCTTTAAGTCTGCCATTGCACCTGCACCACCTGATGGATCTGTTCCTGCAATCGATAACGCAATCTTAGGTTTTTGAATCATTTGAATACCTCCGTGTTTTGTTTTTAATTCATATAGACTACACAGAGGTACCAAGGACGGTTCATTTTGTCTTGATACATTATTGTCTACTTCCCTACGTTGGTATCATCCAAATCAGGTTCAAAGGGTTTGAAATTTCATTCATCTCAGCCAGTGGCGCCCCTAGTAGTCTTCAATGATTAATTTACTTAAATTTAGCAAACTCACTCTGTTTTTTCAAATTAATACAAATACAAACAAAATTATTTCTTATCTCGCTTTTGCCCAATCCTCCCTATTAAAAATCTAATCATAAATAACAACAAGACAGATACGCTATTAATTAACTGATGGCCTATATCATTTGATTGGGACTTTTCGACAGAATTAAGAACACTATTTCGTTTCGTTGTAGTACCTCTTTGATATGTGACAAGCCAATAAGGTGTCGTCTCATATCAATCACTTACTCTTCGCGATTCAACAAAATATGGGAATCTATTAAAATCACTATTAATTCAGCCTTCTGCATGATGTGATATGTATAAGACGGGTCCACGCCTTACGCATTGTGCAACCCGCCTTTAATAATACGGAAACGTTCAATTAAAAAAACAAATAAAAGAGATTAAGGAATTATTTAGAGAGTGGTCCATAAATAATGAATAAGTGGTGGATACAAATATTTAGGGAATGGATGTTAAAACGAGACAAGAGTGGTGTCGCTGGCGTTAATACGGGGTGGGACTTCAAGTTTTTCAACAGATTCAACGACAACTTCAGTTGAAAAACGTTTTTCGTCATTAAATTGATAACGACGTGTCGTGAGATAACCTTCAATAGAGAGCGTGTCTCCTTGACTAACTTCTTGATCAATTTGTATTGCAATAGGGACAAATGCTTTACAATTCAAGTAGTCATAGATAGGCGCCTTTCCTTTTTCTTTATATTTGCGTTCAACCGCAAGAAAAAAGGTTACAAAATAACTGCCTGGCTTCTCATAATACTTTGGTGCTTTAGAGACAGTGCCAATTGCTTTAATTTGATTAATTATTTTCACCTCCTGAAAGTATGATAGTATAGAAGTAAATAAAAAGGCAAATTGTCATCTTTTAATTTATCATGCTTAATTCATGATATTAATTGAACAATTATCGTTTTAAGCACTAATAGTATGACAATTTGCGTTATAATAAGAATGATTAATTAAAAAAATGTAAAATTTAAAAACTTTAGGGGATGATGGCGACATGAAGACTTTTAAAGCCGTACGATTTCAAATTGTATCCGATAATAGTAGTGTCACTGAATATGAATTAATCGATGGCGTCATTATAAACAAAGAGGATCGGGGAACAGGTTGGTTGCTTGAAATTGTTATTTCAGATATCCATAAAGAGCAAATGACCGCTTACATGGACAATAACGAATTACTCAATATCCGGGTTGTCATTACACGTCCATCTAATGATCCAGCATTATTTGATGCAACGATTAAACATATTACACAGCTTAAAGATAAGATTTCAGTTATCTTTGAATGCCATATTTATACGCTACGCCAAGTATATGCAGAAAGCTTATTAGAACAACTTGTTGACGAAGGTTTAGAAGGCGATGACTTGATTAAAACCTTCAGTCGTAAAATGCAATCGAAACCTCGACTTAAAGATGAACGCCAGTAAGTATAAACATACTTCTGGCGTTTTCTCTTGCTTTTATCATTTTATTCTGGTGATTGAAGTGCAAATGTTAGTTCGCAGCTACATGCAAGTTGTCCATCAACAGTTGCTTTAGCTGTTCCTTTACCAATTGGCCCTTTTATCTTTGTAATTTCAACTTCTAGTGTTAATGTATCTCCAGGAACGACTTGTCTTTTAAATCGACATTTATCAATTCCTGCAAA
Organism: Staphylococcus sp. IVB6240; assembly: GCF_025558425.1. Lineage (NCBI taxonomy): Bacteria > Bacillati > Bacillota > Bacilli > Caryophanales > Staphylococcaceae > Staphylococcus > Staphylococcus dromedarii. Next base: position 1,684,070 of record NZ_CP094718.1, read on the forward strand.
TAAGGCTATTTTGCCTTTATTTTCTTCACTGTTCAGCATTGCGACTGCGCCTGTTTGTGCCAATGCTTCTGTAATCAGCACACCTGGCATCACGGCATATTCAGGAAAATGACCTTGGAAAAATGACTCATTACCTGATACTTGCTTAATTCCTACACAGCGCTTGCCTTCTTCATATTCAACAATTTTATCAATCAACAAAAATGGCTGACGATGTGGAATAATTTTTTTAATCTCATTATAGTCAAAAATAGTTTCCATCTTTTATGAACCCCCTAATGATTTGAACAGGTATCTAAAAAATTTAGGCTTTATTCGTTAATTATTAACACGTTCAATGTCTGCACCGAGTGCTTTTAATTTTCCGTGGAAGTCAACATATCCACGATCAAGATGTTTTAGCTCTGTAACGGTTGTTTCACCTTCAGCCACAAGACCAGCTAAAATAAGTGCCGCTGCTGCACGTAAGTCTGTTGCTTTTACTTGTGCACCTTGTAATGCGCTTTTGCCTTGAATTTTAGCATTACGTCCTTCAACAGAAATGTTAGCATTCATACGTTTAAATTCTGCAACGTGCATAAAGCGATTTTCAAAAACAGTTTCCGTTACAACTTTATGACCTTCTGCTGTTAAGAGGAGTGCCATCATTTGTGACTGCATATCTGTTGGGAACCCAGGATGTGGTAATGTTTTAACATCTACTGGTTTTAGTTGTTCTGGTGCCGTTACACGGATACCATCTTCACGATATTCTAGTTTTACCCCCATTTCTTCAAGCTTATATACAAGACTTGTCATATGTTCTTTAGTGGCACCTTTAACAAATACATCTCCTCTTGTAATCGCAGCTGCAATCATGAGCGTTCCTGCTACGATACGGTCTGGAATAATCGCATGTGATGTACCATATAGCTTTTCAACACCATGAATCACGATTGTATCTGTTCCAGCACCTTTTACATCGCCACCCATTTCATTAATGTAATTAGCTAAGTCTACAATTTCAGGTTCACGTGCAACATTTTCAATAACTGTACGTCCTTTTGCTAATGAAGCTGCCATAATAATATTTTGAGTTGCACCTACACTTGGGAAGTCTAAGTGAATATCACATCCTACAAGACCATTCGGCGCCGTTGCATGGATAAATCCTGCTTCTTGATGAATTTCAGCACCTAATGCTTCAAAACCTTTAAGATGTTGCTCAATCGGACGAGAACCAATTGCACATCCTCCAGGTAAAGCCACTTTTGCAACGCCAAGACGCGCCAATAAAGGCCCCATCACTAGAATACTCGCACGCATTTTACTAACATATTCATATGGTGCTTCTTCATTTAATTGTTTTGTCGCATCTACTGTGACAACTTGTGTTGCTTCATCATATGCAACGTCTGCATTCAAAACACTCAATACATTATTGATTGTTTCCACGTCACTTAATGGCGGTACATTTCGTAATTCACTTTTACCGTCACTCGCTAATAGAGCTGCTGTAATGATCGGTAAAACTGCATTTTTTGCCCCTTCAACAGTTACGTTTCCTTTTAATGTTTGTCCGCCTCGTACAATAATTTTATCCATCTTCAAAAATCCTCCACTATCTCTCTATACACTTTCATCATTACTAAAAATAAATTTCATCGTATTCTTGATTGTTAAAATAAATATTTCAGTTGTGTTGAAAACTTAAGCAAGTCCATCACAAAGTTACTAACACCTGTTCCAATTGTAATTGCCAAAAAAATCATGACAACTTGTACTTGAACTGGGTATCCTTTTTTAAAAAATTGATCTAATCTAATTGCATTTAGTGCCCAGTAGGCAACACAAATACAGAGTACATGCATCACGATATGCGCGACTGCAAACTGTCCTAAATATTCCATCATGTTGCTCCTTTACACATAAATCTATTATGATTTTACATGATTTTACTGCCAATTCATACTATTAGTACTTAAATAGGAAAGAATACTTTTAAAATATGTGCTGTTTACAACCACATCTATGAAATAGAGAAAGATTCTCTTTCATAGAATACCAAAAGAAGGTTTAGCCTATATTTAAGCTAAACCTTCTTTTATGAATGATTATTTGAATTTGGCTACTTCGATACGGTTTTCTGCGCGCTTCAATGCACGTTCTGCACGCTTCATGTCAGTATCTTCTTTGTCGCCTTCAAGATAAAATGTTGCACGCTGTTTTGCTGACTTCGCACGTTCTAAGTCAATATCTTCTGCTGATTCAGCGGATTGAACAAGAATATTGATTTTTTCGCGACGAATTTCAGCAAATCCTTCAGTCACAGCTATATAGTCGGACTTACCGTCTCGTGTTACTTTGATATGACCAATTTTTAATGGCGCAACCGTCGGAATGTGACCATGCATCACACCCATCTCGCCTGCTGTTGTTTGTAAGACAACGATTTCTACATTGTCTTCGTTATAAACAGAACCATTAGGAGTGACGATATCTAAGGTTAATGTATTCATTATCCATGCCTCCTAATTTGAATTATACTTCAACACCCATATCTTTTGCTTTAGCAAGTACATCATCAATGCCACCCACTAAACGGAATGCATCTTCAGGGATATGGTCATATTTACCTTCTAAGATTGCTTTGAAGTCTTGAACAGTCTCTTTAACTGGTACATATGAACCTGGTTGACCTGTAAATTGTTCTGCTACGTGGAAGTTTTGTGATAAGAAGAATTGAATACGACGTGCGCGTTCAACTGTTTTCTTATCTTCATCAGACAATTCATCCATACCAAGAATGGCAATGATATCTTGTAATTCACGATATTTTTGAAGTGTTGATTGTACTTGACGCGCAACTTCATAGTGTTCTTGTCCCACGATTGTTGGTTCAAGTGCACGTGATGTAGACGCTAATGGGTCTACCGCTGGGTAAATACCCATCTCACTCAATTTACGTTCCAAGTTAGTTGTTGCATCTAAGTGAGCGAAAGCTGTCGCTGGCGCTGGGTCAGTATAGTCATCGGCAGGTACGAATACCGCTTGGATAGATGTTACTGAACCTTTTGTTGTAGAAGTGATACGCTCTTGTAATTGACCCATTTCCGTAGCAAGTGTTGGTTGGTAACCTACGGCAGAAGGCATACGGCCTAATAACGCTGATACCTCTGAACCTGCTTGAGTAAAACGGAAGATGTTGTCGATGAACAATAGTACGTCTTGACCTTGTTCATCACGGAAGTATTCTGCCATTGTTAAACCAGATAATACTACACGCATACGTGCACCAGGTGGTTCGTTCATTTGACCAAATACCATTGCTGTTTTAGCGATAACGCCACTGTCTTTCATTTCGTAGTAAAGGTCGTTACCTTCACGAGTACGCTCACCTACACCAGCGAATACTGAAATACCACCGTGTTCTTGAGCGATGTTGTTGATTAATTCTTGAATTAATACTGTTTTACCTACTCCGGCACCACCGAATAATCCGATTTTACCACCTTTAATATAAGGGGCTAATAAGTCAACAACTTTAATACCTGTTTCTAAAATTTCTACTTCTGTAGAGAGTTCATCAAATGTTGGTGCTTGACGATGAATTGGATCACGACGTACTGACGCATCGATTTCACCATCTAAATCAATGTGATCACCTAATACATTAAATACTCGACCTAATGTCGCATCACCTACTGGCACACTAATTGGAGCCCCAGTATCTTTTACTTCTGCACCACGTTGCACACCGTCAGTTGAGTCCATTGCAATTGTACGTACAACGTCGTCACCTAAGTGTAGCGCAACTTCTAAAGTTAAACTCTCAGATTCGCCATCTCTAGGTACTTCAATCACAAGTGCATTGTTAATGTTTGGCATTTCATCATGCTCAAAACGCACGTCGATGACTGGACCCATGACCTGAGTTACACGGCCTAATCCCATGTTTGTTCCTCCTTATAATCAAATTATTCCAATGCTGCTGAACCACCAACAATTTCCGTAATTTGTTGCGTGATGGCTGCTTGACGCGCACGGTTGAATTCTAAAGATAAATCATCAATCATTTCAGTTGCATTATCAGACGCATTCTTCATTGCGTTCATACGTGATGCGTGTTCACTTGCTTTCGCATCTAAAATTGTACCGTAAATCAAACTCTCAATATATTGTGGTAACAATACTTCTAAAATTGATTCTTTATCCGGTTCAAATTCGTATGATGCCATGTTTCCACGGCCTTCACTTGCGCTCTCAGAAGATAATGGTAACAACTGTCTGCTTGTCGGTTTGTTTTCAATAACACTAATATAATGGCTGTAATATACATGCAATTCGTCAATTTCTTCGCCAACATATAAGTCAACGGCACGTTTCGCAATCGCTTGTACTGCCTTAAATGATGGTTGGTCTGGAATGTCTGTTAGGGCATTCGCTACTTGATAACCACGGTTTTGTAAGAATGATACACCAATTTGCCCAAGGACAATGATGCTGTATTCTTCAGGACTTTGATGACGTGATTCAATATCACGTATCATTGTCTTTAATACGTTCGCGTTATAAGCACCTGCTAAACCACGATCACTTGTTAAGACCATATAACCTACGCGTTTCACAGGTCTTTTGACAAGCATTGGATGTGAAGATGACGTATTGGTACCTGCAATCGCAGTCACTGCATCTTGCATTTTATCCATGTAAGGTCTAAATGTTTTCGCATTTTTCTCAGCCTTACGTAGTTTGGAGTTCGATACCATGTTCATTGCACTCGTAATTTGTTTCATCTTTTTGGTTGATTTTATACGAGAATCTATTTCTTTTAAAGAAGCCACTATCTCACCACCTTCATCAATTAAATATCAATTATTGCTCTGTTTTTTTGAAGCTTTTTTTGAATTCGTTGATCGCAGCTTCAAATTTCTCATCTGCTGGTAAGCCACCTGTTTCACGGATTTCTGTGAAAATGTCGTTCGCATTGGCTTTTGTCCATTCAATGATTTCGTCTTCAAAGCGTGTGATATCTTCAACTGGAATATCATCAAGATAATCGCGTGTTAAAGCATAAATAATTAATACTTGATGTTCTACTGGAAGTGGTTTGTTTTGGTCTTGTTTTAAAACTTCAACCGTTCTCTTACCACGTTCAAGTTTACGTGATGTCGCTTCATCTAAATCTGAACCGAATTGAGCGAATGACTCAAGCTCACGATATGATGCAAGGTCAAGACGTAATGTACCTGCAACCTTCTTCATCGCTTTAATCTGTGCAGAACCACCTACACGTGATACTGATAAACCTGCATTGATGGCAGGACGAATACCAGAGAAGAATAAGTCAGATTGTAAGAAGATTTGTCCATCAGTGATAGAGATTACGTTAGTTGGGACATATGCTGAGATATCCCCTGCTTGTGTCTCTACGAATGGTAAGGCAGTGATAGAACCGCCACCTAAATCATCGTTAAGCTTAGCAGCACGCTCTAATAAACGGCTATGTAGGTAGAATACATCACCTGGGTAAGCTTCACGGCCTGGTGGACGACGTAATAATAATGATAACTCACGGTATGCTGCCGCTTGTTTTGTTAAGTCATCATATACGATTAATACGTGTTTACCGTTGAACATAAATTCTTCAGCAATAGATACACCTGCATATGGTGCAATGTATAACATTGGTGCTGGTTGTGCTGCAGATGCTGAAACAACGATTGTGTAGTCTAATGCACCTGCTTGACGTAATTTTTCAACTGATGCACGAACAGTTGATTCTTTTTGACCGATTGCAACATAAACACAGATCATATCTTGATCTTTTTGGTTTAAGATTGTATCGATAGCAACTGTTGTTTTACCTGTTTGACGGTCACCGATGATTAACTCACGTTGACCACGACCAATTGGTACAAGTGCGTCAATAGCTTTGATACCTGTTTGTAAAGGCTCATCTACAGATTTACGCGCCATAACACCAGTTGCTTTTTTCTCGATTGGACGAGTTTTTGTTGTATTTAATGGGCCTTGACCATCAATTGGTTGACCTAATGGGTTTACAACACGGCCGATAAGTTCTTCACCAACAGGTACTTCCATAATACGACCTGTACGTTTCACTTCGTCGCCTTCTTTAATATCGTCGAAAGGTCCTAAAATAACGACCCCAACGTTTGTTTCTTCTAAGTTTTGAGCCAATCCAAGAACGCCGTTATGGAACTCTAATAATTCCCCAGCCATAACGTCATTTAATCCGTGAACTAATGCAATACCGTCACCAATTTGAATAACTGTACCTACATCTGTTACTGACATCTCAGACTCATAGTTTTCAATTTGTGAGCGAAGTAATGCACTAATCTCTTCAGCTTTTATGGCCATCTATGTCACTCCTCTTTTATATCGTAATTAATTAACTCTGCTAAACTGTTTCACAAGTTGATTTAAATCGTTTTGGATTGAGCCATCATAGACTTTTGTTCCAATCTTCACACGTACGCCACCAATCAAGTCTGGGTTAACTGTTGTGTGTAAATTTAAATCTTTTAAACCTGTACGATCAAGTAAAGCATGTTTCACTTGTTCTAACTCTTCTTCAGAAAGTGATGCTGCTGTTTCAACGTAAGCATCAGCAAGCCCATGAAATGCATAATAACTCTCTTCAAATGCACGATAAATGTCAGGTAAAAGACGGAAATTGCGTTGTGTCGCAATGACTTTTAATGTATTTAATAAGTATGGGTGTACACCTTTAAATACGTCATCTACCAATTGACGACGTTCATTTGCTGTAATTTTTGGTTCATAATCCATTGTTGCTAAATCACGTTTTTGATTTTGAATCGCAGTATGGATTTCAGTGAGTTCACCATAAACTTGCGTTAACACTTCTGCTTTCAAAGCAACATCGAAAAGTGCTTGGGCATATTTTTGAGCTACATTAGCCATTATTTATCCCCTACCTCTTTAATGTACTTTTCAACGAGTGCTTTCTGATCTTGCTCAGAAATTTCTTTGCGTAAAACTTTTGATGCAATTAATACTGAAAGCTCTGATACTTGGTTATTAATTTCAGCTAACGCACGTTCTTTCTCGCTGTTAATCTCACTTTGTGCTGTTTCAATCATACCATTCGCACGTTTATTGGCTTCGTGGATGATTTCTTCTTGTTGACGACGTGCTTGTAACTTCGCATCTTCAATAATTTTATGAACTTCATCTTGTGTTTCTTTCAAGATTTTTTGATTTTCTTCTTCAAGACGTTGCGCATTTAATTTCGCTTGTTCCGCATCATCAATATCTTTATTGATAGAACGTTCACGATCGTCCATCACTTGTTTTAATGGTCCCCATGCATATTTTTTCAGTAGCACTAATAAAATCGTGAATGTTACCAAAGTTACGGCAATATCACCGATGTTAACGCCACTTCCAGCTGCAAAGGTAAATAAGTTGGCAGTCACTATGCTGTACACTCCTTTCAATCATTTCATTCATTACATAAAACGAATGGCGAAGGCCTATCATGAGTTAGACTTCGCCGCAGACAATTACACTTGTTCGATACAAGGCATTATCTCGATATCGTCATGGCTTTTGTTACCAATACTCGTGTGTTTGATTATTGGAATAATACGATAAATGTAATAACTACGCCGATGATTGGAAGTGCTTCAACTAAACCGATACCGATGAACATGATTGACATTAATTGTGTACGTGCTTCTGGTTGACGAGCGACACCTTCTACTGTTCTAGATACGATAAGACCGTTACCAATACCTGCACCTAATGCTGATAAACCGATTGCGATTGCTGCTGCGATTAAATTCATTATATATTTCCTCCTAAATGTATAAACTTATATTATTTTTATTTAATGGTTGTCTGCCACTTTGTGTGACATGTATACCATTGATAACATGATAAAGATATATGCTTGGATTGTTCCGATAAAGATTGAGAAGCCTTGCCAAACAATCAGACCCGGAATACCGATAATCCAACCAACTGCTGTTGTGGTAACACCTGCTAATAAGCCTAATAAGATCTCACCGGCATAGATGTTACCGTAAAGACGTAAACCAAGTGTTAATGTTGAAGAAAATTCTTCAAAGATGTTGATAGGCAGTAACGCTGTATATGGTGTTGCATACCCTTTCGCGTAAGCTTTGGCACCACGCATCTTGACGCCGTAATAGTGTGTTAATAACACCATCATTGTCGCAAGTGTCAACGTTACATGCGGGTCAGCTGTTGGTGATTTCCACCATAACGTATGACCGACAACTAATGACATTGGTAATCCCAACATATTTGCGACAAAGATAAATAGAATCAACGTCACAGCTAAGAAGTGGAATTGCCCCCCTGTTTTCCATGCCATGTTGCTTTCAATAACACCACGCACGAAGTCAAAAACCCACTCAATGAAGTTTTGGGCACCTTTAGGTCTCTTTTGTAAGTTACGCGTACATGCAATCGCAATTACAAAAACAATGACCGCCGTAATCAAGAGCATCATAATGGTAGATAAGTTGAAATTAATATCAATACCTAGGAAGTGCCACGTTACAATAGGATTTTCATGTTGCATTTTTGGATTTCACCTCTTTTCAGTTTTAAAATAACCCCTATCCCCTTTTAAATAAGGGACGAAAAATAATCAATGCGTATGAAATCATTAGCCCAATGAGTACACCTACAATATGTATTGCAGATTGGTTAAAAAACCAGATGGTACAGGCGACTATCGCGACTAAATATCGCCAGCCATTCCCCGTTGAAACTGGAGCTGAAGGACGATGTTGAGCACGCCAAAGATAATACTCAAATATGGTTGTATTCACCATAGATGCAAGCGTCCCGATAAGCACACCAACCACAAATGTGTGATGATACAACAAGTTTAACACGACAAGTATCACAATCACACTCATGTAAATGGTTAAAAATGGCTGTGATTTAATATAGAAACGTTTCATTTTTGGTCCCCTTTTCTGCCTTAAGACACAAATAAGAAAGCCGTTTCACACATACAACTTTCATGATAATATAGGGCCAAAAGTGTGTCAATTGTGCAATGAAAAGGGCTTTCATTCTTAAATAAAATTGTCACAAATTAGACACATTTAGGCCTATTTACTTTGTTACTTTAAATGGCAATGGTTTTTCATCAATTAAGTCAAAATAATATTTGATGTGTTCACAAATACGCTCTGACGCATAACCATCTCCATAAGGATTTTTAGCATGACTCATTGCATCATACTCTGTTGTGTCTGTTAGCAGCTTCATCAAATTCTGGTAAACAGATGCTTCATCAGTACCTACCAATTTCAAAGTGCCCGCTTCAACACCCTCTGGTCTTTCCGTTGTATCTCGTAAAACAAGTACAGGTTTACCAAGAGAAGGCGCCTCTTCTTGAACACCTCCAGAGTCAGTCATAATTAAAAAGGCATTGTGCGCAAAGTTATGAAAATCCACAACATCTAATGGTTCAATGAGCTCAATACGTGAATGACCCTCTAAATATTGATGTGCAATGTCACGTACTTTAGGATTTTTATGCATTGGATACACGAGTACCACATCTTCAACTTCTTCCACAACTTGTCTAGCTGCCTTAAAGATTTCTGCCATTGGCTGTCCAATATTTTCACGTCGATGTGCAGTTAATAAGACAATACGTTTACCTTCATGTTTTGCCAAAATATCTGACTCATACGCTCCATGAATCGTTGTACGCATTGCATCAATTGCTGTATTACCTGTTACAACCACAGAGTGTTCTGACTTATTCTCATTTAAGAGATTTTGTCGCGCCTGAACAGTCGGGGCAAAATGTAAATCCGCCATATTCCCCGTCATTTGACGATTCAATTCTTCTGGGAAAGGTGAATACTTGTTATATGTGCGTAATCCCGCTTCAACATGACCAATACGAACTTCATTGTAAAATGCCGCTAAACTACCCGCGAATGTTGTTGTTGTATCACCATGAACTAAAATCATGTCTGGTTTTTCCTCTTGTATAATATGCTCCAAACCAGTCAAGACACGTGATGTAACTTCCGATAAAGTTTGCCCTGGTGTCATAACGTTCAAATCATAGTCTGGTTCGATTCCAAATGTATCCAATACTGTATCAAGCATTTCACGATGTTGTGCTGTTACAACCACAACTGGTTGTAACAGCGGATCTTTTTGCAATTGTAAGACGAGTGGTGCCATCTTAATTGCTTCAGGTCTCGTACCAAAAATAGTCATAATTTTTTTCATTAATATTTTTCTCCTTATAGAGACTATTTTGTACCGAATAAACGGTCTCCAGCATCACCTAAACCTGGAATAATATAAGCATTCTCATCTAACTTTTCATCTAATGCAGCGATAAAAATATCTACATCTTCGTGTGCTGCTTGTAACTTTTCAACACCCTCTGGCGCTGCAATTAAACACATGAAACGAATATTTTTTGCACCACGTTTTTTCAATGATGTGATGGCTTCGATCGCTGATGCACCTGTTGCTAACATAGGGTCTACAACAATAATTTCACGTTCTTCGATATCTTGTGGTAACTTCACAAAATACTCAACTGCTTCAAGTGTTTCTGGATCACGATATAAACCGACATGTCCAATACGTGCAGCTGGAACAAGGTTTAAAATACCTGTTGTCATACCTAAACCAGCACGTAGAATTGGAATAAATGCTAATTTTTTACCTGATAAGCGTTTCACTGTCGCTTTTGTTACAGGTGTTTCAATTTCTACATCTTCTAGTTCTAAATTTCGTGTTACCTCATAAGCCATTAACATACCGACTTCATCGACAAGTTCACGGAATGCTTTTGTTCCTGTATTAACGTCACGAATAAAACTTAATTTGTGTTGAATTAAAGGATGATCTAGTACTTGTACGTTTCCCATTGCTATGCCTCCAATGAATTATTTATTATATAAAGGGAATTTTTCTGTTAATGTTTTAACACGTTGTTTTGCTTCTTCAAGCACTTTCGTGTCTTCATGGTTCTTAAGTACGTCACTCATAATGTGTGCGACTTCTTCAAATGCTTTTTCGTCAAATCCACGTGTTGTTGCAGCTGGTGTACCAAGACGAATACCACTTGTTACAAATGGTTTTTCTTGATCGAATGGAATTGTGTTTTTATTACATGTAATGCCCACTTCATCAAGAACTTTTTCTGCTACTTTACCAGTAATGCCTACAGAACCTTTCACATCTACTGCAACTAAATGGTTGTCTGTACCACCAGATACGATGCGGAATCCGTTATCTTTAAGTGTTTTTGCAAGTGTTTTCGCATTTTTAATTACTTGTGTTTGATATGCTTTAAATTCAGGTTCAAGTGCTTCACCAAATGCAACTGCTTTTGCAGCAATCACATGTTCAAGTGGACCACCTTGAATACCAGGGAAAATTGTTTTATCAATCTCTTTTTGGTATTCAGCCTTACATAAAATCATACCACCACGAGGACCACGTAATGTTTTATGTGTCGTTGTTGTAACAAAGTCCGCATACTCTACTGGGTTTTGATGTAAACCTGTTGCAACTAAACCAGCGATGTGTGCCATGTCTACCATTAACTTGGCACCAACTTCATCTGCAATTTCTTTAAATTTCTTAAAGTCAATTTCACGTGAATAGGCAGATGCGCCTGCTACAATCAATTTCGGCTGATGCTTTTTCGCTAATTTTCGAACTTCTTCATAATCAATACGCTCATCTTCTTTAGTCACACCATATTCAACAAAGTTGTATGTTTTACCACTAAAGTTGACAGGTGATCCATGGGTCAAATGGCCACCATGACTCAAATTCATACCTAAAACTGTGTCACCATGTTCCAGTGCAACAAGGTATACTGCCATATTTGCTTGAGATCCTGAATGAGGTTGTACATTTACATGTTCTGCATTAAAAAGTTTTTTTGCACGTTCAATGGCAAGTGATTCTGTTACATCAACGAAATCACAACCACCATAGTATCGGCGACCTGGATAACCTTCAGCATACTTATTTGTCATTACTGACCCTTGTGCTTCCATTACTGCTTCAGAGACAAAGTTTTCAGAAGCAATCAATTCAATATTGTTGTTCTGACGATTAAATTCCTTTTGAATCGCGTCAAAGACAGCCTTATCTTGTTTCGCAATAAATGACATAGACCATTCCCTCTTTCCTAATCAAGTTGATATTTTGCACGTTCGCCACCAATCTTCTTCGGACGGCTTGTTGCAACAGTTACAATTGCATCACCTATTTGTTTGACCATACAACGAACAGGTACCGCTACGTGTTTGAGATGCATACCGATTAAAGTTTGACCAATATCGATGCCTTTATCTGCTCGAATAAATTCCACAACAACAGGATCTTTCATATGGCGATAAGCATATGTTGCTAACGAACCTCCTGCATGGGTATCCGGCACAACTGAAACGAGTTCCATGGTATATGGATCATACGCTTCTCGTTCAATTGTTAAGGCACGATTGATATGCTCACATCCTTGGAACGCAAAAGATACACCCGTTTCCTTTTGAACATCAACCAATGCGTCATAAAGTTCTTGCGCAATGTCTAATGAACCTGCTGTCCCAATTCGATCACCTTGCACCTCTGAAGTAGAACATCCAATCACACAAAGTTCTCCTTCCACGAAAAAAGATTTTGACTTGAGTTCTTGCAATAACTGCTTGAAGTCTTTCATCATAACAACCTCCTTAAGAATATGTATGACTGAAACGATACAGACCATTCTTAGAACCCTAAACGTGCTGTATGTTTACTATTATAACTTATTTTTTATATGACTCATACTAATTCTGTATCAAGTTTTTTCTGCAGTTGTTGAATGAGAAATGTTAATTGCTCAAAAGTTTCAATATATGTTTCATAGGAACCACCAAACGGATCTGGTACTTCTCCTGTCTCACCAACATATTCACTTAATGTCATTACTGATAATGATTCACCATATAACATTCTGATATGATGCGCATGTGAAGAGGTCATCGTCAAAATGAGATCTGCGTCAGTATCATCATTAGAAAATGGCGTAGCGCCTTCAGGAATTGGATGGTCGTGTTGTTCTAATAGCTTTTGTGTATGTGTCGCAATCGGGGCGCCCTCTTGTGCCATAATACCTCTCGAAAAGATTTCATGCCCTTGTAAATAACTGCGTGCAATTCCTTCTGCCATTGGACTACGGCATGTGTTACCTGTACATACGAAGATAACCTTCATCACCATTCCTCCTTAACATAAATATGATTCGCAGCCTTCTCCATACGGTTATGCAAAGCTTCTGCCTCTTCCATATTCGGATAGCCATATATAAAAGCTTGTTCAATATCCTCTAGTTGATCTAATTCATGTAAAGCTGCGTACAAATTGTGATTGGCTTGTTGAATATCAGTTTCAGACGTACTCAAAACAATAGTTTGTGCCTGTTTCGGAATAAAAGGCAAAAGACTTGCTGGTAAAAGAAATGCTATCTTAGACCAATCTTTCTCATCAGTTGTTTCAATAGGACCTTCTAGTCTTTCAAATATTTTCAAAGGTGTTTCGGGTGCATAGTGCTTATATTTCATGCCTGGCGCAATTGGCTTGTCCGTTGAAGTTTCAACTAATGCATCGATACCATTAGGGAGAATCTCATTCAACATACTTCGCGTAATCGTTCCAGGTCTTGCAATGCGAAATGGGAACGACGTACAATCTAAAACGGTACTTTCTAAGCCGGCATCACTTTGTGTAGATTGGATGATACCATCAATACGTCCATCTAAATCATGAAACACATGTTCAAAAGTAGTAGGTGACGGTCTGCCACTTAAGTTTGCACTTGGTGCAGCAATCGGCAAATCTACTTCTTTAAGTAACGCACGCGCAACGGGGTGACTTGGCATTCTGACTGCCACAGAGTTAAGCCCACCTGTCACACGATCACAAAGAACACCTTCTTTTAAAGGTAAAATAAATGTAATAGGCCCTGGCCAAAATGCTTCCATGAGTCTTTCTGTTGCTTCAGAAATAGACTCAACAAAATCCTCCAGCTGTTTCGTATCATAAATATGAACAATAAGAGGGTTGTCCGATGGTCGTCCCTTCGCTTCATAAATGCGTTTTACAGCATCATCATTCGTTGCATCAGCCCCTAAGCCGTACACTGTTTCGGTGGGCAAAGCAACCAATCCACCTTGTTTGTATGTTTCAATAATATCCGATAAATATGGGTACTCTATCAGGTTAGACGTAAAGTCGCGTACATCCCATATTGTAGTTTTCGCCAAGTTAAACACCTCTCTTCTCTTCTATTTTACTGCAAAACAAAAGGTTATGCACAGTCGAATCATCAACTATGTCATAACCTTATTTTTTATGATGGTATTTTCCACTGCATATAAAAGATACGTGGATTACCGTTAATGTCTGATATCACTTTCGGCTCTAAATGTGGATAATATTGTTTTGCCATATCACATAACTTTGCGCCTTGCTGATAGCCAATTTCAAATACAATAGGCGCATCATCATTCATCACTTTTGGTAGCGCACTTAATAATGCATCATAAATAGCATAGCCATCATCTTCAGCAAATAATGCAAGATGTGGCTCATGTGCAACGACACTTTGTCCCATTTGAGCGATTTCATCTCTACCTATATACGGTGGATTACTAATTAAGCCGTCTAACCGTATGCCCTTTTCAATAAATGGATTCAAGACACTACCTTCAAGTAGTTGAATCGATACATGATGTCGTTCTGCATTTTGACGGGTAACTGCTAAGGCATCTGGTGATATATCAGAGGCCCATACTTCTAAATGTGGACATTCTTGCTGAAGTGTTAAGGCGATAATACCTGACCCTGTGCCAATATCAGCGATACAGCCTGACTTAGGACATTGCTCAATAAATGTCGCAAACACTTCTTCTGTCTCTGGTCGAGGAATCAGCACACGTGAATCCACATGGTACGTACGACCATAAAATGTTGCTTCCCCAGTAATATATTGTACAGGTTCTCCTGATAAAAGCCGTTCTAATCCGCTATTCAACAGTACTTTATCAGTCTCTGACATCATTGTATCTCCATCAATAAGAAGATTGACGCGCGTCCACTTCAATAAATCAAGCAACAGCCATTCTACAGCAGTTGTTTCTACATCCGCATGACTTGCCTCCGCCTTAGCTTGAGAGAGCCACTGTTTATAGCTCACCACTATTAAGCTCTTTCAACTTTTCAGTTTGTTCGTGCATTGTCAATGCATCAATCACTTCATCCAACTTACCTTCCATAATTTGGTCTAATTTTTGTAATGTTAAACCAATACGGTGGTCTGTCACACGACTTTGTGGATAGTTATAAGTACGAATACGTTCTGAACGGTCACCCGTACCTACTGCTGATTTACGTTGTGCCGCATACTTTTGTTGTTCTTCTTGTAGCTTCATATCATATAGACGTGCTTTCAATACTTTCATCGCTTTTTCACGGTTTTGAATTTGTGACTTTTCAGATGATGTCGCAATTACACCTGTTGGGATGTGGGTAATACGCACAGCTGAGTCTGTTGTATTGACGTGCTGACCACCCGCACCACTTGAACGGTACGTATCAATTTGCAAGTCTTCTTTACGGATTTCGATTTCAACATCTTCAACTTCAGGTAAGACTGCTACTGTTGCTGTTGATGTATGAATACGTCCACCTGACTCTGTTTCAGGAACACGTTGTACACGGTGTGCACCATTTTCAAATTTTAATTTACTGTAGGCATCTTGTCCTGTTACAGAGAAACTAATTTCTTTGTAACCACCGTGATCACTTTCAGTTGCTTCCACGACTTCTGTTTTTAAACTTTGTGATTCCGCAAATTTTGAATACATACGGAATAAATCCCCAGCAAAGATAGCCGCTTCATCTCCACCTGCTGCCGCACGAATCTCAACGATAACGTCTTTTTCATCGTTCGGGTCTTTTGGAATTAATAAAATTTTGAGTCGTTCTTCTAACTCTGGTATTTGTGCTTTTAATTCATTGGCATCTTGTTTTAACATATCAATTTCATCTTGATCGTCTGTTTCAGCCATCATTAATTCAATTTCTTCACTATCTTCTTTTACTTGTTTATATTGACGATATACATCGACTGTCTTTTGTAGATCTGATTGTTCTTTTGAATATTGACGCAACTTATTCGCATCACTTACAACATCTGGATCACTTAATAATTCGTTTAATTGTTCATATCTTTCTTCTACAATATCTAATTGATCAAACATTATTTATTGTCCTCCTCTACTTTGTCACTCGGCAACACAACATGATGCGCACGACAACGTGGTTCATAGCTTTCATTGGCCCCAACTAAAATAATCGGGTCATCTACTTTCGCTGGCTTGCCATCAATCAGACGTTGTGTTCGACTTGATGATGCCCCACACACTGCACATACGGCTTGCAACTTCGTAATATGCTCACTCACTGCCAACATCTCTGGTACAGGATCAAAAGGTTCTCCTTTGAAGTCCATATCTAAGCCTGCTGTTATGACACGATACCCTTTTTCAGCAAGTGATGTTGCGACATCTACAATTTCGCGGTCGAAAAATTGTATCTCATCTATCCCTACAATATCGACGCCTTTTAAATCATACTGCATGATCTCATCAGCAGAAGAAATATTTACTGCTTCGATTGCATTCCCATTATGTGATACGACTTTTTCTTTATGATAACGATCATCGATTAGCGGCTTGAATACGACTACTTTTTGCTTTGCGTAGACACCGCGGCGTAATCGACGAATTAATTCTTCTGACTTACCACTAAACATACTGCCAGTAATACATTCTATCCATCCCGAATGATACGCTTCATACATGACTTTTTTCCACCTTTTTAAAACAAATCACTTTATTATATCACAAACTTTTGCTCATTATAATTTATCTTTTATTTGCATTAAAAAAAGCATCCTCAAGTAAGTTGAGAATGCTTGAACATACATTAGTTGTTTGATTTGAGACCAAATTTTTTGTTGAAACGTTCCACACGACCGTCTGCAGCAGCAAACTTTTGACGTCCTGTGTAGAATGGATGTGAATCAGAAGAGATATCTAAACGGATAACTGGGTATTCGTTACCATCTTCCCATTCCATTGTTTCACTAGTTGATTTAGTTGATCCACTTAAAAACTTAAAGTTAGTCGTTGTATCTAAAAAGATAACTTTACGATATTCTGGATGAATTCCTGGTTTCATTCTTTTCAGCTCCTTTGCCCTGAACCATCTGGAACAGAGTTATTTGTGAGTTTTTACCCAATACTTAATCATTATAAAGGGTCGTTATTTAAAAAGCAACCCTATACACGATAATTTCATATTAAATGATAGGACGTCCTGTTTTTGTACTTTCGGCCGCACTCTTTTGCAGTTCTTCAAAAAATTCTTCGTTTGTTTTTGTCTTTTTTAACTTTCTCATAAAACGCTCTGTAAAATCTGGTGCGTTTGAGAACATATTACGCAACTGCCATAAGCTTTCTAATTCATCTTTTGGAATCAATAATTCCTCTTTACGTGTTGAACTGCGCACAATATCAATCGCAGGGAAAACACGGCGTTCTGAAAGTCGACGGTCTAAGTGTAATTCCATATTGCCCGTTCCTTTGAACTCTTCGTAAATCATATCATCCATGCGTGAACCCGTATCTACAAGTGCCGTTGCTAATATCGTTAAGCTTCCACCCGCTTCAATGTTACGAGCTGCACCAAAAAATGCCTTAGGTCCATGCAATGAAGCTGGATCTAACCCCCCTGATAATGTTCGACCACTTGGTGGTACAACTAAGTTATAAGCACGTGCAAGTCGTGTAATAGAATCCATTAGAATAATGACATCTTCACCAATTTCCACAAGACGCTTGGCACGTTCTAATAGTAATTCTGCTACCTTTACATGATGTTTCGGATGCTCATCAAAAGTTGAATGTACCACTTCTGCTTCATCAACTGAGCGTTCTAAATCTGTTACCTCTTCTGGACGTTCACCCACCAAAAGAATAAATAATTTAGCACTCGGTTTATTCGCAACAATCGCATTCGCAATTTCTTTTAATAGTGAAGTTTTACCTGCTTTAGGTGGCGCAACAATTAAACCACGTTGTCCAAGACCAATCGGTGTAACTAAATCCATAACACGTGTTGAATAGTTGTGAGGGGCTGTTTCTAACTTGATTCGTTCTTCTGGATAAAGGGGTGTTAAAGCTTGAAAGTGAGGTCTTTTCTTAACTTCCTCGGCATTATGATCATTAACAAAATCCACTTGTAATAAACCATAATATTTTTCATTCTCTTTTGGTTTACGTACTTTCCCAGTTACTTTATCGCCTCGTTTAATTTCAAAGCGACGTATCTGACTTGCAGAGATATAAATATCTTTTTCGCCTTTAGAGAAGTTAACCGTTCTTAAAAAACCGTAACCATCTGGTTGGATATCATCTAGGACACCTTCCATATAATAATTGCCGTCTTTTTCCATTTGTGCTTCCATAATCGCTAGAACAAGTTCTTTTTTGTTCAACTTGCTATAGTTGACTAACTTCAATGCCTTGGCTTTTTCCGTCAGGGCTTTTGTCGTATTGTTCTTGTATAACTCATGGAATGATTCATACTGTGGTGAAGTTCTCTCCCTAGTATCCCTTGTAGACATGTAACACACTCATTTCGTTTTAATTTTTAATCGGCTATGTAATTTAACATACAATAGCCCATGAAATATGGCAAACAAAATTTTGGAATTCTTCTACATATTTTCATCAAATATGTCATTTTAAATACTTTATAAAATAAGGCTTGAAAAGTCATAAACTGTGTGCAAGATTGTAAAAGTAGTTTTAGATTTATGGCAAAGTCGTACAATACAGATATTCAATTTTCTAACCGCTTTTATACTTTAGATATCTATTGCCATCAACAAATTTCTAGATCCATTTTAGGTATTCTGTGGTGATATATCAGTGTATTAGACGAACGATTCTGAATACCTCATAAAACCCATTTCAAATATATTTTGCAATCAAAACTAAATAAGTAGGGTGCATTTGCTTTCAACAGCAGTTCTTAGCACCCTACTTTTCCATTTATTACCTAGGAAATAATCAATCTATTCAAATTTAGTACCTATTCTTTATAAAATCCTGCAATGGCTTTTACTTCTAAAAATTCTTCAATACCATAATCGCCCCATTCACGGCCGATACCTGATTGTTTGTAACCACCAAATGGTAAATCACGCGTACGTGGCGCTTCATTAATGACAAC
Source organism: Staphylococcus sp. IVB6240 (assembly GCF_025558425.1). Classification (NCBI taxonomy): domain Bacteria; kingdom Bacillati; phylum Bacillota; class Bacilli; order Caryophanales; family Staphylococcaceae; genus Staphylococcus; species Staphylococcus dromedarii. The sequence continues at coordinate 1,703,420 of NZ_CP094718.1, forward strand.
TAAACCAGCCTCGATTTTTCCGGCAAGATTTCTCAACGTTTCTTGGTCCTTACCAAATAGATAACCTGCTAAACCATATTTTGTATCATTTGCAATTCGAACAGCATCATCAAGGTCTTTATAGGTGATGACTGACATCACAGGTCCAAAAATTTCTTCTTGTGCAATTGTCATTTGATTATCCACATCTGCAAAAATCGTTGGTTTTACAAAATAACCTGTTTCTAATCCTTCTGGTTTTCCTAAACCACCAGCAACGACTGTTGCACCTTCGTCAATCCCTTTTTGAATATAACCTTGAACTTGACGAAATTGTTTTTCACTAACGATAGGGCCCACTTCTACTTCAGGTGATTGAGGGTCTCCTACTTTAACGCGTGCAATTTCAGCTGCTGCTTTTTCTAAAAATGCATCTTTTAAGTGTTCAGGTACTAACGTACGTGTCCCTGCAGAACATGCTTGTCCGGTATTGTTTACAACAGCACCAATCGCTGCTTTTACCGCTTCATCTAAGTCAGCATCATCAAGAATAATAAATGGTGATTTACCACCTAACTCCAATGACACTTTTTTGAAGTCTTTTGTCGCTTGTTCCATAATTTTAGCACCTGTAGGACCTGAACCAGTAAATGACATCATACGGACATCTGGATGTTGACTTAATGGTGCACCCACACCTTCACCGTCACCATTCACAAGGTTAAATACACCTTTTGGCACACCCGCTTCTTCAAAGATTTCAGCAAGAATCACTGCTGCAAATGGTGTTAATTCTGATGGTTTAAGAACGACTGGAGACCCTGCCGCAAATGCTGCTGCTATTTTTAATGAGGTTTGGTTTGTTGGGAAGTTCCATGGCGTTACGAGACCTGCAACACCAATAGCTTCTTTAACGATTAAGTTGTCACCGCGACGTTCTTCAAATTCAAACGTCTCTAATGCTTCATATGCTGCTTCAAAGTGCATAAGTCCTCTTGCATATTGTACTGTTTCAGATTTTGTCACTGGAGATCCTAATTCTAAAGTCATCACATCGATTAAGTCTTGTTTGCGTGCTTTATATCCTTCAACGATACGACCTAACATCGCACGGCGTTCTTCAACCGGTGTGTGTCGGAACGTGACATACACATCTTTTGCTGCTTGTACCGCTTTATCTACATCTGCCTTGTTCCCTTTTGCAACACGTCCAAATACTTCTTCAGTTGCTGGGTTGATGACGTCAATCGTTTCGCCACTGTCACTTTCAACCCAAGCACCGTTAATATATTGTTTGGTTCTCTCTAACATGTATAAGCACCCTTTCAAATCGTTTTTTAAATCATAGTTATATTATAACCTTTTTTTATTTAGAAAAAACGCATACTGCTTTCAAAAGATTTATATTTAATCAAAAGAAGCCAGAGACCTGTAGCAGATCCCTGACCTATATTTCCCATCTTTATTATTTATAAAAGCCTGCAATCGCTTTTACTTCTAAAAATTCTTCAATACCATGGTCGCCCCATTCACGACCAATACCTGATTGTTTATAACCACCAAATGGTAAGTCTGGTGTACGTGGTGCCTTATTGATAATCACCGTACCTGCTTCAATACGGCGTGCAAGGTTTTTCAATGTTTCTTGATCTTTACCAAATACATAACCTGCTAAACCGTATTTTGTATCGTTTGCGATTTGAATTGCTTCATCAAGATCTTTATATGTGATGACTGACATGACAGGTCCAAAGATTTCTTCTTGTGCAATTGTCATTTGATTATCCACATCTGCAAAAATCGTTGGTTTTACAAAATAACCTTTTTCTAGGCCATCTGGTTTTCCGAGACCACCTTGTACTAGTGTGGCACCTTCATCAATTCCTTTTTGAATATATTCTTGAACTTGGTTATATTGTTTCTCACTCACAATGGGTCCTACTTCAGTCTCAGGTGATTGTGGATCTCCTACTTTCACTTGCGCTATTTCAGCTGCTGCTTTCTCTAAAAAGGCATCTTTTAGGTGTTCTGGTACAAGTGTACGTGTTCCCGCTGTACACACTTGCCCCGTATTATTTACCACTTTTGCGACAGCTGCTTGTACTGCCTCATCTAAGTCAGCATCTTCTAAAAGAATAAATGGTGACTTACCACCTAACTCAAGCGATACTTTTTTAAAGTCTTTGCTGGCTTCTGCCATAATTTTTGAACCTGTGCCACCCGAACCAGTGAATGACATCATGCGGACATCTGGATGTTGACTTAATGGTGTACCAACGCCCTCACCATCACCATTCACAAGATTGAATACACCTTTTGGTACGCCTGCTTCATCAAAAATTTCAGCAAGAATCACTGCCGCAAATGGTGTCATTTCAGAAGGTTTCAACACAACAGGAGAACCCGCTGCAAATGCGGCTGCCAATTTTAGTGATGTTTGGTTCGTAGGAAAGTTCCATGGTGTCACTAATCCTGTCACACCAATTGCCTCTTTAACAATCAAGTTGTCACCGCGACGTTCTTCAAATTCAAACGTATCCAATGCGTCATAAGCTGCTTTAAAATGCTTAAGTCCTGTTTCATAATGAACCTGATCTGACTTCGTTACTGGTGATCCTAATTCTAATGTCATCACATCGATTAAGTCTTGTTTGCGTGCTTTATATCCTTCAACAATTCGACCTAGCATCTCTTGACGTTCTTTGACAGGCGTATGACGAAACGATACGTAAACATCTTTTGCTGCTTGTACCGCTTTATCGACATCGGCTTGATTCCCTTTTGCGATTCTGCCAAATACTTCTTCAGTTGCTGGATTAATGACATCGATTGTTTCGCCACTTTCACTCTCAATCCATTCTCCATTAATATATTGCTTAGTATCATTTCTCATAATATATAACACCTCTTCATCATTTATCATAGTCACTGTATAACCCTTTTAACGCAAATTAAAACGTTTCTATCTTTAAATACAATTTCCACATTATTTATGGATTAAAAAAAGCCAGACATCTTTATTTAAAGATATCTGACCACTCTATATTCATCAGCAGTTTACTGCACTTCTTGTTTAAGTTCCATATGTTTATGCGCCCAATCTTCTAAAGGAACTAAGGCTTCTGCCAAAGCTTTGCCTTTCTCTGTTAATTGATAACGTACAGATGGCGGATTTTCTGAAATCACATCTTTCACAAGCAATTGTGCCTCTGCCAACTCAGTTAGTTTTAAAGATAACGCACGATTCGTAATAGGCTTTAAATCTCGTTTCATGTCCGAAAAATGTGCAGATTGATCAGGACATTTGTCTAAATAATGTAAAATTAACCCATTCCAACTGCGTCCTAAAATCTTAAACGTTTCTTCTATATATGGACAAACTTCCATGATTATCGCCTCACTTAATGAACTCACATTGCACAATTAAAATTGCTTATGCTTGTTGTTCTGTCCAAATATCAGCACCCAATGATTTCAATGTTTCTACGATATTTGAATAGCCGCGATAAATATGACGAACGTTATAAATGGTTGTCACACCTTCTGCAAGTAAACCAGCAATAATGAGACATGCACCTGCGCGCAAATCACTCGCATAAACATCTGCCCCTACAAGTTGAGATGGTTTAATGGTTGCTGTTCCTTGATCAACAGTAATTGCCGCATTCATATTCTGTAGTTCTGGTACATGTTTGAAACGTTCTGGATAAATGGTATCCGTGACAAAACTTGGACCATCAGCTAAGAATAATAACGGTGTAATTGGTTGTTGTAGGTCCGTTGCAAATCCCGGATAAACAAGTGTTTTAATATCAACATTTTTATATGGTGCCGTTGCTTTAACGATCATATAATCATCGCCAGATTCAATATTAACACCTAACTCTTTTAACTTTACAGTTAACGGCTCAACATGTTCAGGGATAATATTATCAATGACTATTTCTTCACCACATGCAGCTGCAATACACATATACGTTCCAGCTTCAATACGATCAGGAATAATTGTATGTCTACTGCCAGACAAATATGGTACACCTGAAATCTTAATCGTACTTGTACCAGCACCTGAGATTTTTGCGCCAAGACTATTTAAAAAGTTTGCTACATCTACCACTTCAGGTTCTTTCGCAGCATTTTCAATAATTGTTTGGCCTTCCGCACGCGTCGCAGCTAACATAATATTAATCGTTGCACCTACACTGACGATATCTAAATAAATATTTGCACCTACAAGACGTTCCGCTTCAAGTTTCATAGATGTATCGTCTGACTCATCGATTTTTGTACCCAGTGCCTTAAATCCTTTAATATGTTGGTCAATCGGTCTTGGCCCTAATGGACATCCACCTGGAAGCCCAATTACACATTTATTAAAACGGCCAAGCATTGCCCCCATCATATAATAAGAAGCACGTAATGACTCAACTTTATTATTAGGAAGTGGGGCATTTTCTATTTCTGAAGGATCGATTTTTAATGTTCCCTCAGATAAATTTGTTTTTATATTTAAATCTTCAAGCAAGCTCACTAATGTTTCAACATCTGATATTTCTGGTAGTCCGTCTAATGTCACTGGTCCTTCAGCCATTAATGCAGCTGGTATAATCGCAACCGAACTATTTTTGGCACCACTGATTTCAACCTTACCTTTTAACTTTTGGCCACCTCTAATTTTAATTACATCTTGTGCCATTCTTCAGAACTCCTTTTCAGTCTCTTATAACCCTAGAATACCATATTTAAGGGCAATTATAATGTAAAAATTTTCAAATTGCAAAATGTATTATTTCTAGAAGAATGATTGGCGTAACCATTGTATTCATTCTTTTGATGGCTTTTTCTCGAATACTTTTCAATACTTATATCTCATCATATATCCAAATAAAAAAGACCTAAGAAACAATATCCAAAAGATACGTTCCCCAGGTCTTATATGTTTAAACTTATATGATTAAATTAATAAGTTAATTAAGCTTTGAAGTTGTCTGCTTTGTTAGATGTACCGAATTCACGGATTTTACCAACAACAGTTTCTTTAATTGCTTCACGAGCTGGTCCTAAGTATTTACGTGGATCGTATACTTCAGTGTCAGCAGCTAATACTTCGCGAACACGTTTAGCTGAAGCAATTTGGTTTTCAGTGTTTACGTTGATTTTAGCAGTACCTAATGAGATAGATTTTTTGATATCGTGAGTTGGGATACCAGTACCACCATGTAATACTAATGGTAAACCAGTTGATAAACCAATTTCTTCCATTTCTTTGAAGCCTAAGTTTGGTTCACCTTTGTATGGTCCGTGTACTGAACCTAAAGCAGGTGCTAATGTGTCAATACCAGTTTCTTTAACTAAGTTTTGACATTCAATTGGATCTGCATAGATTACGCCATCTGCTACTACGTCATCTTCTTGTCCACCAACAGTTCCTAATTCTGCTTCTACAGAAACACCGCGTTCGTGTGCATATTCAACAACTTTTTTCGTAATTTTAACGTTATCTTCATATGGTTCGTGTGATGCATCGATCATAACTGATGTGAAACCAGCATCGATTGCTTCTTTACATTTTTCGAAACTTGAACCGTGGTCTAAGTGGATTGCAACTGGGATTGTAATTTCATAGTCGTGCATTAATCCTTCAACCATTTTTACAACTGTGTAGAAACCACCCATGTAACGCCCAGCACCTTCAGAAACACCTAAGATAACTGGTGCATTTTCTTCTTGTGATGCTTGTAAAATAGCTTGCGTGAATTCTAAGTTGTTTAAGTTATATTGACCTACTGCATAGCCATTTTCTTTTGCGTCGATTAACATTTCTTTCATTGAAACTAAAGGCATGTAAGTTCCTCCTTGAGTGCTTATTGCACTTATTTTTATAAATACAGTATAGCAAACTATACCCCGTCTTGCATAAGAAATCACCTTGAAATGAGGCGTTTTTGTGAAAAAAATCTCAAATCCTAAAATGAAAACGCCACCATTTTTTGTCGTTGCTTAAAGTTGTTAATTTCTATAGAATAAACGCATGAAATATTCAATGAGAACATTAATTTATAGGAGCTGAATCTCGTGTCAAAAATGCTAACGACTCAACTGACGGGTGTATTTAATCGATTAGATGCACAGTCACTTGATATACAAATGGCAGCACAAAGTTTAATTCAAGCAATTGGCGGCGAAGGTCATATTTATGTACGAGGATATGGCGATATCAAATCATTTGAATCTTATGTCTTAACTAGTGAAGAGAAATTAGAAGCAAGTCGCCCTCTTGACTCATTAGATACATTATCTGCGCTTGATTCAACTGATCGTGTATTGTTATTTGGTGAACATTATACAGATGAAATGGCAAAAGACTTATCACAACTTATTGATGATCATCGAGACGTTTTCGTCATTACAAACAAACCGACTTCATCAGAAATTCCTGATCATCTTGTACATTTCATTGATCTTTCTACACCACGTCCTCTTGTTTTCACAGAGGATTACGATAAGGTTGTCGTGCCACACTTAATGGCATTGAACTATATCTATTATGAAATTTATACACAAATGATCGAAATGATTCGTGACCTCGGTCTATAGTAAAAAACAGCACTTCATGCATAAAATGTACATGAAGTGCTGTTTTTTATATAAAATTAGATTATGAAAGATCATCGCCCTTTCACAACCTCTTTCTAGTGAACGACTTCTTGTCCTCGTTTGTTCCATGTAAAGATAAAGCTCACTGTTGCTAATACACTTACAATGATAAGCAAGATGAATCCTGCATCCCATCCTAAGTTATCAACAACGATACCCATGATGATATTCGCCATCACGGCACCACCTAAGTATCCGAATAAGCCTGTTAATCCAGCAGCTGTTCCTGCCGCTTTTTTCGGTACATAGTCAAGTGCTTGTAAACCAATTAGCATAACTGGACCATAAATTAAGAAACCAATTGTGACTAAAGCAAGATTATCAACAATTGGGTTCCCTGCTGGGTTTAACCAGTACACAGCAACGGCAATTGTTACACCAATCATGAAGATAAATCCTGCTGGTCCACGACGACCTTTGAACACTTTGTCTGATAACCAACCACATAAGAGTGTTCCTGGAATACCTGCCCACTCATAAAGGAAGTATGCCCAACTTGAACCTTCAACATCAAAATGTTTTACATCACTTAGGTACAATGGTGCCCAGTCTAATACACCGTATCGTACAAAGTAAACAAAGATGTTAGCAACAGCAATAATCCATACCCATTTATTATTCAATACATATTTAAATAAAATCTCTTTTGTTGTAAGCTCTGTTTCAAAAGTCGTTTTATCTTTTGTTGGGTAGTCGTTACGATATGCTTCAATCGGAGGTAACCCAACTGATTGTGGTGTATCTCTGATTAAGAAATATGACACAATTGCAACAATCATAGCGATAATTGCTGGAAAGATGAAGATCCCTTCATATCCTTTCATATAGTCAAAACCAAGTACAGACATTAAGTACACACCAAAAATTGCAAATGGTGCCATTAAGCCGCCACCGACGTTATGTGCAACGTTCCAAATGGCTGTCTTACTACCACGCTCACTCACGCTAAACCAATGAACTAGCACACGGCCAGATGGTGGCCATCCCATTCCTTGGAACCAACCATTAAGGAAGAGCATGATAAACATAATCGTAATACCTGATGTAAATGCAGGAACAAATCCCATTAATAAGTTAACAATTGCTGTTAACACTAAACCCAACACCAAAAATGTTCGGGCATTACTTCGGTCGCTGACTGTCCCCATTACAAACTTACTAATACCATATGCAATAGATACAGCAGATAATGCAAAACCTAATCCAGTTGTTGAAAACCCTTGATCCGCCAAGTACGGCATGGCAATCGAAAAGTTTTTACGCAATAGATAATAACCTGCATAACCAAGGAAGATCCCCATAAAAACTTGAAAACGTAATTTTTTATACGTTTCATCCACATGTTGATCTGCCACTGATTGTGCAGGTTTTGGTGGTTTTAAAAAGTTAAACATGAACAAAACCCCTCTATTCTCTTTTTATATTATAAAAAAATAAGTCATTCTGATTTTAAAGAGAGTTTAAGTAATTGTCAATGACATCCATAACATTTTTGTAAACGATTACACATTTTTATTTTTTTAATTTACAAATCTTACCAATATTAAAGGCTGGTCCCCTCTTTCAAGAAGGTCCAGCCTTTATTAAATATCACTATTATTTTTCTTGTTGTTCTACGCAAGCACCGATGAAGTTTTTAAAGATCGGTTGTGGACGGTTTGGACGTGATAAGAATTCTGGGTGGAATTGACATGCGATAAAGAATGGATGATCTGCTAATTCAACCATTTCTACTAAACGTCCATCTGGGCTTGTTCCTGAGAAAATCATACCCGCTTCTTCTAGGCGTTCACGGTATGCATTGTTGAACTCATAACGATGACGATGACGTTCTTGAATTGATGTCTCACCATAGATCTTTTCAGCCAATGTTCCTGGTTTGATTTCACATGGATATAAACCAAGTCTTAATGTACCACCAAGATCTTCAATATCTTTTTGTTCTGGCAATAAGTCAATCACTGGATATGGCGTGTTTGGATCTAACTCAGCTGAATGTGCGTCTGATAAACCAACAACGTGACGTGCATATTCAACAGTCGCAAGTTGCATACCTAAGCAAATACCGAAAAATGGCATTTTATTTTCACGTGCATATTTAATCGCTGAAATTTTACCTTCACTTGCACGGAAACCAAATCCACCAGGTACTAAGATACCATCTACATCATGGAAGTATGATTCCGCATTTTCATCTGTTACTTCACTTGAATCAATCCAACGAATCTCAATATCTTTCATATATTGATAACCCGCATGTTTTAGTGATTCAGCAACTGATAAGTATGCATCTTGTAATGCAACATATTTACCAACTAAAGCAATTGTCACTTTACCTTCTAAGTTATTTACAACATCCAATAAGTGTTTCCACTCATCTAATTGCGTGTCACGCTCAACTTCTAAACCTAAGCGATCAATCACGATATCGTCCATGTCTTGACGGCTTAATTGTAACGGGATTTCATATAATGATTCAGCGTCACGACATTCAATCACATTTTGCTTATCGATATCACAGAATAACGCAATTTTATCTTTTAAATCTTGTGTCATTTCATGTTCCGTACGAACAACGATAAGGTCTGGTTGAATGCCTAATCCACGTAATTCTTTTACACTATGTTGTGTTGGTTTTGTCTTCATTTCGCCTGCCGCTTTGATGTACGGTAATAACGTACAGTGCACATACATGACATTTTCGCGTCCTAAGTCACTACGGATTTGGCGAATGGCTTCGATAAATGGTAATGATTCGATGTCACCTGTTGTTCCACCAATTTCAGTGATAACAACGTCCGCATTTGTACTTTCTCCAGCTAATAAAAGACGTGATTTGATTTCATTTGTGATATGTGGAATAACTTGAACTGTTCCACCTAAGTAGTCACCACGACGCTCTTTTTGTAAAACGTGTGAGTAAACTTTACCCGCTGTTACGTTAGAATATTTATTTAAATTAATGTCGATAAAACGTTCATAGTGTCCTAAGTCAAGGTCTGTTTCAGCACCATCATCTGTAACGAATACTTCGCCATGTTGATATGGACTCATAGTACCTGGGTCTACATTCAAATAAGGGTCAAACTTTTGAATTGTGACTTTAAGTCCTCTGTCCTTTAACAAACGTCCAAGTGATGCTGCTGTAATCCCTTTACCGAGTGAAGATACCACGCCACCCGTTACAAAAATAAATTTAGTCATGCAAAAAATCCTCCTCAACAGTTTTCAATAATGTGATCGCCCTACCAACATGATGGGTGCATTTAAAAAATAAAAAAGCTCCCTCTCACAATGCGTCGTTTGCAAGGGGGAACTTTTACGTCTACTATGTCTTTACACAGCTTTATTTATTGTCGAAGTGAATTAATTCATCTTCTGACGTATCAGTTTATTCAATCGTCCTAATTAAAGGAGCCCGACTAAAATTTTATCACTTTGAACCAAAAAGTCAATAAACTTCCAATACGAATTATGATTTTTTATCATACTGTAAAAAAGCTTAATTGTTCATGGATGATTCATCTAATCATCTGCTAAACAATATTTCATGCTTCCATGATGACGACTTTTAAAAGGATAACAATCTTTTTAAACGATAATTATAGTTCTTCTTCGTCCTCTAACTCGTCATCATCTTCCAATTCATCATCGTCATACGTTTCATCGATTTCTTCATCATCTTCTTCTACAACAAGGTCTGACTCTTCAATCTCATCTTCAACGTGTTCATCTTCTGGATCATTTAATTCTTCTTGATCATCTGTACGATTTGGAATGTTCACATCACCTTCAGAATCATCTTCTCCAAGTAATGTTAAGTTTTGATCTTCTTCATCATCTTCATCCAAGATTTCAAATTTTTGAATCGTTGGCGCGATTTTCTCTTCAATATCATCTACTGAATACCAGTCACGAAGACCCCATACGTTGTCCCCAACGCTTAAGAAGCGACCATCTGTGTTTAAATCTGTGTAGAATTGAACAACACGGTTTTCAATTTGTGCATCTTCATAATGACCAATACGTTTGAATGAATCAATAATATCGTACAGGTTCATTGTATCGTTTTGTTCGCTGAGCAATGTATAAGCCATATCGATAAATGACTTTTCGTCCATCATTTCTTGTGTGTAATCTTGTAATTTCATCAGCATATCTTCCTTTCAAAGATTCGCGTTTATTTCGTGTATCTATTTTGTAACTTAGGTTGCGGCTATAGCTTTAGAAACTCTAACAATAGCCTCTCAACCTTTCCTATAATTAACTATAACAAAAATAGATTATAAATGACTGTAGCGCTTTTCGCAATGTTTTACAAAGTTCTTTTTATTTTTCTTTTTTAGTCATTCATTTACTTCTCGAATGTACGAGGTTGTGAGAGAAGTGCTTAAAATTGGAACAGGACTCGAACAGTGATCAAAATCGATTCCCCATTATGACAAAACGCCTACTTCTTAAATATTGACATTCGATTTCCTAGCGCTCAATTTTATGATATCTTAGCACTCACTCTCATCAAAGTGACACTTCTCAAAAACCTCATATTCCTACATCATGATTCTATCAATCACTTTTTTCGAAGCATCTCCAGTTTCAAGAGAACAATATGTTTCATAGAATTGTTCTAATGGTTCCATATAGTTCTTCTTAAGATCCTCGCCACTCTTCAATAAGTGAATTAAATCTTCTTCATTTTGAATAATTGGACCCGGCAAATTGTTTTGATAGTCCATATAGAAGCCTCGCAATCGGCTATCATAATCTTCCAAATCATAAGCATAAAATATTTGAGGTCTTTTTAACACACCAAAGTCAAACATGACTGACGAATAATCAGTTATCAATATGTCACTGATCAAATATAATTCAGCGATATCTTTATAGTCTGAAACATCAATGACAAAACTATCATTTTCTTCAACTCTTGTAACAACCAAGTAGTGCATTCTTAATAAAATAACATATTCATCACTCAAATGTTGTCTCAACTTCTCAATATCAAAATTTAAATTTAATTCATATGATCCTTGTTTTATAAATTTATCATCTCGCCATGTCGGTGCATACATAATGACTTTTTTATCAGCAGGTATATTCAACTCATCTTTAATACGCTGAATATATGAAGTGTTATGCTGTTCATTAACCAATTTATCATTTCTTGGATATCCGGTTTCAATAATCTTAGAACGATCTACTTGAAAAGCACGTTCAAAGTTTTCAGTTGAGTATCTGTTAGGAGAAATCAAATAATCCCAACGTTTACTCTCATTAACAATATTTTGCTTATATTTCATTGTATTGGTACCTGGCATTTGTACCTCTTCAATATCTAAGCCCAAACGTTTCAATGGTGTACCGTGCCAAGTTTGTAAATATGTTGTTTTTGAAGATTTATAGAACCATTGCGGTAATCTTGTATTAATCATCCAATACTTGGCGCGTGGCATTGTTAAAAACCACTTTATTGAAAAACGCGTCACATATGGTACCCCATGTTGCTTAAATACTGATTCATAGCCTTTTTTCACACCCCAAATAAGCTTATAATCTGTATTTTGTTTTAAATATTCATACAATGCTCTCGGATTATCACTATATTGTTTGCCATGAAAGCTTTCAAAATACACTAATTTCTTATTTTGCTTTAAAGAAACAACTTGAAAAATAAGTTTAATGCATGATTTTTTCAATCTATCTATAACACCTTTTAACATTTCAAATCTCCTTAATAGTCGAATTTAATTAATATATGAGTAGTTCTCAGCATAATAAAATCTATCAAAAATCAGATTCACATTAAATACAACTATATCAAAAATTTTATTAAAAAACTGGATTTTATCATTGTGTAGATAAAACATACCATTTCATTGATAAATACTCGTTTAAATATCATTCATCCTATTTTTTAGTAATTAATATACTTCTCAAATGTGCGGTAATCATCCGCTACCAATGTCTCAACAAAGTTACTCTTCTCAAATAATGGTTTTAATTGATGATTTGGACCAAATAATGTCACTTCTATTACCTTAATATCTTCAAAGTTTTTTCTAACATACGTTGCCAACTGTCGCAGTGCATTTTGTGCAACACCTGTAGATTGGTGTGATTCATTAACATAGACAGAACGAATAATTAAGCGGTGTTCAAATTGTTCTAGCGCAATAAATCCAACTTTGGTTCCATTCAACATCAGATCTACCACATCAATAGGACTTTCTAGGTCACTCTCATGATATTGTAGCTTAAGCGAAGATACGTATTTCGCATCTAAATCTAAATAATATAAGCGTTCTTTTCCAATAGGTCCTTCCTCTTTTGTTGCAGCATGCATAAACCCTGCACGTTCATATAAGTTCCATGCTGCTGCATTTTCAGCATCAACAACGAGATAAAGATGATTAAACTTAGGAAAGACTTCCTGTACATATTGCGGCAATATCATCATCATTTTTGTACCATACCCATGTCCTTGATAGCGTTCATTAATTGAAAGCGAACGTACATAGACGACCTCTTCCGGTGTATCATAACCTTCATGTTGGTAATGCTTATGTAGCACAAAGAAACCAATCACTTCTTGCTGTGTGTTCAAAACAACATTCGCAACACGATTTTCATCGTTAAGTGCTTCATCGAGAACTTCTAAGGGTAAAGATGAATAGATGCGTTGCCTTTCGCTTAGTTCAAAGTTCTCTAACGCATCACGGTATTGCTTGTCATAAGATTGTATAGTAATATCATCAAAGCGCTTACTTTTTGTCATAAAAATACCCATCCTTTTTAAGGTTATACTTTATTGATATCATACACTATTTTGGTATCATTAAAACGCAAAATGGTATTTTTTCACACCTATAATAAGTAAACGCACATTGGGGTTGGACAAATTATTTAAAATTTCAACATACTGCATGATATATCATAAATCATTTTACAATTTACTCATATTGTGCCAGTTATGTCAGAAATCATACTTTTGGTACATCATTTTTAAAATGCCTAAAGTATCAATAAACGATGTCTTATCTCTATGATTTTTTTAAATTTGAAAGGGGAAACTATGAAACAATCATTATCAAAAAAGAAAAAGCATCGTAATATTGTTTATACTGTCGCTTTCTCTATTATCTTACTTATGACGCTCATAGCTGCCGTCTTCCCAAAAGGCTTTGGTAACTATGCGCAACATGTTTATGACTTTTTATCCATTAATTTTGGATGGCTTTTCCTCATTATTGTATTTGTCTTAGATATCTTTTTAATTTTCCTTGCCGCTTCACGTTACGGCCGATTTAAATTAGGACCCGATGATGGAGAACCGGAATTCTCATTTATTTCATGGATTGGCATGTTGTTCTCTGCAGGTCTTGGTGTTGGGATTGTGTTCTGGGGTGTTGCCGAACCATTAACACATTATTTACACTCTCCATTTCCAAATAGTGTCAAAGGAGAATCCGTTGAATCTGCTCGCTTAGCAATGGGATATACCTTCTTCCACTGGGGTATTTCACAATGGTCTATTTTTGCCATGAGTGGTTTAATTGTTGCGTACTTCCAATTCCGAAAACAGCGTGACGGTCTTATTTCTACCGCAATGGAACCCGTATTCGGGGAAACCTATCGCCGACCATACCGAAATGTGATTGATATCCTTGCGATTATTGCTACAGTGATGGGGATTGCCACTTCTATCGGTTTAGGTATTTTACAAATTGCAGGTGGCTTAAATCATGTCTTTCATGTTCCGAACAACACCATTACACTCATTGTGATAACAGTACTTATGACAGGTATCTTTTTAAGTTCTGCATTAACCGGTATTGAACGTGGTGTAAAATGGTTGAGTAATTTAAATATCATTATCGGTGCAGCATTACTCATCTTTATCTTTATTTTTGGTGATTTACGTTTTATTGTTGAAACATTTACTGTATCTATTGGAGATTATATTTCTCACTTTGTCACTTATAGTCTTCGTATTGATCCGTATACTGGCGATAACAGTTGGATTCAACAGTGGACAGTCTTCTATTGGGCTTGGGTTATCTCTTGGTCGCCATTCATTGGTGGTTTCGTCGCACGTGTTTCTCGTGGTCGTACCATTCGTGAGTTTGTTGTGGGTGTACTTATTATCCCACCATTAATCTCATTCACATGGATTGCAGGCTTTGGTGGAACAGCCATTAACTGGGCACTACACAAAAATTCAAATATCGCACAAGTTGTCGACAAAGATTATACAGTCGCACTGTTTGAATTATTACGTAACTTCCCTTTATATGAAGTAACAAGCGGCTTAGCGATTATCTTGATTTTCACATTTATCGTGACGAGCGCCGACTCTACAACACATATCGTTTCAGGTATGGCAACGGGCGGTGTGGAAAACCCTAAGCGTAAACACAAACTTGTATGGGGGCTTTTAATTGGTGGTATTTCACTAGCACTTACTGTTGCCGGTGGACTCACAAGTTTACAAACCGCGTCTGTAGTAACAGGATTACCTTTCTCAATTATTCTATTGCTAATGATTTTCTCTTTAATGCGTGCACTACATCGTGAACCGACGGAACATTTCCAAATGACACACATTGAAGATGAAAAAGACTTCTCTAAAACCATTGAAGAACGCGAAAAAAACAAAGAAATGTAGTAACGAGGTTGTGAGAGAAGCGTTTAGAATTCGAACAGAACTAGAGCAGCGATCAAAATCTATTCACAGATTTTGAAGAGCTGTGAAGTTCTGTTGAGAATTCTGCTTCTTGAACACTGACATTACGAGGTTGTGAGAGAAAAGCTTAGAATTCGAACAGAATCGGAGCAATAAGAAAAATTGTTTTTTGATTTTATCGAATTGCGTGTAGAAGTTGATTGATAAATGCCTACACCTTATTATTGTTCGCCACATATCTAATTACCCTCATAGGAGCACTACAACAGAACTGTTCAACATTTTCTAATTCTATTTGACAGAGAACCATAAAAATACACCTCAAAATTAGATTAATAAATCTAATTTTGAGGTGTATTTAAACATACTCAATTTCTACTAATTAAAATCTTTTGCTAATCAGAAAAAGGAGAAACAAAAGAGGTTGGGACACCGTTTATTGGTTCCCCAGAGTACAATTTATTATGTCTCAACCCCTTTTGTTTTTTTTTATAAATCTTTGCTTTTCATTTTTGTAAGTTCTTTATTCATTTTCCTCTTGTTATTTTTTTGACCTTTATACCATTGCTCTAATAAAAATATTAGACCTAATACCAAGAGAACTAATGATGTTATTATCCCTAACCTATCAGTAACCAACATAAATATAACAAATCCACTAAAAACAATAGGAATTATTAGACCTAGGTATTTATTAGTTGAAGACGAAAGATAATACTGTGTTGCTAACATAATAATAAGTATAACTATAGTTATTATTTCATTCATTTAAATTTAACCTTTCTTTTCAGTATTGTATAGATCAATGATTTTCTTAGCATCCGACAGAGATATTTTATCTTCAATAGCTAGATGTTTAATATATTTAACAAAATCACTTTCATTTTGTCGATCCACAATATTTAATTTTTGAATTAAATTATTCAATCTTAAACGAACTGTAGGATAAGATACTCCATAAAATTTTGCTATATCTTTTAATGAACCAGATGAAAGAATGAATTGTTTAATAAATTCTATGTCTTCATTTTCAAGAGACAATAACCATTCCGGTATTTTTTTATCAGTCATCAATTATAATCTCCTTTAACTTTTACAATGACATGTTAACATATTTTTAACAAAGTTCAACATATCTTTAATTTTGTTTAAGAGTACCTACCCCTAACATAAGAGTTTTTAGTACTTCTACTAATTGAATAACAAGTAAATCTATTGCTAAATTAACGATATCCACTAAGATAACCCATATTATCGATGATTTTAGAGTTAATTTCGACACTATATATAAAACAACCCACACTAAATAAGGAAATAACAAATTAATAAGGTTAAATGCTGCTAGTTCTGGAATATTCCTATTGAAAATATTTAGGCTAATAATACTATACATAGTTACAATGCCATTAAAAACCGTTAAACATAACATTATAAAAACAGAAGATGAAAATATTATAGCCAATTTAGTCTCTGACTTCATCGTATTGATGCTCGCAAAATTTAGATATTGATACATTTATTACTTCCATTGCAAAAGGTATAACATCAGAGTAATTGATACTATCCATTTACAACAAATTCATTTAATATGTATATGTAAATATAAATAAAGAGGTGACGCTTAATGCGAATCGGTATTGATGCGGGTGGGACATTGATCAAAATGGTCATTGAACAAGATGACCAGCGCAAGTACCAAACTTATCTGTCTACACAACTAGAAGAAGTTGCAGCATGGCTCAATGACCAACCATGCGAAGATATCCATATCACAGGTGGTAAGGCAAAAATGTTACATGACATGCTAAACTGTGATGCCAAAACCTATATCGAATTTGATGCTGCTGCAAAGGGCATACAAATTTTACTAAAAGAACAAGGAACACAACTTGATCGCTATATTTTCACAAATGTAGGAACAGGCACATCTATTCACTTGTCTGATGCTTCAGGTCAACAACGTGTTGGTGGTATTGGTACAGGTGGTGGCATGATTCGTGGTTTAGGTTATCTCCTCACTGAAATTGATGACTATGAAACTTTAACAAATCTTGCTCAAGATGGAGATCGAGATATTATTGATTTAAAAGTAAAACATATCTATAAAAATGATACGCCACCGATTTCAGGTGAATTAACTGCCGCAAACTTTGGACATGTCCTCCATAACTTGGATAAAACTTTTACAGATGCCGATAAGCTTGCCTCTGTAATGGGCGTTGTAGGTGAAAGTGTGACAACCGTTTCAATCCACGTTGCACGTGAACATGCAGCTGAAGATGTCGTATATATCGGGTCATCATTCCATAACAATCCATTACTTCAACAAGTTGTGACAGACTATACGATTTTACGTGGCTTCAAACCACACTATTTAGATAATGGTGCATTTTCAGGTGCACTCGGAACATTATATCTATAAAAAAGTGGGAAAACATACCTTTTGATAAGGTCGTTTTCCCACTTTTTATTATTTAAAACGTTAGTTCATTTGCTAATTTTTGAGCTGAAACAATTGTGCCGACAACACCTGGTTTCACATCAATGGCTACGTAACGATTGTCATCGCGTAACTCATCAAGCCACTCCGCAAACACTTCGCCTTCTACATCAATTAATTCAAATGATTCAAAGTCTTCTTCAGCGACTCTTTCAGCACGTTTACTCAAACTCCATACAGGCATGAAGTGTGATTGTTCAAAGTTGTCATTCTCATCATAAACAACCGCAAAATGCTTCATTCCTTTTTGTGTTAAACCATAAACAGTATCTGATTTTGCGACGTCTTGAACAAATTCACGAATACGAATATTATCCAAATCCGTCATAATATCATTGACAGCTTCTACGATTTTAATCTCATGCCCAGCCGCCTTATCTGTTACATTTACTAAAGCTTCATCTTCTTGATCGAACATTTCATCTAACTCGTACGTTGCAAAACGATCGATATCCATTGTGATAATTTTATCGTAAGCCACATCAAACTTCTCTAAGTACTCTGTTGCAAATGATTCACGTGTCCAAAAACAGAAGTACGGACGATCTCGATACGTATGCTTAATGATTTTTTTGTCTTTAACTGCGATAAAAAACTGTTCGTTCGTTAAGATGTCTTTATAAAAACGTTCGCTTTTATAAGTCATGCGATAGCCCTCCACTTGTAAATTCTCATCATCGACTATAAATGACACCGATGATTCCGTCAATGTGTCGAAGTCTTCTTTCATCACTCCAACGATGTAGCTATCTAAATAAAAAAACGATAGCTTGATGACGTCCCTATTTAGTTAGACTATAACATACTTTATACAGATAACATAGGTGAACGAGGTTGTAAGAGAAGCGCTTAGAATTTGAACAGAACTCAAGCAGCGATCAAAATCGTTTCTCAGATTTTGAAGAACTGTGAAGTTCTGCTGAGAATTCTGCTTATCGAACACTGACAGCACGAGATTGTGAGAGGCGCACTTTGGGTTTGAGCAGTATCGAAACAACAAGGTAGAATCACTTTTGGATTTTATCGAATTGCAAAATTCTGCCGTAACCCCTGTTGCTCGAACACTGACAGGACGAAATGATGAAAAGTACATCCACAATTCAGCCGGCATTTCTATCTACTCAACATAATGACATACTCGTTAGTTCTTAAGTCCTGCTGCCTCCAGAAATTCCTGTTCATATTCTTCAATATCCGCTTCACTTTCTGCATGCCAAATACAACCAAAACGTGAATCTACATGTTGATCTGTATACCAGTCACCATCATAGTATGATAATGGGAAAAGAACACCTTTTTTAATGAATGTTTTAATTGCTTCATGAAAACGCTCATTATCTCCATTTGCGACATAGCTGTAAAACTTATGATAGTCACCTTCTAAACAATCAGCCAATAACAACATACTTGTAGAGCCATTTTGTCGATAGTTTAAATCAATCGCATATACTTCACCATCTGCGTCTTCCAACAAATCAAATCCTGCCACACCGATAAAGCCTTCTTCAACTGCTCTTTCCATCAATGCACGTCCTGCATCAATGACCGTTTGTGGTACATGTTGTGCGTTGATATTTCCTTGATAAAAACCATACGCATTCGTCAATTGTTTTGCCGCTCCAAGATAAAGAATACCTTTGTCTGGATGTTTGGCAAACTGCACGCAATAATTATCCACCACATCAATGCACTGTTCAATAATCAATGTGTCCGTAGCTGCTTCAGCCTTTTTCACACGTTCAATTGCCTTTTCAAGTTCTTCTTGCGTATAGCAAATCATGACACCATATCCACCGGCTGTCGGTAGATCATCACCCGGCTTAATGACAACGGGTAGTTCCCATTCACGTACCGCATCTTCAAACGCTTTAAATGGCACGACTTCACGCTTTGGTAAATACTTACCATTAGTCCATTCTGGTATTTTGGATTTATTGTTCAAATCAATAAACGTTTGCTTATTCATCGCATACTTATCTGCTGGTACAATATCTTCACCATGCACATATTGGAAATAAATTTTTCGGTCTTCTTCTAAGGTTAAACGTTGTAATAGTGACTCATATGAAGATTGGTCTTTAAAATAATATAAATTATCTGGAATACTGCGATGAACCAATTCAAATAATTGTGCTAACTTATCTGTCACACTTGCTTCGTGTACGATGACTGGCATGTTAGCGATGAGCAGTTCTCTCGCTGACAAGAAGTTTGATTGGTGTTCATCTGGTTCTAACCATGGATTAGAAATATATGAAGGTCGAGATGAGTATACGACATCATTAGAATACAACTCAGCCATTGTTAAATATGAATGACTATTTTTTACATTGGTCATAATAAATGCTCCCTTAACAATTGATGTTCTTGTTGTATTTTCTCGAGTTGCGCTGGATCTTGAATTAACTTCGCGCCCATCAACGCAATAATTTTTGCCCCTTTAATTAACGCCTTGTCGCCCATTGGACTTGCTGCTGCTTCTCTAAAACGATGTGTGTGTCCCACTAAACTACGAGGTCCTATTTTTACATGAGGATGAATCGTAGGCACGACATGACTCACGTTACCTGTATCTGTTGAACCAAATCCAAAGTCATCGTGACTGACTTCTTCTCCAAGTTCTGTGGCATACTTTTCGAATAATTTATCTAATAATGGAGATTTAATAAACTCATTTACACCATTTTGAATTGGACCAAATTCGTAATTACAGCCTGTTTGTAATGCCGCCCCTTTAGCAATGTCATGCACACGCTCCGTTAAGATGTCCAAGGACTTACGCGTTGTCCCCCTTGTATAGAAACGCGCATGAGTAAAGTCAGGAATAATATTCGCAGCCTTACCACCATCTAATATCACGCCATGAACACGTTCAGAAGGTTGAATATGTTGACGTAATTGTGCCACACCATTAAAGAAACTGAGCATTGCATCTAGCGCATTGCGTGCTTCATATGCATTTTCTGAAGCATGTGCACTACGTCCGAAGAATTTTATATCTAATACATCAACGGCTAATGTATGAATCGTTGGATAGGTTTCATTACCCGGATGAATCATTAATGCCACATCAACATCAATGAGTCCTTCTTTCACATAAGATGCTTTTGCAGAGCCATTTTCGCCACCTTCTTCTGCTGGACAACCATACACTACGACTGTACCACCAATCTCATCGACCACTTGTTTTAAAGCGATACCCGCTAACACACTCGCTGTCCCAATAATATTGTGACCACAAGCGTGACCAAGACCTGGTAATGCATCATACTCAGCTAAAAAGCCAATTCTTGGGCCTGGTTTCTCAGATTGGTAAGTTGCGATAAAGCCTGTCGCATGACCAGCGATATCTCGTGTTACTTCAAAATCATGTTGCTTTAAATGATCAATTAATAATCGTGAAGCAAATAATTCTTCATTGCCTAATTCTGGGCGTTCATGTATTTGATGACTCATGTCCAAATAATTCAGCCTATGGTTATCTATATAGTCTAGGATCTGTTGTTTTACTGTAATCAATGAAAAAAGCTCCTTTCAAAAAAATATCAACTTTGTAATAACGCTCTATTTATCAAGTGCGATATGTACAAAGTTGATAATATCTTGTCCACGTCATTTATCTGTCAGCCATGTTGCTGTTGGATTTAGCACCTTTATCGTCTCCGATGAGGTTGCAGGGTTTCACTGGGCCAATTCCCTCCACCACTCTTGATAAATTATATTTAATTATTACTCATTCTATCGGATTTGTTACCATTTGTCATGCTATTTTTTCAATATTTTCTAAAATCTTTACAAAATTAATAATACCCGCTACTCTCAACCTTTAAACAAAGGAGGTACAGGTAAATGGTTAGATTATTCAATTCACACCCCTGTCACTTTTTAATGAATATGATAAAATAACCATAAACTAAAAAGGAGGCGTTATGACGATGCCAAAAATGAATGTTGAAAGTTTTAACTTAGATCATACAAAAGTGGTTGCTCCTTATATCCGCCTAGCCGGTAAAATGACAGGTAACAACGGGGATGAAATTCATAAATATGATATTCGCTTTAAGCAACCAAACAAAGAGCACATGGAGATGCCTGGGCTCCACTCATTAGAACATTTGATGGCCGAAAATATTCGTAACCATTCAGACAAAGTGGTAGATTTAAGCCCTATGGGATGCCAAACTGGTTTTTATGTATCATTCATCAACCATGACGATTATGAAGATGTGTTAAACATTATTGAAAAGACAGTTCAAGATGTCCTTAATGCCACAGAAGTACCCGCATGCAACGAAGTACAATGTGGTTGGGCAGCTTCTCACTCATTAGAAGGCGCAAAAGAAATTGCTCAAGCCTTTTTAGATAAACGTGATCAATGGCACGATGTCTTTGGTGAGGGATAGGTTAAAAATCATAAAAAAACACGGGTGCATGTGCATCCGTGTTTTTTATATCATTATAGTTTTCGTATCCATGTCATTAAGACAAATTGTAATGGGAGTCGACCATATAAAACAGATTGAGGTAATTCTTTATCACCCAATGGTAGTTTATGACGTGCCATATAAATATTTGCTGGAAGTACCGCCCATAAAAATGCAATGATTGCATGTTTAAACCAGTAGCCAGGTTTTCTTATAGCTAAGCCAATACCAAAGATCAATTCCATCACACCTGTTATCCAAACAATCTCTTTTTTGAACGGTAAATAGTGCGGTACAATATTTCTGAAATTACGTTCTCTCTTAAAGTGTAAATATCCCGCTCCCGTAAATAAGATTGCTAACAGTTGTCGACTTATCCATTTCATGATACTCAATCCTTTATTTCGTAATAATCTCGTGAATCAATGTAGGTGTTTCTCCATGATCACTAATTGTGATATTATCATATAATTTTTCTTTCACTTGTTCAACATCTTCTTGGTTCGCATAAATGGTTAAGAGTGACTCGCCCTCTTCAACTTTGTCACCGACTTTTTTGTTTAATACAAGACCAACAGCTAAGTCAATCGTATCTTCTTTTGTTTGACGACCTGCACCTAACATCATAGACGCAATACCAATTTCATTTGCGATCATTTCAGATACAACACCAGATTGTTTTGCTGGTAATTCAAATGTGTATTGTGCTGTTGGTAACTTAGATGGATCATCCACTACAGATGCATCGCCACCTTGATTGCTTAAGAACACTTTGAATTTCTCAAGTGCTTTACCATTATTGATCACGCCTTTTAACATTTCGCGTGCTTCATCTAAAGTCTCAGCTTTTTCAGCTAATACGACCATTTGTGAACCAAGTGTTAAGACTAATTCTGTTAAGTCTTCTGGTCCTTCACCTTTTAATGTGTCAATCGCTTCTTTTAATTCAAGTGCATTACCAATGGCACGACCAAGTGGTTGACTCATGTCAGAAATAATCGCCATTGTGTTACGGCCAACTTGGTTACCAATTTTTACCATAGCATTTGCTAACTGTTCTGCATCTTCAACTGTTTTCATGAATGCACCGTTACCTGTTTTAACATCTAATACAATCGCATCTGCACCGGCAGCAATCTTCTTACTCATAATAGAAGATGCAATTAACGGAATTGAGTTAACCGTACCTGTTACATCACGTAGCGCATAAATTTTCTTATCCGCAGGTGTTAAGTTACCTGTTTGACCGATAACTGCTAGATGATCTTCGTTTACTAACTTAATAAACTCATCTTCAGAAATCTCAACGTGGAAGCCTTCAACTGCTTCTAATTTGTCAATCGTACCACCTGTGTGACCTAAGCCACGTCCACTCATCTTAGCAACTGGAATATCTAATGCTGCTACTAAAGGTGCAAGTACAAGTGTTGTTGTATCACCTACACCACCTGTTGAGTGCTTGTCTACTTTGATACCATTAATATCTGACAGATCAATTTGATCACCTGATTCAACCATTGCCATTGTTAAATCTGCACGTTCCTCATCTGTCATATCTTGGAAGAAAATTGCCATTGCTAAACTTGACATTTGATAATCCGGAATATCACCATTCGTATATCCATTCACAAAAAACTTAATCTCTTCCGTTGTTAAAGCATGTCCGTCTCTTTTTTTTGCGATAATGTCTACCATTCTCATGATTATTCTCCTCTTCTCTCTTTTACATTTAAACAAGGTTAAGACAAATGTGCATCGTATTTGAACAGAACCATACGACAAACACAATCACATTTGGATTATGTTGGAATCGTGACAGGCCTGTTGAAAATATTACGCTTAGGAGTCTCATGTATCCAGATTATATAAAGAAGCATTTAGAATTCTGTTCCTTAAACACTGACAATCAGTTTCCTAGAATACAAAATGATTATGTCTTTTCCTTATTTATTTTGTAAGCCTTTTCTATTCTATTATATCTGATTATATTTCATTTGATAAATATTTCGAGTTGTAAATCGTAAATATTTTGATTAAGCACCTAACAAAGTTGTGAATATAGCTCTTAGCATTCAATCACATAACTGTCTATGTGTTTCATTCCTTGTTCAATAGACGAATAGTAACTCTAATCGACATTTAGGGACAGGTCTGTTATCTTTAAGGTAATCCAATAAAATCAAATTATTCAAGGAGCTGTTTGTTATGACACAAGGTACACCACATATTCAACCAAACGGAACAAAAATTGCTAAAACGGTATTAATGCCAGGCGATCCATTACGTGCAAAATATATTGCGGATAACTTCTTAGAAAATGTAGAACAGTTCAATGACGTGCGTAATATGTTTGGCTACACAGGCACATACAAAGGGAAAGAAGTTTCAGTGATGGGTTCTGGTATGGGGATTCCAAGTATCGGTATCTATTCATATGAGTTATATAACTTTTTCGATGTAGACACAATTATCCGTATCGGTTCTTGTGGCGCAATGCAAGAAGACATTCAACTTTATGACATCATCATTGCTCAAGGCGCATCAACAAATTCAAACTTTGTAGATCAATACCAAATTCCAGGCAACTTCGCACCACTTGGTGATTTTGACTTAATCGTTAAAGCGAAAGAAAAAGCGGATGCCATTGGTGCACGTACACATGTTGGGAATGTGTTATCTTCAGACACATTCTATAATGCAAATGCTGACTTCAACCAAAAATGGATTGATATGGGTATCCTAGGTGTAGAAATGGAATCAGCAGGTCTTTACTTAAATGCGATCAAAGCTGGTAAAAAAGCGTTAGGAATCTTCACAGTTTCTGACCATTTATTACGCGACGAAGCAACAACACCTGAAGAACGTCAAAACTCATTTACACAAATGATGGAAGTTGCACTTGAAATTGCTGAATAATTTATCTTTATAAAAAGCTTATCCCCACAACAATGGTGATTCAACCATGATTGTGGGGAATTTTTATTATTTATTCAGTGCTTCATCAACCTCTTCACGTGTCGGAATACCACCTTGTGCACCTAATGCTGTTACCGCAAAGCTAGATGCACTATTCGCAAACTGAATTGCTGTTTCAAGTGATTGTCCCTCACTTAGTGCCACCGCAAGCGCGCCATTAAATGTATCACCGGCACCTGTCGTATCAACGACTTCACATGGGTAAGCAGGCACTGTTTGTCGTGTCTCATCAAAATACACTGCACCTTCTGCACCCAGTGTTACGATAAGTTGATTCGGATGTTGCGCTAATGCATCGTCCATCGATTCATCAAACAGCTGTCGACATTCACTTTCATTGGGTGTTAAATATGCAACTTTATCAAGTAACTTCTTATCCAATGGTCGATAAGGCGCCGGATTTAAAATAACTTTCAAACCAAGTAATGCCGCTTCTTCTATCACAGCTTCAACGGTCTCCTCTGGTATCTCTTGTTGCATCATGATAAAGTCACCTGGTTCAAATTGTTGTAATATCGGTAATACCACTTCAGGCAGAATCGTATTATTCGCCGCAGGTACAACAATGATACGATTATCTTGCTCAAATAACGTAATATGAGCCGTTCCAGAATGTTCCCCTTCAACCGTTTGCATATATTGTGTATTGACGCAATGTTGCTGTAAGTTATCCAATATTTGTTTGCCAAAGGCGTCGTCTCCTACAGCTCCAATCATATAGACATCTTGATCACGCTTTAATCGGGCAGCAGATACTGCTTGATTCGCGCCTTTTCCACCAGGCGCCATCAATAAATTTTCTCCTAATACAGTTTCTCCTTGTTCTGGTATCATTTGCGTTTGAACCGTTAAATCCATAGACGCACTCCCAATGATAATAATCTTATGTGCCATTCTGCTTCTTCCTCACTATTCTATGAAAAATGTTTTTTCTTCTTCAGTTGGTGTTGCCCATGTCGTTGACCATAACTTGTCTCGATTACTCGCAAAGGTACGATACCCTAAGTTACGAAGCGGTTTCGGGACACTCCATAATAAAAGTGCGAGCCATTTATAGCCACCTAATGCACGTAACATATGGACGATCGCTGTTGATTCAAAAGTGAGTTCTTCTCCACGTTGTAATACGACACTGTTTCTTGTCGTAACACCTACATGTTTCCCTTCTAATCCTTGACCAACATTACCTTTAAGCGGTGCAAATTGATAACTACGTGGTAATCCATGTCGAATAAGCCATATCGCATAGTTATAACAATAAACACACTGATGATCATAATAAATAATTGGCATCTTTATCACCTCATCTTCATTGTAACGTTTCAGATACAGGATAGAAATTGATAGCACTTGAAAAGAAAAAGTAGACAAGGTTAAGTTAAAAATCCAACCCTAAGACCCCCTATTTGAGTTCCTAAAATACAGATTGAACATAACGCAACCTTATCTACTTTATATGTTATTCTACGGCTTGTTGCTGTTGGAAATAAGCCTTTTCTTCTTTTGTTAATTGAATAATCTTGAAGCCAATAAAGCCATAAATAATTGAAATGATAGGTACAACATAATTTAAAATGGCAAATGGTGCATACTCTATCACATGAACATTTAATGTTGTTAAAATAAACACACCACATGTATTCCAAGGTACAAAGACAGATGTTAACGTTCCACCATCTTCAAGTGCACGAGATAAGTTTTTCGGATGTAATCCCTTGTCTATAAATGTTGAAACATACATACGTGATGGTACGATAATCGAAATATATTGCTCTGAACATGACAAGTTTGTTCCAAAACATGAAACAATAACAGAGGCAATCAATGTACCTGTATTCTTTGCAAACTTCAAAATAACAGCAATCAATGCTTTTAACATACCTGAATATTCTAGAAGTCCACCGAATGTCATAGCAACGAGTGTCAATGATATTGTGTAGAACATAGACTCTAAACCACCACGGTTGAATAACTCATCAATCGTATCGTTACCAGACTCTAAAACATAACCCGTTTGCAATGATTGTACTGCTGTTGCTAATGAATCACCTTGCACAAATATTTGTGTAAAGAAGCCAAGAATGACACCTAATACGATAGCTGGAATCGCAGGTACTTTCATCGCAACTGCAATGATGACAATTAATGGTACAACTAATAACCATGGTGTGATTAAAAATGAGTCATTAATCGCATTCATAATGGTATCAATACGCCCTTGATTTAAGTGATCACTGCCGTACATTTGTCCTAATATAAAAAAGGCAATTAAACTAATGACCAGTCCAGGAATCGTTGTATAAAACATATGCTTGATATGATCGAATAAATCGACATTGGTTAATCCGGAAGCTAAGTTCGTTGTATCAGACAACGGACTCATCTTATCACCGAAATATGACCCCGAAATAACAGCACCTGCTACCATACCTGGTGATAATCCCATACTGATACCAATCCCCATCGAAGCAACCCCTACTGTTGCCATTGTTGACCATGAACTACCGATAGCTAATGCGACGATACCACAGATTACAACAACAACTGCTAAGAAATAGGTTGGCGAAATCAGCTTAAGACCGTAATAAATCATAGCAGCAACAATACCACTGCCTATCCAAGCACCAATAATTAAACCGACAAGCATGATGATGACCACGGCCGGCAAAGCGTGTTTGATTCCCTTATACATCATCTCTTCCACTTCATCCCATTCATAACCGTGACACATCGTAATAATGATCGCCACCATTGTTCCGATAAGTAATGGAATGTGTGGTGCCTGCTCTAGCTTAACGACTGTAAACAGCATGGCACCAATCATGATGCCGAGTGTTAATAATGCATACCAAACATTAATATCTCTCTTAATGCGTTGTTTATTCATATTCAATTTTAACCTCTCCCCTTCACTTAAAATGTAAGCGATTACAAATATCATACTATGACTCTAATTGACCCGCAAGAATTTTTTGAATATTTTTAATCAATGTATAAAAAAGAAGTGACGCTTGATCACTCAAAAAACGCCACTTCTATATGTCTGCTATTATTTTTTGGCTTGAATAATACGTGTGTATTTTAGCATTTGTGTCGAATATTTTTCTTTTACTTCTTGCGGTGTTAAATAAGTCACGCCCACGATATGCCAGTTTGGGTTGAAGCGGTAGAATGAATCTTTCTCACGACTCCATTTCACCATACTGCCATCTTTTTGATAACGTGGTAATGTCATTTCATAACCTTCTAATACATTGATGAACGTCTGGAATATATCCGGATCAATACGTTCAAATTGATCAATCACCAAATATTGACGATCCGTCTTCGGCATCAATTCCGTAATAAATCCTTCACGATAATAGAGTGCACCCGCTTCATTCGGTAAATATCTACCGTATAACATTTCTTCCATAAAGTCAGGATGTCCCACCGTCATGACAGGGGTCGCATTTGCTTTCTCAACAAGTGATGCTGCCGCTTTTAGTCCTTCAGCCTTGTCGTCAGCTAATAATAGAATAAACGGCTTTACATCTTCTTCCTTAGGCAATTCATAGTCTGATTTCACTGCCTCAAATTGTCCTTTTAAGCCATCATTCTCACTCATTTCCATCATCGCATGATACTGCGTTGGTGTTAAGCTTGCAATGGCTTGCTTAGCATTCTCTTGTAAGAAATACAGATTTTTAAGTTTTGGATGCTTATTCAATGTCATCAAACTGATTGGATGAATATCTTCTAAATAACGTATTTCAATAGCTGTACTATTTGTTCTACCCGCTTCAGGTGGACGCGTATGTATATGATGTGACACTTCTGCACGCCCTACAATAGATTGATTCATATACTTATTATAAATAATGATTTGGTCACCAATCTCAAGTTGCGTATAGTGGTGGTATCCATTGCGTTTAATTCCATTACGTGTATGCGTATAAATGGTATATGTTGCTTCAGGTTCAAACGTATCCGTCTCAGCCATAAAGAAATATCGTGGAATCGTAACATCACCTGTGCCAAGTCCTTTAATGAGTTCGAACTCATCATATGATATTTTATTAAAAAGCGTTTCTTTCATATTATTCATGCGAAATTCTAACGCTTCACTACGTTTTAAATATTCTGTCGTGAGTGGTTTAAATGTCTCGTTAAACTTGAACTGTACATGAATCTTATTTTGCGCACCCGTTGTGACACTTGTGATTTCACCCCAACCAAGCAATCCAGCGTCTGTTTGTACTTGATAAAAAATCACTTTATCTCCTACTTGTGCTTGTTTAAACGCACGAAACCCTTGAGTCGGGTTAAATTGTGCCCCTGATTCAAAGACAGTCGTCTGTCCTACTAACGGTTCATTGTGATTCCATCTGTTATAACCACAATTTAGCCAAAAGTAATTTGTTTCTGCAGCCATGGCATATGATTCTCCTTCATCATATATTTATCTTGTTCATTATAAGTGTTTATTAATTAACAAACAACCGCTTTTCAAAAGGTACAAGACAGAAATCAATATCTTTTATGTCTATCCTTTGATCATATTTATCCAAGAATTTGGATCAATCCTGCAATTACTGGGAAAATATTAATTAATACACCGCCCAATTTCAGCATATGACTAATATCTGGGTTCGGTAATATCCATAAAGTGGCAATAATCCCTATCATCCCAATAATGACTGGAAAGACTAATGATGGAAATAATGCCACATTAAAAAAGATACATGCACCTGATAAAATACCACATACAAGCGCAATATATAAGCCAATTTTCAAAAAATGACCTCCCTTAAAACCTATCTATTCAATACTTTAATCTACTATATAATGTTCTATCAGTGTTTGACGAACTTCTGCAAGATGAGAAGCCATATTTTCCATGGCGCTATCACCATCTTGATGCTCAATTGCTTCTAGAATAGCTGTGTGCTCTTGAAATAATCGCGTCATCGTCTTTTGTCGACTATACAAGTAGATATGTCGAGTCCCCTTCATCGTTTGTTGGATTAAATCAGAAATATTATGCAATAACTCATACAACAATTGATTATCTGCTGCCTTAGCAACTAATAGATGAAAACGTAAGTCCGCTTCTTCACCTGATTCACCAGCATGTATCGCGTTTTTCATATCATCCAATGCCTGTTGCATCTCTTTCAACATCACATCAGTACGTCGTTCAGCCGCACACTTTGCTGTAGACAACTCAACCACTTCGCGTAGCTCTAAAATTTCTTTAACCCTTTTAGGTGTCAATGATTGGTTAATAAAATCAAATAGCTGAGGTGTTTTCTGCTTAACAAACGTGCCATAACCGTGTTTCATCTCTATTAAACCAATAATTCGTAATGCATTTAAGGCCTCACGTACAGACGCATTACTCACACCAAAATCTTCTGCCAATTTTTGAATGGAAGGTAAACGTTCCCCTTCTTTTAACACACCACTCTCTATTTGTTCAATCAATCTATTTGCAATTTCCTCATAAATTTTAGGGCGCGATATTTTCATCGTTATCCTCCTCATAACAATCTCTTTAAATGTAATGGATGAGAAAGTAGCACAGCCATGTGACGACCTCTCAATTTAAAGTTATGTATCAAAATTAAAGTTATTTCTTATCCGTTGTTAAAAATTTTATTTGTCATGGTACACAAATAGATTTCTTACTATTGTTATAACATAATTAGACTATCTGTGCGATAAAACCTCTTAGCCAAAAAATTTAATCATAACATATGATCATTTACCATATTGATTTGCAAATAGCTGCTTTTTTGATAAGGTGGAGTATATGTCGAAAGGAGTGCTCACTTTTGTTTAAGTTTTTAACTTTATTTTTAGAACATACAAAATCACAGCGCAAAAAATTATACAGCATGAATTTAATCAATTTCTTATTGATGTTACTACTATTAAGTGTATCAGCACTTCCATTGGGGCTCATTTTTAACTTATGGGCAGTATCCCTATTTACCGGACAAGGCAATATGACTAAGCTTATTTTAGTGACGCTTAGTGCACTCGTCTTAATCGTATTGATTTTCTTAATGATTACTTTCCCACTTTTCACAGGAAGTATTCGCTCAATCTATCGTGCGATCACTGAGCAAGCATCCCTTAAATGGTCAACATTATTTGAGACTTTCAAAGGGAAAGTGTGGCGTAAAAGCCTTTTAGTAGGATTAATGACATGTCTATTCTTAGTTGTGTTTGTTGTGATTGACTACTTCATCTCAATGGGATTACGTCAATTATTCGGGTCATTTGTATCCAATGATTTTTCTCAGATGATGGCATTATTCATTATTGCGATTATTTCTAGTATTTACACACTATTTATTGCAATATTTATGATTAATTTTATTACCGCATTTATTAAAAATCCGGAAGCAAAAATCCGCGATAATATGAAAACAGCATGGCATGGCATTAAAAATGGACAAAAAACATTTTTACCATTCTTAATCGGACTCTTCTTGCTAAACCTTATTCTACTTATTTTTGCAGGTCCGGTTTATTACGGTATTCAAATGAGCCAAGCACATATTTCTCAAAATGTTGCTGGTGTGATTACTGTTATTGTCAGTGTGATATTCTTCTTTATCCGTTATACGATCTACTTTATGATTTTTGGTACAATCGTGACGTATTTTCATCGCCAAGGTCGTAAAAACGGATAAGTTCATATAATTAAACGTAAGTGACGTTATTTTAAACGCACTTACGTTTTTTTGTTATTTATTCAATAGATTTTGTTCTAAGAAGTGTGCTGCACCATCTTCATTATTATCTAGATTGGTTTCATACATCGTTAATCCTTTAATGGCAGCACCTGCATTCTTCATTGCAACAGTTATGCCACCTACTGCAAACATCGTACGATCATTATCACTATCACCCATAACCAGCGTATTTGAAATATCGATATTGAAATGATTACACATTTCTTGAATGCCTGTTCCTTTATTGACTTGATAAGCCATTGTTTCAACATTATTCGGTGTAGATTGTGAAACCTCAATTTTTAATTTATCTAATTGTGACTTCATTGCTTGTCGGAATGCTGCAATCTTTTCTAAGTTTGGATGGAATAAATAAATTTTTGAGTAGTTCAATCCTTCTGGGAAGGTCTCACGCCATGTTAACTTACCTGCGATGGCTTCATGACGAGATAACCATTCGCTCGACCCAACTGAATCTGGTTTATCCCCTTCTAAAAGTTGCAACATCCATGCTTTATCTTCTTCAAAAGCAAAACGTGGTTGATTAAATGGAAAAACTTCATAATAAATCCCTGCATCTTGCGCCTGCTGAACAATTGCACGTACACCCTCATCTGATAAACCATGCTGAAATAATACGTTTTCTGCGATATGACCACTCGTTCCATTTGAGGAAATAATCCCATCAAAATGCATCGAATCAGGAATTAATAGTGATATTTCTTCTTTTGCACGTCCTGTTGCTAAGAAGACTTTATAACCTGCATTTCTTAATTTGGCAATGACCTCGGATGTGTATTCTGAAGAACGGTTATTTTCTCGTAGAATCGTTCCATCCATATCTAAAAATACTGCTTTTACTTGTTCCATTTATAACTTTCCTTTCCAGATTGTTCTTTCATATAGAGTGTGTCATCTTCTTATGTTAAAAGCAATTAATACCCTTTTATCGTCGAATCAATTGATATCTTCCCTTTTGATATTGTAATTGTACTGGCATATTAAATAACGCTGTGAGCGCTTGGCTGGTCAATGTCTCATGAATCTCACCAACGCCCTGAACTTCTCCTTGCTTCAATAAAAGGGCATGGGTAAAATCTGCTGTCACTTCTTCAACGACATGCGTCACATAGATAACAGCCATTTCGCTATCGTCATCTTGCAGATTCATAATCATATCCAATAACTGTTTTCACGTCCTACATAATCAAGTCCATTACATGGCTCATCTAAGAATAATAAGCGTGGACGTGTCACCAGTGCACGTGCCAATAATACACGCTGTTGTTCTCCAGTTGACAGCTGTCCAAAATAACTTTCTTCAAAATGCATCATATTAAAACGTTGAAGTATCTGATGCACACGTTCAATATCATTTTCTGTCGGTTTCTGATATACCCCTATTGACTTGTACAGACCACTTAAGACAACATCTCTAACCAACTCACCTTCCGCAAAACGATCACGTAAGCCACCAGAAATGTAGCCAATTTGTTCGCGTACATGATGGGCAGAATAGCCCTTATGTCCCGGTTTCATATCAAATAAAGAAATATCTCCTGTCGTCGCAAAATCGTATGCATTGATGACATTCAATAAGGTACTCTTACCAGCACCATTTAAGCCATAAACTAACCATTTTTCTCCCGGTTGAATCTTCCATGAAATATTACGGAGAAGTGTTCTGCCACCTTTAATCTTTGACATATGTTTCAATTCAATCATTTACCTCACCCTTTGTTAAAAAAACGACTGACTTCACAAAAGTGATGAAATCAGTCGTTTGATGTTACTTTTCTTTTTATTTTATAAGACTGTAACCTACTCTACTGTTACAGATTTTGCTAAGTTACGTGGTTTGTCTACGTCTAAGTCACGGTGAAGTGCTGCGTAGTATGAAATCAATTGTAATGTAACAACTGATACTAATGGTGTTAATAATTCATGAACATGAGGAATCACATATGTGTCTCCTTCTTTTTCAAGACCTTCCATTGAGATGATGCATGGGTGTGCACCACGTGCAACGACTTCTTGAACATTACCACGAATTGATAAGTTCACGTGTTCTTGTGTTGCTAATGCAATCACTGGTGTACCGTCTTCAATTAATGCAATTGTACCGTGTTTTAATTCACCACCAGCAAAACCTTCTGCTTGAATGTATGAAATCTCTTTTAATTTCAATGAACCTTCTAAGCTGACATGGTAGTCAAGTGTACGACCGATGAAGAACGCATTGCGTGTTGTTTCAAGATATGAAGCAGCGATTTCCTCCATTTTTGGTGCGTCATCAACAATTGTCTCAATTGCTGCAGTTACTTTTGCAAGTTCTGGTAATAAATCAACACCAGTTTCACGGCCACGTGCTTCTGCAACTACTTGCGCTAAAATAGATAATACCGCAATTTGCGCAGTATATGCTTTTGTTGAAGCAACGGCAATTTCTGGACCAGCATGAAGTAATAATGTATGATCCGCTTCACGTGATAATGTAGATCCTGCAACGTTTGTAACTGTTAATGAACGGTGACCTAATTTAGTTGTTTCTACAAGTACAGCACGGCTATCCGCTGTTTCACCTGATTGTGAAATATAGATAAATAATGGGTTCTCAGATAATAATGGCATATTGTATACAAACTCAGAAGCGACATGAACTTCAGTTGGCACGCCTGCCCATTTTTCTAAGTATTCTTTACCAACTAATCCTGCATGATAGCTTGTACCAGCTGCAATGATATAAATACGATCTGCATTTTCAACATCTTTGACGATTTCTGGATCAATTTTTAAGTTATCTTGTTCATCTTGATAAGATTGAATAATACGACGCATTGCTGCTGGTTGTTCGTGAATTTCTTTTAACATATAGTGTGCATAAACACCTTTTTCAGCATCAGATGCATCAATTTCAGCTGTGTAGCTATCACGTTCAATGATATTTCCATCTAAGTCTTTGATTGTCACTTGATCACGTTGTACTAATACGATTTCTTGGTCTTTTAATTCTTTATATTCACTTGTAATTTGAATCATTGCTAATGCATCAGAAGCAATGACGTTAAAGTTGTCACCAATACCAACAAGTAATGGAGATTTGTTTTTCGCAACATAGATTGTGTCATCATCTTCACGGTCTAATAAACCTAACGCATATGAACCATGTAATAATGAAACAACTTTTGTAAATGCTTCTTCAGTTGTTAATCCTTGGTTTGCAAAATATTCTACTAATTGCACGATAACTTCTGTATCTGTTTCAGAAACAAATGTAACACCTGAAAGATACTCGTCTCTTAACTCTTCATAGTTTTCAATCACACCATTGTGGACAAGTGTAAAACGTTCACTTGTTGATTGATGTGGGTGTGAGTTTTCATAGCTAGGCACCCCATGTGTTGCCCAACGTGTATGACCGATACCTACTTGACCATCGATATCGTTGTCAGCTTCTTTACGTAGGTCTGCAATACGACCTTTTGCTTTTGTTACTGTGATATCTTTATCATCACGTGTTGCAATACCTGCAGAGTCATATCCACGGTATTCTAACTTTTCAAGCCCGTTTAATAAAATTTCTTTCGCTTTCTCATAACCAATATATCCTACAATTCCGCACATAAATATTTTCCTCCATCATAAAATAACGTTACAGAAAGTTACCATCATATCTGTGCATTCTGATTAATGCATCATGATACCATCAGCCACTCCTGCATCGTTGTTCTTGTTTTAATATTTTAATTTTGGCGATCTTACTAGCTTTGTCCAGCAGGTTACCCTCCTGTTTTAACTAATAAGCTAACGAATGAGCCACATCCGGGATAGCATCCGCCGATCTAATTCGATCACTATCCTCCTCGTCTACAAGTCTGCAAGTCCACCTCTGTATAGACTCTGTATAGTCCATCTGTCTGCAGTGTATTACACAACTTGTGCTGGCGCTTTAATTGATTTAAACCTGACTACCCTCCTTTTGCTCAAACTATACCTCATTTTACACCGATAAAAACTTTAAATGCAAATATAAATGTATTTTCTTTCACAATTTTTCAATACATTTCTTGATTTGTCCAACTTTCATCCATTAATAACGATTTGTCATTTTCAAAGTGCCAAACCTAGATTTTCTATTCATTGTAGGTAAAGCGATTACATTTTATGCTGAAAGTAGTTAAAAAACATGTTCCAACATGAAAGGAAGGTAAAAGCTATGTCAAAGACAACAAATCAACAGCCGATGAAAGCACGCATTCAACGTAATGTTCAAGCGTTCGGTTCATTCTTGTCAAGTATGATCATGCCAAACATCGGC
This sequence comes from Staphylococcus sp. IVB6240, assembly GCF_025558425.1. NCBI lineage: Bacteria > Bacillati > Bacillota > Bacilli > Caryophanales > Staphylococcaceae > Staphylococcus > Staphylococcus dromedarii. Next base: position 1,739,682 of record NZ_CP094718.1, read on the forward strand.
GCCTTTATCGCATGGGGTTTAATTACCGCACTATTTATTCCAGACGGATGGTATCCAAATGAAGAACTTGCCGCAATGGTAGACCCGATGATCAAATATTTAATCCCGCTACTTATTGCATTTAGCGGTGGACGACTTGTTCACGCTCTTCGTGGTGGTATCGTCGGTGCAACAGCAACAATGGGGGTTATCGCAGCATTCCCAGAAACACCTATGTTAATCGGTGCAATGATTATGGGTCCTCTTGTTGGTTGGCTCATGAAAAAAGTAGATGCATACTTACAACCACGTACACCAAACGGTTTAGAAATGCTTGTTAACAACTTCTCAGCTGGTTTCTTAGCATTCTTTATGACAATTCTTGGTTTTAAAGCACTTGCACCAGTTGTATCTGGTCTTATGCAAGTATTAGGTATGGGCGTTGACTTCTTAATCGGAAAACACTTATTGCCATTAGTAAGTGTATTAATCGAACCTGCAAAAATCGTATTCTTAAACAACGCAATCAACCACGGTGTCTTAACACCATTAGCGGCTGATCAAGTGACTGAAGCAGGTAAATCAATTCTGTACACATTAGAATCTAACCCTGGACCTGGTCTCGGTATTTTACTTGCATACATGGTCTTTGGTAAAGGAACTGAAAAAGCAACTTCATACGGAGCAGCGTTTATCCACTTTGTGGGTGGTATTCATGAAATCTACTTCCCTTATGTATTAGCACGTCCAATGCTTATCTTAGCTGCCATTGCTGGTGGTATGACAGGCGTTGCAACATTTAGCTTATTCAACTTTGGTTTAACAAGTCCAGCTTCACCAGGTTCTATTTTCGCCTACTTGGCTGTTACACCAAAAGGTAGTTACCTTGTTATGTTACTCGGTGTATTCTTATCAACACTTGTGACATTCATCGTTGCAAGTCTGATCTTGAAATTCACAAAAAATCCTACTAAGAGCCTTTCAGATGCAACAGCGCAAATGGAAGCTACAAAAGGTAAAAAATCATCAGTGAGCAGTGCATTAACTGATAAATCAGAAGCAACAACAACAGCCACTGCAGACGAGAATGATGCAGAACAATTGTTAAATCGTTACGATACTGAAAATGTGAGCGCACATAAATATGACCATATTACACAAGTCATCTTTGCTTGTGACGCTGGTATGGGTTCAAGTGCCATGGGTGCAAGTATGTTACGTAAGAAATTTGAAAAAGCAGGTATTGAAAACGTAACAGTGATCAATAAAGCGATTAACCAGTTAACAGATGATGCACAACTTGTCATTACTCAGAAAAAATTAACAGACCGTGCGATCAAACAAGTACCTAATGCGATTCACTTATCAGTTGATAACTTCTTAAACTCTCCTCGCTATGATGCACTTATGACGCAAATCAAAGAGGACCAACAACAATAACATTATTTATGAGATGAACTTAAGACATATGAAATGATGTCAGAGTGGACAGAGACACGCTTCTTCAATCGAGTGGCCACTCTGTCCTCTCCTATTATTACGTGATATTTAGGGGGATGGACGTTATGTATTTGGGTACGAGAGAAAGACAAATCTTATCCATTTTACTGAAAAATAAAGGTTATCCAATCAAGCTTTTTGACATTGCACAACAAATTGCTGTTTCCTCTCGCACGGTACATCGAGAACTTAAAAACATAGATACAACACTTGAACCTTTTGAAATCACATTAAAGCGTATTAAGAGTAAAGGTATTTTACTCAAAGGTGATGAGGCAGCATTTAATGCATTAACAGAGTCATTAAACGAATTGGACATTGTCGACTTAACCATTGAAGAACAAAAAGTCATTGTATTATATGCATTAATTCAAAGTGGCGAACCTGTTAAGCAAGTAAGCCTTGCTTCAGAGATTGGGGCCTCTTCACCACAACTTTCTAAGGTGTTAGATCACTTATCTTTAGACTTAAATCAATTTCATATCAAACTTATTCGTAAACGTGGTGAAGGGGTTTCCATTGTTGGAAGTGAAATGCAAAAACGTGCCTTATTAAGTCAGTTGATGATGGAGCGTTTAAATAGTACGAGCGTCTATTCTGTCATTGAAAATCACTTTGTTTTTCAGTCTTTAAACCAAGAACGCTTGCCTATGGTAGATATGAAGGATGTCTTTCAAGTCGAACGTCTATTAATGGATGATTTAGACCAGTTACCTTACACACTAACAGAATCTAGTTATTTATCGCTTATCGTTCACATTGTACTAAGCATCGAACGCATGAAGCATCAACAATTTGTTTCTGTAGAGCAAAACATTATTGCAGAAGTTCAAGATACCCTCGAGTATCAAATCGCAACACAAATTGCTGAGCGGCTTAGCGAACATTATCAAGTCACTTTTAATCAATCAGAAATCACCTTTATGACCATTCATTTGCGTGGTGCCAAACGTCGTAATGATAAAGACATGCCGAGTGAGGATAACAATCTTTCATTAGTGCATTCCCTTATTGACAATGTAGAAGCTCAAACAGGTTATCACTTTGAATCACGCGCTGAGTTAGAAGAAGGGTTGTTATTACATTTACCACCTGCGATCAATCGAATACGTTCAAACATAAAAACGTATAACCCTATGACACAACGCATTCGGTCGTCTTATCCGACAATTTATGAGGCAATTGAGAAAAGCATTAAAAAGGTACTCCCTTCACTTTCCTTTCCGGATTATGAAATCGCCTTTCTCGTCTTACACTTCGGCGGTGCTCTATCCAAAAATAAGCAAGCAACAAAAGTGCTGGTTGTTTGTAGTAGCGGTATCGGCACAAGTCGGATATTAGCCAATCGATTGCAGGAGTCGTTCCCTTCGATTGATGAAATTACACAAGCATCTGTGAGCACGTTAAAAACTCAAGATTTACAAGCTTATGATGCCATATTCTCAACAATCGAATTAGATATTCAGTTGCCCTATCTCGTTGTCAATCCATTGTTACCTGAGCATGAACTCGCACAGGCAACCAGTTTTTTACAGGAACAACTCGCGTCAAAGTGGCAACAAGTACAAGTTGTGAGGGAACAATCAGATACAACGCATTCGACCTCCGATATACCAAAGAATGAAGATGATATCGATCAAAAATTTAAACTCATCAATGAATGTATGGTGCTTTCCAAAAACTTGATGGTTTCAGACATGAATCTTAAAGATTTTGATGCTTCTCTTGCACAACATCTTGCAGATCAAAATGTGATTGAAGATACAAAGACTGTTACAGAGCGCTTAATACAACGCAATGAAGTCCAAAGCTTTTCATTATCACCTTATCCAGTAATCATTCCACATTTGAATGATCCACTGATTTTAAAACCATATTTTAGCATCGGGATACTCGAACAGCCTATTCCATCGACAGATCAGTCAACAATTCGTTATATGGTTTGTGCCATGTTACCTGAGTCGAGTCAATTAAAACCACTGATTAGTCAGCTGTATAGCTATATTACAGAACATCTGGAAAATATTGATACATGGTTGGCAAATCCAACAGAAGTTGAACAAGCATTAAAGTATCAAATTTTATTATTCATTAAACAAACATTATAGGAGTTGAAACATTATGGAAAATTTATTACATGACAACAATATTTTATTAAATCAATCATTCAATACAAAAGCTGAAGCAATTGAACGCGCTGGACAACTACTTGTTCAAAGTGGTGCTGTAACAGAAGACTACATTCCAGCTATGTTAGAACGTGAAACGATTGTATCAACATATATGGGTAATTTCCTAGCAATTCCACATGGTACTGACGATGCCAAAACGGCTGTGCTTGACTCAAGCCTAGCACTCTTACAAATTCCTGGTGGTTTAGATTGGGATGGCGAAGAAGTAAAAGTAGTAATCGGTATTGCAGGTAAAGACGGTACACACTTAGAACTGTTATCTCAAATTGCTATTGCTTTCAGTGATGAAGATAATATTGACAAAATCGTCAATGCTGATTCAAAAGATGAAATCCGTCGTATCCTTGAGGAGGCTGATGTATAATGAACGCTTTACATTTTGGTGCTGGTAATATCGGTCGTGGCTTTATCGGCTTAATCTTAGCAAACAATGATTATCACGTGACGTTTGCAGACGTGAATGACACACTCGTAAACGCATTAAAAACGGAAAAACAATACAGTGTCACACTTGCTGACTCCGAACAAACAACAACAACTGTAAAAAACGTGGATGGCTTGCATTCCATTCAAGACCAAAAAGAATTAGAGTCAGCCATTGCATCTGTCGACTTAATCACAACTGCGGTAGGTGTCAACGTACTTCCAATTGTTGCCAAAACATTAGCACCTATCTTAAAAGAACGTACAACACCTGTAAACGTAGTGGCTTGTGAGAATGCGATTAACGCGACAGATCAACTTGCAGCTGCCATTCGTGATATTGTTGGTGAACTTCCTGAACATGTTCATTTTTCAAATGCGGCAGTAGACCGTATTGTTCCAGGTCAATCACATGATAATATTTTAGATGTCACAGTTGAACCATTTTTTGAATGGGTCATTGAAGATACATCATGGTATGGCGACCAATTAGACGGTGTTACTTACGTTCATAACTTAGCACCTTATATTGAACGTAAACTACTTACTGTCAATACAGGTCACGCATATATTGCTTATGCAGGTCAGTATTACGGACACAAAACAATCTTAGAAGCGATTGAAGATCAACGTGTTTCAGAAGGATTAGAACAAGTATTAACTGAAACAAGTCATTATATTGAAACACAATTTTCAGTAGATCCTGAGACACAAGCCAACTATCGCAAAAAAATCATTGCACGTTTCTATAATCCAAACCTATCAGATGATATCGTTCGTGTAGGTCGTGGCGTGTTACGTAAACTTGGTCCAGAAGACCGTATTATCAAACCATTAAAAGCACTTGAACAAGCTGGGCAATCACATGATGCATTGAATCAACTAGCAGCATTTTCCCTTTCATATCAAGATCCACAAGATGCTGAAACAGTAGACAAGGATAAGCAACTTGCTGAAAATGGTGTTGTGACATTCCTTCAACAACATGCACAACTTGATACGAAAACAGCTGAAGACATCAACAAAGTTTACACATCATTATAAATACGAAAAAACCGAGATCTGTTAATAAGATCTCGGTTTTCTTGGCATTATAAGCCCATTTTTTCTTCTACAACATCTGCAATTGTTTGCGCAAAGCGTAACGCATCTTCGTCAGTTTTTGCTTCAACCATGACACGTACAAGTGGTTCTGTACCAGAAGGGCGAACTAAGATACGTCCTTCTCCATTCATCTCCGCTTCAACACGTGCCATTACTTCTTTAACATCAACATTATCTTCTACGCCATATTTATCTGTTACTCGCACATTTACAAGTGATTGTGGGTATTTCTTCATTTGTGCTGCTAATTCACTTAACTTTTTACCAGTTCGTTTAACGACAGCCGCAAGTTGTACACCCGTTAATAAGCCATCACCTGTTGTATTGTAATCCATCAATACGATATGACCTGACTGTTCGCCACCTAAGTTGTAATGACCGCGACGCATTTCTTCAACAACGTAACGATCTCCAACTTTTGTTTTGTTTGATTGAATGCCTTCTGCTTCTAAAGCTTTGTAGAAACCTAAGTTACTCATCACCGTTGAAACAATCATATTATCATTTAGTTCCCGATTTTTTGCCATCTCTTGACCGATGATAAACATGATTTGGTCACCATCAACAATATTTCCTTGTTCGTCAACTGCAATTAAGCGGTCTCCATCTCCATCGAATGCTAAACCGAAATCACAGCCTTCTTCTACAACTTTCTCTGCTAAAGGTTCTGGGTGTGTAGATCCAACACCTTCATTGATATTGTATCCATCTGGGCTGCAACCAATTGTCACAGTATCTGCTTCAAGGTCACCGAATAAGAATGGTGCGAGTGATGCTGTTGAACCATTTGCACCATCTAACCCAATTTTTAGACCTTCCAAGTTCACTTCGATCGTTGACTTCAAGAAGCTTAAATATTTTTGTGCCCCTTCGAAGTAATCAGAAGTGTGTACAATCTGAGATCCAGTCGGACGTGGCAATTCTGTTGTTTCGTCATCTAATAATGCTTCAATCTCTTGTTCTTGTGCATCTGTAAGCTTAAAGCCATCAGAACCGAAAAACTTAATACCATTGTCCGCAACTGGGTTATGTGACGCTGAAATCATCACACCTAAGTTTGCTTCCATTTCACGAGTTAAGTATGCGACACCTGGTGTTGAAATCACACCTAATCGCATGACTTCTGCACCAATTGATACAAGTCCAGCGATTAATGCATTCTCTAACATTTCACCTGATACACGTGTATCTTTCCCCACAAGTACACGTGGATGTTCTGTATCGTCATTATGTGCTAAAACATAACCACCGTATCTCCCTAATTTAAAAGCTAACTCCGGTGTTAATTCTTGGTTAGCCACACCTCTCACACCGTCTGTCCCAAAATATTTACCCATAATCTTTAAATCTCCTTTTTATTCATCATTCAACTGATATTGTTGCTGTGATTTCTGTTGGTTTTGTATAGGATACTTCATCTGGTAAATCTAGTTTAACCGTGCGTGTCGTCGTATTATTCACGCCATTCACGTCAACTTCACCAGATATTTTGTCGATATCTTCCAAGGCTTCACGATTACCATAAAGGTCAATGGTTGATTCATCTAATGTTACATCACTGATTTTATAACCATCAGCAGCGAAACCTTTTTTCGTTAAATCAATCTTCACTTTTTTATGATAAGGTTCGACATTCACAGTTAAATCAACAGTAGATGGTATCACTTGTACATCTAACTTATTCATATTTTTATCAAAAACTGCAACGTTTGCTTTAGCAGTCGTTTTTTGAGTGATTTGAAAATCTTCTCTTAGACTAGCTTTTGCAAAAGCAATGCGATCCAATTGTTCCTTCCCACCTACAACCTTCACCATATGATGGTTAACCTTTGCTTCAGAAACCTGATAATTTGGATCTACAGCATATCGACTAATGTTTGGCTCAACAATGACTTTCCGTGTCTCTTTCTTCTCTACAGAAAGCGTCGCCTCTTTTGGATAAACACGATAATTAATATCTTTGTCTAATCCACGCACTTGGTAAGCTATAGTTTGTTCACCTGTGCTTGCATTTGTCGCATCTAACGTCACTTTATAATCTTCTACTTTTGTTGCTTGTAACACCTTAGATTGAGGACCACTCAGTTCTACATCTACAGTGTCCGGCGCACCTGATACATAGAGGTCTTTGTTATTATTAATGACTTCTACAGGTACATTTTTAATCGTTTTATGGCCATCCTTTGCAATATTATCTGTTGTAAAGGAATCACCTAACACGTTATTCACTGATAAGAACAATAATAATGCCAAAATCAGTGCAAAAAAACGCAAGCCCCATTTAGACTCTAACATCTAATTCACACCTTTCTTTGCAAAGTGTGTTCCAAACCAATGTTCAGACAATAACTCTTCAAATACTTCTACTGAAATATCTTTGCGCAACTTGCCATCGAACGTTACAGATATAGAACCTGTTTCTTCTGATACAATAACAGTAAAAGCATCAGATACTTCAGAAATACCCACAGCTGCACGGTGACGTGTTCCCAAGCTTTTAGCAATTTTTGGGCTATCCGACAACGGCAAGTAGCTTGCTGCTGTCGCAATTTTATCTCCTTGAATAATCATCGCACCATCATGTAGCGGTGTATTCGGAATAAATACATTCGTTAATAATTCTTGTGAAATATCTGAATGCATCGGAATACCCGTTTCAATATAATCTTGCAAACCAGTTTCTTTTTCAAAAACAATCAATGCCCCAATACGACGTTTTGCCATGTATTGAACAGCTTTTGAAACCGATTCGACAAGCTTAGGTACTTCCTCATAGGATGTCATCGTATAGCGTTTGAAGAAGCTGCCGCGCCCCAGTTGCTCCAACGCGCGTCTGATTTCAGGCTGGAAAATAACGATGATGGCTAGAAAACCCCATTGCATCGCTAAATCAAACATTCTTGAAGTTGTAGTCAACTGTAAGTATTCACTAACTGCTTTACCAATCAGAATAAATAAAATCCCTTTTAATAATTGAATAGCCTTTGTTCCTCTAAAGACCGCAATTAGTAAATAGATCACGTACCAAACAATTAGTAAATCGAGAACACCAGTGATAACTTCAAGCGTACTAAATTTTTCAAAGAGATTTGAAATCTGCATAGCATCTCCTCCGGTAATCTATTCCCATAACCTTTATTATAACAAGTATGATAGCGACTTGTCATATATCAATTAGATTATAATAAGGTTTCCCCAAAGAAAGATCCTAACAAAGCAACTGCTTGTTCTGCAGTATGATTTCCTTGATCTAGTAATGGATTCACTTCTACTAAATCCATTGATTTGATTAGGCCAGATTGTTGTAATAACTCTAACGCAAAATGACTTTCACAATAAGTTAAGCCACCTGATACTTTTGTGCCTGTTCCCGGTGTTTCATTAGGATCAAGCGCATCTACATCTAAAGATAAATGAACACTATCCGTTCTTTCTTCTAAATAAGAAATCGTTTCTTGTATCACTGTTTTAATACCTAAAGCATCGATATCTGCCATAGTATATGTTTTAATGCCATGCTTTTTAATATATTGGCGCTCACCATAATCCAAATCACGCATGCCGATTAAAACAATCCGGTCTGGCGTTACTTTAGGTGAAAAGCCACCTAACTGTACAAACTGTTCATCTCCATCCCCTGCAAGCACACGTAATGACATACCATGAACATTTCCTGAAGGCGATTCTTCTGGAATGTTCAGATCACCATGCGCATCATACCAAATGACACCCAACTTATCATAATGCTTACTAACAGCTGATACAGACCCGATTGCTAATGAATGGTCACCACCTAAAACGACTGGAAAATGACCTTGAGACACACTTTCTGAAACTTTATCCATTAAAGTTTGATTATAAGTGAGTAATTCATCATAGTTTCGTAATCCTGTAGTTTCTTGTTGCACCTTCTCAACATCAACAGGTGGTACAGGAATATTACCACTATCTATAACTCCATGACCAATTCTTTTTAGTCTTTCAACAACACCTGCATAGCGAATGGCATCTGGACCAAAATCTACCCCAAACTTTTGTTGTCCAAATAATACTGGTGCACCAATCAATTCAATTTTTTTATTCATTTTTTATTCCCCCTTGTTTATATTGCGCTTGATAACCCCTTTAATGTCTCAAACGCACCATTGTCAGAATAATCAATCAAACTAATAAAATCAAGTATTTAATGGAATTAATATTTGATTACCAAAGTAATTCATTAAAGAATGAAAGTGTCATGATTTACTTTAAAAACTGACAACTTTCATTTATTATAGTTTTAATATATCATGACACATAGGCGCATCATGTCTCCTCTTGATTTTTTGTTTAGGCACTTAAAATGATAGAGGCATGAGCGCTTTTTTTATATCTAAAATGATTAAAAACATAAAAAAGGCGGGATAGCATTTCATGCCATCCCACCACAAAAGATTAAGCCCCCTTTTTCATACCTATTAATGTATCGTTTTAAATGACTAGTAAAAAACATACATAGAAAGGGGTAAAAAGTAATTTTTTTTATTATCCTAGTTTGTGACAACTAAGTTGTTTTTATTTATTATAACATGGAAAAGTATACTGAGAAAAAGCAAAGAAATCAAGTATTTCAGAAATTTATTAAACGTCATATTGGAGAAAATCAAATGGATTTAGTTAAAGATTATAATACATTTCTGTCTTTTGTAGCTGATAAGACTTTGGAGAAACAGAAATTATATAAAACTAATTCTTGTAAAAATCGATTTTGCCCAGTTTGTGCATGGCGTAAAGCAAGAAAAGATGCGTTAGGTTTATCTTTAATGATGCAGTATGTTATGTACAAAAAGAATATAAAAAAGAGTTTATATTTTTAACTTTAACAACACCTAATGTATCTAAAGATGAGTTAGAAAATGAAAGTAAGCATTATAATCAGTCCTTTAGAAAACTAATTAAAAGAAAACAAGTTAATAGTGTTATTAAAGGTTATGTAAGGAAATTAGAAATTACATACAATAAATAACGAGATGATTATAATCCTCATTTTCATGTATTAATTGCAGTAAATAAATTATATTTTACAGATAAAAGATATTATATTAGTCAACAAGAATGGTTAGATTTATGGCGTGATGTAACAGGTATTTTAGAAATTACACAAGTTCAAGTTCAAAAAATAAGACAAAATAATAATAAAGAGTTATATGAAATGGCTAAGTATTCTGGTAAAGATAGTGATTATTTAATAAATCAAAAGGTTTTTTGATACATTTTATAAATCACTTAAAGGTAAACAGGTGTTAGTTTATTCAGGATTATTTAAAGAGGCTAGAAAGAAATTAAAAAATGGGTTTTTAGATTATTTAAAAGAAATTGATCCAACTGAATATATCTATCAAATTTTCTATATTTGGAAACAAAAAGAATACTTAGCAAGTGAACTTCATGATTTAACCGAAGAAGAAAAAAGAGAGCTTAATCATCGAATGATTGATGAAATTGAAGAAGAACAATGATTATAAATTACGTTAGCTAAAAAGCTAGCGTTTTTTTGAGTTTAGAAACGGACTAAAAAAATATCGGTTGATATTAATTAGTTTTAGGGAGTTCCAATCAGACTAGAATTTTTAAACAGTGCAACAAAGCAAATTTGTAAAATACAGTTGTATTAGTAAATTAACACGGTATTTTTATGACATTTATCTGTACATTTTTCATATACTTTTCTTGCAGTTATAAAACCAGTAAAAATGTAGGTTAACTGTATAGATAGATGTATCTTATACGGCTCATATTTCCGTTCTAAGCAACGAAAAAGTTTTGAAGGTAATAAAAATTTGGAGATTGTTCTTAATGTCCCTTTAAAATGCGAAATAAGGATATTGGATTATCGCACGTATAATTTGGTTTTAGCACGATACCTTTTAGGTGTGTAAGTGCGCCCTTGGACAACGAGAAAATAAAAAATCTTAATTAAACTAAAGTTTAACTAAGATAGTCACGAGAAAAAGGGTTTGCAAAATATCGAGTTCTTTCGGATATTTGAAATTATCGTATGGATTAAGATATGAATAAAATCACAATTTAATAAAGGGGGTGTTCAACGTATAGTCGACTACATAATTCATTTGTCGTTTATGCCGAGAAAATTTATTGATGTTGAGAAGAAGCCTTAACTAAACTTGCATACGAATGTCGGCATAGCGTGAGCTATTAAGCCGACCATTCGACATATTTTGGGATTGTTAAAGGTTCCGAGGCTCAACGTCAATAAAGCAATTGGAATAAAGCAATATTATGATATGTTTATATTAGGAATGTTTTTTAAAGATTTGGGAGTAAATTTAGAGAAAGGAGAGAAAAGGAGTTTTTTTATTTTGAAACTAAAAAAATCATTTGGAACATTAGTGATGAGTGCTGTTTTATTATCAACAATTAGTCCATTTGCAGATGCCAAAGAAAGTAATATTAAAAATGAGTCTTCTACAACAACAGCTAATAGTAATAATCAAGCAAAATATGTAACGGTAGATGGAGTGAAAATAAATAGAAATCCGAATTTACCAGTGAATCCAGAGGTTCAAAACCGAATTGGAGCTACAAAGGTTGTTAAGACTGCTATTAAATTAATAATAAAAGTAAAGCAGTTGGTGTGGTAGAAATAGTAGGTGGTAAAAAGGCGGCTAAAGCTTTTAATAAAGCTTATAGTCCATTAGTAAAAGAGTTAAAGCCTATGTTGAAATAGAGTGAAGTTCCTGCTAATGCGGTAAGAGATGCTGGAATTAGAGCGGACCGTTTAGCTGGTTTATCAGAATCTCAAGCTCATACTTTAGGAGTGAGCTTAAAAGAAGCTATATATTGGCTATTTTAATAATTTAAGGAGTTTATTATGTTAAAAGAAAAAGAAAGTTTTAGATTACTTTACCAAGCTATACGAGAGCTTGCAGATAAAATTGGAGATAATCAGATAGAAACTAATTCTGTTAGTTTATTATTATTAGACTTTGATTTTGAACATGATGTATTTGATAAACTATATTTAGCAATTTTAAATTATTTAAACACAGTGAGTATTGAGGATATAAATCATAGTGAGCTTTTAGATTTAATAGCTAATACTATTCCAGAAGATCGAGAGATTAATACGTTCGTAAAAAACAAAATAATAATTGGTTTTGCTAATAATTATTTTCCTGAATTGCAAGTATTAGCAAATGACATAAAGTCTGATATGGGCAGTTTATTAAGTTAGTAGTATTTTTACTTAAATTAGCAAGATGAATTTAGTTTTTTTGGAGCTTTGTACATTTTAGTACAAAGCTCTTTTTGGAACGAGTGAAACGAGTTTTTTCTTATCTTGATAATAAAGGTAACTATTGCCGGCAAGGGTAATTGGCCTTAAAGTATTGATATGTCTGGCTTCAAGCACAAAAAAAAGTTCCTTTAAAACATAAAAAACCAAAAAACCCTATCTCAATCGAGATAGGGTTAAAAGTGAGCCATAGAGGATTCGAACCTCTGACCCTCTGATTAAAAGTCAGATGCTCTACCAACTGAGCTAATGGCTCTTATGGCTGGGCTAGCTGGATTCGAACCAGCGAGTGACGGAGTCAAAGTCCGTTGCCTTACCGCTTGGCTATAGCCCAAAGATGGTGGAGGGGGGCAGATTCGAACTGCCGAACCCGAAGGAGCGGATTTACAGTCCGCCGCGTTTAGCCACTTCGCTACCCCTCCGCGTATAAAATTAAAATGGTGGAGAATGACGGGTTCGAACCGCCGACCCTCTGCTTGTAAGGCAGATGCTCTCCCAGCTGAGCTAATTCTCCAAAAAAGTGACCCCTACGGGACTCGAACCCGTGTTACCGCCGTGAAAGGGCGGTGTCTTAACCGCTTGACCAAGGGGCCTTAATGGCTCCACAGGTAGGACTCGAACCTACGACCGATCGGTTAACAGCCGATAGCTCTACCACTGAGCTACTGTGGATTAATAAGATTACCTGGCACCTTCCTACTCTAGCGGAACGTCAGTTCAACTACCATCGGCGCTAAAGAGCTTAACTTCTGTGTTCGGCATGGGAACAGGTGTGACCTCTTTGCCATTGGCACCAGATAAAATGAATGTTATACATTCAAAACTAGATAGTAAGTATATCAGTTACACAAACAAAACCTTGTGAAAAAATTTGATTAAGTCTTCGATCGATTAGTATTCGTCAGCTCCACGTATCACTACGCTTCCACCTCGAACCTATTAACCTCATCATCTTTGAGGGATCTTATAACCGAAGTTGGGAAATCTCATCTCGAGGGGGGCTTCATGCTTAGATGCTTTCAGCACTTATCCCGTCCATACATAGCTACCCAGCTATGCCGCTGGCGCGACAACTGGTACACCAGAGGTATGTCCATCCCGGTCCTCTCGTACTAAGGACAGCGCCTCTCAAATTTCCTACGCCCACGACGGATAGGGACCGAACTGTCTCACGACGTTCTGAACCCAGCTCGCGTACCGCTTTAATGGGCGAACAGCCCAACCCTTGGGACCGACTACAGCCCCAGGATGCGATGAGCCGACATCGAGGTGCCAAACCTCCCCGTCGATGTGAACTCTTGGGGGAGATAAGCCTGTTATCCCCGGGGTAGCTTTTATCCGTTGAGCGATGGCCCTTCCATGCGGAACCACCGGATCACTAAGTCCGTCTTTCGACCCTGCTCGACTTGTAGGTCTCGCAGTCAAGCTCCCTTATGCCTTTACACTCTTTGAATGATTTCCAACCATTCTGAGGGAACCTTTGAGCGCCTCCGTTACTCTTTAGGAGGCGACCGCCCCAGTCAAACTGCCCGCCTGACACTGTCTCCCAGCACGCTAAGTGCTGCGGGTTAGAAATCCAATACAATTAGGGTAGTATCCCACCAATGCCTCCACGTAAGCTAGCGCTCACGCTTCTAAGGCTCCTACCTATCCTGTACAAACTGTACCGAATTTCAATATCAGGCTACAGTAAAGCTCCACGGGGTCTTTCCGTCCTGTCGCGGGTAACCGGCATCTTCACCGGTACTATGATTTCACCGAGTCTCTCGTTGAGACAGTGCCCAAATCGTTACGCCTTTCGTGCGGGTCGGAACTTACCCGACAAGGAATTTCGCTACCTTAGGACCGTTATAGTTACGGCCGCCGTTTACTGGGGCTTCGATTCGTAGCTTCGCAGAAGCTAACCACTCCTCTTAACCTTCCAGCACCGGGCAGGCGTCAGCCCCTATACGTCACCTTACGGTTTAGCAGAGACCTGTGTTTTTGATAAACAGTCGCTTGGGCCTATTCACTGCGGCTCTTCAGAGCGTGAACCCTAAAGAGCACCCCTTCTCCCGAAGTTACGGGGTCATTTTGCCGAGTTCCTTAACGAGAGTTCGCTCGCTCACCTTAGAATTCTCATCTTGACTACCTGTGTCGGTTTGCGGTACGGGCACCTATTTTCTAGCTAGAGGCTTTTCTCGGCAGTGTGAAATCAACGACTCGAAGAAACGTATTTCTTCTCCCCATCACAGCTCAATCTTAACGAGTGCCGGATTTGCCTAACACTCAATCTCACTGCTTAGACGTGCACTCCAACAGCACGCTTCGCCTATCCTACTGCGTCCCCCCATCGCTTAAAACGAATTTAGGTGGTACAGGAATATCAACCTGTTATCCATCGCCTACGCCTTTCGGCCTCAGCTTAGGACCCGACTAACCCAGAGCGGACGAGCCTTCCTCTGGAAACCTTAGTCAATCGGTGGACGGGATTCTCACCCGTCTTTCGCTACTCACACCGGCATTCTCACTTCTAAGCGCTCCACATGTCCTTGCGATCATGCTTCAACGCCCTTAGAACGCTCTCCTACCATTGTCCTACGGACAATCCACAGCTTCGGTAATATGTTTAGCCCCGGTACATTTTCGGCGCAGTGTCACTCGACTAGTGAGCTATTACGCACTCTTTAAATGATGGCTGCTTCTAAGCCAACATCCTAGTTGTCTGGGCAACGCCACATCCTTTTCCACTTAACATATATTTTGGGACCTTAGCTGGTGGTCTGGGCTGTTTCCCTTTCGAATATGGACCTTATCACCCACATTCTGACTCCCAAGTTAAATTATTTGGCATTCGGAGTTTGTCTGAATTCGGTAACCCGAGAGGGGCCCCTCGTCCAAACAGTGCTCTACCTCCAATAATCATCACTTGAGGCTAGCCCTAAAGCTATTTCGGAGAGAACCAGCTATCTCCAAGTTCGATTGGAATTTCTCCGCTACCCTCAGTTCATCCGCTCACTTTTCAACGTAAGTCGGTTCGGTCCTCCATTCAGTGTTACCTGAACTTCAACCTGACCAAGGGTAGATCACCTGGTTTCGGGTCTACGACCAAATACTCATTCGCCCTATTCAGACTCGCTTTCGCTACGGCTCCACATTTTCTGCTTAACCTTGCATCAGATCGTAACTCGCCGGTTCATTCTACAAAAGGCACGCCATCACCCATTAACGGGCTCTGACTACTTGTAAGCACACGGTTTCAAGTTCTCTTTCACTCCCCTTCCGGGGTACTTTTCACCTTTCCCTCACGGTACTGGTTCACTATCGGTCACTAGAGAGTATTTAGCCTTAGGAGATGGTCCTCCCAGATTCCGACGGAATTTCACGTGCTCCGCCGTACTCAGGATCCACTCAAGAGAGGTCACGTTTTCGACTACAGGATTATTACCTTCTATGATTAACCTTTCCAGATTATTCGTCTAACATGTCCTTTTGTAACTCCGTATAGAGTGTCCTACAACCCCAACAAGCAAGCTTGTTGGTTTGGGCTCTTCCCGTTTCGCTCGCCGCTACTCAGGGAATCGATTTTTCTTTCTCTTCCTCCGGGTACTAAGATGTTTCAGTTCTCCGGGTCTGCCTTCTTACATGCTATGTATTCACATGTAGATAACACGACATAACTCGTGCTGGGTTTCCCCATTTGGAAATCTCTGGATTACAGCTTACTTACAGCTCCCCAAAGCATATCGTCGTTAGTAACGTCCTTCTTCGGCTTCTAGTGCCAAGGTATTCACCGTGCGCCCTTAATAACTTAATCTATAGTTATTAATTATGTGAGTCGTCATTTGACGACTAGCGATAATTTTTAGTTTCAAGCTTTCGCTATTCACTCGGTTTTTGCTTGGTAAAATCTTTTATACTTACTTATCTAGTTTTCAATGTACAAGTCATTAAATTGGCAAGCCTTTTCATTCTGCTTCATTTCTTTCTTCACTTGCTCAGTTACGCTAAGTAATCTTCGCTGCGTTCATCAAGAAATTCATAGACTGATAAATGCTTTCAATTTAATTTTTAATTATAAGTTGAATCCTCAATAATGAGCATTCAAAACTGAATACAATATGTCACGTTAATCCGCTTATCACCTAAAGGTGATATTCCGTATATTATCCTTAGAAAGGAGGTGATCCAGCCGCACCTTCCGATACGGCTACCTTGTTACGACTTCACCCCAATCATTTGTCCCACCTTCGACGGCTAGCTCCAAATGGTTACTCCACCGGCTTCGGGTGTTACAAACTCTCGTGGTGTGACGGGCGGTGTGTACAAGACCCGGGAACGTATTCACCGTAGCATGCTGATCTACGATTACTAGCGATTCCAGCTTCATGTAGTCGAGTTGCAGACTACAATCCGAACTGAGAACATCTTTATGGGATTTGCTTGACCTCGCGGTTTTGCTGCCCTTTGTAATGTCCATTGTAGCACGTGTGTAGCCCAAATCATAAGGGGCATGATGATTTGACGTCATCCCCACCTTCCTCCGGTTTGTCACCGGCAGTCAACTTAGAGTGCCCAACTTAATGATGGCAACTAAGCTCAAGGGTTGCGCTCGTTGCGGGACTTAACCCAACATCTCACGACACGAGCTGACGACAACCATGCACCACCTGTCACTTTGTCCTCCGAAGAGGAAAACACTATCTCTAGTACGGTCAAAGGATGTCAAGATTTGGTAAGGTTCTTCGCGTTGCTTCGAATTAAACCACATGCTCCACCGCTTGTGCGGGTCCCCGTCAATTCCTTTGAGTTTCAGTCTTGCGACCGTACTCCCCAGGCGGAGTGCTTAATGCGTTAGCTGCAGCACTAAGGGGCGGAAACCCCCTAACACTTAGCACTCATCGTTTACGGCGTGGACTACCAGGGTATCTAATCCTGTTTGATCCCCACGCTTTCGCACATCAGCGTCAGTTGCAGACCAGAAAGCCGCCTTCGCCACTGGTGTTCCTCCATATCTCTGCGCATTTCACCGCTACACATGGAATTCCACTTTCCTCTTCTGCACTCAAGTTTTCCAGTTTCCAATGACCCTCCACGGTTGAGCCGTGGGCTTTCACATCAGACTTAAAAAACCGCCTACGCGCGCTTTACGCCCAATAATTCCGGATAACGCTTGCCACCTACGTATTACCGCGGCTGCTGGCACGTAGTTAGCCGTGGCTTTCTGATTAGGTACCGTCAAGACGTGCACAGTTACTTACACGTTTGTTCTTCCCTAATAACAGAGCTTTACGATCCGAAGACCTTCATCACTCACGCGGCGTTGCTCCGTCAGGCTTTCGCCCATTGCGGAAGATTCCCTACTGCTGCCTCCCGTAGGAGTCTGGACCGTGTCTCAGTTCCAGTGTGGCCGATCACCCTCTCAGGTCGGCTACGTATCGTCGCCTTGGTAAGCCGTTACCTTACCAACTAGCTAATACGGCGCGGGTCCATCTATAAGTGACAGCAAGACCGTCTTTCACTATTGAACCATGCGGTTCAATATGTTATCCGGTATTAGCTCCGGTTTCCCGAAGTTATTCCAGTCTTATAGGTAGGTTACCCACGTGTTACTCACCCGTCCGCCGCTAACGTCAGAGGTGCAAGCACCTCGTCTGTTCGCTCGACTTGCATGTATTAGGCACGCCGCCAGCGTTCATCCTGAGCCAGGATCAAACTCTCCATAAAAGAAGTAAGCTTGATTAGCTCGTTTAATTGTTTAAGTCAATCACTCTTGAAAGTACTACTCTGAGTACTCAAATTATCGGAATTAACGTTGACATATTGTCATTCAGTTTTCAATGTTCATCTTGTCTTTAAAAAATCAACATTCCATTTAATGTTGATTCGTTTTTCAAGACTTAATCAATCATAAAGCATTTTCGAATCTTTATCAATAGTAAATTTTACACCATCGATTTGCTTTTGTTGATTTCTTTTTGTCACTCGTTAGTGCGACTTTAACATCATAACAAGTAATCATTTTGTTGTCAACCATAAAATAAAATTTATTTTTTATTTTAGATTGTTATAAGCTCTCGCTCACAAGAAAATATTCTACTGGCTTTAGCATAAAAAATCAAGCCCCTTTTTTAATTTTTTTATATTTTTATGATCACTTACAATTCAGCCGCTACAATCGCCTCTCTATTCACACACATTGCATATAAAAAGCGACTAGAAAAGTGGTATGTCACCCTTTTCTGGTCGCCATTATTTGTTATTACTTACCTGTTTTTTCGATTACTTTTCTTGCAATGTCTCTATAAATTTCGCCTAGTTTATCTTCTGGTTGATAAATAGATGGAGCAAAGTCCACTGGTTTCCATGATGGTTGTTCAAGCGGCAATTGTCCAAGAAGGTCAGTTTGTAGCTCATCTGCTAGTTTTTGACCGCCACCTTGACCGAATACATATTCCTTATTACCAGTTTCTTTACTTTCAAAGTAAGACATATTTTCGATAACACCTAAAATAGAGTGTTCTGTATGTTTTGCCATCGCACCAGCACGTGCTGCAACAAATGCTGCCGTTGGGTGTGGTGTTGTAACAATAATTTCTTTACTAGATGGTAACATTGTATGCACATCTAATGCGACGTCACCTGTACCAGGTGGTAAGTCTAAGATAAGGTAATCTAAATCTCCCCACTTAACCTCTGTGAAGAAGTTCGTTAACATTTTTCCAAGCATTGGTCCACGCCAAATAACAGGTGCGTTTTCTTCTACAAAGAATGCCATTGAAATGACTTTAACACCATGTCGTTCAACCGGTACTACTGTTTTCCCTTCAATTCCTGGTTTCTCGTCAATACCCATCATATCTGGAACACTAAAACCATAGATATCTGCATCAATTAAACCAACACGTTTCCCTTCACGTGCCAATGAAACAGCTAAGTTCACAGCAACTGTTGATTTACCAACGCCACCTTTACCTGATGCAACTGCGATAAATTCAAGATCGTTGCCTTGTGCAATGAACTGTTCAATTGTTTGTTGTTCTTCTTCTTGGCTGCCACGATATTTTGCTACAGTTTCTTCTGGTAATTCTTCAAAACGAATACCTACTGTTTTCGCACCATTTTCTTTTAGCTTTTCTACAATTTCCATTTGTAGATCTAGTTGTGTTTGTCCACCTAGTTGTGCCATCGCTACTTTGACACTTACATGTTCTTTTTCTTCTTTAACTGATACATCTATTACGCCACCAGTTTCGCTTAATGGCACATGGATAATTGGATCATTGATTTCTCCAACGATCTGTTTGACTTCTTCTACTGTTAACACGGATGATCTCTCCTTTTGTACACGTTTATATACAGTTTAACAAAATATAAAGCGATTGCATAAGGGTAAAGCCCTTATTTATCACAAAAAGTCCCCTATTCATAAAAAACTGACCAAAAAAGTCTACATTTAGCTCTTTTTCAGTCAGTTTCCAGTGTATTTCTATCTATTCACTTTTAATTTTTCCGCTTCTTCAAATCACACGAGGACACATTTAAGACTGAGAAACATTGCCTTCTGGTTGCCAC
Organism: Staphylococcus sp. IVB6240; assembly: GCF_025558425.1. Classification (NCBI taxonomy): domain Bacteria; kingdom Bacillati; phylum Bacillota; class Bacilli; order Caryophanales; family Staphylococcaceae; genus Staphylococcus; species Staphylococcus dromedarii. Next base: position 1,759,728 of record NZ_CP094718.1, read on the forward strand.
TGTTTGCGTGGTTTTGGTGTTCTTCTTTTTTTACCACGGTCATAGATGAAGAAACTTAAGATAAATCCTATAAATACAAGTGCCGTTGTGACATAAAACGCGAGATTGACACCTGCTGCCATTGCTTCACTTTTTATAATCGCTGATGACATGCCTGTTGGTGCAATATAATGTGCAGCACCGATTGACATTAATGTAACCATAAGGGCTGTACCCATAGAACCTGCAATGGTACGTAATGTATTCATAATCGCAGTACCGTGTGACACCATCTCGTTTGAAAGTGAGTTAATGCCTGCTGTATTTAGTGGCATCATAATTAATGAAATCGAGAATAGGCGAATTGTATACATAGTGATAACATACAGGTATGCTGTGTGACCTGTTAATCGTGTCATCATAAATGTAGATATCAATAATATTGCAAATCCTGGTATGACAAGTACGCGAGCGCCTAACTTATCATATAAGCGACCTGTGATAACAGACATAATGCCATTAATGACTGCACCTGGTAGTACAACTAAACCGGAGAGCATTGCTGATAGTCCCAATGAATTTTGGACGTATAATGGAATGAGCAATGCGGGTCCTACCATAGAAGTAAATGCAATCATCGACGCAATAGATGTGAGTGTGAAAGTACGTGTTTCGAATGCATGTAAATTCAAGATTGGATTATCAATTTTAAGCTGACGGACAATAAAAATACCGACAATAATAAAACTGATGATTAACGATACAAAGACAATCGGATGATGGAATCCTTGAGATCCTGCCATACTAAATGAGTAGAGCATTAATCCGAATCCAAACGTTGAAAGTACTACAGAAAACTTGTCTAATACGACATGTCTTGTATCGCTAAAGTTACGCATGTACTTCATACCAAAAACATAACCAATAATGGCTACTACAACTACAACATAAAGTGGTGCGCGCCATGAGAAGTGATCAACAAGTAAACCCGATAAAGTAGGTCCGATAGCTGGAGCAAATTGAATGACTAACCCGGAAAGTCCCATCGCAAAACCACGACGATCTTTCGGAAAAAGTGAAAACATTGTAAATTGACTAAGTGGCATAATAATCCCAGCACCCATTGCTTGTATCACACGTGCAATCATCAATGTTATAAAGTTTGGTGCTAAGGCTGCAGTAATGGAACCAATTAAAAACATCCCCATCGCTATAATGTACAATTTGCGGGAAGGGACGCGATCCATAAAATAGGCTGTTAATGGAATCATAATTCCATTAACTAACATAAAACCAGTTACAAGCCATTGTGATGTATTCTCATCAATATTTAATCCATGCATAATTGCAGGCAAGGCTGTATTTAATAAAGTCTGGTTTAGTATTGCGATAAACGCACTAATGAGCATGACTGCAACAATAATATTACGTTGCTCTCTACTAACTTGAACATGAGATGTCATAAACATTCTCCCCTCTCTTAACCATTACATTCTACGCCTAACATTTACACTTGGCAAATAACTGATATGCATTCAACTATTTAAAGAGGACGATTTAAATCTTCAGAGTCTGGATAAAACACTTCTTTGCATACATATAAAAATGCGATGATTACCATAATGACCCAATAATCAATATGGATTTTCGTGTAATAAATGTGAATCGTATAATAGAACATAATCACCATTAATGTATATGTAATGAGATGAAATGTCATTCCTTTTAAATAAGGACTTGCATAAAGCTTTTTTCTAAATAAATCCATCGTATATTCAATACTAAATACAACAAAATAACTCAATAAAATATAGCTACCATAATAAATTAAGTTATCATAAAAGCCTTTGTTATATTCAAACTCACCTAACTGTAAAAAAATCAAAATACGGCTAAGACCATATAAACCAAATGCGAGTAATGTTAAAAATATCATACCAGAAACAACAAAAATGGAGAGTATGACGAATAAGGAAAATAAATTAATTTTACCTTTCACGTTCATCCCTCCATTTTAAAGTTATTGTATTTACATCTCATTTTTATTTGATAAAGACCAGATAAACGTCAGCATGAGCACCACAATCATACTTGTTGCCATCACATTTTGAATTGGCCAAGATGTGAAAGAAACTTGCCATGTATAAATCATTCCTACAACTGCTGATCCTGTTGCATTTCCCATATTACGTGTCAGGGTAAATAAAGACATCATTTTCTTCATATGACTTTGTGACGCACTTTCTTGAACTACAATGCTATCTTTTGTATAAAGCATACCAAAACTTAATCCAGCGGCAAACATTACAACGGCAATCACAGTAATACGTGACGCACCAATAAACATACTCAAGCTACCCACTAGTAATATGACAAATGCCAATAGGTAAATGCCTTTGGTAGAAAGCTTTGCTTCAATCTTGTCTAATGTAAAATTAATCACCAACCAAGCAAATGTCAACGGAAATACAATTAATCCGCTTTGTAATGGACTTAAGTGAAGATAATCTTGTAAATAAGTCGGTACAAATACATTAAAACCTATCAGAACAAATGCAACGAAGAAGTCTGTGAAGAAAGCACGTACAATCTTAGGTTGGAATTCACGAATAGGTAAAAATGGCGAGTCCTGATGTCGTGATATCTTTAACAGAACCACACTGCATACAAATACTAGAATCATACCTATTAATGATACATAGAGTGAGATTGGCATAACCATTGCACCAATTAATAATAGAATGAGGACATAAAATAATGACAGTCCTTTATAATCCACTTTTTGTCGTACGATTTTTTCATTTTCAAAATGATACGAATATAATACAAAGACAAAAGCAATGAAGCCAATTGGCACATTAATATAGAACAGCCAATGCCATGTTGCAACTTCTAATATAAAGCCTCCCAGGAATGGTCCTAAAATACTAGAAATCCCCCAAACACTTCCGACAATTCCCATCACTTTGTAACGGAAAGGAATTTCGAAAGCCAACTTAGGAATGATTTGAGCTAGTGACATATTCACACCTGCACCGATACCTTGAATAAAGCGTGCAATAATCAACACTTCAAAGTTTGGGCTCAATCCCGAAAGTAAACTACCTCCTATAAATAATACCAATCCCGCAATCGTGACATAGATCACTTTCATTCGCGACATCAGTTCACTTAATAATGGAATCACAATCACAATTCCGATGAAGTAAACAGTGAACACCAGTGATATGGGTAACATTGCATTGAGATCATCACGAATGGTCGGCAACGCTAACGAGACAATAGATGTTTCAATTGCAGACATAAACATGATAAGAACTAGCGAAATAATGATGCTCATTTTTTTAAAATTCATCAAAGCCCTCCTTTCAATATATGTAAACCATGATAATCATACATCAACAAAGGCTAGGGTTCACTGTAACAATGAATTCCTAGCCAACAAATACTACTATTTATTTATGTGCGTACTACTACATAAAGTAAAGAATTCCTACAAAATGGAATAGTGATGCAATTAAAATGAAAATATGCCAAATCATATGGAAGTATGGTCGATTCTTTTGTGCATAGAACCAAGCACCAATTGTATAAGCAATACCACCAAGCAAAATAAATATTAAGAACCACCATAATCCTTTACCGATGATAATAGGTGCATAAATCACACCTACCCATCCCATTAATAAATAAATCATGAGGCTTAACTTGGGATTCACTTTTGTTGCAATGGCTTTATACAAAATCCCCCATATTGTTGTTGCCCATAGGATAACCATAATCGTCCAGCCAAGCCAGCCACCGACTAACACCAGTGATACAGGTGTATATGTTCCTGAAATGGCAACATATATCATACTGTGATCAATAATACGCATCACATACTTATGTGGTGAATTTTGTTGCATTGAGTGATACACCGTTGAAGACATAAACATTAAAAACAAACTAATCACAAAGATAGAAACACTGACTGACATCAATACACCGTGATGAATGTAACTATAGACAGCTGCATATGGTAACGCAAGTAACATCAGAATTGCCGCGACACCGTGTGACACTGAGTTACCTATTTCTTCCCCAAAACTTAATGGGTTTATTTCTTTGAATGTTTCGAAGGCTGTTTTTTGCTTAACCTTCTTTCCATTCACTGTACCTACTTTCGACATCTCATCACCTACTCTATAATATTTAAACGTCTCAAGTCTACAGTTGCCGTTTCAACGCTATCTTTCCCTTCTTTATTCTTCAATGGACTGAACTCTTCTTCACGTGATACTTGTAATGTGATGAAAGAATTTGCATATTGAAAAATATCAAAATAGAATAATTCAAACTTTAATGTTGGACGCGTTACAACACCAAAATCTTCATCTAATTGTTCAAGTTGCTTAATCGCTAAATGATATGGTAAAGCATTATCAACAGCGCTATTAATAAAATCAAGGCGGAATGCGTGAATACCAATATTTGCATTGTTAAAGTTGTCTGCTGCCCCTTCTGCTAACTCAGAATATTCTAAGACCGCATCTTTACCTTCTTTCACAACAAGACGTCCAACTGACTCACCTTGTTTTGGCGCAATGGATTTTGATGTCACATCTTTTTGGTGATGAACTGTAAAACCAGCAAATACCGGATCAAGTACACGTACAAGCACATTATCAATGTTATTCATGAATACATACTCATTACCTTCTTCAATCATTTGAGATAAGTAACCTGCTTTTTTCAATGATTTAAACACGCCACCATTACCATTTGGTGTTTCCATTATTTGACCATTTTTATCAAAAATCAATTGACCCGCTTCATTTAATGCCACTATATTGTCTTGTTTATAGAAATAAATATGGTCTTGTGGGTAATTGAAATAGCGTTGTGTTTCAAAAAAAGCACGTGTCTCTTCATCATTGATATCGCTTGTCATAATATACCAGTCCACATAATGACCTGTATCTTCGTGAAGTTTTAATAATTGGTCTGCTTGTAATTCAAAAAGGCTTTTATTGCCTAGTGTGAATGTACCTTTAGGCCCTTTATGACCAAGACGTGTTCCTTGTCCACCCGCTAAAAGGAGTACCGCAAACTTGCCTTCTCGAATCGCTGAAAGTCCTTCTTCTGTATACATTGCAATGGTTTCGTCTGTGAATGATGCACGTTGTTCAAAATCAACTTCATGTACATCTGAGACATCTTCTATTTCTTGTCTATTGACATAAACGTCATTGTATAATTTTTGAATTTCTACTAAATCTAATGAATCGATCTTATCACTAAGTCGTTCTTTTTCATTTGTGCTCATCATTTTTTCGTATTCACACAAATGCGCTTGATTAACCTTTTCTAATTTGTTTTTATCTAACATAACTGTATATTTCGCTCCTTTTGAATGAATCATTCATCTACATCATCTGAGAAAAAGTATTGTGTATCCATCACTTATAATGAAGCATTACATCAATCGCATGCTTGAATGCTTCATCAAATAGCATATAAACCGTTAAAATGCTAAATGTCGTTGCCAAAGATAAATCAAGAAATCCCCCAGTTTTAAATTGAACGGGGAATCTGACTCTAATGGGTAATGGAAATAATAGGTGTACACCTCTAGGGGTTAACATATCTAATATTATATGTGAAAGCATACCACAGATTATAGAAATCATGTAGTATATCGGTGTTTGAATACTATAGAGTAATCCATAGATGATTCCGATAAATAAAAGGGAATGTGTTAATGTTCGATGCCCAAACAAACGTTTGATAATCCAACTCAAAAGGCGAACTTTACGACCTATTTTACTTTGTGTATGACAAATATCTGGAAATATACTCGCAATGCCTGCTATCACCATACTTGTGACGGTTTCAAAAATATCTAATTCAAAATGTATTGCAACTGCTGTACCGACTAACAAACCAGCTGCAGCATGTGTTTTACCAGTCATGAGGGGACTCCTTTCAATCATCACAAAAATTATAGCACAAAACCCCTCTGTATGCGAACGTATTTTCGCCTTTATTAGTATAACACATTTATTTAAAAAGTATCACATATTTGTGTGTAATCTCTTGCATTTTCATCATGAATGCGTTATCATATACTTACAAATTAGTTAAAGGATGTGTCAGTCAAATGGCTATGACAGTTAAGAAAAACGAAAAAGAAGTACAAATTCAATGGAGAGTTGCAGATATTCGCATCCCTAATGAATCAATCAAAAATGTTTCAGAGGATAAAGATATCCATGCAGTACCAGAGTTAGACAGCAAACACGTTTCTCGTATCGGTTCAACATTTGGTAAAACGAACCGTGTCATTATTGATACTGAAGATCATCAATACATTATTTACACATTCAATGATAAAAAAGTTTACAACGAAGTCACTAAATAAGTGATTTAACGATAATAAAAGGCGACGTCTCTTTGAGGGAACGTCGCCTTTTTGTATGATGATGTCAAAAATAGAGGAATGCCCGTGTGCCACTCCTCTATTTTTGAGTATTTTAGAAAAAGATATGTGCGAATAAAACAATTACAGGTAATGTGATAATCGTACGGATTAAGAAAATCAAGAATAATTTTCCTAGACTTACTGGGATTTTAGATCCTAAGATAACGCCACCTACTTCTGATAAGTAAATCAATTGGCAGACACTCAGTACACCTACTACGAAACGTGTTAAATCACTTTGAACGCCTTCAATAAGTATAGAAGGTAAGAACATATCTGCAAAACCGATGATCATTGTTTCAGATGCTGCAGCCGCTTCTGGGACTTGTAAGATTTCTAAGAATGGCACGAATGGTTTTCCGATGATTCCAAAGATTGGCGTATACGTTGCAAGAATAGTAGCTGCTGTACCAATTGCCATAACAACTGGAATCACAACCAACCACATATCCATCACTGTGCGCACAGCTGTATAGAAATAGTTGCGTAATCCTGGTGCATGATAGCCTGTTTCGACAGCATCCTCAAAACCTTTTGCTAATGCTTCCTTATATGAATAACGTTTTTCTGGACGTTCTTTTGCAGAAACACCATCTACATAGTTATCTTCTACTGAACGTAATGGCCAAATACGTGGCATAATCAATGCAGCTACAAAACAAGCCACGATCACTGTGAAATAAAAAGCAGCAAAGCAATCGATTAAACCAATTGTTTCAGCAATAACAATCGCAAAAGTTAATGATACAACACTAAATGTCGTTGCGATAACTGTTGCTTCTCTTCGTGTATAGAACCCTTGTTCATATTGCTTACTTGTAATCATCACTCCGACCGTTCCATCACCAATAAATGATGCCAAGTTATCGACTGTTGATCTTCCTGGTAACGTAAATAATGGACGCATAATTGGTCTAAAGATGGGCCCTAAAAATTCGAGAAGTCCGTATTCTAATAATAATGGTAAAAAGATTGCCGCAAAGAAGAAAACTGCGACTAATGTTGGTAGTAAATCAGCAAAAATTAATGCACCTGTATCTTCAGATGTAATCCACTTTGGTCCCACTTGCAAAAATGTCAACCAAGCAAAAACAATTGCAAATAAACGTACAATCACCCATGGCCATGTCACTTTAAACATATTTACCATAAATTCAGATAGGTCTTTTTTATTGCGCCAAACTATGCTATATAAAATTGTTAAAATACCAGAAACGGTAATAATAGCAATAATTAAAATAGGCATTAAACCACCAATTGTTTCTTTAAAAATGCCTGCTAAAAATGCAACTGGCAATGTCGTTTTACGTTGACCATCTTCCACAATGGGTACGGGTACTAAAAATAAAATAATACCGATCAATGACAATAAGAGAAACTTCCATTTTCCAACTTTTTTCTGTTGTTTTGTTAATTGATTCATCTCATCCATCCTTTATTTTTAATGATCATCTCAAATAATATTTCAATAACTAAAAAATCGCCTTTATCCTATTGTTTATAAATTATACATAGGAAAAAGACGAGATGCAATAAACATTTGAATATTGATACAATATAATGCATATTAAATTACATTTTTCTTAAAACAAATAAGAAATAAGGTGCACCGATAATAGCAATTAACACACCTACCGGAATGTCAACGGGTGGTGCAATCATACGTGCTGCTGCGTCGCCAATCACCATTAATAAACTACCAATAAGTCCAGACATCATCACAATGTGAAAATGCTTATGACCCACAATGCTACGTGCAATGTGTGGTGCAATGAGACCAAGAAAGCTTAATCCACCTACTACAGAGATAGCAGCACCTGCTAACATAACAGCTGCAAGTAATAGAACCATTTTTACACGTTTCACTTCTGTTCCGAGTGCCGTAGCGACTTCATCACCTAAATGTAAAATATCCAGTTTGTGACTGTAATATAAAATGGCCGGAATGCCAACAAGAAGCCATGGTAAGATGGTCATCACATGTTGCATAGATCTTCCGAATAAACTACCTGTCAACCAAACAAGGGCAATATTTGCTTCCATTGGATGACGGATTAATAAATACTGCACAACTGCCATGGCAATAGCACCAATCGCCATCCCAATTAAGGCGAGTTGAGAGCCTTTAACATTTTTATAACTAATAAGTAGCGATAAAATGATACTAATTACTAAGGCACCAGCAAATGAAGCAATTGGTAATACAAATAATGGTGCGGCAGGGAATACAATGATAACAATGACTGCTGCCAAACTTGCTCCCTTTGTGATACCAATAACATCTGGTGATGCTAATGGATTACGAACAACACCTTGAATCACAGCACCTGAAATAGCAAGCGCTGCTCCTACTAATATAGCAAGCAACATACGTGGTATACGATATTCTGCAAGTATAAAGTTACTGCTTGTCCACACTTCTTGCAGTACTTGCGTTATTGGAATCCATACAGCCCCCGCACTCAAACCGAGGCAAGCAAATACTAGAAGCAGTAGTGACACAATAATGTAACGTCGTTTTAAATTTTTTCTCATCGTGTACGCACCCCTCTCAGAGTAATCCATAAGAAGTAAAAGGCACCGACGAATGAAGTAACAATTCCGACAGGTGACTCAAATGGAAATGCAATGAGTCGACTCAATACATCTGAGATAAGCAATAGGTTCGCACCCATCACCATTGATAACAAGATGATAAAAAAATAGTTACGGTTAAGATAATGTTTTACGATATGTGGAATAATCAAACCGATAAAGCCAACCGGACCTGCAATCGCAACACAGGATCCTGCTAAAATCACAACTAAAAATCCTGCAACGGCTCTAATGATTTGTGTATTCTGACCCAAACCAGTCGCAATTTGATCTCCTAAATCTAATACCGCAAGCTGTTTCCCCATTAAAAGTGCACCAATCAATCCTGCAATTATGAATGGCGCAACCTTCCCAATATGCACCCATTTAATTGTATGTAGTGCACCAACTAACCAGAACATCACTGTCGTTGTCGCGTCTTCATGTAACAAAATAATCCCTTGCGTTAAGCTTGTAAAAAATAAATGGATCGTCATTCCGGCAAGCGCTAACTTAATCGGTGTCATTCCTTTTGTTGTATCTGCCAATAAATAGACCGTTAAACCACCTATAAATGCACCAACAAATGCAAAAATAACATTATATGCCGCTAATGATGGAATTAATACTGTAATCAATACGACGACAAAAGAAGCCCCTGCATTCACCCCAAATATTTGTGGCGATGCTAATGGGTTACGCGTAATGGCCTGCATCAAAACCCCTGCGACACCCAATGCGGCACCGATTAGGATAGCAGCTACCATTCGAGGCATGCGTACATTGTGTATAATAAATGTTGCTTTCGTTTCTTTTACAGAGAAAAAATAATCCAAGAGCGACTGAAAGTTAATTTTGGATGAACCGATTGCAAGGTTTAAATACATTGCAAAAACAAGAAAGCACACGCTCACAATAAATGCGAGCGTGGTGCGCTTCTTTTGGTGATGTCCATCATATGATTTCATTGTTTGTTTCGTCATAGTCAATCACCTTTATTTAAGTCATTCAAGTTGCTTATTTTTCTGATTTAGAAATTTCCGCAAGTTCTTTAGCGATTTCTTCAGAAGAAATTAAGCCACGGAACTTCGCCCATGTTAAACGATCTACAACGTGTACACGGTCATTCTTCACAGCATCTAATTCGTTCCAAACTTTATCTTCTTTCATTTTAACGTAAAATGGATCATCTTCGCCATTCACCATAATGAACATACGCTCAGGATTCACATCAGATAATTGTTCAGAGTTCATATTTAAGTATGGTGCATTTAAGTATTCTGGTAACTGATCTGCAACATCTTTCGTCAATGCTTCTTTAAAACCAAGTTCATGTAAGAATTGACCTACATAAGATTTATCAGAATGTGCTAATAAACCTGATTGAGAGATAACTGCAGGTAATACTTTCTTATCTTTATCCATAGAAATGTCTTTTTGATACTTTTCAATTTTCTCTTTGTGTTCTTTAAGTCGTTTATCAGCTGCATCTTCTTTTGATAATGCTTTACCGATTGTTTTGAATGCTTCCAAGTTTTGTTTGTAATCTGAGTCTAAACTTGGTAATAAAATCGTTGGAGCAATTTTGCTCAACTGTTCGTAATTTCCTTTATGGCGGTTGCTATCAGCAATAATTAAATCTGGTTTTAATTGGCTGATTACTTCTAAGTTAGGTTGTTTACGATCACCGACAGACTTGTAGTCACCCACTTTATCACGGATTGGATCGATGATATTTTCTTTATCGCCATCATCCGCAATACCTACAGGCTTCACACCTAATGCCACTAAAGCATCCACGAATGAATATTCAAGTGCGACAACCTTTTTAGGTTCTTTCTCTATTTTTGTTGTACCGCCATCATGTTTCACTTCAACGGCGTTACCTTTTGAACTTGATTCACTGTCTTTTTTTGAGTCATTCGCATTACCACAAGCTGCCACAAGTAGCATCACAGCGATCATTGCGATTAAACCTATCCATTTATTTTTGTTCACAATCTAGCGCTCCTTTGTATTTGATAATGTAAGCCTTATCAATAATATAATTGATAATGATTATCACTGTCAATGGTATGCACTAAATTTTTCTTTTTTCTTGTCCAAAAATCCTTCAATAAGTACCTCAATACCTACGTCTTCAATATATTTTTTCTCCATTTGTCGACTGTGCATACTCTGAGCGATCGCAGAATAGCCAAGTTCAAAAGGAATGCAATCTCCCACTTGATAATAATCTGCTAAGCCAAGATTAAGCAATAAGACATCACTCGTATAACCGACTATAGATAACTTATCATCAAAAGGCATAATATCATCCACAGCAGTATCTAACTGACCAATATCTACAATTGCTTGTAAATATGTTTGTCTCGTTCTTAAATCTAAACGTGGTTTAATTTCAAGTATTCTTCCAGACAGGGTCACTGCATGATCATATAGCTGTGGTAATCGCATATTATAGGAAGTTTCATAGCCTCTAAAGATAGCTTCACCAACACGCAATTCATTAATACGTCCCATATCTTGGTACATGGCTAACATCAGCATACTCGAGTTTCCACCTGATATCGTCTGTAGATGAACGCCTGTATCCCTTTCAACCGCTTCAATAAAACGATTGATATATGGTAAATCTTCTTCAGTAGGCGGCATTTGTCTATAACACATAAAATTAAAAGCGAGACCTTTAAAATCAATGCCTTTTAACTGTTTAATTTTCTTAATGTATGGAACGACTTCATATGTAAGGACACCTTCTCGTCCATCTTTCCAATCCACCATCAGCAACAGTTGATGTGTTGTCCCCTGCTCTAAGGCTGCATCATTTAGTGCCTGAATGGTTTCCATCTCTGTTTGTAAACTCATACGTGTCAACGCCACGGTACGGGTTGCTTCTTCCGGCAAACTCCCTTTGATGAGCATGAAATCTTTGCGCAGTGTTTGTGTTTGAGGAATATGATTTAATCGAGATGCTGCGATTAAATCAAACCCTAAGTCTCTCAACAATTGATGCACTTTCTCATCATCTGCCATGCACTTTGCAACGGGGATCATACGAATACGACGCTGGTATAACATCTGCTGTAATAATACGGCATTATATTTAATTTTACTGAGGTTAATATGAATCTGACTCATTAAAATGCCCTCTTTTCATGTAGTGGATTCTCTAATGCAATCATCGTATATTTTTTCGCCTGTTGTTTCATACGCATATTTAACAGTGCTTTCACAACGACTTCTTCATCAAATAATACACGTTTTAAAGCAATGGCATGTGGACGTGTTTCATCAATCGCATCATGTAATACTTCACGAATGATGTCATACAATGATTGTTCATCACAGTGATGTTGATGTTTAAAGTGGTGAATCAGCGTACCTAATTGATTTTGAATCACAGCATGTTGAAACTTCGCAATCACCGCATCAATATCTTCTGCTATCAGACTCGCATTCGTCACTTTGACATTGGGTATCGCCTGTTGTAGTGACGCTAAGTCTAAACGTGCGCCACCTAAGTCTCTAACAATAAATGATAAAGTCTGATTATTTTTATCTACTTCTAAAATGGTGTTTTGTTGATGTGCCTCTAAAGCAATGCCGTATTGCTGAATATACGCAATCAATGGTGTAACCAATGCTTGACTATACGCACGAATAAATGTCGAAATCGTTGTTTCATTAATATCGTTATATAAATATTCAATAAGACTATCGACCACAATAAGTTTATCAACGGGATTTCGTTCAATTAAACATGCCGTTACCATTTGTATCACATCGTGTTCACAACGTTCAGGTGATTCACGTACAATCATCGCACATTGACGTGCCAAATCGATAGGTGCATCAATGTGCATACCATAAGGTTCCATCGCTACTTTTAAACTTGGGAATTGTGAAAGCATACCTTGTAACTGATGACTCAAACGTGGTCCATCTACCGTAGTCACTGTAGAGACTGTTCTCACCGCACTTGTTGCTTGAACGTTGACTGGCAATTTAATGTGATAAGGACGCCCCAACAAATACATCGTTCTAAAGGACAGTGTAGGTTTGGCATCAATAGTAAAAGGTGTAGGTATTAATTGATGTGATCGAATCTGATCACTAAATTGTGTCACAATGACTTGCTCATATTGCCAAGGGTGTACAAAAAGAACACGATAGTCTGATAAGTCCGCGTCATAAGGTGCAATATATTGATGTAATTGCCGCTTCATATCTGGAATCACATGATTTATGACAAAATTCATATCCTCATTCATCGATGTTTCATGAACAATATTTTTATGTAACAAAATAATTTTTAAAGGGACGATACGCATAAACTCCGGTGCATATACTTGAATATCCGTTGATGTTAATGGAAGCTTGGTTTTCGTCAATGGATGTGACGGGTGACCATGCCATATCATGCCTTCTGTATAACCAAGTGCCGAAAAATCACAATCTTCACCCATATGCGATAACCACGCAATAAAGTTCAGCTCACTTGGCATACGTGAAAATTTTGATGCATGACGCATTGCTGTTTCACGATGTGCATACTGACGAAAACTTAATGATAATCCGAGTACACTATGCTCTAACTCCTCAACCAACCTCTCATGGAATACGATATCAAAATGTTCTATTAATATATCAATGAATTCGCGTAAATGTTGTACTTCTCTTGTCTCTGTTTCTATTGAATATGTAATGGGTCCCTCTAATGTCATTTGATAAAATGCACTTTTCGTTAAGTAATTCACACGAAGGAAATGATTTTGATTTTTCACTAATACATCGTCTTCCGTAATTTCAATATGTGTCGTCGATGGGAATAACGATTCCTTTATACATGCGAGTAGCACACGATATTGTATCTGTCGGTCTGCTTTCTGTTGATGTGTCATTGTCATTGACTGATGCCTCCATTAATCTTAATCATCAAAAAATAACTGCTTATCGCTATTACAAAAGTTGCCATCCCCATGGTCATAAATGTCATTGCAATGTCAATATACTCTACTAACAAACTCATGAGTAGCGCGCCAAGTGGAATCATGCCACGATCCATCATGACAACACTTAGTATTTTACCACGATGCGCCGAATCTACATCATTCTGAAAATAGATTCGATTGGACGTACGTGCAATTTGTCCAAATAACCCTACAAAAAAGATCATGAGTAATAGCCCTATAATACCAAAGGGATAAATGCACATTAAACTTACGCCAAACAACATAGAGCTGATATAATAAAGGCGTTGTGGCGAGATATGGTGTAATATTGTCGGAATCATTAATGTCGCTGTGATTCCTCCTGCAGCACTCATTGCCATTGCAATACCAAATAACTTCGCATTATCAGGGTAATGGGTATCTGTTAAAATCGGTAAAAGTGTTGCATAACAATAACCAGTAGCCATGATCAATAATGCTGTCACAAAAATATGTCGTGCTTGTGTATGTATTTTAAAATATTGCCATGTAATCGCTAATGACATCTCTTTTTGATTGCTTTGTTCTGTTTTATCAAAACGAAGCGGGATGCTGATTATCAGTGATAACAAATAGCAAATAGTTTGTGCGATAAATGCACTTTGAACACCTGATGCTGCAATGAGAAAGCCAGAAATAGCAGGTCCTATTGAACGGCATGTGTTCAGTATAAAAGATTGATACGAAACTGCTTTTGATATAGAGAGTCTTTCCGATAAATCTGGTAATACCGCTTGTCTTACAGGTGTTTCTATTGCACTCATACAACCACGTAACAAAGCGTATAAGTATAGACAGTACATTGGGACATGTCCAAAAATAACAACTGCAGAGGTTAAACTGGCAGTGATAACCAGTGAACTGACCAAACTTAATTTAATCAGTGTACATCGTCGATAGCGATCTGCAAGAGCCCCCGCCCATATACTCAATAAAAAGACAGGTGCTAGCCGAAAGAAGTTAATCCATGCCAAATCAAATGCACGATGATGTAACTGATACGCATACCAATTCAATGCAATTTGTCCAATCCAATTACCAAGAAAGAGTAAAAAGGCACCGGAATAGAACCATTTCGCCATGTTATCCACTCCCTTTAATTGATAATCGTTCTCATTTCCGATATTATGGATTATACGAATTAATATAATTTTTGTAAATAAAAAAGATAAGTATTAAATGAGGTGCTCAAATGAATGCTGAACAAAAACAAATGAAAGAATCAGCAACAATCATGACACGTGATGAACAAGAAACTTACGAGACGCTTTATAAACAGAATCCAAACTGGGCAGCGTCTTTCCAGAAACTTTTATCAACAGGTCGTGATTTAGTTACTGCAAGAGTCATCACATCTATTTATCGTGAAAATCTTGTAAATGGCTATACAAATAGTCAAACTGTAGACCATTCCTTACTGTCTACATCACCCCTTAACCATGTAGCTGTACTTGAAATTCAATTTCTAAACACACAAACTGTATTGTGTGCACCAATTTCTGGAAGTCATGCGTTTAATCGCATAGATGTTTCAGGTCCATTTTATTGGCGCCATAATGACCAATATGAACGCATTTCTCATCCAAATGACGTATTGGACGTTATTATTGCTGAAGATGCACAGTATCAAGGCCCTGCTGCTGAACAATTTAGAGATGACTTAAGCAATAGTGCTTGTTATATGACATTGGCAATAAGTTATCAACAATTAAAATATGAGAATACGTCAGACACACTTTTAACAGCTATCGAGCAACAACAAAATCCCTACCTTGCTTCTGAACAAGCAGTTGTGGAAGGTCATCCAATTCATCCAGGTGCCAAGTTGCGTAAAGGGATGACTGCCGATGAAACGATTGCTTTTTCTTCAGAGTATGAACACGCGATGCCATTACGTTTTATATTGGTACACAAAGATTATGTGCGCGTCCAACAAAACGACAAATCATTAGACACGATATTATATGAAGCTTTTGATGGATTAGAAGCTGCATGTCAACATGCTGGTGAAGTGACTCAACGCAATCTCCATGATTATCAACTCATGGTGGTACATCCATGGCAATATGACCATATCTTATCTGAAGACTATGTAGAAGAATTACAAAATCAAGTGATCATTCCTGTATCATATACATATGACTATTATGCGGGTCTGTCATTCCGTACATTGATGCCAAAACTGCCTAAACAGTTACCACATATTAAGCTTTCAACAAATGTGCATATTACTGGTGAAATACGTACATTGTCTGAACAAACGACACATAACGGTCCATTAATGAGTCAAATTCTACGAGATATTACAACGAATGACACATGGTTTTCTCAAGTACCAGCGAGTGCTGTTGATGAGTTAGCAGGTGTGCATTTCTTTAGTACTCATGATGAAACGGATGCCCAAGAACGTCGTAGCGAACAACTCGGTACACTTCTTAGACATAATATTTATCACGACCTTGAGGATACTGACTTACCGTTGATTCCTTCTAGTTTAATTGTAGGTACACCACAGCAAGATTCATCTTTAATCATTGAATTGGTAGAACGTTATCGTCAACATCATTTGGAATTAGACCAACATACAGCGATTCAACAATGGTTTTCGCGTTACGCTGCTGCACTTATCGATTATGAGATGCCACTCTTAATTAAATATGGCATTGCATTAGAAGCACATTTACAAAATACGATTGCTGTTTTTAATAAGGAAGATGGTTTACTCAAACATATGTATATTCGTGACTTCGAAGGTTTGCGTATTGATGAAGCGCAACTTAACAAAATGGGATACGATACTTCTCATTTCCATGAAAAATCTCGTATTTTAACAAATAGCCAAAAATCAGTCTTTAACAAAGCTTTTTATGCGACTGTCCAAAATCATCTTGGTGAACTTGTAGTCGCACTGAGTGATTATTATGATATGCCTTCACTTGAAATGGACTTATGGCAAATCGTTCGTCATCACATTCAATCTTTATTCAAAGCTTTCTATGAAAATGATTTTGATGCAGAAAGACTTCATAAAATTGAAGACATTTTCTTCAACCCTGTCATCGACTATAAATGTGTAACAACCATGCGCCTACTCGATGAAGCACATGCTTATACTTATGTAAAAGTGGACAACCCATTAGCACTTGAATAAATAGACAACGAGGTTGTGAGAGGTGCGCTTAGAATTCGAGCAGAACAAAAGGCATTTTGAAAATTGCTTTTTGATTTTGTAAAATGACTGAGTTCTGTTGAGAATTCTGCTTCCCGAACACTGACAAGAAGAGGTTGTGAAAGGAGTAGTTTGGATTTGATCAGAACTAAAGCAATTCTCAAAATAGCTTTTTTATTTTGGGGAATTGCGACGTTCTGACGAAAATCCTGCTCCTTGAACACTGACAAGAAGAGGTTGTGAGAGAAACGTTTAGAATTCGAGCAGAACAAAAGTCTTTTTTGAAACTGATATCAGGAGATATGAGAAACAATTCGATTTCTTATATCTCCTGATTTTTTATTCATTATTCAATACCTAGCTTTCATCTCAAAGACTGTGATTCTTTCTAAAAATGGTATACAATAGTGCGCAGAGACTATTTTTTCAAAGGAGTTCTGATATTCATGACAGTGATGCGCACATTCACTTTTATGTTAAGTATTTTTGTTGTGGGCATGGTCGAAATGGTTGTTGCCGGTATCATGAGTTTAATGAGTGCTGACCTTCATATTTCAGAAGCTTGGATTGGTCAACTTGTCACTGTATATGCTTTTACATTTGCACTCACAGGCCCTATCCTAGTCAAACTGACAGAACGCTATGCACCAAAAACAGTTTTATTAGTAACCATGATGGTTTTTATTATAGGAAATATGATGATTGCATTGTCCCCTAACTTCACTATTTTAGTAATTGGACGTGTTTTATCGTCAGCAGCTGCCGCATTGATTGTCGTAAAAATATTAGCGATTACCTCTTTTTTGTCAGAACCGCATATCAGAGGTCGTATGCTCGGTATTGTCTACACTGGGTTCAGTGCCTCTAACGTATTCGGCGTACCCATTGGGACATTGATTGGTGATTGGCTCGGTTGGCGTTTCACATTTGGCATGATTAGCTTTGTAGGACTTATTGTTGCTGCCTTGCTCACCGTGTATTTACCACGTGAGCTCAATATGAATATCATTCTTAATAACGATCATACCCAGTCATCTAATGGTAGTCGTGTACGTAATAAACAAGAAATCATTAAATTATTAGCAGTAACTTTTATTCTACTGACAGCAAATTCTATTGCGTATATTTATATTAATCCATTGATTCTTTCAGGTGGACATACATTGCAATTTGTATCTCTTGCACTCCTAGTCATCGGTGTTGCTGGTATGCTTGGTACATCAATGGGTGGTTTCTTTACAGATAAACTATCCTTTAAAACTTGGCTACTGATGAGTAGTTTTGCTTTTGCAGTCATCTTAGTATTACTCAATCAGTTATGGGCAACATCTGCTCTATTACTTATCACATTATTCACTTGGCATATCATTCAATGGAGTACGAATCCAGCCGTACAATCTGGGTTAATTAGTCAAGTAGATGGCGATCATAGTCAAGTGATGAGTTGGAATATGTCTGCATTAAATGCTGGGATTGGTCTAGGTGCGTTATTAGGCGGTGTGATTGTTTCACATCTTAACCTTCACGCAACAGTCTATATTGCTGCTATCACAAGTTTGTTAGCCTTCTTTATCGTTGCTACCTTACAGAAACCACAAAAAACAACGAATATATCACATTAATGAAAAACGCTACCGCTCGTCAGCATATCATAAACGAGTCAGTAGCGTTTCTTTTCTATCTATTTTTAAAATCTTCAATTGCTTCTTTTATTTCATCTCGGACACGTTGGAATTCTGACCAAGGTTTGCCAGCTGGATCATCAAACCCCCAGTGCTCTTTCTTTACATGTGGTGGCATGACTGGACAATTTTTATCTGCATCACTACACAATGTTACAACCAAATCTGCTTTATTTAATATCTTTGGATCTATCAAATCAGAAGTGTGTGTATGAATATCAACGCCCACTTCATCCATTGCTTTAATGGCATTTGGATTGACACCGTGCGTTTCAATACCTGCTGAGTAAACATCCCATTCCTCCCCAAGTATTTGTTTGCCCCATCCTTCAGCCATTTGGCTACGGCAGGCATTACCTGTACAAATAAAGTAAATGACTTTTTTATCCATAAATTCTCCTTTTTATTAAAAAATGATCAATGTAAGATATAAACCTAGTAGTGTTACAAATAATACTGGAATCGTAATGACAATACCTGTTTTAAAATACGTTCCCCAAGAAATCTTCACACCTTTTTGCGTTAAGACATGCAACCATAATAGTGTTGCAAGCGAACCAATCGGTGTGATTTTTGGTCCTAAATCTGAACCAATGACATTGGCATAAATCATCCCTTCTTGAAGGATGCCCGAAACATTTGATTGATGAATGGCAATCGCATCAATTAAAACTGTCGGCATGTTGTTCATAACAGATGATAGAAATGCTGCGATGAATCCCATGCCCATCACACTCGTAAACAGACCGTATTGAGAGATATTAGCTAACACATCGGCAAGTAGTGTCGTAATCCCTGCATTTTTCAATCCAAATACCACCAAATACATACCAATTGAAAAGGCAACAATATTCCATGGTGCTCCTTTAATGACCTGTGCTGTGTGAACTGCTGGTGACTTGCGCGCTAATAAAACAAAGATAAATGCAATACTTCCTGCAATGAACGACACAGGAATTTTCAACCATTCACTCACAAGATAACCAATCAATAATACCCCTAATACAATCCATGATATTTTAAAGAGTCTCTCGTCTTTAATTACTGATTGCGGTGCTACTAAATGTGTTGCATCAAACGACTTCGGAATCGCCTTTCTAAAATATAGCCATAAAACAACAATACTTGCGATCAATGAAAAAATATTTGGAATGATCATACGTCCAAAATATTCTAAAAAGCCAATATTAAAATAATCTGCTGAAACAATATTTACTAAGTTACTCACCACAAGTGGTAATGATGTTGTATCTGCTATAAAACCACTTGCAATAATAAATGGAAAAACCACTTTTTCGTTAAATCCTAGGTTTCTCACCATTGCTAAAACAATCGGTGTTAATATCAGTGCTGCACCATCATTCGCAAAAAATGCTGCAACAATGGCTCCTAATAATATAATATAAACAAACATCTTCAAGCCGTTACCTTTAGAGGCACGTGCCATATGTATCGCTGACCATTCAAAGAAACCAATTTCATCTAAAATTAATGAAATAAGTATCACTGCCACAAAAGTGAGTGTCGCATTCCATACAATCCCTGTGACTTCCCAGACATCACTCAAACTGACGACACCTGTGATAATCGCCACAAGTGCTCCTACAATAGCTGTGATTCCTATATCTAATCCTTTAGGTTGCCAAATGACAAAAAGCAATGTAATCAAAAATATCATAATTGCCAAAAGCATCATGAGCATGTGCCACCTTTCATCGTTTTACAAATACACACTTCATTATTGGTATGTAAATAGTTCAAAGTATGATCGATGCCTTCAAATTTTTCAGCATTTAGCTGATACATCCGCTTTGTCCCTTCTTTACGAGCTGTCACAAGTCCACATGCAACCAGTGCTTTCATATGATGACTCAAAGTAGGCTGCGAAAAATCAAAATGCGCAAGTATGTCACAAGCACATAACTCTCCACAGGATAACAAATCGATAATTTCCAATCGACTCGCATCAGATAGAACTTTCAACTGTGATGCTAATTCTTGATATGACATAGCCACTCCTCCTTCACAAAATATAGACTAACATCTATATAATTAATTGTCTATATTCATACGCAAAAAAAGAACCGAGTACTTATATACTCAGTTCTTAATCGTATCAACGAACGGCTTATTGTAATCCTTTTTGCTCGTTGTTGTTACCTTTTTCATTTTTTTGTTGCCATTCTTTACGAGTCATTACATCGTCAACTTGCATGTTCACTTCAACAACTTCTAAACCAGTCATGTGTTTCACTTGTTCTTTAATAAGTTCAGTTACTTTACGGAAGATTTTTGGTGCTGATTCACCGTATTCTAATACAACTTTTAAGTCGATTGCTGCTTGTTTTTCGCCAACTTCAGCTGATACACCTTGTGTTACGTTGTTACCACCTGAGAAAGAACCACTAATGCTATCAACGAAGCCGCCTTTCATATCTAAGATACCTTTTACTTCACGTGCTGCGATACCAGCGATTTTTTCAACAACTTCATCAGAGAATGTTAAGCTGTTTGAGAATTGTGGTTGGTTGTCTTGACGTTTTTCTTGTTCTTTTTGGTTTACACCTGTGTTATTGTTGTATGCTTCTTTTGCTTTATTGTTATCTACTGTCATAATTAAAAACTCCTTTATTCTGAAATATTTTTTAATACACTGTTCTTAAAATTGTATGTTGCTATGCAATGCTAGCTTAACCGATTTAGTAAATTTAAGAAATCTTGTGTTCGGTCTTTAATATACCCAACTCCAACTCCGATTAAACATAAAAAGATAATTAAAATTGTCTTCCAAAAGCCAAGTGTTAAAAACAAGATTGCAATGAGAAGGAAAGAGAAGAACCCGATAATGCGCCATTTATAGCTGCGCAGTAAGGCAATTATCTGTTCATTCGTCACTTGTTCACCTTGACCATTTTGATGTTGATTAGCCATAGGAACCCTCCTTTACACAACACGCGCTTCGCCACTTTGGCGTTGGTCACGTACATTGATTTCTAACTTTCTTACTGGCATTTCTGAAAAACGTTCAACATTTTCTTTTACATCTGCTCTCACTTGTTCAGTTAAAGATTGAATGTTAACTGCTGTCGTTGGTACAAGGAAATCCGCTTTAATATCAACAAAATTGTTATTCTTTTTGTTATATAACTTCGCCACAACATTCGGTTGACGAATTGAATCATATTTTTTAATTGTATCCAACGCTGTATTTTCAATAGATTTACGTGAAATGTAAATATGTCCATCTTGATAGTCTTTGTATAAACCTGGTTTGCGATGTGTTGGTTTAAACGCACTAAAAAATAAAATAAACCCTAATAAAATTAAGAACGCAGATAAGCCAATCAATAATGGTTCAAACCAATTATATTGATAGAGATAATTTTGGTATTGTTTGATCGGTTGATAATCTAAGTACATAAATAATAAGAAACCAACGATGACTACCATTAATAATCCTAGACAGAAATTTTTTAGTCTTCTCACCTTACGTACACCTCCTATTTTGTTGTCAAATGTCTTACATTCAATATACCCATATTCAAAATACTAAAAACATAAATTCAAAAAATAAATATGGCATAAAATACTTCCTAATAAATTAGTCGAATGATAAGCTGTCTTAATTTACCCTATACTTTATCTTATAAACACACATACAGAAATTATTTCTAGGACAATAAAAAAACAGACAATGTTTATCTCATTGCCTGCCTCTTACACTTATTATGATTATTGAATATACGCTAACATTTCATTAACTGCTAATTTACCTAATGCATCTGATGCTAAAGGACTATCTCCAGTTAACAACTGACGATCTTTATGAACTTGACCTGTCATTTCTTTATTAACAACGTGAAGCTCATCTTGCGTTAAACTTTCAGCAACAAGCCATTGAAGTTTTCCAGGTAAATAACCAATATCAATATTCGCTCCATCATCTAATGCATCAGGGAATACACATACTTCATAGCCTGCAAATGCTGATGTTTGACGATTTAATGAGCCAGCGAGTAATGCAGCTGGACCATGACATAATGTCACAACAAATCGATGATATTCAAGTGACCAATCTAATATTTGTTGTACATCTTCACTTTCTGGTAAGCCATTTAATGCGGCATGTCCCCCCGGAATAAATACAGATAAATAATCAGACTCTGCACCTAATTCATTGGCAACAACTTCTGATAATTTTTTAGGTGCTTGTAACTTCGCTTTAAGTTGTTCATAAGTACCCATCACTGCTTCATCTTCCGTTGGCATTGCCCAATACTCTATCTTAGCCGGATTACCTGAGAGTGTTGCCACCTCAACATCAAATCCGGCTTCCATCATATGATGTAACGGTAACAATGTTTCTATAGGATGATTCCCTGTTGAAAACTTCTTACCATTTTGTAGCATTAAATATCTTTCATCTGCAGCAATGACTAAAACTTTCCATTTACCTTCTGTATAAGCGCCTTGATGTTCGACACCTTGAAAGTTCGTTTTTGGTGCTGTATATAATGACAACGAATAGTCAGACGGGAAAAATGCATTATCTTCCGCTCTATCTGCTACAGGTTGTTTACTTAAGTTGTTTTCTGTCATTTGAATTACTTCCTTCTCTTTTGTTATGAATCACATCTTATGCCTTATTAAAGACGATGTAAATCTATCTGCTTGTAATCATCAATTACTTCGGTTCTGTTCAAATTCAAACCACTTCTCCCACAATCTCGTTCTACGATTTAAGATTTAGTTAAGAATTGTTAATGATGAGTTAATGTGAATTAAGATATTTAAGCTGTAGTATACAAAGTGTCAAAACAATAAACCAAAACGAAAGTGGGAAATGATCATGAAAATCAAATCAATCTTATTATCTACTACAGTTGCAACAACATTACTTTTAGGCGCATGCGGTAACATGGATGATGACAAAGAAATGAAAAAAGACGACAAGATGATGGAAAGTAAAATGGAAGACAAAAAGATGGATGATAAAAAAATGGCTAACAAAGACATGATGATGAAAGAAGGCATGTTCAAAGGCGAAAATGATCAAATGGTTGAAGGTAAGGCGATGATCAAAGACGGTAAATTAATGCTGACTGATTTCAAATCTGACAAAGGTCCAGACTTACACGTTTACCTCACTAAAAATGGTGATGTTGAAAAAGGCTTGAAAATTGATAAAGTGAAATACGATGAAATGGAACAAACTTTTGACCTTAAAGGTGCTAACGTTGAAGATTACGATACAGTCACAATCTACTGCGACAAAGCACACGTTGTATTCGGTAATGCCATGTTAAAATAATTTTCCAACCTCACAGCATATTATAGATCTTAAATGACTTCAGTGAGATAGAATTCTACCGTATTTGGAGGATTCTATCTCTTTTTTATCAAAATTAAGGAGGTTTCACTATGTCTACAATTTGGAAAGTTATTCTTTTGCTCATCAGAATGGGGAGTGGCATCATGATGCTGATGCAAGGTTTTGAAAAGTTAACAGGTGGTTTTGCGATTAGTGGCTTAGTTCCTGTTGTTCAAAAAAGCTCAGATATTCCAGATTGGTATAAAGCTTTTTTCAGCCATGTCGTGAATCAGCAATTAGATCTTATCCAATGGATGATTCCACTCGGTGAGATAGCAATTGGTCTCGGACTTATTTTTGGTGTGTTATCCTATACAGCGAGTTTCTTTGGCGTCTTTGTTATGTTGAATTATATATTGGCAGATATGATTTTTACGTATCCAATACAATTATTTTTCTTTATAATATTATTAATGAACAAAAAAACATTAGAATCAATCAGTCTATTACACTTCTTTAAAAGAAAAAAACTAGGGAATGATGCACATGGAACACATACTTATAGTGGATGACGAGCCTGATATCCGTGATATATGTAAAACATATTTTGAATTCGAAGGCTATGCCGTATCAACAGCGACAAACGGACAAGAGGCATTAGATAAGTTAGACGCATCCATCGACTTGATGATTTTAGATATTATGATGCCCGATAAAGATGGCTATGCGGTGGTAAAAGAAATGCACGCACAGCAATTAGATATTCCATATATTTATCTTACAGCTAAAACAACAGAGTCAGATGCGATATATGGGCTTATGCTTGGCGCAGATGACTATGTCAAAAAACCTTTCAGCCCACGCGAATTAGTGATACGTGCCAAAAATATTTTAAAACGCGTGAAACAAAATCCTATTGCTCAAGATACTTTAACATTCGGTTCCCTCTCTTTAGATAACCTGACAAAAACCGTCACAATTCATAATAAAACAGTGAGTCTGAGAGTGAAGGAATTCGAATTATTATGGTATTTCGCCACGCACGAAAATGTCGCACTATCTAAGACCGATTTGCTAGAACAAGTGTGGGGCTATGATTATTACGAGGATATGAATACGTTGAATGTTCATATTCATCGCCTGCGTGAAAAACTTGAACAGCATCAATACAATGACTATGCAATTACAACAGTATGGGGACTTGGTTATAAGTTCCAGAGGAGGCATTAGATGACATTTCGCAAACAACTCTTTCTATCCTTTGTCACTTCTGTCATCATTACAACAATCTTCTTATTTGTGCTTTATAAGTTCATGTGGTTTGATGGACAACAAACGTTATTTCTCACACTCTTTTCAATGATTTCAAGTATGATGACGATGATGATTGCACTCACTTTTATCGTACCAACCATTCATAAAATCGAACGTCTAAATAAGGAAACACAAAAAGTAGCGGACGGAGACTTCAATATTGATTCGATTGATATTTCATCCCCTCTAGAGCTAAAAGAACTCAATGAATCTTTCACAGTGATGGTCAGACGTGTCGAACAACAAATGGCACAGATCAAAGATGAAGAAGCTGAAAAAATGTACATGGTCCAAAATTTAGCGCATGACTTAAAGACACCACTTGCAAGTATCAAGTCCTATTCAGAAGCGTTACGTGATGGTGTCGTGCAAGAAGGCACTTCACAACAACATGCGTACAATGTCTTGATTAACCAAGCAGATCGATTAAGTAATATGTTTGACGACTTAACTTCCATGGTAAGTGTGACAACGCATGCGCAAGACAAAGTCTCACTCCAAGTCGATCAATTATTAATATCGATATTAGATCCTTATCAGCAGCAACTTGAACAAGAACAGCGAACACTCAATGTAGACGTCTCACCATCCATCCCTCGTTTCACACAGGATAAGATAGCCATTGAACGGATTGTCTCAAACTTTTTAGACAATGCCTTGAAGTTTTCGGAAGTAGGGACACCCATTCATGTCTCTTTTCAACAAACAAGCAATCAAGAGTTAGCAATTTCTGTCAGAGATGAAGGGACTGGTATTGAATCTAAATATTTGAGTCGGGTCTTTGAACGAACGTTCCGTGTAGAACCTTCTCGTAATCTCAATCGTGGCGGTTCAGGACTTGGTTTATATATTGCACAAACACTTGCACATCAGATTGGTGGACATATCGATATCCAGAGCACTTATGGTAAAGGCACAACGGTCACATTACATTTCCCTATTTAACGATACAAAGGCAGTTACGACTGGAAACCATTTCCATGTTGTAACTGCCTTTTATATGATATCTCTTCGTTTCAAATAATCGTCATCCCATCATTAGTCATCATCAACTTCATAATCATCATCATCTGAATAATAATAATATGGATTCGGCTGAACTTGTAAATTCGTTTGTGAATCAGACTGTTGTGTTACTGATGGATCTTCCACTGGCGGTGTTGTTGCTGATTGTGTCTGTGATGGTGATTGCTGCTGCACATTTCGTTGTTTAGATGTTTGATCCCCTATTTGTTTCTCTTTTGACTGTTGCACACGCTTTTTCTTTGGTTTTTCTTGTTTTTCAACCTTCCGCTTAATCACCTTTAACTGAGATATTTTTTCTGACTGGCGATCAATCTGAAAGCGAAAAAGTTTCTGTTTATCTTCAACAGTTACTTTAAAATACCGTTTATCTTCAGTCGTGTTAAAGGTTTTGATTTCTCCAGCGTAACGCTCCTTCACCATTGCTTTTCCTTCTTCGGCACTCAATAATGACTTATTACTCTGAAATATCATCATTCCCAACACTAAAATAAGCACGAAGATAATCATATATAAAATGGGTTTTAATAAATTATTCAATCACATGCTCCTTTATATTAAGTGTTATCGTCGTTCCCTCTCCGACTGTTGATGCCATAGAAATATCCACCTGATTTTGTTGGGCAATTTCTTTAGCAATATATAGACCAAGGCCACTGCCACCACTTTGTCTTGTACGTGCCTTATCCACACGATAAAAGCGATCGAAAATTTTATTTAAACTCTCTTTAGGAATACCTTCACCTTTATCGATGATTTGAATATGAATCACTTGGTTCACACGCCCTATTTGAATCACAATCACTTCATCACTATACTTCATGGCATTATCAATAAATATCGTGAAAAGTTGGATCAACTGCTCCTGACTTGCACTTATATATATGGGCTTCTCTTCACCTTTGATAATAATATCTCGGTCATAAGTCAACATGAACTTTTTAGTCAATTGTCGCAACACTTGTGTCACATCAAATATGTCCATTTCTGATTGTTGTTTCTTCTGTTGAAACGACGTGATTTGTAACATCTGATTTGTTAAACTTTTCATCCGCTTCGCTTCTTCATGAATGACATCTAAGCCTTCATCGAGCAATTCCGGCTTTTGCTTGCCAAATCGTTTCAACATGTCACTATAACTATGAATAACGGTAATCGGTGTTTTAAGCTCATGGGATGCGTTCGCGATGAAACTTTGTTCTTTCTCTTCTTGTTCACTTAATCGTTGCATCATCAAATTGAAGGTATCAGTCAAATCATCCAGTTCTTTAGTGCTACGTTCCAACTTTTCCACTTTTCGATATCCTTTTGTTTTATTAATATTAGACATTTTATCAATGAGTAAATGAATAGGTTTTAAAATATTATGTGTAATGATCATATTTAATATAAAGATAATCAGCGTCAACATCACCGTCGAACCTATCAATATCCACTTGAGTGTTTCAAATGATTCGTGTTTCATGTCGACATTTTCATAGATCTGTAAATTGACCGTTTCATCGTTCTCCCATAAGACCGGCACAGATACCATGACAAAATAATGCCCTTTATGTTCAACATAACGATCCATCTGTTTATCGGAATACTTAGAGACTAATGAATCATAATCTTTATTTGTCATAATCTGGATTTTTCGTTTATTGTTATGGTCTATGATCGCAATCGAACCATCTGATAATAAATGATTTACAATAATCCTTTCATTATCGCCACTATGATTCTGTGATTTTTCTAATTCTTTAATTATATTAACCGCTCTGTTTTCTATTTGATGCACTTCACTATCAATCGCATTCTTTTTAAATGTCATATACACAAAGACATTTACAATAATTAAAGTAATGACGATCATCATTGTCGTATACATTTGAATCTTTGTTCTAAGCTTCATACGACGTATCCTTCAACACATAGCCAATGCCTCGCACACTGGTAATGTAGTCATGTGATGGGCCTAACTTTTTTCGGATATACCGCACATAAACATCGACAATATTTGTATCTCCCACATAATCAAATCCCCATACTTCCGCAATAATCTGTTCCCTTGCTAGAACTTGATTTTTATTACAAACAAAATAATATAACAAGTCGTACTCTCTTTGCGTTAAAGAAATATAAGTTTCATCCGCATAAACTTCTCGTACATTTGTATATATTTGTAAATTTTTAAACGTGAGTATGTCTTGTGCTGTATCTTGCTGTTGATCTTTCAAATGCACACGTATGCGCGCTAATAACTCTTCAATTTCAAAAGGCTTTGTCATGTAATCATTGGCACCACTATCCAGGCCACCTACTTTATCCATCACCGTATCTCGTGCTGTGAGCATAATAATGCGTGTCTCTGTATCTGTCATTCTGATACGGCGTAGTACTTCCAGACCATTTAACTCAGGAATCATGACATCCAGCAAAATCAAATCAACCTTCTCAGTTTCATATAAGTTTAATCCCTGTCTTCCTGTATATGCCTTTGTCACCTGATATCCTGCAAACTCCAGTTCCAATTCAATCACACGTGCAATTTTTTCATCATCTTCAATAATCAAAATATGCGCCATAGTTCACCTCTTAAAGTGTTAGTCCAATCGGTTGCCAATAACAATAATAGAATAGCACCATCAACATAATATAAACGGGCGTTAAAATCAAACTCAGCTGCATAAGCTGTTTAGAACTAAATCCTGCGTTACCTTCAAAAAATACCAAAAGCGCTTTAGAGCTCACTGGAAATGTTAAACAATAGTTCATGCCAATGAGTGCAATAAACACAACAGACGTTGCATTTAACTGATATAACTCTGACAAGACTAAAAAGCTAGGTATCAGAACGATAGCTCTCGTAGTATGACTTGTAATGATGAGGTGTGATAATACAGTAACGATACAAATTAATATGAGTATGATACCGTCATGAATATGAGTCATCGTTGTTAATTTTGAAAACAATGACTTTTGTAGTTGATCGATGACCTTATATTCTACCAGTATGGTACCTAATGCACTTGCTGCTGCTACAAATAAAATCAAATTCCAATTAATAAACTTTAAACTATCTTTAAAAGTCATCATATTAAAAATAGGTAATGTCATCATTAATGCAATGAAAAGCGTAATGACAGCAATATCGATATGATGAAGCCATTCTGTTAACCAAAAAATGATAGTAATGAACAGAAGTAATAACGTCTTTTTCTCATGATTCGTATAGGGTTGACTTATATTTGACTGTTCATCCACATCAATTGAGGTATTTGACATATGTGTATACCGATAAATCACCCATACCGATACGATCGCTATCACGATACCAAAGGGTGCTGCTAAATATAAAAACTCAAAGTAACTCAGTGCATCTTTGTTTTGCGCTTGCAGTAACCCCATGCCTATGAGATGACTTCCTGCACCTAACAGTGTCAGATTAGATCCCATTAATATCAGTACAGGAAATAATAAACTATAAAACGTCTTATATTGTGGTAACTTTGCAACAATTTGTTGATAGAGTGGTAATAAGATAACCGCTCGAGAAGATGTCGACGGAATCACGATACTGACCACTTGTACAAGCACAAAGATTAATCGATTCATTTTACGTGTCTGCCCCTGATTCATCACCCAAGTGGTCATGCGTTGTATCAAGCCACTTTGTTCTAGCACACCACTGATCATGAATGCACCGATCATTAGCCAGATAATATCTTGGTTAAATGAATTGAATAACAATGTTTTCGGCAAGCCGAGTACAATTCCTGTTGTAAGTAACAACAATGCGACAAGTGTTGGTGGTAGTGATGTCATCACAAAGAGTACTAGTGATACGACAAATAAAATAATGCTGAGTTTACCAAAATAGCTAAAATCGCTTAGTGCAAAAATCATAATGGCGAACAATAAACAAAAGATAGTCACCAGCAACGTTCGGTTAGATTGATTAAACGACATGTGACTTCATCGCTTTTCCAATAATAATACCAATCATGACTTTACGCATCGCGTTCTCTGCACAATTTTTGAGCCATCTACTCGCATCCATCATGGCATCTTCTAATGTTGCTGGTTGTGGAATAATACTGACATATGCATCGATACCATTGTCATAATTAATTTTTGCATCTTTACCAATTGTTCCTGCCAATGCGATAACCGGTTTATGGTATAGCTTGGCAATCCTTGCAACTTCTGATGGTATTTTCCCATGTGGTGTTTGATAATCTAAACAACCTTCTGCTGTAAAAACTAAGTCCGCGTTTTGAATTGCATCTGAAATCTGAATATACTTCATGATAATTTCAAATCTTGGATGCAATCTTGCACCACAAATGGCAACAAGTCCTGCACCTAGCCCACCTGAAGCACCTGTACCTTGGCCATACTTCAAGTCTTCCTTTGAAATTTCTCCATATAAATCTGCTAAGTATTCTAAGTTATGAGATAGCAATACAACTTGTTCTGGCGTCGCCCCCTTTTGTGGACCGTAAACTTTTGCAACACCAGATTCGCCACAAAGAACATTGTCCCGATTCACAGCAACATCAATAGGTGTATGTATCACTTCTTCATTCAGACCACTGTAATCTAGCTGATGAATAAGATGAATCTCTCCACCCCCAACTATTTTAATGGGATGCCCAGAAGCATCTAAACAGCGAACACCCAACGCTTGCGCCATTCCAATACCACCATCATTCGTACCAGAGTCCCCACAGCCAATTAAAATACGCTCTGCCCCATCTTCAACGGCCTTTAAAATCATTTCTCCGACACCATACGTCGTTGTTTTCATTGGATTTCTCAAATGTTTCGGCACATTTTTTAATCCTGCAATAACCGCCATCTCAATCACCGCAGTTTGTAAGCCATCTTCATAAAACATGCCATAATACGCATCTATTTTTTCACCTATTGGACCGGTTACTGCATGGTGGATGATTTCACCTGATTTCAACTTTACAATCGTCTTAGCAAAACCTTCACCGCCATCAACCATGGGGATCACTGTTACATCATGCGTATGATCCACTTTATCAATGCCTTTATGAATCGCCATTCCAACTTCTTCTGCACTTAAACTCTCTTTAAAACCAGAGGGAATTACTACTATATTCAAATCTCGCCACTCCTTAACGTCTATGATTCATTGACATTAATATAGCGCGTGATTATTGGACATTACTTAATCAAAAATTAAAATATGATTAGAAAGTCTATGTCCAACAAAAAAATAGCCATACCAAGTGATATAAAACTTGATACAGCTACTTTATCTAAATATCTATGACATTAAAGAATTTCTTCAATTCTTCTGTTTGTGGTTGATTGAATAGTATTTCTGGCTTACCTTCTTCACCGATTAACCCTTCGTTAATGAAGATCACACGGTCGGACACTTCACGTGCAAAACGCATTTCATGAGTCACAATGACCATTGTCATACCTTCATTCGCTAAATCTTTAATCACCTTGAGTACGTCATTGACTAACTCTGGGTCTAATGCAGATGTCGGTTCATCAAATAACATGACTTTTGGATTCATGGCTAAGGCACGCGCAATCGCCACACGTTGTTGTTGACCACCTGACAAAGCATGAGGTCTTTGATCTTTCACACTTTCTAAGCCAACTTTTCTAAGCAGTTGTAAAGCTTCTTCGTACGCTTGTTGCTTGTTCATCTTCTTCACTGTCACAAGACCTTCCATCACATTTTCAATAGCTGTCTTATGCGGAAAAAGATTATAACTTTGGAAGACCATACCAGATTGTTTTCTTACCGTAATTTGAGACTTTTTGTCATCATTCGTATATGTTTCACCATTAACATATACAGTCCCTTCAGTTGGTAATTCTAATGCATTGATCATGCGCAAGAGCGTCGTCTTACCAGAACCCGACTTACCAATTAATGTGATCACTTCACCTTGCGCTACTGAAAGATTAATCCCTTTGATGACTTCTTTATCATTAAATGACTTTTTAATATTTTGAAGTTCAATCATGCGCGATACCCTCTTTCAATATAAGATTCATAATATGATTGAATCACAGAAATGATAAAACATGTAATCCAATATAACAAGGCTACAAGTAAGTAGATGGTTAAGAATTCATATGTTGTTGATGCCACTTCTTGTGCTTTTCTGAACATCTCTGCCACAAGGATAAAGCCTAATAAGGATGTATCTTTCACTAAGCTTAAGAATGTATTACCTAAAGCTGGAATAGATACTCTGATTGCCTGAGGTAAAATAATACGTTGGACTGTTTGCTTATAGCTCATCCCTATTGAATATGCCGCTTCAGTCTGCCCTTTTGGAATAGACATGATGCCTCCTCTTAAAATTTCAGAAGCATATGCCCCTACGTTGAGTGACAGACCAATAATCGCCGCTACAACGGGTGTTAAAGTGAGCTGATTGTCCGCATTGCCGGTCGCAAGTCTACCTATTTCAGGAATACCGTAAAAGATAATGAATAATTGTACGATCATCGGTGTACCTCGAATAATCGATACATAAAAACGTGCAATTCCTCTTAAAACTTTACTGCTTGAAATACGCATTAATGCAGTAAATAAGGCTAAAATTAAACCAATAACAAATGTAACAATTGTTATTGGTATAGAGTACTTAACTAAGCCTTCTAACATAGGTAAAAAAGCTTGTTTCGCAGCTTCTAATGCGTGAATCTGTTCATTATTTAGGTTCTGAAACATTTTCGCCGAACCATTTCTTACTAATTTTTTCTAATTCACCATTATCTTTTAATTTTTTCAAACCTTTATTGAAGTCTTCTACAACTTTGTCATCTGTTTTCTTGCTGAATGCAAATGCTGATTGACTTTGTTCTGCATCACCTTCAATTGCTTTAATTTTCGCATTTGGTTTTTGTTTTTTGTAATCTAAATATGAGATATTGTCATTGAAAGTACCTTCAACACGATTAGATTGTAATAAATCCATTGCTTGGTTGAAGCCGTCTACTTTTGTAATCTCTGCACCTTTAGATTCTGCAAGCTTACCGTAGTTTGATGTTAATGTTTGTGCAAGTTTTCTATCTTTCACATCATCAAATGATTTAATATCATTGTTATCTTCCGCAACGACTAATACACCATTTGAATATGTGTATGGGTCTGAGAATTTATATTTTGCTTTTCGTTCATCGTTAATACCAACTTGGTTAGCAACAACGTCAAAACGACCTGCATCAAGACCTGCAAACATTGAATCCCATTGTGTTTCTTTGAATTCAACTTCATAACCCATTTCTTTTGCAACTGCTTTTGTTACTTCTACATCGTAACCTGTTAACTTGTCATTTTTATCATGGAATGTGAATGGTGCGTATGTTCCTTCAGTTCCTACGACAATCTTTTTATCTTCATTCTTGCTACTGCTATCTTTTGAATCGTTATTATTGCCACATGCTGCGAGTACAATCGCAAAGGCAACCATTAAAAATAAAATTCTTTTCATTAAATTGTCCCTCTATTCATAGTTTCTCAATCGGAATAAATATATTTTAGTCGCAATCACTTTCTCTGTCAATCAGAAAAGCTCAAACCTATCTATTTTTCAATTTCTATTATTTTGTTAACTGATAACTGGCTTCAATAAATTCAATTAATTCATCTATTGATCGTAATTCTTCCAAATACAATGTCACCCAGTTCGCTTTATTCATATGATAAGCCTCATATACACCTTGTTTTTGTCTCAATGAACCTATGAATTCTTTCTCTACTTTGACATTTACAACATCAATGACTTTATCGCTGTCTATGCCTAGTTTATCTGCTGTAATATCCATAATAAGTGCAAACCATTTACCATTCTTTTGATGCCTTAAAGCAACATAATTAGGATATTTCTCCCAGGGATAGTCAGGTATCACACCATATTGTTGTTGAACATATGACAAAACTTGTTCACGTGTTATCATCAAATCATCTCCTATTTCTCCTTATTATAGTGCTAAAAAAAGCACCTTCCAATCAACTGAACTGGAAAGTGCTGATACATTTATGATTCAATCCCACGCATGAGACGATCAACAATTGCTGATGCTGGCTCAATTTCATTCATAAATGAGATACCGAGACCAAATGATGCATAACCTTTTGATAAATCACCAAATACCATACCATTACGCATCCCTTTATAGCCGTAGTGTTTATCAAAAATTTCTTGTTTTGTGGCACCTTTATCGCTCATTTCTTGTAGTTCATTTGGCAACTCACCTGGAATTGAACGATAATAAGAACTGTAGTCGTTATACATTAACATATCCGTGGCATCAACATTTTTAACTTGTTCTTTAATATTTTGAGCCATATTAGATTCTTCTGCCATCAAGAAGGCACTTCCTACATAAATACCTTCTGCGCCAAGTACCATAGCTGCTTTTGCTGTACGTTCATCAGCAATACCGCCTGCACCAATGACTGGCACACGTCCTTTTACAGCATCTACAATAAGTGGAATGATTGAGAATGTTCCAATGACACGGTCAGGGACTGTACCACCTTCATCAAATCCAGTCGCAACAATGACATCTGCCCCACCTTGAATCGCTTCTTCTACATTTTCTACTGATGGTGTATGTGGACGGAATACCACTTTAATACCTTGTTCATGATAACGTTTCGTCCATTCTTTATCAAAAGAACCTACCATAACCGCAACTTCAATCCCTGTTTCTACCATAAGATCAAACATTGCTTTTGAAACTTCTTCCACTTCTGGAGATGGACTCACGTTCATTCCAATTGGATTACTTGTGATTGATCTCGCAATTTCAATCTCTTTACGCATATTTTCAACTGATTTCTCTAGCGTTTCTGCTGTTTCAGTTTGTCCTGCATTAAATCCTAATACGCCTAAAGCCCCTGCTTTACTAATGGCACCAACAAACTTACCACTTGTTAACCAAAACATTGGTCCTTGGATAATCGGTTTTTCAATTCCTAATACTTCAGTTACACGGTTTTTCAAAATAATCACCTTTTCCTCAGTCATTTAATAAGGTCATTTTATTGTGCATTAAATCACAAAACAATGGTTATTCAAGATAACAATGTTATTTATTTAACAGCAACATGGTATAATGTCCTATATCTTTAAAAAAAGGTGGTTGCAATGAATAAAAATGATTTACGTTATCGAAAAACTGAATTAAATTTATACAACAGCTACTTAACTTTATTAGAAAAAATGCCCGATAAAGAGATTACAATCACTAAAATATGTGAACAAGCACTATGTAGTCGTAATACATTTTATCTACATTACACATCTAAAGATCATTTGCATGAATCAATGGTGACAGCCTTACTACAAAAGATGGCAAGTGCCTTTATGTCTCATGTTGAACATGCTCGTCAAATTAGTACAAAACACTACATCTCTTATAATGAAGCAATCATCAATAGTGTCATCGAAAATAAACGGGTGCTCACTGTATTTATAAAAAACGATGACGGCTCTTTCTTTAAACAATTCAACAAAAATATAGAGTCAACTGTTTATCATGAAACTTCTTCTCTTTCTCAACATGAAGATCTAACGACAAGAAAGCTATTTGCAGCGTACCTTTCTTCAAGTGTCACTGGATTTATTTTTGAATGGCTCAGCAATGATGACATTACAGATGAAGCAGCAAAGAAAGTACTCCATCAGGTTCATATCCACACGATGTCTACCTTTACAAAAACGTTATAGATATAGCAAAGCACTCACTTCTCTTTATGAAATGAGTGCTTTTAGTATGATTATTCGTTTTCTTTTTTATAATTCTTTTTTACAAATGTCGACGTAACCACGACCAGTACCGATATCATAACTCCAGATCCCGTTAGTAAATAAATTATTATAAATTGATTTCGTATATATTAAACTCTTAGAAACCCAGGAATTAATGGCATATTGACATCTTGTAAACAATGTAGCTATTATAGATCGATATACAATTAATACTCATTTAATATCTAGAACTAAAAGTATTTCTTGCTCCGTGTTGTTCATTGTATTGTACTCGAAAGCTCTTAAACTATTGATGAGATAAACTTTATTGCTGCTTTTCATCTATCTTAACTATCATATGAAATACTTATCTCATAGTATTTACTTATACTCAAAATAATTAGATCATCTTTCATAAGACTTAAATGAAATTTCAAAAACACTTAGAATATTTAAACATATAAGCTAAAAGCTAAGCATATAAGCTTAGCTTTTAGCTTATATGCTTGTTTGCTATGCGTAGGTTATTAGGATATTTCAATTCTAATTTTCCTTCCAAAACCAGTGGCTGTACTATTTTTTGTCTTATATGGTTTTCAGTACACCCCAAAATACTTGAGATTTGATTAACAGTAAAGTATTCATCAGAGCAAAGTTTTAATACTAATTGCTTTTTCAATCTTATTTGGCCTTACGACAAGCTCCATTAGTGTTGGAGACTCACGATACATTTCTTTCATTTCACTTAAGATTTACTGTACACACTTATATATCCTTTTTCGTTCCACTACTTATCTTTCTATAAGTTACCGGTTTCTACCGTTTTCTGTACATTGTAAATCTATAAACTCCATTCTTTACTTTGTATGAATATTGTTCAGTCCTTCAGTATTTCTACCTACTATGACCTCTGCTGACTTCTCATCATTCGTTGTTACTACGACTGTTAAGTCGCTGATGAGACCTCCCCGGGTAAGCGTAATCATTTTCCACTCACATCACTGCATCATTTACTATATAGAACTCGGGTAGTATCAGACTTTGTCTTGTTTTGCAGACTCGTCCATTCCACATAGCCTTATATGATATTTCTGTTCGTCAGTGCGAGTGTTCGCGTCCGACTTCCTTCAGATTCCACTTCGCAATGGACACTCTTTTCTTTTGCTAACAGTTACTACTACCAAGCCTGTAAAGGACTTTCACCGTCAAGTTATTACCCATGCCGGGGCACAAAAACAAACTAAAATTTATAAATAAAATTTTAAATCCTGTTTTTTTATTATTTATTTTCTAGTTTCATTAAATGCTTCTCTAGTGTTTCTTTAGAATATTTACATTTACCAAAATACTTAGCATTGTCTTTTTTGTTTCTTTCCTCATAAAACTTATCCCCATAAATATTTTCATATTCCCCTAATTCATCAAATAATTTTTTTCCATTTTCTTCGCTTAATTCTATTGGTCGTAACCCATTAGACCACTTTAAAAGTAATTTTTTACCACTGGTATCATAATTCAATTTAGATAATAAATTTTTAATTTCAGCTAAATTATTATAAATTTGAGGTTGAAATGAATATTTGTCAGCAATAAATGTTTTATGATTTTTAATATTAGGATGCTGGTACATCCACCCCAAATGATCTTGCAATAAATAGTCACCTGTCATAGAATTTTTTATATAATTATAAAAATTTTTTGGGTTCTTGTTAACAATTTTATTCCAATTTATTATACTTTCGACTTTAAACACTAAATCGCAATATATATTTTCTTTAAATTCCTTTAAACTTTCTAAATATATACTATCAGTACTTTGATTAGATGTAACAAAAAATACAATATCACCTTCTTCCAGAACATCTATTAATTTACTTTTTGGTGAGTTACGACCACCTATTTGCATCACATATTTATTTAACTGACAATAACTCCACAATATATTTTTATTCCATACGTAAGGGTCTTGATTGTTTTTCTTATTTATAGGATCACTAAAGTATATTTTATTATCAAATTTATATGCTTTCCTCATTGGATGCCATATTATATAGTAACTCATTTTTATCTCCTCATTTTATAAAAGTATTTGTATAGAAACAAATTTATCAAGCGAATATTTTTTTCTAATTTCGTTTCATGATATTTTTTATTGTAAAAGAATTAGCTACTAATTTATGATGAGGGGGATTTCCATGCTAAACCCCTATAAAAAGCATCTTTCGAGTATTTTTGAGAAGTGCTGTAAATGTTGATATAACAATGATATTAAGGTTGTGAGAATTGTGGT
The DNA here is from genome assembly GCF_025558425.1 of Staphylococcus sp. IVB6240. Classification (NCBI taxonomy): domain Bacteria; kingdom Bacillati; phylum Bacillota; class Bacilli; order Caryophanales; family Staphylococcaceae; genus Staphylococcus; species Staphylococcus dromedarii. The sequence continues at coordinate 1,798,273 of NZ_CP094718.1, forward strand.
GAACGACGTACAGCTTTAAGGCCTAGTTTTTTACGTTCAAAAAACTTTAGGATTTCTTACAGTTATATAGAGTGTCACAAGCCTAGATATTGTAGGATTTCTAATTTTTACGATTGCATAGAATTGCATCAAATTTCATTCAGGGGTAACTAAAAAACTGCTAGCCGGTGGTTAGGTATTTAACAGTACTAGTTTTTACGATTATTCCTTTTCTTCTAAATATTTATAGGCATTATAAATTGGTATTAAAATAAAAGCTATATTATACGCCCAAACAATATTTAAGCTACTTTTCGTATAATTTACAGGTAATTCGTATCCTTCATAAAAAAATATAATCATAGAAGTTATTGTTGTAAAAATTAATAAACTTATCTCTATATATACTCTATGTAATTTTATATGTTTTTTATCAGGGTAAATAAATTTATAATTATCATGCTTTTGAATAATTTTGGTATTATTTATTGATAATAATACTAATACAATTATAAGTAAAATGAAGAAGTGTTCATAATTTATACTTGATGAAAAGAATAACTTTTTATCAAGTAAATCATTTTCTCTATTTTTTATAGCATCAGACATGCTATTGTATTCCCTAGGGTTTCTAACAAAAAAAACCATTATCGATAATATTAAAAAATTTTTAATAATTGATTCGAATATTATACAAAAAAATCTATTTTGCTTACTAGAAAATTCTAACCATGGTTTTATTTTAAAAATTATAAAAAAAACACGTGATAATAACTGTGATGAACGTATAGATGCATAATGTAAGAAAATCCAATTTTTTTTCAAAATAACTCATATCTAGTATTGAAATTAAATATTCCAGATAATTCATTTATTAACCTCTTCTTTACTACTAATTATTTCTAGTGCACATTTTAATGGTAATAAATAGAAAATAATAGTAAAAATATGACCATTTAATACTGTGTCTATATTCTTATCATTTTTAGAAAATATAATCATAAATGCTAGTATGATAGATGTAACGTATAATATCTGATCAATAATCACTTTTACATTCTTTTTATTAATTTTTAGTATTTTTTTCTTTATTAACATCATATTCAGACGTATGGAAATTATAAAATATATTATAAACACTATAAATATAACGAGGTATATATCTTCAAAATGAAAATATATTAAAGATAATTTATAAATTTTTGACAACACAATAAATATTAGAACGTTAACCAAAAATATAATAAGTCCACGAATGAAGTTTATGATATAATCCCCCTGAAATTTGACTATATGTTATTTCCATTTGAATATTGAATAACAATTATTATAGCGAAATATTTACCATATTTAGTCTGTCACACATAATAATAAATAGGTGGATTTTATAATCAACTTAACCACCTGTAAACAAAAAACGCCGTGTGAATTTCACATTATTATTGAGATTGCCAAATCAAACCAATAAAGAAATGAATTCACATGATGTATACTTATTTTAACATGACATACCATAAAGTAACAAACTTAAGTTATGAAGAACGTGTTCAAATAGAAACACTTAAAAATTTAGTTATTTCAAATCGTGCAATAGCACGTGAATTAGGACGTGCACCTCAAACTATCAATCACAAAATTCATCGAGGAACAACACGTCAAATTAAACGACAAAAATATCAATATAAAGTCTATGAATATGAAGCAAAAATTTTTTCTTTACCAGGTCAATAACTTTATCGAAAAAAGATAATAATATGGTACTCAACCTTTGTGTGATATGCTCTCAGTTCACCGGACATCTAAAATGAAAAGAGATATGGTGACATATCATTTTATGGTGTGATGGCATGAAATACTATCACACTCTTTTTGTGTTTTAAAAATACAAAAAAGCACTCTCCAACATAACATTGGAAAGTGCTTGTATAAACGATATTAACGTTTTGAGAATTGTGGTGAACGACGTGCAGCTTTAAGACCTGGTTTTTTACGTTCTTTCATACGTGGGTCACGTGTTAAGAGACCAGCGCGTTTTAATGAACCTCTGTACTCAGGATCTGCTTCTAATAATGCACGTGCGATACCGTGACGGATAGCTTGTGCTTGTCCAGTGAAGCCACCACCGTGAACGTTAACTAAAACGTCATAGTTACCTTTAGTTTCTGTAACGTCGAATGGTTGGTTTAAGTCTAAAATTAATGATTCGAATGGTAAGTAGTCACGTACATCTTTACCGTTAACTGTGATATTACCTTCACCTGGTACTAAACGTACACGTGCTACTGAGTGTTTACGACGGCCTGTGCCTTTATATTCAACTTGTGCCAATGTAATTTCCTCCTTCTAATTAACCACGTAACTCGTAGTTTTCTGGTTGTTGTGCAGCGTGTGGATGTTCAGCGCCACCATATACAAATAATTTTTTACCTTGTTTTTCACCTAAACGTGAACTTGGTAACATACCTTTGATTGATTTTTCTAATAAACGCTCTGGGTTAGTTGCTCTTAATTCACCAGCAGTGATTGATTTTAAACCACCTGGGTGATTTGAGTGACGGTAGTAAATTTTGTCAGTTTCTTTTTTACCAGTGAATTGGATTTTTGAAGCGTTGATGATGATAACATAGTCACCTGTATCAACGTGTGGTGTGTAAGTTACTTTATTTTTACCGCGTAAGATAGACGCTACTTCTGATGATAAACGACCTAATGTTTGTCCTTCAGCATCAATAACGTACCATTTGCGTTCAATGTTTGATTCGTTAGCCATGAAAGTTTGACGCATAATTGAGTCCTCCTAAAAATAGATGTTTCTTTTTGATTTCAATCAGTTGTACAATACAACCGCAAACGATTATTGATTCCGTTAACCGTTCTCTTCCTGCTTCTATATCTTGTAACACAATAAGTTTCCGGGGCTTATCGTGGGGTGGATATAAAACAATACCGTTAACTATGATATAATTTATAACCCAAATTGTCAATTGCTTTTAAGAATTTTGCGTTGATTTTTTATAGTGAATTTTAATTTCTTCTCCAAAATCCGACTGTAGCACCTCTGGACTCAAATAGACCTTTTCTAAATAAAGTCCTTCTGCTGGAGCTGTATGAGGAACTAGGTTACGATCTTTGGCTTCAAGTAGTTTTGGAACATCATCTGCATCTCTTTTCCCCTTACCGACTTCCAATAAATACGCCATAATCACACGCACCATATTGTATAAGAAGCCTGATCCTGTAATCACAAAGTCTAGCCCTTCCGTCGTCTGTTCTACACGGCTTTCATAAATGGTACGTTCTTTGCTCTCCACTTCTGTTTTTTGTGAACAAAACGAAGTGAAGTCGTGTGTACCAATGAAATGTTGTGCAGCTTTATTCATCGCCACAACATCCAATTCACTTGATTCAAATGTCTTCAGTTGTGCTAAGAAAGGATTGCGATGTTCTGCTTGATACACTGAATAGCGATACGTTTTACCCACACAATCGTAGCGACAATGGAAGTCCTCATCAACAAATTGTACCTCATGCACATATATATCATCTGGTAAGCTTCTATTCATCGCATACTGCCATTTTGCGGGCTCAATATTCAATTCTGTATCAAAATGAAAATATTGTGCTTTTGCATGAACACCACGATCTGTCCGACTCGACGGATGAATACGCACAGGATGTTTATGCATCCGCTTTAGTATTTTCTCGAAATAACCTTGGACGGTACGACCTTGATTTTGTATTTGGAAGCCTAAAAACTGTCCTCCATGATAACTGATTTTCACTAAAACTCGTGGCATCTCTTTAAATCCTCTCTATATAATATAACGAATTGCCAATGAAACGACTGCAATTGGGATGATGCATAATAATGCAATGGTATCTTGTGCTCTCCACTCCAAACGTCGATAGCTCGTACGCTCTGCATTGGCATCATACCCTCTCACTTCCATCGCAATAGCTAGTTCCTCTGCACGTTGAAATGCCGAGATAAATAATGGAATAAACAATGGCACAAACGCCTTAACTCGTGACATTAAAGAACCACTTGCAAATGCTGCACCTCTTGATTTTTGTGCATTAATAATTTTATCTAGTTCTTCCATTAATGTTGGAATAAAACGCAATGCAATAGCCATCATCATACTTAAAGCAGAGACAGGTATCTTCAAGTATCTCAAAGGTTTAAGCAATCGATCAAATGCATCCGTTAAATCGAGTGGACTTGTTTTTAATGTTAAGATTGTAGAGACAATCATAATATAGGATAACCTTAACACAATCAATACCCCTTCTTGCAAACCATGTGAGTCAATGGAGATAATCCCCCACTCAAACAAGCGTGTACCACCTTTTGTTAAAAAGAGGTGCATGAATAGTGTTAAACTTAAAAAGAAGAACAACGGCATGAGTCCTTTTAATAAAAACCATAAAGGAATACGTCCTAACTTCAACAACGTATACAGCACAATGCCTAACCAAATATATGAAAGCCACGCATGACTAAAGAAAATAACAATGATAAATAAGAATACAAATAAAAACTTGCTACGTGGATCAAGATGATGTAACACGGAGTCTAAAGGGAGATAGCGACCAATAATTAACTTATCCTTCATGCTGTTGCCTCCATGCTTTATACATCTCAGCGAATTGAACTTCAGTCATCGCGAGTCGATCAAAACGCATATTTAACCTTTCTTCTATATCTCTTTGTAATTGCACGATATCCGGTAAATCAAGATGTAATGATTGCACATACTCTGTATCTCTAAACAACTGTTCTGGTGTCTGACTACTTATGACACGTCCTTTTGCCATGACTTTCACTTCATCTGCATAGGACGCTACATCATTCATATCATGAGAGACAAGAATAATTGTTTTTTGCTCTTTCTGTTGTATGTCTTTGAATAATTGCATTACTTGTTTTTTACTCTTTGGATCTAATCCAGCCGTTGGTTCATCTAAAACAAGAATATCCGGATCCATTGCAAGTATCGCAACGATGGCGACTTTACGCATTTGTCCCCCTGATAGTAAAAAGGGCGATTGCTCCATAATAGATTCGGCATCGAGTCCTAGTTTCTCTAGTAAAACTACTGCTTTGTGTCGTGCTTTTGTTAAATCCATTCCAAAGTTTTTAGGACCAAATAACACTTCATGTTCCACAGTTTGTTCAAATAATTGTGATTCTGGAAATTGAAAGACCATCCCAATGCGTTTTCTCACTTTTTGCAGGACTTTGTCTTTTGTTTTTCGTGTGACAGATACATCGATAATTTTCAATTTGCCACGACTTGGTTTCAACAATCCATTGATGTGCTGAATCAGTGTCGATTTTCCTGAGCCAGTCTTCCCAATAACAGCATAGTAACGTCCTTCTTCAAAATGCGTTGTCACAAGATTGAGTGCCTGATATTCATATGGGGTGCGCTGTTGATACGTATACGAAACATCTTCAAATTCTATCATGTCAAACACTCCAATAACTCTTCATATAATATAAAGCCCTTCTTCAGACCTAACAATCGTGCCATACGCATCTCAAAAGGCATATCAAGCCCATATACAACCAACATATCCGCATGGGCAAATATATCATCTACAGATCCCGATAATGCTACAAGCCCTTTATTTAAGACAATAACCCTATCTGACATCACAACTTCAGATAAATCATGTGTAATACATAATACAGTCATACCCTCTTCTTTATTGAGGTACTGGATCATAGACATAATCTCTTTCTTGCCTTCAGGGTCTAACATCGATGTCGCTTCATCTAAAATAATTAGTTTTGGCTGTAAAGCGAGTACACCTGCAATCGCAACACGCTGTTTTTGTCCACCTGACAATGCTGTCGGTTCATAATTCTGTTTATCCTTCATATCTACATCTTCTAGGACTTGTGGGACAATACGATGCATCTCTTCATATGGGAGGCGTCTATTTTCTAATCCAAATGCAACATCATACTTCACCGTAGAACCAACAAACTGATTATCAGGATTTTGAAAGACGAATCCAATATGGTGATGAAACGCGGTTAATGGAATATTTTTAATGGATTCATTATCAATTTTGATATCTCCATCAAAATCACTTTCGACACCTGCAATAAGTTTAGCCAATGTTGACTTACCAGAGCCATTATGACCGACAATAGATACCCATTCACCCTTATTGACTGTAAAGTTGACATCTTTGAGTATATCTTCAGCATCTTCGTCGTATCGAAATGAGACATTTTGAATCTGTAATAAAGGTTCCTTAGACATACGATTGACTCCTCTAATTAATAATACTTTATAGTTCTATGGACACATGTCATGGTGTTGTCAAAAAGAAAAATAAAGATCTATTTCTCTTTAATAATAATAGATAAGCCTTATGTTTTAACCAAAATTTGTGACATAAAAGTTACAATAGCATACCATTTCATTTTACCTAAAATATTGCCCCTGTACAACCTAAGAATCCGCTACAAAACAAATAAGACCTACATATCCGTAGGCCTTAAACGATGATACTAAGTATTTGCATAAAAAAGCGCGCACCCCATCCTATTGAGATCACGCTATATCATCAATATTTAGTTGGATGGGATGCTCTGAGCTAGACAATATCTGTATGTGGCAGACATTATCGTTGCACTCATTTGCTTTAAATGTAGTAGTGTGTATTAATTATACTAATTCAATAATAACTGTTAATGCGCCGTCACCTTTACGAGGTGCAACTTTAACGATACGAGTGTAACCACCTTGACGTTCTTGGTAACGTTCAGCGATTTCACCGAATAATTTTTGTAAAGCTGTTTGTGTTGTTTCATCTTCGTTTAAGATTTCAACGTTACGTAATGTTTTAGCTGCATTACGACGAGAAGCTAAATCACCTTTTTTACCTAAAGTAATTAATTTTTCAACAACACTGCGAAGTTCTTTCGCACGCGCTTCAGTAGTTTCGATACGTTCGTTAACGATTAATGAAGTTGCTAAATCGCGTAACATTGCTTTACGTTGATCTGACGTACGACCTAATTTTCTGTAACCCATGAGTTAACCTCCTTTATCAATCTTCTTTTCTTAGGCCTAAACCTAAGTCTTCTAATTTGTGTTTTACTTCTTCAAGAGACTTTCGACCTAAGTTACGAACTTTCATCATATCAGCCTCTGATTTATCAGCGAGTTCTTGTACTGAGTTAATACCAGCACGTTTCAGACAGTTGTATGAACGTACAGATAAGTCTAATTCTTCAATAGACATTTCAAGTACTTTTTCTTTTTGATCTTCTTCTTTTTCAATCATGATTTCAGCATTTTGCGCTTCATCAGTTAAACCAACAAAGATATTTAAATGCTCAGTCATAATTTTTGCAGCTAAAGAAACAGACTCTTGTGGTGTGATTGAACCATCTGTCCAAACATCTAATGTCAATTTATCAAAGTCTGAGCTTTGACCAACACGTGTGTTTTCAACTGTGTAGTTCACGCGCTCAACAGGTGAGTACAATGAATCAACAGGGATAACACCAATTGGCATATCACTTGAGTTATTTTGATCAGCTAATGCATAACCACGGCCTTTGTTTGCAACTAAACGTAGTTTGAAGTGACCACCTTTAGATACTGTCGCAATTTTAAGGTCTGGATTTAAGATCTCAACATCACTGTCATGTGTAATATCTTTTGCAGTGACTTCGCCTTCTTCTTTAACATCGATTTCTAGTGTTTTCTCTTCGTCTGAATAAATCTTAAGCGCTAGCTTTTTGATATTCATAACGATTGTAGAAACATCTTCTACAACATTATCGATTGCAGAGAATTCGTGTAGAACACCTTCAATTTCGATGTATTTCACAGCCGCTCCTGGTAATGATGATAGTAGGATACGACGTAAGGAGTTTCCTAGTGTAGTACCGTAACCACGTTCTAGTGGTTCAACAACGAACTTACCGAACTTAGCATCATCACTAACTTCAATTGTTTCAATTCTAGGTTTCTCAATTTCAATCATTTACATATCCTCCTTAAATACGTCGATTTGTATAAATTATAAATTCTTTAACCATGTGACAAAGTAATTTTAAAATTATACGCGACGACGTTTTGGTGGACGGCAACCATTGTGAGGTACTGGAGTAACGTCTTTAATCGCTGTTACTTCTAAACCAGCTGATTGTAACGCACGGATCGCTGATTCACGACCTGGTCCAGGTCCTTTAACAGTTACTTCAACTGATTTTAAACCGTGTTCCATTGCAGCTTTAGAAGCTGTTTCTGAAGCCATTTGTGCTGCGAATGGTGTAGATTTTTTAGAACCTTTAAAACCAAGCGCACCTGCAGATGACCATGATAAAGCATTACCGAATTCATCTGTAATAGTTACAATTGTATTGTTAAATGTAGAACGGATATGTGCTACACCATTTTCAATATTCTTTTTCACTCTACGTTTACGTGATACTTGTTTACGTGCCATAGTACTATTTGCCTCCTTTACCTATTATTTTTTCTTGTTAGCAACAGTTTTAACTGGGCCTTTACGCGTACGCGCATTGTTTTTTGTTTTTTGACCATTTACTGGTAAACCACGACGGTGGCGGATACCACGGTAAGATGAGATTTCCATTAAACGTTTGATGTTTAAGTTTGTTTCACGGCGTAAGTCACCTTCAACTTTATAACCATCAACAACTTCACGAATACGACCTAACTCATCATCAGTTAAATCTTTTACACGTGTATCTTCTGAAACGTTCGCTTCTGAAAGAATTTGTTTTGCTGTTGCTTTACCGATACCATAAACATATGTTAATGAAATTACTACGCGCTTATCGCGTGGGATATCAATTCCTGCAATACGTGCCATTATATTTACACCTCTCTTTTAATTAACCTTGTTTTTGTTTGTGTTTAGGGTTTTCACAAATTACCATTACTTTACCTTTACGTTTAATGACTTTACATTTTTCGCAAATAGGTTTCACTGATGGTCTAACTTTCATTTTTTATACCTCCTTCAATGATGGAGTGACAATTATTTATAACGATATGTGATTCTGCCGCGTGTTAAATCATACGGAGACATTTCAACTGTTACTTTATCGCCAGGTAGAATACGAATATAGTTCATGCGAATTTTACCACTAACATGTGCTAAAATCTCATGGCCATTTTCTAATTCTACTTTAAACATTGCATTTGGTAAAGTATCAAGTACTGTACCTTCAAGTTCGATTACGTCTTGTTTCGCCATTGATTAACTCCTCCTTTTCAGTTGTAAGGATTATAGAATATCAACTCGATTATAGTAGCCTGGATTTCACTTCAAAATCATCATTATCATTAATGTCACATAATTTGTTTCAACTAATTTATTACTAACGACTTCTTAAAAGCGAATTGCATCCAAGTCGTTCTATTTAAGTGATTCTAAAATTTGGATTACATCCTCTGAAACAGCGTCAATTTGTTTTGAACCATCAATATTTTTCAATACGCCTTCTTTACTGTAGAAGTCTAAGATTGGCTTAGATTGTTTAATATTAACATTCAAACGATTTGCAACTGTTTCTGGGTTGTCATCTTCACGTTGGTATAATTTACCGCCATCAAGATCACAAACACCTTCAACCTTAGGAGGATTGAAAACAAGATGATAAGTTGTCCCACATGTTTCACAAATGCGACGACCAGTAAGACGATTCATCAATTCTTCTTCTGGAACCTCGATGTTAACAACTGCGTCGATTTCTCTACCTAGTTCTTCTAAAATTGAATTAAGCGCTTCAGCTTGTTCAATTGTTCGAGGAAATCCATCTAGTAAGAATCCTTTTTTAGCATCATCTTCTGAAATGCGTTCTTTTACAATTCCTACTGTAACTTCATCTGGTACAAGTTCTCCGCGATCCATATATGATTTAGCTTCTTTACCTAGTTCAGTTTCGTCTTTAATTGCTTTTCTGAACATATCCCCTGTTGAAATGTGAGGGATTGGATATTTTTTAACTATTTCACTCGCTTGTGTCCCTTTACCAGCACCAGGTAATCCCATTAAAATAATGTTCATACTATGCCCTCCTAAAAATTAACGTCTACCAAAGCCTGTATATTTTCGTTCACTCACTTGTGCTTCTAAGCTCTTCATCGTTTCAATGGCAACACCGATAACAATGAGTAAGCTTGTACCACCCACTTGAATGGACTGTGGTAAGTTCATAAATTTCGTTGCAATAATTGGCAAGATTGCAATGACTGCTAAGAAAATTGAACCTACAAACGTTAAACGATACAAGACTTTTGTAATATATTTTTTAGTATTAACGCCCGGTCTAATACCCGGAACATAACTACCTTGTTTCTTCAGGTTATCTGCCATCTTCTCAGGGTTAACTTGAACAAATGCATAGAAATAAGTAAATGCAATGATCAAAATAACATATACAATCATACCAATATTGTGAGATGGATCAGCATATGTTGCAACTGTCTTCGCCCATTCTGCTTTAGGGAAGAACAATGTCAAAGTTCTTGGTAACAAGAAGAATGCCATTGCGAAAATGACTGGAATAACACCTGCAGAGTTTACTTTCAAAGGTAAATACGTTGCTTGTGAACCAAGTTGCATTTTGGATTGTTTTTTTGCATATTGAATCGGTATTTTACGAATAGCTTGTAAAACGTAAACAGCACCCACAGTTAAAAGAATCATTCCAATAACAAGGCCTGCTACTTTTAACCAAGCTAATGTCACATCATCTTGCCCAATAAATTCTTTTTGATAGAATTGAATCAAAGCAGATGGTAGTGAAGATAAGATACCTGCAAAGATAATGATAGAAATACCATTACCCACACCATATTGCGTAATTTGTTCACCTAACCACATTAAGAATGCAGTTCCTGTTGTTAAAACAATTGCAATTAATAGATATGACCAAACGTTTTGGTTCTTGATCAATGCGCCATCCAAATACGTATTGAATTGGAATGACATACCAATCGATTGAATGAATGCAAGAATAATTGTGAAGTAACGTGTGAAAGTACTTAACTTTTTACGTCCAGTTTCACCTTGTTTTGCCCATTCTGTAAACTTAGGTACTATATCCATTTGTAACAATTGCATAACGATAGAAGCCGTAATGTAAGGCATAATACCCATAGCAAAGATAGAAAAGTTCTTCAAGGCACCGCCACCAAACGTGTTTAACAAGTCAGTGACGCCTTGAGAACCTCGTTGATTATCAAAAGCTGCTGGATCTACACCAGGTGCTGGAATATACGTACCTATTTTGAAAATTACTAACATTGCAAGAGTAAAAAGTATCTTGTTTCTGACTTCTTTAGTTTTAAAGAAGTTTACAAGCGTATGAAACATTAGATCACCTCGTGTGCTCCGCCTTTCGCTTCAATTGCTTCTTTGGCTGCAGCTGAGAATTTATGTGCTTTTACAGTTAATTTTTTTTCTAATGAACCATTACCTAAAACTTTAATACCAGATTTTTCGTTTTTAACAACGCCTGTTTCGATTAATAACTCAGGTGTTACCTCAGTACCATCTTCGAATTTGTTAAGTTGATCTAAGTTAACGATTGCGTATTCTTTGCGGTTAATGTTAGTGAAACCACGTTTTGGAATACGACGGAATAATGGTAATTGACCACCTTCGAAACCTGGTCTTACGCCACCACCTGAACGGGCTTTTTGACCTTTTTGACCGCGACCACTAGTTTTACCGTTACCAGTACCAGCACCACGACCTACGCGGTTACGTACTTTACGTGAACTTTCTGATGGTTTTAATTCATGTAATTTCATTTCGGCACCTCCTTGATTATTTTTCTTCTACTGTTACTAAGTGACTTACTTTGCTGATTTGTCCACGAATTGCATCATTGTCTTCAACAACTACAGAAGAATGCATTTTTTTAAGACCTAATGCTTCAACTGTTTTACGTTGTGTTTCAGGACGACCGATAACACTTCGAGTGAGGGTAATTTGAATTTTAGCCATTTATCTGTTCCCTCCTTAATTGTATAATTCTTCTACTGATTTACCACGTAAACGGGCAACATCTTCAGCATTTTTTAAGTTTTGTAAACCGTCGATTGTAGCACGTACCATGTTAATTGGTGTATTAGAACCTAATGACTTACTTAAGATATCAGTGATACCTGCAAGCTCAAGTACGGCACGAACTGGTCCACCTGCGATAACACCTGTACCAGGTGCAGCTGGTTTCATTAATACGCTTCCTGAACCGAAACGTCCAGTGATTGTGTGAGGAGTAGTTCCGTCAACACGGTGAACTGTGATAAGGTTCTTTTTCGCAGCTTCAACTGCTTTTTTGATTGCTTCAGGTACCTCTTGTGCTTTACCAGTACCGAAACCAACGCGACCATTTTTGTCACCTACTACTACTAATGCTGTGAAACGGAAACGACGTCCACCTTTAACAACTTTCGCAACACGGTTGATCGTAACAACGCGTTCTTCAAATTCTTTAACTTCTTCTTCTCTACGAGCCATTGAGTTGTCCCTCCTTTAAATTAAAATTGAAGTCCATTTTCGCGAGCTGCATCTGCTAATGCTTTTACACGTCCGTGGAATAAGTATCCTCCACGATCAAATACAACTGCTTCGATTCCTTTTTCAGTCGCTTTTTTAGCGATTGCTTCACCAACTTGAGTTGCTAATTCAACTTTAGTTGCTGATGCGTCTACGCCACTGTCTTTAGAAGACGCTTGCGCTAATGTTACGCCTTTAGTGTCATCAATGATTTGTGCATAGATATGTTTGTTAGAACGATATACGTTAAGACGTGGTCTTTCGCTAGTACCTGACAATTTCGTACGAACACGTGCATGTCTTTTTAAACGTACTTTGTTTTTATCAATTTTGCTGATCATGTCAATACTCCTTTCTATAGAGTTTATTTATTATTTACCAGTTTTACCTTCTTTACGGCGAACATATTCACCTTGGTAACGAATGCCTTTACCTTTATAAGGTTCTGGTGGACGAACGTCACGAATTTTTGATGCTGTTGCACCTACTAATTCTTTGTCGATACCTTCGACTTTGACAGTCGTATTTTTTTCTACTGAGAAAGTAATACCTTCAGCAGCTTCGAATTCAACTGGGTGAGAATAACCAACGTTTAATACAAGTTTAGAACCTTGTACTTGTGCACGGTAACCAACACCGATAAGTTCTAATGTTTTTTCGTATCCTTTAGATACACCTTGCACCATATTATTGATTAACGCACGAGTTGTACCATGAACAGTTCTGTGTTCTTTAGAATCTGATGGTCTTACAACTTCAAGTGTGTTTTCTTCTTGTTTATAAGTCATTTCTGGGTTTAAAGTTCGTGATAATTCACCTTTAGGTCCTTTAACAGAAACTGTACTACCATCGATAGTTACAGTAACGTCGCTAGGGATCTCGATAATTTTTTTACCAACACGGCTCATGTTATGGCACCTCCTTATTTATTTTATATTACCAAATGTAAGCTAATACTTCTCCACCAACATTACGTTTTCTAGCTTCTCTGTCAGTGATTACACCTTCAGAAGTAGATACTAAAGCGATACCAAGACCATTTAATACTTTTGGCATTTCGCTAGCTTTAGCGTATACACGTAAACCTGGTTTTGAAATACGTTTTAAGCCTGTAATAACACGCTCGTTGTTTGAACCATATTTTAAGAAGACACGGATAACACCTTGTTTATCATCTTCGATATACTCTACATTTTTGATGAAACCTTCACTTTTAAGGATTTCAGCAATTTCTTTTTTAATGTTTGATGCAGGTAACTCTAATTTTTCATGGCGAACCATATTTGCGTTTCTCACGCGAGTTAACATATCTGCAATTGGATCTGACAATGTCATAGTTTGTTGCCTCCTTTCAAGAGTTTAATATTTTACCAGCTAGCTTTACGTACGCCAGGGATATGACCTTTGTAAGCTAATTCACGGAAACAAATACGGCAAAGTTTAAATTTACGATATACTGAGTGTGGACGACCACAGCGTTCACAGCGTGTATATTCACGGACTTGGAATTTTTGTTTACGTTGTTGCTTAGCAACCATTGATTTTTTAGCCACTTAATTAGCCTCCTTCAGAGATTATTTTTGAAATGGCATACCGAATTGTGTTAACAATTCACGAGCTTCCTCGTCAGTGTTAGCAGTCGTTACGATAACGATATCCATTCCACGTACTTTTGATACTTTATCATAGTCAATCTCAGGGAAAATTAATTGCTCTTTAACACCTAATGTGTAGTTACCGCGACCGTCAAATGCATTTTTTGAAACACCGCGGAAGTCACGTACACGTGGAAGTGAAACAGAAATTAATTTATCTAAGAATTCATACATTCTTTCACCACGTAATGTTACTTTGGCACCAATTGGCATACCTTCACGTAAACGGAATGTCGCAACTGATTTTTTTGCTTTTGTGATTAATGGTTTTTGACCAGTGATGGCTGTTAATTCTTCAACAGCTGTGTCCAATACTTTAGAGTTTTGAACAGCGTCACCAACACCCATATTCACAACGATTTTGTCAATTTTAGGTACTTGCATTACTGAACTGTAATTGAATTTTTTAACTAAGTTCTCAGCAACTTCTGAGTTAAATTTTTCTTTTAAACGATTCAAAGTGGATCCTCCTTTCAACAATTATTATTTATTAGACTTGATTTCTTCGCCTGATTTTTTTGCGATACGAACTTTTTTACCGTCAACAAATTTGTAGCCTACACGAGTAGGTTCGTTTGTTTTAGGGTCTAATACTTGTACGTTAGAAACATGAATAGCAGCTTCTGTTTCTAAGATTCCACCTTCAGGATTGAATTGCGTAGGTTTTTGGTGTTTTTTAATCATGTTAACACCTTCAACAACAACGCGGTCTTTTTTAGGTTGAGTTTCTACAACTTTACCAGTTTTACCTTTGTCTTTACCTGCAATAACGATAACGTTGTCACCTTTTTTAATATGCATGTGGGCACCTCCTTGAATTTGTTTATATTATTTCGCTAATTAAAGTACTTCTGGTGCAAGGGAAACGATTTTCATAAAGTTTCCTTCACGTAATTCACGTGCAACAGGTCCAAAAATACGTGTACCACGTGGGCCTTTGTCATCACGAATTATAACACATGCATTTTCGTCAAATTTGATGTATGAACCGTCTTTACGGCGTACACCTGATTTAGTACGTACAACAACAGCTTTAACAACATCACCCTTCTTAACAACGCCACCAGGTGTAGCATTTTTAACAGTTGCTACGATGACATCACCGATGTTAGCTGTTTTACGGCCAGATCCACCTAATACTTTGATTGTAAGAACTTCACGAGCACCAGAGTTATCTGCTACTTTTAAGCGTGTTTCTTGTTGGATCATGATTATACCTCCCTTATCTCTAAATAGTCATTAAATAATTACTGATTCTTCGACAATTTCTACTAAACGGAAACGTTTTGTCGCTGATAAAGGACGCGTTTCTTGAATCTTAACGATATCTCCTAATTTAGCTGAATTGTTTTCATCATGCGTTTTATATTTTTTTGAGTATTTAACACGTTTACCATATAGTTTGTGTGTTTTGTAAGTTTCAACTAAAACAGTGATTGTTTTGTCCATTTTATCTGAAACAACTTTACCAACGTAAACTTTACGATCATTTCTTTCGCTCACTTTAGTAACCTCCTCTTTCAACTATTATTGGTTTGCTTTACCTTGTTCTAATTCTCTTTCACGTGCAACAGTTTTTAGACGCGCGATCGTTTTTCTTACAGTCTTGATACGAGCAGTCTCTTCTAATTGACCTGTAGCTAATTGAAAGCGTAGGTTAAAAAGCTCTTCTTTTGAAGATTTGATTTGTTCTTCGATTTCTGAAGTGGTTAAGTCTCTAATTTCCTTAGCTTTCATTTGATTCACCACCCAATTCTTCACGTTTTACAAACTTCGTTTTAACTGGAAGTTTGTGGCTAGCTAAACGTAGTGCTTCACGCGCAACTTCTTCAGATACGCCTGCTACTTCAAATAATACTCTACCTGGTTTAACAACTGCGATCCAGCCTTCAACCGCACCTTTACCAGCACCCATACGTACTTCTAAAGGTTTTTGTGTATATGGTGTATGAGGGAAGATTTTAATCCAAACTTTCCCGCCACGTTTCATGTAACGTGTCATAGCGATACGAGCTGATTCGATTTGACGAGATGTGATCCAAGAAGTTGTAGTTGCTTGAAGACCAAACTCACCGAATGTTACAAAGTTACCGCCTTTTGAACGACCTTTTGTGTCAGGACGATGTTGACGACGATATTTTACACGCTTTGGTAGTAACATAATTATTTTCCTCCTTCACTATTTTTCTTAGTAGGAAGAACTTCACCACGATAAATCCATACTTTAACACCTAACTTACCGTAAGTAGTGTCTGCTTCTGCATGTGCATAATCGATGTCAGCACGTAATGTATGAAGTGGTACAGTTCCTTCTGAATATTGTTCAGCACGCGCGATGTCAGCGCCACCTAAACGACCTGATACTTGAGTTTTGATACCTTTAGCACCAAGTTTCATTGCTCTTCCGATAGCTTGTTTTTGAACACGACGGAATGAAGCACGGTTTTCTAATTGACGTGCAATGTTCTCAGCAACTAAACGTGCATCAAGATCAACTTTCTTGATTTCAACAACGTTGATGTGAACTTTTTTATCAGTCAATTGATTTAATTTGTTACGAAGTTTTTCGATTTCTGAACCGCCTTTACCAATAACCATACCTGGTTTACCAGTGTGAATTGCAATGTTGATGCGGTTAGCAGCACGCTCGATCTCAACGTGAGATACTGATGCGTCTTTTAATGCATTATCAATAAATTTACGAATTTTTAAGTCTTCGTGTAAAAGTGATGCGAAGTCTTTCTCAGCATACCATTTAGCTTCCCAGTCACGAATTACACCAACACGAAGTCCGATTGGATTAATTTTTTGACCCACAATGTTCCCTCCTTAATGATTTAATTAAGCTTCTTTAGCTTCTTCTTTACCATCACTTACTACGATAGTGATATGGCTTGTTCTTTTGTTAATTGCACTTGCACGTCCTTGAGCACGTGGACGGAAACGTTTTAAAGTTGGTCCTTCGTTAGCATATGCTTCTTTAACAACTAATTCGTCAGTATTCATACCATAGTTGTGCTCAGCATTAGCTAAAGCGGACATTAATAATTTTTCTACTACTGGAGAAGAAGCTTTGTTAGTTAATTTTAAAATAGCTACTGCTTCTCTTACGTCTTTACCTCTGATTAGGTCTAATACTAATCGAACTTTACGAGGTGCGATTCTGATAGTTCTAGCAACCGCTTTTGCTTCCATTCGTATTTCCTCCTCTACTTATTAGAAATGATTTATCTTCTTGTTTTCTTGTCGTCTGCAGCATGTCCTTTGAAAGTACGTGTTGGAGCAAATTCACCTAATTTGTGACCAACCATATCTTCAGTTACATATACAGGTACGTGTTTACGTCCATCGTATACTGCGAATGTGTGTCCAATAAAGTTTGGGAAAATTGTTGAACGACGTGACCAAGTTTTGATTACTTGTTTCTTTTGACTATCACCTTGAGCTTCAACCTTTTTCATTAAATGCTCATCGGCGAAAGGTCCCTTTTTAATACTACGAGCCATAATGGCGCCTCCTTTCTTATTATGTGCGTGCAGCGATTACGCCGCACACCCAAATAAGCTATTTTTATTTTTTCTTACGTCCACGTACGATAAGTTTGTCTGAACGTTTCTTACCACGACGTGTTTTCTTACCAAGAGTTGGTTTACCCCATGGTGACATTGGAGATGGACGTCCGATTGGCGCACGGCCTTCACCACCACCGTGTGGGTGATCGTTAGGGTTCATTACAGAACCACGAACTGTTGGTCTTTTACCTAACCATCTTGATTTACCGGCTTTACCGACGTTTACAAGTTCGTGTTGGAGGTTACCAACTTGTCCTACTGTAGCACGGCAAGTTGAAAGAATCATACGAACTTCACCAGAACGAAGTCTTACAAGAACGTATTTACCTTCTTTACCTAATACTTGTGCACTTGCACCAGCAGAACGTGCGATTTGGCCACCACGGCCTGGTTTTAATTCGATGTTATGAATAACTGTACCTACAGGAATGTCTTTTAATTGTAGTGCGTTACCAACTTTGATGTCAGCTTCTGAACCACTTTCAATTACTTGACCTACTTCTAATCCTTTAGGTGCGATGATGTAACGTTTTTCACCATCTGCATATACGATTAAAGCAATGTTTGCTGATCTGTTTGGATCGTATTGAATAGAATCTACTTTACCAGCGATTCCGTCTTTATTACGTTTGAAATCAATCACACGGTATTGACGTTTGTGTCCACCACCGTGATGGCGTACTGTCAATTTACCTTGGTTGTTACGACCCGCTTTTTTCGGTAGCGGTTGTAATAATGACTTTTCAGGTTTTGACTCTGTAATTTCAGAGAAATCTAATGTAGTCATATTACGACGACCATTAGTAATTGGCTTATAATGTTTAAGAGCCATTGTCGTTTACCTCCTTAATGGTAATTAGAATTTTAGTTGAATAAGTCGATTTGACCTTCTTTTAATGTAACGATCGCTTTACGACGTTTGTTTGTGTAACCTTGGTAACGGCCTACACGTTTTTTCTTAGGTTTGTAGTTGATGATGTTGACTTTGTCAACTTTAACATCAAAGATTTGTTCTACAGCTGTTTTGACTTGTGTTTTGTTTGCACGAACATCAACGTCAAAAGTGTATTTATCTTCAGCCATTGCTTCAGATGATTTTTCTGTGATTACGGGGCGCTTTAGAATATCTCTTGCTTCCATTATCCGAGCACCTCCTCAACTTTTTTAGCTGCTTCTTCAGTGATTAAAACACTGTCAGCGTGTGTTAATTCTAATACGTTTAAGCCTTCTGGTGTAGTGAATTGTACACCTGGAATGTTACGTGCTGATAATTCAACATTTACATCGCCAAGAGTAACAACAAGAACTTTTTTAGGTAATTCTAAGTTAGTTAATGTTGCTTTGAATTCTTTTGTTTTTGGTGCTTCTAAGTTGAAGCTGTCAACGATTTTGAATTCATTTTCTTGTACTTTAAATGAAAGTGCTGATTTCAACGCTAAGCGACGCATTTTCTTAGGCATTTTGTATGAGTAGCTTCTTGGTGTTGGTCCGAATACCACACCACCGCCACGCCATTGTGGAGCACGGATTGTACCTTGACGCGCACGTCCTGTACCTTTTTGTCTCCATGGTTTACGTCCACCGCCACGAACTGCTGAACGGTTTTTAACCGCGTGTGTTCCTTGGCGTAATGAAGCGCGTTGTAATTGAATTGCTTCAAATAAAACATCGTTATTTGGTTCGATTGCGAATACTGCATCGCTAAGTTCTACTGAACCAGCTTTAGATCCGTCAACTTTTAATACATCATAATTTGCCATTATGCATTTCCTCCTTTCACTACTAATTATTTACTAGCTTTGATAGCTGATTGGATTTGTACAAAACCTTTTTTAGGACCAGGTACGTTACCTTTTACTAAAATTACGCTGTTTTCCGTATCTACTTGAACAACTTCTAAGTTTTGAACAGTTACTGTGTTACCACCCATGCGGCCTGGTAATTTTTGTCCTTTAAATACACGTGATGCGTCTGACGCCATACCTACAGAACCTGGCGCTCTGTGGAAATGAGAACCGTGTGACATTGGTCCACGTGCTTGGTTGTGACGTTTGATTGCGCCTTGGAAACCTTTACCTTTTGAAGTTCCTGTTACGTCAATTACGTCTCCAACTTCGAATGTATCAACTGAGACTTCTTGACCTACTTCGTATTCGTCAACATTAACGTTTCTGAATTCACGAATGAAGCGCTTAGGTGCTGTGCCTGCTTTTTTAGCGTGACCTTCAGCTGGTTTAGTTGCATATTTGTTAGTTTTGCTACCTTTTTTATATGCTTCTTTGTTTTCAAAACCGATTTGGATTGCATTGTAGCCATCCACTTCTTCAGTTTTCTTTTGTAATACTACGTTTTCTTTTGCTTCGATTACTGTTACAGGAATTAAGTCCCCGTTTTCACCGAATACTTGTGTCATACCAATTTTTCTTCCTAAGATTCCTTTGGTCATCGAAAGTCCACCTCCTAAAAATTTTTAATTATAATTTGATTTCGATGTCTACACCTGATGGTAAGTTTAAGCCCATTAAAGCGTCAACTGTTTTTGGTGTAGGGTTAACAATATCGATTAAACGTTTGTGTGTACGTTGTTCGAATTGCTCACGTGAATCTTTGTACTTATGCACCGCTCTGATGATTGTGTACACTGATTTTTCAGTTGGTAATGGGATTGGACCTGATACGTCCGCTCCAGAACGTTTAGCAGTTTCAACGATTTTCTCTGCTGATTGATCGATGACACGGTGGTCATAAGCTTTTAATCTGATTCTGATTTTTTGTTTTGCCATTATTTACCCTCCTTATTCGTCTTCATATAAGTGATAGACTTCTCCACGAAAACTATCTCACACAACGCCATGGCAAAGCGGCCGGGTGTGTCAGTAACCTTTCGCTTCATCGCATTAAAAAGTCCAACATTAGATATTTTACAAGAAAGTTAGCCGTTTGGCAATAGTTTCTTGGGATTTTTTATATCTAATCACATACCATGTCATTTTACTGTAAATATTCATTGAGTTCAACCATTTACATAAAATTTTTTCACTCTTTTAGTTTTTGTTTCTTAATGATAAATTGATTATAATAGTGAACAAGTATGAAAGATAAATATAAAGATATGAGGTATTGTCTATGACTAAAAAAATTAAGACGTTGTTAATCGTATTCACTTTAATTGCAATGGTTTCAGAATTTATCGCTGGATTTCCTTTTATTGGTGGTTGGTATGTTCTAGCACTTGGTTGGCAGCCACTCGCATTTAATATCTTCATTTATATTGTAATGGTTCTCGTACTTATATTTGATAAGCAGAATACAATTCGCCCTATGGTATTGATTCCTTTGGCAGGTGCAATTCTAAATTGTGTCGCTGTGATTCCTGTCATAGGTATGATCTTACATTGGATCATGTTAATTCTTTTAATGTTCATGTTGTTTATTTTATATGCAACGCCAACATACCTATCCAATGCACATGCTCGTGTTATTTATGATGATCAGACAACACGTAAATAATTGTTATATATTCAATAGTTGTTTCGGTTAATCATTAATCTATAATCTCATTAAAAATAGCACCTCTCCTGACGGAAAAGGTGCTATTTTTAATTTCTTCCTATTTTAGCCATGTACAAATACAAAATATAAGATGAAGATAATCATCAATGCATACATGATTGGGTGTACTTCTTTGTGACGTTTTGTTAATAACATTGTAATCGGATAGAAGATAAAGCCACAAGCAATACCTGTTGCAATTGAATAAGATAAAGGCATCATAATAATTGTTACAAATGCTGGTACTGCAACTTCAAATTTCTTCCAACTAATGTCCGCTAAATTAGAAGCCATTAATACCCCCACCACAACAAGTGCTGGTGTTGTTACTGCTGATGTTACGACTGCCATTAACGGGCTAAAGAATAATGCTAATAAGAAACAAATACCTGTTACGATACTCGCTAGTCCAGTACGCGCACCTACTGCAACACCAGAAGTTGATTCAATATAAGATGTTGTTGTAGTTGTACCAAAAATAGCACCGGTCATTGTTGCTAAAGAGTCAGCAAATAATGCACGTCCTGCACGCGGTAACTTATTGTCTTTCATAAATCCTGCTTGAGAGGCAACTGCTACAATTGTACCTGCAGTATCAAAAAAGTCGATAAATAAAAATGTTAAAATAACGATTAAAAATTGAATCGTAAATAATTGTGCAGGGTCTTGAAATGCTTCAAAAGCTGCCCCGAATGTTGGTGCGATGCTTGGGACCTTCCCTACAACGCTTGTTGGCGGTGCAATTTGTTGTGTTACAAGACCTGCAATAGCTGTTAAAACCATCCCTAAGAATATAGCGCCTGGCACTTTTTTAGTATAAAGAATAACTGTAATAATAATACCGAATACTGCTAATAACACGGGAGGATCTGTAATCTTCCCTAATGTCACTAATGTCGCGTCATTTTTTACGATAATTCCAGAACTTTGTAGTCCGACAAAAGTAATAAACAATCCAATCCCCGAAGATACTGCCAGTTTCATTTCATATGGAATTGCGTTAATAATGGTTTCTCGTAGACCTGTTGCTGTTAGAATTGCAAAAATAAACCCTGAAAAGAATACCCCTGTTAAACCGACTTGCCATGGAATCCCCATTGTTAAGATAACTGTAAATGCAAAGAATGCATTCAATCCCATACCTGGTGCAAGTGCAATTGGGTAACGGGCTATAAGCCCCATGAATAAACAACCTACAAATGCTGCAAGTGCTGTTGCTACAAAGACAGCGCCTTGATCCATTTTTTGATCAGCTGGTACGCCATCTATACCTGCTAGGCTTAAAACTTGTGGGTTGACGGCAAGAATATATGCCATCGATAAGAATGTTGTAAGACCACCGAGAATTTCTCGTTTGTAATTGGTTTGGTGCTCGTCAAATCGGAAATATCGTCTCACTGTTATTTGCTCCTTTATTTAAAATACTCATTTATTCTAATACGGGGATTGCAGAATTTCAATAACAAATACGAACTTTCTTTCAAAATTTAATAATTTCGTTCGATTTTTAGACGTTTATCCTTTCAAATCTTTTAACGCCTCTTTGAACGGATTGTTTTCCAATGAATCATCTTTCATGTATTTTTTCATATCGCGTTTAGAAACTTTATCTTTCCCTTTATTTTTAAAACGCTTATCCATTTGTTCCTGCGTTTCAGTAAAACCACAACTGCATCGGTACGTCGCCTTTTTACCAACACCAAACTTAGTTAGACGTTTCTTACATTGTGGACAGCGTGCTTTTGTTTGTGTCTTAACATCCTTTTTCGTCTTGCAACTTGGATCTTGGCAAACAAGCATAGATCCATTTTTCGTTTTTACTCTCAGCATAAACTTACCGCACGTCGGACATTCTGCAGATGTTAAGTTATCATGCTTATACTTCTGCTCACTCTGTTTAATATCTTCAATAATTTGTTGGGTGAATTGCTTCATTTCTCCAATAAATTGTTGTCGTTTTAATTGTCCTTTTTCGATACGCAATAGCTTATCTTCCCATTTAGCTGTCAGTAATGGAGATGTAAGTGCTTCAGGAGCCAAATCTAATATTTGTCGTCCTTTAGACGTTACCTTAATGCTACCGTTTTGATTTTCTATCGCATTCATACTGTACAATTTATCAATGATATCTGCACGTGTTGCGACTGTCCCAATACCACCTGTTACTTTAAGTGTTTGCGCTGATTTCTTATCTTTCAATTCAAAGAACTTATCAGGACGTTCCATCGCTTTCAATAAAGTTCCCTCATTAAAATAAGGCGGTGGTGTTGTTTGATGCGCATGAATTGTCGCATCTTTTATCTTTAGATGACTCCCTTTCTCAAATGCAACTGTTTTTCCCTGTTGTTGTGTATTTGATTGAAGTTGTTTAAATCCTAATTCAATGGGTTGATGCATTTGATTGATAAATGTCGCTTTCCCTGCT
Source organism: Staphylococcus sp. IVB6240 (assembly GCF_025558425.1). Lineage (NCBI taxonomy): Bacteria > Bacillati > Bacillota > Bacilli > Caryophanales > Staphylococcaceae > Staphylococcus > Staphylococcus dromedarii. Next base: position 1,822,029 of record NZ_CP094718.1, read on the forward strand.
TTAGCAACCACTTTTCTCTCTACGTAACGATACGGTGGTGATAAGACTTCTAAGAAACGCTGAACAATCAATAAATAAACCTTTTGTTCGTTCGGTGATAAATCAGCCATGTTGGGGCGAACTTCAGTCGGAATAATCGCATGGTGATCTGATACTTTTTGATTGTTGATATATCTCGCTTTCCCATCGAACTTCTGTTGCATTAATGATTTTGCCACATCACGATAATCTGTCCCCATCGTTGCTTGTAAACGTTCCTTTAATGTAGCAACCATATCCGTCGTTAAATAATTAGAATCTGTTCGAGGATACGTCACAAGTTTATGGCGTTCATACAATTGTTGTAACGTATTTAATGTTTGTTTAGCACCTAAATGATATCGCTGATACGCTGCTTGTTGTAAATCAGTTAAATTAAATAGCGGGTGTGGATATGACTTCTTATGTTTCTCCTCAACTAAAATAATCTCAGCATTTTCATTCTCTAATTGTTTCACAAGCGACTCTAACGGCGCACGTTCCATCATGCGACGTTCTTGTTGATAATCAAATTGAATACCATTTAACTGAATCGATAACGTGAAATAATCTTGCGGCTTAAAGTGTTTTATCTCTTCTTGACGCGAATGAATCAATTGAATCGTTGGCGTTTGTACACGTCCTAATGAAAGTTGTGCATCATATTTCGTTGTCAGTGCACGCGTAGCATTGATCCCTACAATCCAGTCCGCTTCACTTCTAGCTAAAGCGGCTTGATACAAATTATGATATTGCGATCCATCTTTAAGATTTTTAAACCCATCTCGAATAGCCTTTGTCGTTACAGAACTGATCCATAAACGTTTAATGGGTTTCTTAATACGTGCTTTATCAATAATAAGGCGTGCCACAAGCTCCCCTTCTCGACCAGCATCCGTGGCAATAATAATTTGCTTTACATCGTCTCTCTGCATCAACTTTTGTACAGTATTAAATTGCTTTCTCGTTTTATTAATAATAACGGTTTTCATATATTTCGGTATGATTGGTAAGTCATCCATACGCCATTGTTGCAATGATTTATCATATTGTTCTGGTGTCGCATTGGTAACCAGATGCCCGAGTGCCCATGTAACAATATAATGATCATTCTCAAAGTATCCTTGTTTTGTTGCATTGACTTGTAGCGCCTTAGCAATATCGCGGCCTACTGATGGTTTCTCAGCTAAAATTAATGCTTTCATATATATTTTCTCCTCTTTAACTACCTCATCATATTGAAACAGACCCATGAGTTACCTTTGGAAATAGTCTCCTCATTCAATCTCTCAACGCTCATATCACAACCTTATTCTATCAGCGTTACATAAACAGAGTTTTTGACTGAACTTCGCAATGCGATAAAAATTTTAGTCGTTGTTCTCATTCTATTGGAGACTAAATATTCCTCTCACAAACTCATTCAATATGTTTCAGTTTTCATTGATTCTATTGTAACATGCTACACTTAGAAGTAACGAAATGGTTGATAGAATTGACGTCGTTTGATTTGTGGACTAAACCATTTATAATAAAAGTAACATACTATCATTGGAGGTCTGACTATGAAAACGAACTATAAACAAGATTATTCTCACATTGCATCGTTTATTCGAAACAATTTATCTATGGATCAGTCCTATGTACATAATCTTCCTATGAATTCTGATGAGCAATTACAAACATATTTATCAAATGCAGATCGCCATCATCGCCTGTTCACGACACAAGATGATACAGGTATTAAAATGGTCCTCATTTGCACACCTTATGCTGAACATAAATACCAAGTGATTGGTCCTATTTTTCGCCAGGATACCTCTTTTACAGAATCAGACCTTAAAGAACTATTTGAAGAGGCTACGGCTCAACATCATCGACCTTCTACCTATTACTTTTCATTTTCAACTGCACACCCTGCCATTAAGTCTTATATGAAATCTATTGGTGCTGCTTATACATTTACCGACTATCATCTAGAAGCGACACATGACTTAGGCGCATCAGAAAATGATCATCTCATCATGAATTATCAACCTGTTTATTATCGTTATTTTAAAAAACTGCATGAAAAGACATTTACGCATTCCGCTATGACTGCCAAAGAAATTACAAACGAACTAGATGATAACCATGTTTTATTCTTGTATGTCGCAGAAGGCATTTTAAAAGGTTATTTATACCTCGTCTCAGATAACCGAGCGCAACGCGCAGAAATTAAATATTTTTCATCTCATAAAGACTATCGATTAAACGGTATTGCTTTTGATTTAATTCAACATGCCATTCATCACGCTTGTAAAGACGGTGAAATTCAAACCGTTCACTTTAAAATCAGAAGTAAGAATCATCAACTTGTTTCTCGATTTGATACACTCGGTTTTCATATCAAAGAAACCTACGATAAGTTCAAATGCCATTTCTAATAAAAACACAACATAAAAAGGCTCCTTCCTTATTCCAAATATCAGGATAAGAAAGGAGCTTTATTTATAAATTCAATCATATTAAGAAACAAATAAGTATTGGTATACATAGAGAATCATGATACTAATGACAATTGTGATATTACTTGCCATCGCAATGACTGGAAGTGTTCGATAACGAAATTGCACAGCGTAAGACAATGCTGCAACACCTACTGGCATTAGCCAAATAAGTTGTAATGTTGTTTTGATCATATCGTCTGACACAGGTAAGAAGAAGTAGACAAGCGTACCAAACAATACACCTAACCCATAATGCAATCCAAGGTATTTCAACGTAATTGGTAAATAACGTCTGTCTAACTTAAAATCAATCAATACACCTAGTAGCAACATAGAAAGCGGCAAATTCGCAGCACCTAATACATCAAAAAAGCGTAACACTTGTTGTGGGAGACTTAAATGAAATAAATTAAGTAATAACATAAAAACATAAGTCATTAACGGAATAGACTTAACTAGATTTTTTAATATGTATTTAGGGTTTAGCCCACCACTCATATTTTTAAAATAAGTCGCTGCAAAGTAAGTCATACCAAACATGACAACCGCACCGCCAATATCAGCCATTCCAAAATAGATTAGCCCGACATCCGGCCAAATCTGTTGCACCAATGGATACGCAAAAATCCCAATATTGAGACTGCCCATCATAATTGCAACAGTTCCTCGCACCTCATTGTTGTATTTGAGAAACAACATTACAACGAGGATCTTGGTAATCATACCATATAGAATCATCATGACTGGTAACACAGATAATGAGGGTGTGAGTGTCACATCATTTAAATTAACGATGACGACTGATGGTAATGTCACATTCAATACAATCGTTGAAATGACACGACTATCTTTCCCCGAGATATATCTCATACGTTTTAATATATCCCAATGCAATTAAAGTTAAGATGATAACAAAGTTCGCAGTCATGCCTCTTCCCCTTTTCTCTTAAAGACTACAGCTCATATAGTACAGTAAAACGTTTTAATATTACAATGGTAACATGATATAATTATTATAATTGATATAAGGAGGATGCTGTATGGACTTAGAACAACAACTACAAGAACTTAAAATGGATTACGTCCGCTTACAAGGTGATTTGGAAAAACGAGAATCAACAGCACAACAAGTTGATCCGCTGATTAAACAACTCGAGTCAATCGAACAACAAATTGCTGAAGTGCGTGCAAAGTTACAGCAATAAGCCCATGCTTAAGCACAACTGTCCTGATAAATGATCTTGTACAACAAATACTAGACATACACACTCATATTATAGATCTTATCCGTCAACGCACTTATATTAGGCTCGTTTTTAGAAAGGATGTATCCTAATGATCACTTATCTTATTCTCTTGCCATTGATGTATCTCATCGTAGCATATATCAGCATCTTCAAATTAGAGATGCTATTGCCTAAGATTTTACGATTTTTGATGGCAATTTTACTCATTATCGTCGTTACAACATCACTTTTATATTATCCATCACAGGTATGGTGGTTAGTAGCAGTCTTACTCATGTTGATTGGTAACGTAGAAATTACAGCATTTAAGCATCATAAAAGAGATGCAAAAGGTGTTCAAATTTTGAATATGATGACACTACTCATCTTAGTCGTCTATATTGCTGTTACCATTATCGTCTTATAAATCAGTACATAGAAAAGCCCTTATCAGATACACAGACGTATCTCGAATAAGGGCCTTATTATTTATGTTTCCGTTTATTGTAGGACCAAGATGCGATCAATTGTCAGTGTTTGAAAAGTTGAATTCTCAGCACATCTCACATAACCTCATTCCAAGAGTGTTCCCCTACCTATCTTTTCAATATTTATGAATGATAGCGTGTTTCTAATGTTCCGAGTCGTTCCAATGCTTCCAAAAGCTGTGCCTCATCAATCGCGAATGAAACACGGACATACCCTTCCCCTTCTTCACCAAATGGATGACCAGGGGCCGCTAAAATAGATAGTTCTTCTAATAAATATGCGATGAATGCATCACTTGTCATATTTGGCGGGCATTCTAACCATAAGAAAATGCCACCTTTGATCGGTTCGTGTGGTATTCGATGTTTTGTGAGTTTTTCTTCAATGATATCTCGACGTTTACGAAAGACTTCTTTTTGTGCTTGTAATACGTCATCACATTCATTTAAAGCAACCGTACACGCGTCTTGTAACGCACCGTACATTCCCGCCTGTGTATGTGTGTGGTACTTCTGCAAGTTCGCAATGATTTCTGCATTTCCCACAGCAAATCCGACACGATATCCAGACATATTATATCCTTTTGAAAATGAGAATACTTCTACTGCAACATCTTTCGCCCCTTCTGCTGCTAATATACTCGGATTCGGTGCATCAAATCCAAATGCTTGATAAGCAAAATCATGTACAATTTTTGTTTGGGTACCTTTAAATCGATCAATGGTCTCTTGGAAAAATTCAGGTGTTGCCACAGAACCAGTCGGATTATTAGGATATGTTAAGTAAATTAACTTCGTCTGTGTTGTATCAACGTGATCCCATTGTGGTAAGTAGTGTTGTTCTGGTGATAACTTAAGGCGTTTCGGTTTACCATGAGCAAGATAAACACCCGCTTCATAATCAGTATATCCTGGATCAGGTAACAAAACTTCATCTCCTGGTTCAATCACGCACGTCGGCAATGCCACAAGCCCATTCTTTGTACCATAAAATAGGCACACCTCTTTATCTGGATCTAAAGTGACATTAAAGTGACGTTGGTAAAAGTCGACGATTGCTTGTTTAAAATAATCTCTCCCTTGAAATGCTAAATACTTTTGATTTTCAGGTTTAACAATTGCTTCTGACAGCGCATCTAATATGCGTTGTGGTGTATCAGCATCGGGTATTCCTACTGCTAAATTAATTAACGGTAATGGCCCGTGTGTGACTTTACGTCCCATCGTCTTACCGAAATAACTGTCTGGAATTTGATTTAATATACTTGTATAAGCCATGTAATCCCCCCATATGTAATGAGAAGCTGAGACAAACTTATGCCTCAGCTTCTCCATCTCACGACTCGAGATTTTATAATATTTTCATCTTACATAAGGAATTAACGTACGTCAATGTTTTCAGACTTTTTTGTTAACTTATTTTTAATCGTAAAGAGTACTTCATAAATAACTGGTACAACGACTAATGTTAAAAGTGTTGATGATAACAAACCACCAATAACAGTTGCTGCTAAACCTTTAGAAATCAGTACAGAACTGTCTTGTCCAAATAACATTGGTAATAACGCTCCGATTGTGGCAATGGCTGTCATTAAGATCGGACGAATCCTTGTGCCTCCCGCTTCTAATAATGCCTCTTTCATTGGCATACCAGCTGCTTCGTTATTAATCACACGATCAATGAGTACGATGGCATTTGTTACGACAATACCAATTAACATCAACATCCCGATCATACTTGGTACAGATAATGTTTCTCCTGTCGCAATTAGTGCTAATACCACACCAATTACTGTATATGGAAGTGAGAATAAGATGGTAAATGGTGCTAAGCCACCTTTAAATGTTAATACAAGGACAAGATATACAATCATAATCGCTGCAAGCATTGCCAAACCTAATTGTGTAAATGCTGACTCAATATCTTCATTTGTACCACCCATTGATGTTTTCACATCATCTGGCTGTTCAATTTTATCCAACATCTTCATTACATCTTGAGAAACTGCTCCGACGTCATCATTGGTAATTTTACCTGTTACCGTTGTTGAATAGTCGCCACTTTCTTTGATCAATTTATTTGGTGTTGTTGCTTTCTCAAGTGTTGCAATATCACTTAGTTTCAGAGTGTCTCCTGTTGCAGATGGCAATGGTGTTTCTTCAAGTTTCTGTTGTGTCCACTCTGTTTCTTTCTCTTGTTTGACAACAACATCATAAGTTTGCTTCTCTTCTTTCACCTTAGTGACTGTTGTATCCGGTACATTTTCATTCAACATCATCGCTAATTGACCGGCTGTGATACCATATTCCCCAGCCTTTTTAGAATCTACTTTCACTTTAAACTGTTCATATGTTTTAGCAAGGTCAGACTTCACATTCGTTAAGCCATTCACTTTTTGCATTTCTTTTTCAACTTTAGCAACGGTACCTTCTATACGTTCTGGCGAAGGTCCTGTCACTTGTACAGTGACCTCATTAGAAGAAACACCTGTACTCATATCTAAGTTTTTCCAATCACCTGGATGTTTATAAGTTGAAATATGCTTTAATACACGCTGTGGTTCTTCATCAAACTTAGGCGTTTTTGTATCATATTTGACCATCAATGCCATACTGTTAGTGCTACCTGTTGGGTCTACGGGTGAAGCACCACCTACAGAGTATTGAACATTTTCTACATATTTATTTTTTTGTAAGTAACGTTCTACTTCTTCTGCATGTTTCAGTACACTTTCTTCTGTTTCGCCTGGTTTTGGAGAATACGTAAGTGCCATAAATTTATCTTCACCTGTTGAGATGAAGCTTGTCCCTACTTTCATCGCACCTAAACCGATACTACCTACTAATAGTAGTGTGCTTACAAGCATTACAATCCATTTATGATCTAAACTCCAACCCAGAATACGCTTATAATAGCGACCCACTGTGCCAACATGTTCTGTCTTTTTATTTGATAACCCACGTTTGAAAAATACAGAACCTAAGACAGGCACAATTGTAATAGATACAAGCAATGATGCTAATAAACTAAACGTAACGGCGTAAGCAAATGGACGGAACATTTCTCCAACCATACCGGTTACAAAGGCTAACGGTGCAAACACAACAATCGTTACAATTGTTGATGACATGATTGGAATAAATACTTCTTTCGTTGCTGAGACGATCAGTCCATCTCCACTCAAACGTTCATCCGATCTTGTCAGTCGTCGATATATATTTTCAATAACAACAATCGAGTCATCAATCACACGACCAATGGCTACTGTTAAGGCACCTAACGTTAGAATATTAAGTGAAACATCTGTCAGTTTCAATGCGATCATGGCGATTAAAATCGACAATGGAATTGAGACCACTGAGATCGCTGTCATACGGAAATTACGTAAGAATAGCATAATCACGATCACTGCTACGATAGAGCCTATCAATGCTTTTTCGATCATTGTATTCAAAGCATCTTGAATTGGTTTTGCTGTATCCATAATTTGAATTGATTTTAATTCTGGATGCTGTTTCACAAAACGATCGATTGTTTTGTCGACTTCTTTCGCTACTGCAACTGTATTCGCATCTTGCGCCTTCACCACTTGAATATCTACAGCATCCTTGCCATTGGTACGTGATACGGATTCACGTTCACTGACCAATGATACTTTTGCGACATCTTTTAATGTCACTGACGCTTGTTGTGCATTATTACTTGATGGTGCTTGACTTGCTGAAGGTGCACTTTGACCTTCTCCACCTTGCTGTTGTGCAATAGCGAGTGGAATTTCCATATTTTCTAATGCCTCTACTGAAGCAAATTGACCATTAATAACGATTGATTTTTCCGTATCGCCAAATTGGAAAAGGCCAAGTGGTACTTCTTTGGTTGCCGCTTCAATATAATCAATAACCTGCTTTTGATTTAATCCTGCAGCACCTAACTTCTTATCATCAAATTCAACATTCACTTGACGACTTGTTTGACCATTTACAGTCGCACGTTGGACACCATCAATTTCCTGAAGTTTTGGAATGAGATTATTTTCTACCTCTTTCGTACTCTTCTCGATGTCATTATTTTCGTGCAAAATTGAATATGCAACCACTGGGAATGCATAAAATGAGTTACGTTGAATTTCTGGCTTTTCAACGCCCTCGTCAAATTCTAATTTTTTTAATGTTTTATCAATCTCTTGCTCTGCTTTGTCCATATCTGTTTGTTCGTTGAAGTTAACAGTTATCAATGATGCATTCGCAAGGGATTCTGTTTTAACACTTGATACATCTGCCATCCCACGAACCGCTTCGTCTATCGGATCGCTCACTTCTTTCATCACTGTTTCAGGTGTGGCACCTGGCATAGCTGTTGTGATCGTCAACATAGGTGGTTCTGTATCTGGCAATAATTCTAGTTTCATTTTATAGCTTGCAAAAACGCCACCTAATATCACAAGCAATACCATCAGTGTAATGGCAAACTTATTAGATAATGAAAAATCAATGAGTTTTTTAACCACGTGTGCTTACGCCTCCCAATCTTTATTTCATACAACATTGTACATTTTACTTATTTTAACATTCATATGCTATAAAAAAGTCCACCCCATCATCACTCTGTCGTTGATCTCTTATGAGGTGGACACATTTTAGTCAATTATTTTTTGCGCTCTTTAATTTTACGAACGACTTTGATTTTTAATTGTGTTAATTGTGGTTTGAATTGTTCAATCATACGATAAAGGATTGGGTTCAACACATAGTCGAACTCTCCAATTTTTTCACTGAGGTATGTTCCCCACATACGTTTGAATTCCCATAAACCATAGTGATCCGAATCTTTATCAGGTGCATTATCTGTACCACCAAAGTCATACGTTGTTGCACCTTTCTCACGTGCATATTGCATCATTGAAATCTGCATGTGATGGTTTGGCATGAATTTACGGTATTGATTAGATGAAGCACCGTATAAATAATATGCTTTTTTACCACAGAACATAAGTAATGCCCCTGATAAATAGAGTCCATCTGGGTGTTTCTCAGCCAACGCTTCCATCTCAGAAATAGCTTCTTGTTTCTTTGGTAGATTACGTTGTACTTCTTTCAATTTGTTACGGACTTTTTTATTTTCTTGATTCTTTTCTAAAAGTGCTGCTTCTTCAGCCTTCAACTCTGCCTTTTCTGCATTCAACACTTCCAATACATGTTTAGGATCAAGCTTAACAAGAAATAGCTCTGCATCACCATCTGGATGAAGTGCATCATAAATTGTTTCAAAGTATGACACATCACGCGTTAAAAAGCCATCACGTTCACCTGTCTCTTTCATCAAATCAGCAAAAATGCTTAATTGATCACGTCCAGCAATTTCAACTGTTGTACCACGTTTCATAGATGCACGTACTTTGGTACGGTTGTTTGTTTGGAAACTTTTGATGAGTTCATCATCTGACTTATCAATCGGTGTAATCATTGTCATACGTGGTTGAATATAATCTTTTGATAGACCATCTTTAAAACCTTTATGCTTAAATCCTAATGCTTTTAAATCTTGAACAGTTGTCATGCCTTGTTCTACTTCAACATCCGGATCGATTTTAATTGTGTAAGATTTTTCCTGTTTTGCTAGTTTAATCGCTTCAACTAGTAATGTTTTAACCGCACGTTGATCAGAATAATCTACGACAAATCCTCTTGATGCGTAGCACAACGTAAAAGGTGTGCGTGGAATCTTTTTGAATAACAACTGTGCAACACCGTGAATGTTACCATTTTCTCCAACTGCAATACGCTTCGTATACCAGCCTGTTAATTTTTTTGTTTCGCCCCATTGCGTTAACTGTAACAGATCTCCATTTGGGTGCGCCTTTACAAACGCATCATGCGCTTGATCCGTAATGTTCATCAATTTCATGATTTAAAGCTCCTTTAACTTTTCTATCTTCATCCATTTCTATTAATTCCCTAATGTTCAATAAGCTACGATATGTTTATCCTAGTTTTTGTTGGAAGTGATAACTTGCACCTCGTGTTCTAATTAAAACAGGTGCTGAAATTGTTGAATCTAGGAAATGAACCCCTTCAATACGGTCATCTTTTCCTTCTACAATCTTGAACTTCACTTTCTTCGCTGGACTTTCAAGAATCGTATACTTACCCGTTTTTTCAACAACTTCCATATCAAACCATTTTTGCCAATTCTCACTCATCGTTTGACGTTGATGTGAGTGAAACTCTATCATATCAATTTCTAACTGTGTTTGGAAGGTATCTCTCAGATCTGCTTCTCTTTCTTCATCTGTTTTTCCCCATTGAATAAAGAACGGCATCATCACATCAAAATCATGATTATTTACATAAAGTAATTGCCAATGAATTTCATTGCCTTTTTTATTTTGACGCGTCATATCTACAGGGCCTACAACCTCAAGACCACGCGCTAAAAAGTCTTCTTTTAGTTTATGAATATCGTGTGTTCTAAAACATATCTTTTTAAAGCCTTGTTTATAGCCATTTTCAATAAGAGATGTCGCAAAAGAGTACTTCCCTTCCTGTGTTTTGGATTGGCGTTTAATCTTACCTTGATCAAAAATATCGATCAATTCTATATAGCTCAAATTAATATGAACAAGTCGGTTAAATGTCCCTAAATTTTCATGGCGACCCCCTTTTTGAATTTCTAAATATTTCCCAGGAAATTCAAAGTGTGCCAAACCATCTATATAATGAATCATATGATCAAATTCGATATCGACCATTTCATCACTCCTCACGGCAATTATTTGTTTCTATTTTATCAAAAATTATCTGTTGTCGCTCGATTCAAGTAACAATTCGTATATGTATCATATCACCTTTAAAAAATGCACCTTGCAGGATAGCGTTGACTATCATCATGCAAAGTGCATTTCAGGATTAACCACCAATATAATTCATATTAATTTTCTTTTTACGTCTATTTTTCACCGTCTGTTCTGTTCTTTCATCAGAATAGCGATCTTCTCTAATATGCCATAAACCTTTTAATTCCTCTTTCACAGCTTCATCAGATGCTTCACTTCTCAATAAACCTCTGACATCATACCCTTCAACCGAACTAAATAAGCAACCATAAAACTTACCATCAGATGATAACCGCGCTCTCGTACATGTTGAACAAAATGATTCTGAAACACTTGTGATCAAACCAAATTTCGACTTCGCACCAACATGGCGATAATACTTCGCTACTTCTCCATAGTATCTTGGTGCAACCGGCTCTATTTCAAAGGCTTCTTGTATCATGGACAACATTTCATCTTTTGTGACTACTTTACTAAAGTCCCAACCGTTATCATTACCTACGTCCATAAATTCAATAAAACGAATTGTCACATCTCTATCTTTAAAGAAAGCAACCATTGGTACGATTTGATCATCATTCACACCTTTTTGAACAACGACGTTTACTTTGACTTCAAAGCCAATACTAACCGCATAATCAATCTGATCGATAATGGTAGAAGCTTTGATGTTTCGATTATTGATCGATTGGAAGAGTTCATCATCAATCGCATCTAGACTGACGTTAATACGTCGTAACCCTGCATCATATAACTTCTGACCATGTTTTTTTAACAATAAACCATTTGTTGTCAAACCAATATCTTCAATGCCCTCAATGTCATTGATTTGCGCAATCAATTGATCCAAATCACGTCGTAACAATGGTTCCCCACCTGTAATTCTAACTTTTTTAACACCGAGTTCTGCATAAATGCGTGTTACTCGGACCATTTCTTCAAAAGTTAGCAATTCATTTTTAGGTAAAAAGGCATAGTCATCACCGAAGATTTCTTTAGGCATACAGTAATCACAGCGGAAGTTACAACGGTCCGTAACGGAAATGCGCAAATCACGTATCGGTCGACCTAATTTATCTAATATTTGTGTTGTCATCTTGCGCCTCCTTCCTTCTCACTCTTATTCTGTCAGCTCTTGTTCTAGTCTATTTAAATCATCTGGGGTATTCACATTGCGATACCAGTAAGCTGGACTGTCAATTTCACTGACATCTAACCATTCAGATGATACTTGTTCATACACATGTTTCATGCTCAAATCATCTGTTTGTAACACGTCATCAATGATAGGTTGAACACGTCGATGATAAAAAGCAATCGTTGGAATAGGATAGCCATCCGACGCAAAACCAGCAATATCAAGGTGTGATTCAATCAAGTTTGCGACCATAAATTGATACAGGTGGCTGATGGCTTTCTGACTGACCATCGGTGTATCTACTGAAATAACAAAATAGAGGTCTTCATCATCTTGCTGCATCACACTGTATATCCCAGCAAGTGGTCCTTTATCTTTCTGTGATGTTTCATCAATCACAACACGCACATCTTCAAATTGTTCTGCTAATTGTGCATTACTACTGATGATAATCTCACTGAATATATTCGTTGATTGCAGCGTACGAATCAGTCGCTTGTAAAAAACCTCTCCTTGAATCGCTGCAAATGCTTTTGGAGTGCCAAATCGTGTTGATTGGCCGCCCGCTAATATAATGGCTTTCATTGTTGTCGTTTAACCTCCGCTGACCGGTGGAATTAATGCGACAATATCATTCGGTCGGACAACCGCATCTCCTTGTACAAATTCTTCATTAATTGCCACTTGGAAAGACTTCCCTTGAATCACAGGATATGTCTCATATAAATGTTTTTTTAATTCAGTTACGCTTATTTCATAATCAAAATGAAATGTATCTTCTGCACGATCTAACTTTTCTTTTATCTCTGCAAAATACAATATTTTCATGATGGCGTATCTCCTTTCTTGACCACATCTTCGTGATAGCCACGCTGATGCCCTTGCCATTCAGCACCATCTTCCCAGATTTCTTTCTTCCAGATAGGCACCACTTCTTTAATACGCTCTATTGCGTATTCATTCGCTGCATAGGCATCTTTTCGATGAGGTGAAGACACACTAATACACACTGCTATATCAGATATTTCTAGTGCGCCAATACGATGAACGATAGCAGTCACTGTACCAGGCCAGCGCTCACTAATTTCATCACCAATTTGCGCGAGCTTCTTCTCTGCCATTGGGACGTATGCCTCGTATTCAAGATGTTCTGTACGAATGCCCTTCGTCCACTCACGGACATGCCCTGTAAATACGACAACAGCACCTTGCTTTTCATTCAATGTCCACTGACGATATTGTTCTGGTTCAATCGGGGCAGTTGTCACTTCAAATTGTTTCATCTTATCTCTCCTTCACCTTCTCGAATCCATGCTTTCAGCCATGTATCATAGCTTGCATAATCGAATCCGTCTGACTGCCATTGCATTGAAAATTGTACATTTTCTAATTGGCGTAATGCAGTTAAATCTTCTTTATTTTGATAGACAATCACTTTGGGATAGGTTGCCTGTTTATAGCCTTCAATTAAAATAATACTGTCGTCCATCGTAACACACTCAGACAACAAAGTCTCAATTGTTGGATAATGATTGCGTTGAATCGTTTCAACATAGTCATGTCCTTGAACAATGCTTTGATCTGCCCCTGCTTCAAAATGGCGCATGTGATCAACTGACGCATCAGGCAACGTAATCTCTTCACCGATATGCCCATGATGCTTTACTGTCACAACTGAGTGTCCCCAATTTTTTAATTGTTGAACGGTATGGCCCATTAACGTCGTTTTACCACTGTTTTTATAGCCCACAATTTGCAAAATCATAAATACAGCTCCTGTTGATACGTCTCTGGTGATGTTAATAGTACGTCTACTTCATGCCCAACTTGATAGCCTCTCGTACCACCTGGCAGCATCATCATACCATTACTATGTGCAATGGATACTACGGCACCAGACTTATTAAATCCTGATGGTTTCACAGTCATTTCTCTGCCTGTCATTGTGACATCTGCACGTACAAAACGTGTAAATGGATTGGCTTTCTTGAAGTCAGCCATCAATGTTGCACGGACAATTGCTGGATAATAGCGTGTGGCACCCATCATATGATAAATGGCTGGTTTCGTGAATAACTCAAAGCCTGAATAACAAGCAGAAGGGTTACCTGAAAGTCCAAATAAATATTTTCCTTGTGCAACAGCAACTGTTGTGACACTTCCCGGTCTCATAGCTACTTTGTTAAACAACACTTCCGCTTCAAGCGCACGATAAATATCAGGTAAGTAGTCAAAATCACCTACCGATACACCACCCGTTGTAATCACCATGTCATGTTGCTCAAGTGCTGATTTAACCACTGCTAGACTACTCTCATAGTCATCAATTTGTATGCGATAGCGTTCTACTTGTACGCCTTCTTTTTGTAATAATGCGGCAATCATCGGACCATTTGAATTACGAATTTTCCCTGGTTCTAATTCGTCTTCTACTTCTAATAATTCGCTGCCTGTTGCGATAATTGCAGCAGTTGGTTTACGAAAAACAGGTACTTCTGAATAGCCAAATGTTGCTAGTACCGCGACTGCCCCCGCATTGATGCGTTGTCCTTTGTGTAACACAATGTCTCCTGTTGCTGTCTCTTCACCTTTCAGTGAGATATTTTCCAAATGCTCGAAAGACTTACGTAACATAAATCCATCTTCTGTTTCAACTGTTTGTTCAAGCATCACAACTGCATCTGCACCACCTGGAATTTGTGCCCCAGTCATAATGCGTACAGCTTGCCCTGGTTGTAACGTTTTTGAGGAAACCGTCCCCGCACCAATATGATCGATGACTTGAAATGCAATACGCTGATCTTGACTTGCTCCTTGTGAATCTTCACTACGAATTGCAAAACCATCATAAGGTGATTTATCGAAACGTGGGATATCATACGTAGCAACGATATCTTCAGCAAGTATATACCCTTCACACTCATATAAACTCATACGTTCAGATGTTGTATAAATATCTTGTTGTAATACGCGATGAATTGCTTCTTTCACTGGAATTGGGTGTCTCTTTTCGACTGGCATAACCCATTCACTCCTAACAAATTTTTTAAATCGTGCTATACTTACCTTGCATATTAAAGGAGGAATAACATGTCTGAATTTACTCATATTAATAAACAAGGAAATGCTAAAATGGTAGATGTTTCTGATAAGTCTATTACGAAAAGAACTGCGATTGCACGTTCAAGCATTACTGTCAATCATACGATCTATCAACAGATTGCAGAAAATACAAATAAAAAAGGAAATGTCCTAAACACTGCTCAAATAGCGGGTATTATGGCTGCTAAAAATACTTCATCTATCATTCCAATGTGTCATCCACTTCCAATATCAGGTGTTGACGTTGCTTTTGATTGGGATAACTCAGATGATCAATTTATTCTTCAAATCGAAACAACTGTTTCAACAACTGGACGTACCGGCGTTGAAATGGAAGCATTAACAGCCGCTTCTGCTACAGCCCTAACTATTTACGACATGTGTAAAGCTGTCGATAAAGGCATGATCATTGGCGAAACATACCTTGTCAAAAAGACGGG
This sequence comes from Staphylococcus sp. IVB6240, assembly GCF_025558425.1. Taxonomy (NCBI): domain Bacteria; kingdom Bacillati; phylum Bacillota; class Bacilli; order Caryophanales; family Staphylococcaceae; genus Staphylococcus; species Staphylococcus dromedarii. The sequence continues at coordinate 1,837,763 of NZ_CP094718.1, forward strand.
CGGCAAGTCTGACTTCCAACGTTAAACAAACGATTCTCGTAAGCCATAATGATATTTAGACTGAAACAAAACCGCTTCAAAGTATGGTTCTGTTTCAGTCTTTTTTTATTATCTTCCGTCCAATCATCAAACGCTTCTCTTACAACCTCGATCTGTCAGTGTCCCAAAAGCAGGGTTTTCGACAGAACTCTGTAATTCCCCAAAATTAAAGAGTTATTTTGAGAATTGCTTAAGGTTCTGCTCAAATTCTAAACGCTTTTTCACAACCTCTTAAATAATTATTTATTCATTTCATGGATGAGATGATTTAATTCTGGCAATATTAATTTATTTAAACCAAGTTTTACAGCACCTGTAGAACCTGGTAAACAGAAGATAAGCTTATTATCAATCGTACCGCCAACTGCACGAGATAATAAGGCACGTGTTCCCACATCTTCTACGTAGCTCAAATATCTAAACAGTTCGCCAAAACCTTCTATTTCCTTAGTCAGCATAGGTGCGACTGTTTCAATCGTCACGTCACGTGGTGCGATACCTGTGCCACCTGTTGTAACAATCACTTCAACATCTTCTGCTAACCATTTATCAAGTTGTGCTCGAATCTCACCTTTATCATCTTTCACGATAGCGTAATGATCAGGTTGAATCTCTGTATTAATCGTTTCTAATAATGATTTAACCAATTGTCCGCCTTTATCTGTTTCAACTGTACGTGTATCTGATACTGTTAATACAGCACAGCGTATATCTCTATCTAACTTTACATTTGTATGCATGTGACAACCTCCTCATTAATCTTAACCAAATAATTGATGAATCAACTTCTTCGCTTGTTTGACTTCTTTCATACCGTGTATTAATAAGCGACCATTTTGAAAAGCAACAATACGGTAACCATCATATTCAAATTGTAACAAATAGCCATTTGAATGAAATGAAATATGACGCGTTGTTAAATACTCAACTAATTGCTCATAAGTTAAGCCTTCATGTTGATATTGTACTGTATCACGACCGCACATTGCTGCATATTGTGTCACTGAATGATTTAAATATGGATACTCGGGATGTTCTCCACAAGTCGTACACGTCTGACGCTGCATTCGTCCAAAACCGAACACATAGTGCGATCCATCCCATATATCACCATATGTTAACTTAGGTTCGATCGGTGTTTCCGTTAAAATTTTTAAAGCATCTCTCAATTGTAAGCTTGTCGTCATTGTAACGGCAGGTTGGATGACGCCAACTGTATCGCATGTCAGATTCATGGCCGGAATCTGTGGGACTAAACATTGGAAACATGGTGTTTGTCCGGGAATAAACGGTGCTTCTACATATGTACTGCGCACCACCCCACCATATATCCATGGTTTTTGGCATGCAAAGGCAACATCATTGACCATCATGCGCGTTTCAAAGTTATCGGTCGCATCTAATACAAGGTCGACTTGTGGGACCAAATCATTTAGAAAGACACCATCTACGTGATCAATATATGTTACAATTTCAACATCTTCACGAATGGCCTGTAATGCATTTTTTGCCGCAATTACTTTTGGCATTTGTTGACGTGCATCATCTTCTGTAAAGAGTGTTTGACGTTGTAAGTTCGAATACTCAATATAATCGCGATCCACGATATGAAGTTTTCCAATTCCTGCACGTACAAGTCCTTCAGCAAGATGCGTACCTAACGCACCCATTCCTATAATCAATACAGACTTGTGGTTGATTTTCTCCTGTCCGTCTTGACCAATACCATCAAACAGTATTTGTCGTGAATAACGATTATGTGTCATGGCTTTAAACCTTTCTTACTTTAGTAGTCAATTCTCATTATACGTTGTTACATCTATACTCTCAATCAATTAAAACGTATACATTCTCCACCGACAATTAGGCATTTCAATACATTCATTAGGAGTTTTCCCTAAGTTTCTCAAGATACACTTTGCTTAATCTTTTCATCATTCAAAATACATGATGGCTGGTCTAATTCGATATACATAAAAATAAGACACATGCGCGTCATGCAACATGTGCCTCAACCATATTTATCCAATTTGAATAATCTCATGTGCGAGGTGTTGTGCTTCTCGTTGAGAGTGTGTAACAAAAATAATCGGTATTTGCCAAGTATCAAAAATATGTTGAACGAGCATCATGCTCTCTTGTTTAGACACATCATCTAAACTAGAAAAAGGTTCATCTAACAATAATAAATCAGGTTTTGTACTCAAAGCTCTCGCCAATGCTGCACGTTGCTTCTCTCCACCTGAACACCTCGAAGGATACGCATCTAAAATATGACTGATTTTAAGCGCTTCAACTAATGTTTCAATATGTGCGTTAAACTCCGTCATAAACGTAATATTTTGTCGTATCGTCATATGTGGAAACAATTGATAATCTTGAAAGAGATAACCAATATGGCGTTCTCTAATAGGAATATTTTCTCCCTGTTCCATATCTAAAACGGTTCTTCCATTGATACGTACCCAACCTTTATCTGGTGATTGAATGCCCGCAATCATATTGAGACACGTTGTTTTACCGATACCTGATACGCCTCTTAACGCATAAATCTTAGGTGTATCTGTTGCTATTTGAAATGCAATGTCTTTATCATTGATATTCTTTTCCAAATGAATGTCTAGCACCTATCTCACCTCACGATATCGGTCTCTATTGAGCATATTCATCGTTCCCATCACCGTTACTGCAAAGGCAACAAGAATCAGCACCCATAGCCATGCTTGTTGCTCACGTCCTTGTTGAACGAGGAAATAAATCTCTAAAGGTAATGTATTGGTTTTACCTGGAATATATCCTGCAATCATGAGTGTCGCACCGAATTCACCGATTGCACGCGCAAATGCCATCATCGTCCCTGAAATAAGCGCTCGTTTTGATAAAGGTAAAATCAAACGATAGAATATTTTACGTTCAGTGGCCCCCATTGTTCGAGCTGTATTCAACATCTTATCATCAATACTACGAAAACCTTGTACAGCATGTTGATACATTAATGGAAAGCTCACAATTACTGATGCAATAACAGCACCTGTCAATGTAAACACAACTTTAATCCCTAATACCTCTGTTAAAAAATAGCCCACTGGTCCATTTACAGAAAATAAAATAAGGAGTAAGAACCCCATCACTGTTGGTGGCAATACAATTGGTAAGAGCACAAGACTCTCACAAAATTTAATCAAGCGTCCTTGTTTGTTATATAAAATTTTTGCTAGTAATGTGGCAAGGACCACTACAATAACTGTACTGATCATTGCCACGCGTAATGAAATCCAAAACGGTGTAAGTTCTGACATAAATGTGTCACCTAGACTTCAAAATGATATTTTTTTAAAATTTGTTTCGCTTCATCTGACTGCATAAATGTCATCCATTCTTTTGCAGCTTGATTCTCTGTCACAAGACCCATACGGTAGGTAATTGGCTGTTGTAAATCTGCATCCATCACTTTTTCGACACCTTTTTGTTGTTTATCCCCTACATATAAATCTGTCTGATAAACAAACCCCAGTTGAGCATTTCCCTTATCTACATAATTGAGTACTTCACGAACATCTTTCGCATAGACAATTTTTGAGGCAACAGTGTCCCATAACCTATGATCTTCTAAATATTGTTTGGCATATTTACCAGCTGGCACAGATTCTACTTCACCTAACGCCAACTGATCTGTCTCCTGTAAATCTTCAACACTTTTAAGCTTACTACCCTGTTGCTTGATCAATACTAACTTATTTGTTGCATAATCATATGTATCTGTCACTTTCCCTTGATTTTCCAATACATCGATATCTTTTGTATTGGCAGACATCAATATATCTGAAGGCGCACCTTTTTCAATTTGTTGTCTGAGTGCGCCTGAACCACCATAGTTAAATGCTACATCAATATCTTTATGCTGTTTATGAAAAGCCGTTTCTAACTCTTTTGTCACATCTGTTAAACTTGCTGCTGCGGAAACAGTAATTTGACTTTCTGCGGTTTTATCTTTGCTCTCAGATGGTGACGAGCTACACGCTGCCAACAGAAAGGCAAGTGATATACACATGATCCAGATGAATTTAGATTTCAATGTTAACAACTCCTTTTAAACGTAGCCATCTCTTATTCATCATTTTAGCAAATGCCCTATTAAAAAGGCTATTTTTTATTGCATATTATTTCTTAAAGCCTTTCAAATTTATAGAAAAACACTTAAACTAATAGTAATAGAAAACGGTTAAACCGATCGAGAAAAGGGGGCTTATACATGGATCACGATATTCGCTATAATCAAACAATGATACGCTACCAAGATGGTGAACTTATCGAAACAACTGATGACTATGTAACAGAGTTCCCGTTGACAGTCATCGTAAATGGACATGAGTTTGCGACCATTATTTGTAGTCCAAATAACTTAGAAGAACTTGTGTTAGGTTTTTTAGCCTCAGAAGGCGTGATTTTCAAACGTGAAGATTTGTTGCAACTAGAATTAGATGATCAGCGTGGCTATGCACATGTAAAAGTTACAACAGATATTGAAAAGGCAAACTATCTTTCAACCAAGAGAATGGTCGCTTCCTGTTGTGGTAAAAGTAGAGAGTTCTACTTCCAAAATGATGCGGCTATCGCAAAAACATCTATGTCTACAATACAATTATCACCATCGCAAATACTTCACATGATGGCGCAACTACAAGCACACAGTAAGACATTCATTGCAACAGGTGGTCTACATAACGCAGCCATTAGTGATGGCAACGCATTCTATGTTCACCGCCAAGATATCGGGCGTCATAATGCACTCGATAAACTATACGGTTACTGCATTAAACGTCATATTTCTGTACGTGATAAAATCTTAATTTTTAGTGGCCGTATCTCTTCTGAAATATTAATTAAAGCAGCAAAAATCGGTGTAGGTATGATTATTTCTAAGTCAGCACCAACAACACTGGCTGTCCAACTCGCACAGGATTTAAATATTACAGCTATTGGTTTCGTAAGAGAAGGTCACTTCAATATTTACAGCCATCCAGAACGCGTTGACGGTGCACCGAAGCAACTTCCGGCATCACAGCAATGTCGTACATAACGTCAAGCATAATGAAATACACCCCGAAAAATTGAATGATGAATTCAATTTTTCGGGGTGTATTTTTGTACATAGATGGATCTGAAATATATTAAATTTATGCGGTTGGAAGCTGATAACTGGCATCCCAACCTTCTTACCTGTTCAAAGCCGATTGCTTATCGTCTTCTCGGTTTCAATGCTGTTAATCCATGTGCTTTGATAGTCTGTAATAAATATGGCCATGCATTGGTGCTTATCTTAACATCTCTTTGACGCCCTATTCTTTTCATCTGCGCCTCATAGTAACTGACACCAATGATTACGCCCAGCACTTGATCAATCTGAGGGATTTTAGTCGTTAATCGTGGTGTTGACAAGTTTATATTTCCAGTTTTTCGATAAACTTCGACTAAGTCTGATTGTAGAACAAAAGGTCTTGCCAAGCCAATCATTGAGACACCACTCTCAATTGCTTCTTCCATTTGGTCTTTTTTACGAAAGCCTCCTGTTGAAACGATTGGCACATTCGTTAACTCCGATAAAGCAACAGCATAACTTAAAAAGCTTGCACCATTTTCATGTTCACTTCCAAATACTGGTGCCTCATAGTTCCCACCAGAAATTTCAATTAAATCAATGCCTAACTCAGACATTGTTTTAACGACTTGTTGACAATCTTCAAAGCCAAAACCAGTTTCTTTGAAATCAGAAGCATTTAGCTTTAATGCAATTGTGAAATCTGACCCTAAATTTTCTCGTAAACCTTGATAGATTTCAATTAAAAAACGCATACGATTTTCTAAACTACCACCATAGCGGTCTGTACGTTGATTATCTGCTGGCGATAAGAATTGGTTCACAAGATATCCATGAGCCGCATGAATTTGAACCCCTGTAAATCCTGCTTCCTTCGCCTTAATTCCTGCTGAAACAAATTTTTTAATCGTTTCTTTAATTTCAAATGTACTCATTCGACGAGGTGGTCGAAAAGCAGACTTGGCACTTCCAGAAATAGGAACTGCACTTGGTGCAATCGGTACCTGATTCATAGATCGATACATCTGTTTTCCTGGATGATTGAGTTGGAGCCACATAGGTACGCCTTGTGTTTTCCCTGCCTCAGCCAATTTTGAAAATGCTGATATGTCTGATTGGTCATCCAATACGATATTGCCCGGCTCTGCTAAATAACGTCTGTCGACCATGATATTTCCACTTACTATGACACCGATTGACTGTTTAGACCAATGTTTATATAAAGCAATCAACTCATCACTCGGATTGTTCTCTTTATCTCCCATCGTTTCACTCATTGCTGATTTGAAAAAGCGATTTTTTAATTGTGCACCATTCGGCAAGACCAATTCTTCTAATAATGTTTTGTTCATAGTAATCCCTTCCGATAAGCTGCAATCACCTGATCACAGTAATCTATTAATTTCTTTGCTTTAACGTCGTTATAGCCTTTGTTAGAAACACGTTTTAACTTTTTACCATCAAAATATGCACCTGTTATCGATGAAACTTTTTCTGATAAAGCCAAATAGTATCCCGTTTCAATGCCTTGGTCTACATCTTTAGACATGGCTTTCATAAATCGACCAAAAAATGATTTCTGTACTTTTTGATCACTAGAGTCCATGCCAAGATTAGTAGAAATAAGACCTGGATGGTACGTATTCACCGTAATATTTGAACCCTCTCTCTGAAACTGTTGTGCAAGGTAACGCGTTAACCAGATCGTGTAGAGCTTCGCATTGTTATAAGCAAGACCTGGACTATATTTCTTTTCAAATCCAAAGTCCAAATCTCTTACCTTTGCAAAATGATGCATATATGAGGATGTGTTAATAATACGACCTGTTGATGCATTCTCTAATAACGGACGAAGTTCTGTAGCTAAAATATATGGAACTTGTACTGACAACATAAATGTCAATTCGATATTCTCAGCCGTCGCCGTACGTTCAGTTCCTGCATAAAGCCCGGCATTGTTAAAGAGTACATCAATCTTGTCAAAGTCATTTTTAATATGATTAACAAAGTCATATACTTCATCCATTTTAGAAAAATCAGCGCGATAAGCAGTCACAGTACCTTGGGGAGATAATGCCTTAATCTCAGATAAAGTTGCTTCCAATTTCTTAGGGTTTCTACCGTGAATAATCAATTGATGACCCTCTGCTGCAAGTTTTTTAGCTAAATGCTTACCAATTCCATCTGTTGAACCAGTTATAATAATCGTCTTCATTTCTTTATTCTCCTAAAAAATTAATCAATTCTTGTGAAAATGCTTCTGCATATTGAAAAATTGAGCCATGTCCTGTATTAGGGTAGATAATGACACTACTATCCTTAATCTTATCGTTCATATGATATGAATTGACTGTTGGCACTTGCATATCGTGATCTCCATTAACAATTAAAGTAGGCTGTGTAATATACTGTAAATCATCCTTTTCAGACTTACCCCAACGTTTAATGGCTTTTAATTGTGTTAAGAAACCAGGTACATTCATCTCTTTATCAGTGAATGCTTTAGAACGTTCTCCCATACGATTAAGGACTTTATCAGCTTCTCGTCCACCTTCTTCATCATGGTTGTAGAAAATATAACGTTTCGGATCTACTTTCTTAATAGCAGCTTTGATCATAAATTTAAATGTTTTACCAGTGACCTTATCCACTTCCATGCCACCACGTGGTGCTGTATCAGCTAGAATCAAACGATGAACCAGTTGACTGTTCGCTCTGATTATTTCCTGGGCAATCATGCCACCCATAGATAATCCAAGTAAATTAATCTTGTCGTATCCCAACGCTCGAATGATTTCGATTGTCTGCACAGCCATACCTGGAATTGTATCTGCTACCTTACCTTCACTGGCTCCCACACCTGGCAAGTCAAGCACAATAACATGATGTTTTTCAGAAATTAAATCTAATAACTTAGGATCCCAGTTATCAAGTGTTGCAGCAAGATGAACGAGCATCACAATCGGTAAGTCTGACTTACCCTTCCCTACTTCACGATAAGCAATCTGATTCCCATTAACAGTGATATAACTATTTTTTGTTGTAATATATGACATAATATTTCTCCTTTTATTGTTCTTGTATTCGATACAAGAACATGTTATTTGAATTAAAATCTGACTTACTGACAAGTCAGATTCGTGGTCTTTTGGCTGTTTTATAAAGATTATCAATCACATCGTCAAGTGTCTGACGAGATAGTTCTTCTTCCAACTGTTGCTCAATATTTGAAAAGATAGGCTTTATTGCCCCCTCCATGTGCTGACCAACTGGACAATTTTGATTAATATTTTGTGGAATTTCAAAAAGTGTAATCTTGTTAATTTCTTGAGTGGCAAAGTATATCTCAAGTAAAGACATCTGTTCTGGCGACTTGCTTAATTGATATCCAGAGCGTCCTTGTTGCGATTGAATAAGCGCTGCATTTTTCAAAAGGACGATTACTTTACGAATATAACTCGGATTTGTTCCAACACTCTCTGCTAAAGTCTGAGAACTCAACGTTTCTTCACTCTCACTAATCATAGCTAAAATATGCAAAGCCACTGTAAATTTAGTGTCCATATGTGTCCCCTCAATCAACTTGTATTTGATACAAGAACAAGTTTATCATGTTCTATACGTGATAACAAGTCTTTTGTTTTATAGTCTCTTACCATCTAAAACAAACGGTAAAGTTTCATCAATACGATAAGCGTGCATTGCTGACGCATAATCTATCAGTTCGCTGTTAAAGTTGAAGGCATGACGATCATAAAATTCTTGTCTAGCTACTTCATCTGAGAACCCTATAATGATTGAGGCGTGTAAGTGCGCTTCCTTAGGATTGTCATGTGCAACATTCCGCGTATTCCATGTCACCTTATTCCATGGGAGATATACTTGTGAACGTACTTCAGTCACACCAGTTATTTCCGCCATTTGACTAGCTAACTTTTCATTAACAAAGTTTTTGAACTTAGCACGACTTACATTATCTTTTCTGCGAATATAAAAAACATCTCTCACTTTAGTTTCAGAATAAACATTATTTGTATGATACCAACGTGATGAGTATGGTACCCCCATGTGCATTAACGTTCTGCGAAAAACATTAATCTCATCTTCAAATGCTAATGCTGTTTGACGACGACCACCAATAGGAGCAAGTAATTTATTATATGTCACTTCTGCTATTCCATCGATACGACGATCTTCAGGTATGTGCGTCTCCAAATCATCTATCTTCGGCCAGAAACCGTGTTCTGTTTCACTTAAATGTTGCTGTCGATATTCTAAAAGACCCGGAGAAGCTGCAATTATTTGTGCATGTCCTCCTCGCCAATAGTCCATTCCTTCCTGACGAGCTTTATCTTGTCGCATCCATAACAAAATTGAAAGTGAAAATCGTTTATCATAATTTTTTGGCATATTATCAATCCTATAATTAAATTTGTATTCGTATCTGATACAAGAACAAGTTTAGTTGATAGAAATTTATTTTGCAAGACATTTATTTAAATAATTGTTAAATGACATCTAAAAAAGAATGAATCTGGGACATAGTACCCGGTTCCTTCCTTTTGAATATAGATATAAGATTAGTGGCAGTAGGTGTCTAAAGTGAAAATGCGTTTTTGAAAACTTTGGGAGCACTACAAAAATCATAAACATTTATAATGATTTTGTCGTAGTGCCCCTGCAAAGATGATTAGATGTGTGACAAGTTTATTAAGTAAACGTAGTCACATATCAATCAGCTACTGCAAAACTTCTAGTCACCCTTGCCGGGGTGAGACGACGAAATCTTTTATAGTAATAAAGATTTCTGTCCCACTCCCTGATATATATCACTGACTTTTATTCTTTAAGTGCGGAATATTGAAATCCCATATATGTATAGCCTTGCTTTACATACATATCTTTTGCTGTGTCTTCAGCATCTGCCACGAGTATTACTGGTTTTTCTCCTGCCATTCCTCCTACTGCTGCCTGTATACGAGAACCAATACCTTTATAGCGATATTCTGTTAGAACTGCAAAACCATCAATTTCTACAAAGTGTTCACTCTGTATCACATTGATAATACCAATCGGCTTATTCGTTTCATAAGCAATATAATAATGGATTGGATGCGATATATCTGACAAAATATCTTTCATATGGCGACGACATTCTTCAATATACGCTTCGCCATACTCGATACTTAAAGGTGTGAAAACAGAAAAATAATCATCTACGCTTTCTTCAGTAGTCATACGTTCTAAGCGAATTGGTTCCTGTGCTAACTTTCTTAACTGTGCCGCTTCAATCATATAAAGCTCGACACACCCTAATGAAAAACCTTCTGCACGTAAATACTGCAACATATCTATGGATGGTTTAATATCTTGAGGAAAGTCAAAGTTGAGATGTGTGGATCCCTGTGCTTGATGTGCCTCACCTTGCTGAATTATATCATTTTTAAAAGTTAATAAATCTGGCATTTTCTTATAGCACCACTTATTAGCATCAAATTTAAGCGGCCTATCTGGTGTTCGATAATACTTCACTCTGTCATCTTCTTTGACTAATAAACCATCTGTATATATGTGCCCCATTGTGACATTCATTTTATCACCTGCTTTGTTATGATTATGCAGATAGTTGTCTCATGATACGCGCTGTCACTGGATTACGATATAATGCAACTGCAATCAAACTTGCAATCACTGCCTTAATTAAATCACCAGGAATAAACGTCAATGACAGTAATAATGCTTTGTCAATTGGCATATGAATGATGAGCGCCATCACAATTCCACCTACTGCATCAAGGAGAATCACACCATATATCACGATGATAGCAAGTGTGCGTCCAAAGTTTAGTTTATCATAGTGGTGATCACGCGCCCATCCGATTAAAAATGCAACAATAACATACATGCCTAGATAGCCTGCTGATGGTCCTAAAAATACACCAAAACCACCACGTCCTCCTGATAATAAAGGCGCGCCAGCCATCACAAGTAATAAAAAGACAATAACACTTAATACGCCATACTTACGTCCGAGTATAATTCCTGCTAAAAAGACACCCACATTTTGTAACACAATTGGTACAGGGATAAACGGCAATGGAATCGCTGGAACAAGCCCCATTACTGCAATGATGGCTGTCATTAAGGCTGCGTAAACTAAATATTTTGTATTCAATAAGAGTTCCTCCAGTATATACGAAAATCAGAACCTGCCATTTTGCTTTAAGATTCTATGCCGTATTATACCACCATAGTAAACTTTAAGTCTATAAAAGTTTACAATTGAGAAACTGCACCTAATAGTGCGGCATTATTTTGTAATTGCGCTACACTGATTTCAGCGTGCCCATAATCTTTTGGCAAATATTTCTTTACTTGTGGCACAATCAGATTTAGTAATCGATCTCCTTGTGCAGAAATACCACCACCAATAATAATCTCTTGGGGATCATACATAATTTGAATTTCTGCAATACCACGCGCGACTTCTGCAGCCCACTGCTTTAACTCATTTTGTGCACTTGCATCACCAGCACTCGCCATTTCAAACCAATCTGGAATAGGGAGATACGGATACCCATTATCAGTTAACTGCCGCTTTAAGCCGTTTGTTGACGCACGTTGCTCATAGTTGGTATCTGTTTCAGGATCATAAAGTAAATTCCCAATTTGATTTGGTCGATGACGTGCCCCTGTCATTAATCCAAATGCTTTATGATAGTAACTTCCACCAATCCCTGTGCCTAAGGTTAAACAAAACATGCTCTCTATATCATCTGAGCGTACTGTTCGTTCACCGAGTAATGCTGCATCTACATCATTATAGACATGTAGTTCCTCTACATAAGGTGATAAGTGCGCTTCAAAATCCGTACCTGTATAATCTAAAATATTGGGATTAGCATATGCGATTTTACGTTGTTCACGGTTTACAGCACCTGCTGTTGAAATGCCTACTCGAATATTTTCCAATTGATGTTGGTGCTTAAATGCCTCTAATTGTTTTTTTACTTCTTTTATAATCGCATCATCCTGATTTACTGGCGTACGTACTTTTTGATAGTGAGAAAGCGAACCGTCCTTTGCTACAATAGCTGATTTAATGTAAGTTCCACCGATATCAAATGCGATGTTCGTCATAGTATTCTGCCCCTTTCATAAGATGATCTGTCAGTAATGCTTTCGCTTTAAGGTAATCTTTCATTTCTAATGCTTCATATATTTGTTGATGTTCCAGCATACTTTTTAAATTTTGTGCCTCTGATGTTTCAATCGGTGTACGATAAAAATAAGCATGTACAACGGCACTCATTTGCTTAAACAGTTCTGAATCGACTGCCATTAATATTTGTGCATGAAATGCTCGATCAGCTTCACTATCAAATTGTTCAACATCATCAATCAATGTTTGTGCAATACCTTCAATAGATGCTTGTTCTCTTTCAATCACGTCTATCGCAGCAAGTTCAAATGTAAGACGCAACATCATCAAGTCTTTTAAATTCCCTTGTGACACTTGAAAACTAAACAAAAACCCTTCTATTAATGGTCGAATATCTTGTTCTTTAACTAATGTTCCACGACCTTGTACACTTTCTGTCACACCTGTATTTTCAAGATAACTTAATGCCTCTCTAATGACAGAGCGACTCACTTGATAATCTTCAGCAAGTCGACGTTCAGTAGGCAACTTATCCCCTACTTGCAAATTTTCCTTAATAATATAATCTTTAATTTTTTCAACTACAATTTGTTTCAAACTCTGACGTGACGTTATCTTATCGATAGATTCCACTTTACCCATTCCTCTTTCAATCATATTTTGAATGATTTATTTCACTTATATACCTACGATCGTAACAAGCAATCACATTTTTGCAAATAGAATTTGTTCAACTTAAATTCTAATCACTGCTCTTACAAGCTCGTGGTGTCAGTGTTCGACAAGCAGAATTCTTGGTAGAACTTCATCGCTCTGATTCTACTCAAACCGAAATCGCTCCTTTCATAATCTCTGTTTATGCATTACTTGATTATTTTTTATCTTTTATGTTGACCTACAGTTTGTTAACGCTTACAATTAAATTATAAATTGGTCAGACCAATGTGGCAAATAAAAATTTTTGGAGGGCTTTTTGTGAATAATGAATTAAAAGGTTTATATGCAGCATTACTCGTACCATTTGATGAAGCTGGACAATTGAAAGAAGCTGGACTCCGCCAAATCGTTAGAAATGCAATTGATGTTCAAAAATTAGATGGTTTATACGTTAACGGAAGTTCTGGAGAAAACTTCTTAATGAATACAGAACAAAAGAAAGAAGTTTTCCGAATCGCAAAAGATGAGGCAAAAGATGCGATTCGCCTTATTGCACAAGTCGGTTCATTAGATCTAAATGAAGCAATTGAACTTGGTAAATATGCAACAGAGTTAGGTTATGATGCACTCTCTGCTGTCACACCGTTCTATTATCCATTTACATTTGAAGAAATTCGTGATTATTACTTCAAAATTATCGAAGCAACACAAAACAATATGATCATTTATTCTATTCCAGGCCTTACTGGTGTGAATATTTCAATTCAGCAATTTGAATCTTTATTCGAAAATGAACATATCATCGGTGTAAAATACACAGCACCTGACTTCTATTTATTAGAACGTTTACGCAAAGCATTCCCTGACAAACTTATCTTCTCAGGATTTGATGAAATGCTTGTACAAGCTGCTATTTCCGGGGTTGATGGTGCGATTGGTTCAACGTACAACATCAATGGTGTGCGCGCTCGTGAAACATTTGAAGCTGCGCAAAACGGCGATGTGGCACGCGCATACGAACTACAACATGAAACAAACGATATTATTGAATCAGTGATCGCAATGGGACTTTATCCAACACTTAAAGCATTTTTATCTGAAAAAGGAATTGATACAGGCTTACCGAAAGCACCATTCCACCCATTTGATGAAAAACATCGTCCAGTCCTTAAAGATTTAATTGCTAAATACAATCTATAAAATACAGCTATAAAAAATGATTTTTTAATATTTCTGATTGTCTATTCGGAAAGAGATAGCATATAAGTATACACAACATACTTCTGAATATTTGCCTTATCTCTTTCCTTTTTACTAACTTTATATGTTAACGCTTACATTCATTGCTTATTAAGCTGCTTTATGAAAGGGGTTTTTACTTTGGAAACAATTGGTTTTGGTTTTTGGAACTGGGTTGCGCTAGTTCTCTACTTATTACTTATATTATGTATTGGTGCGTTCTTTACAAAGCGTGCCGGTAAAGATACAGACAGCTTCTTTACAGCGAGTGGTCGTTTGCCAGCTTGGGTTGTCGGTTTCTCTATTTATGCTACAACATTAAGTGCGATTACATTTATGTCCACACCAGAGAAATCATTCCTAACAGATTGGTCTTATATTGCGGGTAATGTGGCAATTGTCGCGATTATTCCTTTACTCATTTATTTCTACATTCCATTCTTTAAAAAGTTACGTGTAACATCAGCGTATGAATATTTAGAAGCACGTTTTAATCCTGCCGTTCGTGTGATTGGTTCTTTACTTTTCGTCCTTTTCCATTTAGGACGTATTGCGATTGTTATTTACTTACCAACACTTGCGATTACATCTGTATCAGATATTAATCCATATGTTGTTGCAAGCTTAGTAGGTCTCTTATGTATTCTTTATACATTCCTTGGTGGTTTTGAAGGGGTTGTATGGAGTGACTTTATCCAAGGTATCATCTTATTAGGTGGTGCACTTGTTATTATCATCATTGGTATTACACATATTGACGGTGGATTCTCTTCTGTTATCAGTGATGCAGTAGAAAATAAAAAATTAATCAGTATGGACAACTGGAAAATGAATGCAACAGCTGCTGCAATTCCAATCATTTTCTTAGGAAGTATATTCAACAACTTACAACAATACACTGCTAGCCAAGATGTTGTTCAACGCTATCAAGCATCTGAATCACTTAAAGAAACATCACAATCTATTTGGACAAATGGACTTTTAGCGATCATTTCAGCACCACTCTTTTACGGTATGGGAACTGTGCTATATGTTTTCTATGCACAACATCAAACATTGCCAGAAAACTTTAATACATCATCTATCGTACCGTATTTCATCTTAACTGAAATGCCACCATTTGTTGCTGGTTTGCTCATTGCAGCCATCTTTGCAGCAGCACAATCAACCATTTCTTCAAGTTTAAACTCGATTGCAGCTTGTCTGTCTGTCGATATTAAACAGCGCTTTTTCGGTAAGAAGAGTAAAAAAGCAGAAGTACGCTTTGCACGTTTTGCAACAGTTGCCGTTGGTTTAATTGGTATGCTTATTTCACTTTATCTTATTGCAGCAGACTCAAATGATGTTTGGGACTTATTCTTATTGATTACTGGACTGTTTGGTGTACCGATTGCGGGTATTTTTGCAGTAGGTATCTTCACAAAACGTACACACGGTGTGGGTGTTATTATCGGTATCATCGTAGCAGTGATCGCAAGCTACTTCTTACAAGGTATCGGTGGTGCAGGTTCACCATTCTACGTATCGATTTTAGCATTTGTGATTGCGTTTGTAGTGGCTTATGTAGCAAGTCTTATTATTCCACAACCTAAGAAAGATATTTCTGGTCTTACTATTTTCGACAAACATGGTGAAGTAACTTATCGATCAAAACAGCATTAAAATTGAATAAAAAAAAGAGGCAATCGCCTCTTTTTTATTTATTCATTAATTGTTCTTTTAAGCCTTTGCGCATGATATCCAATGTGTACGGATCGTTATACCAGTAAACATTTGAATCTACTTTGATGACACGGTCATTTTTAACAGCAGGTAAGTTTTTCCACATATCTGTTTGTTGGAATTCTGGTTCAGCTGAACCTTTTGCTTGAGCACTGACAACAACGTCTCCCGCATATTTTGAAACTTCTTCTTTAGAGATTTCTTTCCATCCATCTTTTTCTGTCGCTTTTTCTAATTCAGTAGGCATTTTTAAACCAAATGCTTGATAAATAACTTCGCTTCCACGACCCCAGTTTTTACCGTAAGCATAGATTTTTTTATCGAAGTCTTCAAAGATTGAAACGGTTGTATCTTCACCAAGATGTTTCTTGATATCTTTACCATCTTTTTGTGTTTGTTTTTCCCAATCCGCTTTCCATTCTTTCACTTTATCTTCTTTGCCAACAATTTTACCAAGTAATTCTTGTTGTTCAACATAGTTATATTGACCATAATCAATCGCAAGTGTTGGTGCAATTTTCTCTAACTTTTTAACATTTTTATCTGTGTTATAAGTTAAGATTAAGTCTGGTTTTAATGTTGCTACTTTTTCAACATCTTCTGCGCCAATTTTTTCTACATTTTTAAAGTGTTTTTCTAATACTGGGCTTTGATCAACACTTTCAACAACGCCTTTAACATTGGCATCTAAATATTTAAGTCCACCCGCATATGTTGGTGCTAATACAACAATACGTTTTGGATCTTTAGGAATATCTACTTTTTGTGAACCATCTGCTGTTTTTAATTCAAGTGCTTTCATATCCGCCTTAGACTTCTCACCGTCACCACTTTGGCCACATGCAGCAAGAACAAAAACAAGCGCTAGTAAAGAAAATAGTAATCTTTTCATCAATACATCTCCCGTCATTTAATTGATAATGATTATCATTGTTATTATATTTTGTTTTATTGTTTATTGCAATCATTTTTTCAAAAAAATAACAGATAGCTAAAAGAGGGATACCCCTTCACTATCTGTTCTATATAATAAATGTTCTTCAGCAACTGATGTTAACGATTGTCATGACTTTCTGGGAGCGTTCTCACCCATGTAAATAGTGCGATTGTTTGGATTGCCAACATAATCACCAAACCGATACGCACCCATAAGATATCTACCATCCAAATAGAAAAGCCGACAACGAGGTACACACTAAGCAATAACTGTATCTTTTTGCGCATAGTATAGCCCCTATATTTACGGAAATCTTCTACATACGCTTGATATAGACGTGTTTTCACTAACCAATCATGCAGACGATCTGAACTTTTGGCAAAACAGATCACTGCAACCAATAAAAATGGTGTTGTTGGTAATAGAGGTAATACGGCTCCAGCAAATCCGAGTAGTGTAAAAATGACGCCAACCGGTACTAATAATAACCGCATAGATATTCTCCTTTAATAGAATACCTTCATTATATAGATGGTTATAGTAACTTTCAATCTCATCCTTATGATTGGACGTCTCTTATTGTGTTCACATACCAGTTACTAACACATTATTTCAACTATTTTTAATGTTGTTCACGTCGTTCTTCTAAGACACCACGTGCAATATTCGTATACGCCATATCTTCCATAGGCGGGTTATGCAATCCAGCACGCATGTCACGGTAATAGCGTTGTAAAGGTCTGTCCATTTCAAGACTCTTTGCACCAACAATACGCATTGCGATGTCCACAACATCTAATCCTTCATTCATAACGATGATTTTGCTCGCTGATGTTTCAGCTGCAATATTATCATTCTCACCTAAATTTTGATACGCGCGAGCTGTACTCCATAACATATGGCGTGCAGCAATGAGTTTTGTTTCCATTTTACCTAAGTTTTGTTGTACAACAGGTAAATCACTAATGGTACCCTCAATACTATTCGGGCTATGCGTTAAGCTGAAATCAACTGCATAATCACGTGCTGCTTGGGCAATACCTAAATAAGTACTTGGAATGTGCAATAGCCAACCATTTTGATACTTAGGTCCTTCTCCTTTAATTTCCACCAAATATTTTTCGTGAACTTTCACATCATTTAAGATTAAGTCATGGCTTTCAGTTGCTCTCATACCTACAACATTCCAGTTATCTGCTACTTCCAGTCCTTCTGCTTCTTTTGGAATATAGAAGAAACCAACTTTTTCTTTATGAGGAATATAAGCTGCAACGATCACATGTGTTAAACCAAGGCTCATCGATGTGAATGTTTTAACACCATTCAATGTATACGTGTCACCCTCTAATGTAGCATGTGTACTTGGTCTACCACCACGTGTTGGACTACCTGTTTCCGCTTCACTCACTGCACGGTTAATTAAAGCACCTGTTTTAACAGCCTCTGCAAATTCATCTAATACTTCTTTATCCCATAATTGTCTTTCAAAGAGTTCACCAACAAGTCCTACGTGCCACCCAATTGAAAGTGCTGTTGCACCATCCATAGATCCTAGGACTGTTTGTAAAACGACCATATCTTCGAGTGTTGCACCTGCACCACCATATTCTTTTGGTAATGTCAATTGCGTGTATCCTGAGTCAACAAGCCATTGAATGTTCTCATATGGAAAGCGACTTTGTTCGTCATTTGATTGTGCATATGACTGAAATTTCTCGCGTTGTTGCTCTAACTTTTGAATCCACTCGCGTTGTATTTCTGTTTGAACTAATACCGATTTCATTATTACATTCACAACCTTTATTCTTAGTTATTCACTCAACATTATAATACATTTTACTCGGAATTCCTATCCCTCTCTTAAAAGCCATATGATTGACACAAATACAAAATAAAAAACTGAGGTATCAAAAAGAAAACCTGAGATTGGGACAAAATCCTACCTTTAGATCGCCATTTATTAGTTTCTTGGCGTACTCATTGATCATGTCTCAACCTCAGCTCTTTTACCTCAGTTCCTATAAATCTTTGAAGTATTTAAATACTATTAAAATAATGCCTCAATTTTTTCAAACAATGCATCCATTTTTCGGTATTGCGTTTTATTGACCTCTACAATAACTGTACGTTCATCTTGTTCATTTCTTTTTTTCGATAAAATCCTAATTCTTTTAACTTTTGAAGTGCTTTTGTAATGTAATATGGTTTGAATTCCGAAGCGCGTATGATGTCTTTGACGTTGTATGAAGCCGCACGATTCTCATGAATAAATGTCAAAATGAATAACTCTTCATATGTCAAATTAAATTGACGCTTGATTGCTGATTGTAAATTTTTAGACGTGTAACTAATGATCATCAAATCTTTCATATCTTTAACAGCGTATTTTTCCATATTGTTCCCCCCATATATACCTTTAAGTTGAAGAAAGGTATATTAAATACAATTACAAACTATATAAACATATAAGTTTAAATGTTTTGTTACTATATTTTAAATTTAATTCACTTGATTATCAATATTTCGCCTTTTAATTTTCAGTTTATTTTCATCTTAAATTTCACTTCACATTTATTAAATTTAGAGTTATAATTTTCTATTTTAGACACTTGTTTTTATGTATTATTGCTTTTTCAGTACAAACAAAAAATAGAGCAGGATAGAAACCTTTTTGCTTTAAAAGATTTCCATCCTACTCTATTTAGGAGCTAAACACTGTGGCTCAGCGCCTTTCCTATGATTCATTATTTTTTTGAAGTGAATGTATCTACTAAGCTCAAACCAGCAAGTTGTGCAACATCAATTGCATGTTGAGCGCCTTCTTTACCATGACCTGCTTGTAAATGTTTCGTAATCGCAACGCCCATCACACCTAAAGTGATGATTGAACCAAGTTGTGAGAAACGTTTACTAAAAATACTTAAACCTAGTAAACCTGCGGCAGCCGCTTCCGCAGCCCCTACTACTTTTACTAATTCTGATTGTAAGTTAAATTGTTCAAATGCTTGTTTCATCCCTTCGTCACCTTTTAACTTAGGTTGTGCTGCATCGAACATTTCTTTTGCTACTTTTAAGTTTGTTGCATATCTTGTAATCATATTATTTCTCTCCTTCTTTATCTAAAAAATATTGATCTACCATTGGTTTTACCTCTTCACCCAATAAGCGAATGGCATTCATCGTACGTTCATGAGGCATAGATCCGATTGGCAAGTGTAGCATAAAACGCGTAATGCCTAATGCTTCCACCGTATCAATAATTTTTTGTGCGACTGTTTCAGGACTTCCGACATACATCGCACCTTCTGGACCGACTTCTCTTTGATAGTGTTCCATTGTAAAAGGTGGCCATCCACGTTCTTTTGCTAAAACATTATGATGCTGTTCTGTTGGTCGGTAAAACTCACGTTGCGCTTGTTCATCTGTTTCAGCAATGTAACCCCATGAATGTGTTGCCACTTGTAATTGATTCGCATCAAAACCTGCTGATTCAGCTGCTGCTCTATACATCGCAACATTTCGCGCAAAACGTCTTGGATTCCCTCCAATAATTGCATAAGTAATCGGTAGACCTAAGCGTCCTGCTTTTAACGACGATTCTGGTGTCCCACCTGTCGCCAACCAAATAGGTAGCTCTTTTTGCACAGCACGTGGATAGACACCTCGTCCATCGATACTCGGACGTAGCTGACCGTCCCAATGAATCACTGCTTGCTTATTAATCATCATCAACAACTCTAACTTCTCATCGAAGAGTTGTTGGTAATGATTTAAATCATAACCAAAAAGCGGAAATGATTCAATAAATGAGCCTCGCCCTGCCATTATTTCCGCACGTCCATTGGAAAGGCCATCAATCGTTGCAAATTGTTGATATACACGTACAGGATCATCAGATGATAAAACTGTTACGGCTGATGATAATTTAATATGATCTGTTACTACCGCTGCCGCAGCAAGTACCGTCCCAGGATCTGACACAGCATAATCAGGTCGATGATGTTCTCCTAATCCATAGACATCCAAGCCAACTTCATCGGCAAGTTTAATTTCCTCTACAATATTTCGAATACGTTCATCATTTGAAATAGCGGGTGTATGCCCATTTTCTGTATAAATATCTTGATTATCACCAAATGATGTTAAACCAATTTCTACTTTTGTCACGTGTGTATCCCTCACTTTCTATTTAAGTATATTTTTTATACCTAGATTATAGGCCCCTATTTCAGTCCTGTCAATATCTTAGTTCAACATACATATAAAAAGTGCGATACCCCACAAACTTCATGGAATATCGCACATTCACTGATTCAGTTATGCACCCGCATATTTATTGATTTGTTGTTGTACATAATTAATAAAATCATCTATCTGCTCATTTTGAATATGTCTCATTGCTACTTTACCAACTTCAAACCCCATCCATAACGTATCATCTTCAAATGAGATACTTGATATTTCATTATATGGAATATTGCGGTAATAAAATTGGCCATTCATATCAACATTCATAATCAAACGTTCATTTGTCGCAATGTACGCCCCTTCAAATTCACGCTGACTATTCACCGTGTACTCAATTTTCCCCAAAACAGAAGGGCCCGTCTTCTCAGTTGGAAATAAATCTTCTGGATTCACTCTATCTAAAATCATGATTTGTCTCCTTTTGTTCATTTTTTAAACTTATATCGACGTACGAAAGCCATTGGATGGTTAAAAGTTTCGCCATAAGTTATGAATAGAACAATTCCCCTATCGTAAACAGACTTGACGCTGACATGATAGCTCACTTTTAGCCATTAGTACGAGATTAAGCCAACATTGTCTCGTCCTAAATAATCGATGGTTAAACCTTCGTTATATAAATCTCGATCTAAAATTGTAGATGCAATCGTAATAATGGCATCGATATTCGGTGTTGGTACACCAATCTCTCGTCCTAAACTAGACCATAACACAAGCCCATAAGCGATATCCTCTGTTAAATAACGGTTATTCACCTTATGTGGCCCTGGAATTTGAGAAAATACTGGACTATGGTTAAAGATTTTATTCAATGGCTCATCTTCCATTTCTCGCTCTAAATAACCACGTTCAATACGTGCTTCTTTTGCTGTTTCAAGTTCAAAACCAAGCTTACGTCCTAATGACAGACGCTCTTGTTCTACCGCATGTAATAAGCGAACAGTATGTCGTGTGATCCCTTCTTTGTATAATGCAAAGTGATCACTATAATCAATACGCCCAACATTTAACAGAACAGGTCCCGGATGTACCTCTGGGTTTCCGTTTTCAAGGTTCGTGCGCCATAATGATTCTTCTTTAACAATATGTGGATAAACTTGTTCTACTTTATGGTATGCATCAATTAAATCTTCTTCTTCAAATGTTGAGAAATACACTTTACGAACTTTTAATGATAAGTCAACTCTTGCCTCATCAAAGTTCACACGTGTACCATAAGTTAGCGTATTCGCCTCAGCAAACACAGGACGTGTATCAATCTTGTATTCATTTAATACTTTAATAAAACGTGCTGACCCCATCGCAGCCGCCATATTAAAGAAAACAATCTGATCTTCAGTCACATGATGCGCCATTAATTCAGCATAATATTCAATATGTGATGATGGAATGACAACCATAACAATTTCTGCACCTTCAAGAACATATGCCATGTTGTCACTTACTGCTGTAAATTCTACAAAGCTTTCTTTACCTTCATTATTGTAATGAAAGCCTCCTTGCGCCAACGCTTTGTCAAATTTATCAATTGATTGATTACGACAATACAACTCCACATCATGTCCTTGATCCACCATATCAATCGCTGCTGTCACAGCCCCATTCCCTGATCCTACAACTGCTATTTTCATATATACCCTTCTTTCTATATCTCATTTTTAATTAACACAAATCTTCTACTGTGTTCATCAGAATAGTAACAAAATGTCATCAGAAAAGAAATTGTTTTTTACCATTTAATATATGTATACCCTCTATCACATTTATTCATGTAATTGATTGTGCTTTTTTATCATTCTCCTGTAAACTATCATTAAAGATAATCATAAAAAGGAGGCATTTTATGGAAACATATGAAGCACCCCAACACAATAACTATCCGTTAGAACCATCTGATGATGAAAAGTTAATGGCTGTTTTGATATATGCCACATCTTTTTTCACAACCATTATCGGTCCATTAATCATTTGGTTACTCAAACGTGATGATTCAAAATTTGTTGATACAACAGGAAAAAACTATTTAAACTTTATTCTGTCATACACAATCTGGGGTATTATTGGCACAATATTACTCTTTGTATTGATTGGCTTTGTTGTTTTAGCAGTCCTTGCAGTTTTAGCTTTCGTCTTTCAAATTGTGGCGCTGATTAAAGCATATCAAGGGGAAGATTACCTACCACCGCTCTCTATCCGCTTCTTTAAATAATAGAACGCACTGATACAATAATAACCGGTATATCGCCGTGTTATTATTGTATTTTTTATGTAAGACGATAGAAGTTGCGATACAGTTTAACAGTTTCTCAGAGTATAAATTTATGGCGTATCGCTACTATGCAATTCCCACACCTTGTATTCTCACGTATGGTTTTCTATACTTAAGGGGAAAGGTGGGATTTACGATGAAAAAAGTATTTGTTGCAGGACCTATTCCAGATGCTGGATTAGAATTATTGCAAGAACATTTTGAAGTGGATATCTATGAAGGTCAAGGTATCATTGATAAGGAAACATTAAAAAAAGGGGTGGCTGATGCATTCGGCCTCGTAAGTTTACTATCCACAGAAGTAGATCAAGAAGTGATTGAAAGTGCAAAAGATCTTGAATTCATTGCCAACTACGGTGCTGGCTTTAACAATGTCGATGTTGAATATGCAAGAAAACAAGGTATTTCTGTATCGAACACACCAAAAGCTTCTACCAATGCTACAGCTGAACTAACAATGGGTATTTTATTAGCTGTCGCACGTCGTATTCCTGAAGGGGACCAACTCATGCGTCATAAAGGCTTTGATGGATGGGCACCACTCTTCTTTAGAGGACGTGAAGTGTCTGGTAAAACAATCGGTATTATTGGTTTAGGTGAAATTGGTAGTGCAGTGGCACGTCGTGCAAAAGGATTCGACATGTCTATCCTGTACACAGGTCCTAACCGTAAAGAAGAATGTGAAAAAGAGCTAGATGCGAAATATGTTGACTTAGATACATTATTAGCAGAAGCCGATTTCGTTGTAATCAATGCCGCGTACAGCCCAGCATTACACCATATGATTGATGCAGAACAACTTGCATTGATGAAACCAACTGCATATCTCGTTAATGCCGCACGTGGACCAATTGTTCATGAAGAAGCATTATTAGAAGCATTGCAAAATAAAACAATTGAAGGTGCCGCTTTAGATGTATACGAGTTTGAACCAGCGTTTACTGAAGGGCTTAAATCATTAGACAATGTCGTGATTACACCACATATTGGCAATGCCACATTTGAAGCACGTGATATGATGGCAAAAATCGTTGCACAAAACTTAATCAAACAAGCACAAGGTGAAACACCTGACTATATCGTCAACTAATCATACAAGTAAAGATAATTGGCATCTAAGTAGATTGATAACATAATTTAAAAGTTGTGTTTTTATGCAAGCACTTTTAAAGTTGATTTGGTTTATATTTGCATTCATAATAGCGATTTATTTTATTTTGAATGATATGATTATTCCCGTAGCAATCATTATATTTTTGAGTCTTATCGTTTATAGTTTTATAGAATATATGTGTAAGGACAAAAATAAGGGCTAATCACAACCCTTATTTTGATTGAATGATGAACTAAGAAAGGCGTAGAGGACGAAATGAATCCTCTACGCCTTTTATCTTTTATTAATGACTTTTCGTTTTATATAAAAATCTTAGCTGTCTTGAGATAACCCATTTTGGCAACTTACGTGCAATACCATTGCGTAAGCGTATCGTTAAACCACCTTGTTTTTGAGCAATACGCCCTATTTTACGTGAACGCTTAATGACTTTCGCTGTATGTTTTACACGGAGCTTGTCATAGCGTTTTAAGGCCTCAGTCAATGTCTCATACTCACCGAGTACATTGGCAAGAACAATGGCATCTTCCATTGCTTGACCGGCACCTTGGCCCATATTAGGCGTTGTCGCATGTGCTGCATCTCCCAACAACACAATACGTGATTGATACACAAATGTATTCAATGGTTTTAAATCATAAATATCATGATGTAAAATCCCTGTTTCTGGTTGACGGTCTAAAATATGACGTACTGGTTCTGGATATTGATTAAAATACGCTTGTAGATATGGTTTATTATAGCGTTTATATTCTATATCATTCTCTTTGGCATTGATTGCCGCAAACCAATACGCTTTACCATCAAGTAATGGGACAATCCCAAAACGTCCTTTGCTCCCCCAATACTCATCAGCCGTTTGTCCAATTTCCGGCACATCCTCTACCAGAACTCTAAAGCATGTATAACCTTGATATTGTACTTTTGCTTTTGGTTGTACCGTTTGACGTACGATTGAATGGATCCCGTCAGCACCAATGACTAAGTCAAATGTCTGACTATCCTGTTGACGAAAATGGAGACGTGCCATTGTTTCGTTGCCTTCTACGGCAGTGACTTCATGGTTGAAATGAAGCATATCCTCTGAGACGTAGCTTGCAATGGTTTCTACCAACGTTTGACGTAAAACTGTGACATTCGTTGTTTTTTCATCAAAAGGCATTTCACTAATAACTTCACCTTGTTCATCAAGCATACGTGTCGTTTTCAACAGATGACCGATGTTCTTGATTCCTTTTGCTAAGTCATGATCGCCAAGCTTCTCGATCACATTCCTGCCAATACCGATACCTGCACCTACTTCTTTAATCGCATCTTGTCGTTCAAAAATATGTACGTCATGCTTTTGTTCACGTAATAATGCCGCTAATGTTAATCCACCAATCCCTGCACCTACAATACCTATTTTCATTTCATTCACCTCTCCGATTTAAGTCATTCTGCCTACTATGCCAAATTGCTTAACACCGTTAATATCATCTACTTTTTAGCATAATGATGTTTACGAACTCGGTCTTGTTTGATCCCATATTCTTGATAATAATGTTCCATCTGTTCCGCAATTTTAGATGCCCAGTCGATGTCACTAGCATATTGATTTGTTCCTGGTTCTTGAGGATTCCAACGCATTTGGTATAACGACAATTGTCCATTTTCAAAGTATTGTTGTCTAACAAATGCTGCACCTCCGACAATCGACTTATCCGGTGATGTCCATTTCGCCTTCACAGCATAGCTCGTGCCTGTTTTAACAGCGTTACTGTCAAATGCACCCACACCGAAAAAGTTATAGTATCTTTGTTTGCCTTTTTTAATCCCTTTTGCCAGCTCAGACTTACCTTGGCCTGTTTCAAGCTGTGCATGACTAACCAAGTAGATAACATTCACATGATGACGTTCCTGTGCCTCTAGAAAGACTTTCCCTTCAAGGATGCCTTTTCCTTTTAGCATATCATTCACTTCTTCTTCAGATAAATTCACTGTTTTCGACAAATCCAGATACATGATGTCAGAGTCGCTACGTTTTATCGCCATCTCTTCTTTCACTTCTTTTTCTGAAGCTTCTACAAAACCAGATTCACTTGATTTTGTATGTAATATACCATCTTGAAGTTGTCTGTCATAAGCTTCTTCAAATGTATACATCTTATGTTGCTTAAACAAAGATGTTTCATTCACAATTAATAACCCGACAAACACAGCAAGTATCACAATTAAAAAGATGACAGATGGATGTGACTTCAACCAGTGCTTCATATTTCAACCTCTCTTTTTTCTCTCTTATGCAAAGTAATGCCACATTAAAAATACAATAAATAAAATCACAATGGCATAAATGACATTTGCGATACAACGTAATTTGGGTTTTTCTTTGAACAGCATGTTAAATAAAACTAATGTGATAGTTAAAGTGATTAAAAAGCATGCTAATGCCCAGATGGGACCTACGTAAATCAACATGACAATGCCCGCTATGAGTATGATATTAGATATCGCTGCAAGCAATAATATTTTTTGTTCGCGATGCATAAATGCCTCCTCCTTTTGATACATTATCATTTTATCATGATTTACGTGGTCGTGTTGTGGTGAGTCTCAATTCTTAGTAACATATACCCTCTTCACTATTAAATCGCACAAAAAAGGAGCAGCAACAGCTACTCCTTTTTGAGATACCTCTTCACATTAACGAGACATACCTTTTAACATATTTAAGAAATACGTTAAGCTCTTATTCATTTCGTCATCTTTAAGTACGCCCATCAAGCCTTTCACAGATGTGCGGGCACTTGGACTTGCTTGGTTCGCCACACGAACACCTTTGTTGACTTTGTTTAATAAGACGCGTAACTCATCTGTATCAAGATCTCCTAAGATGAATACCATTTGACCGATGTTATGCAAAAAGCCTGCATATTGGTCTTTATTTAACTCAGTGACAATTTTTTCAGTAATGACACCACGTTGTTTTACTGCTCCATTTAGCGCATCTAAAATTTTGGCATCATCCAAGTTTTTCACAAGATCAATGACTTTCAAGATACTCTCTTTGTTTTCAGCAATCTTGTCTGTTACTTCTGCAAGGTTCTCTGCTTTGATTTCTGCTTCTGACTTCTGAATACGTTTAATTTTTGTAATTCTTTCTGCCATTATTTCATCACCTGATCCCCTGGGAAGACATAGTCTGGACGCTCCCATTTTTTGTCCACGCGCACACTATACTGCGGATTGCGATGTTGGTTACGGAAGTTTGTTGGGTTAAGTGGTGATTTACCACGTTTACTCAATACTTCCATACGGCAACATGTTGATTTGTATGCTGGTGTATGTGTTTCTGGATCTGTCACACTGCTTGTTAAATAGTTAATTGCTGCTTCATTATTATCATTTTGCGGTAAGAAGATTTGTTTTCCTTTTACGCGGTCTGTAATATGCACGTGACCTGTCGCTTCACCTGTTTCAGAAATTAACTTCACAGCAGCACCTTCATGAATATCACGGTCAGCCGCTAATTCTGGTGAAATTTCAATGAACGCTGATGGCATTTTATATTTCAGACCAGGCACTTTGTATGTCATGTTACCTTCATGGAAGTGCTCTAACACACGGCCATTGTTCACGTGTAAGTCATATGTTTCATTTGTTTTGTAGAAGTTATTGAAGTCTAATGCAAATAACTTCGCTTTACCGTTGTCAAAGTTGAAACCTTCTGTGAAGAGTAATGGTGTATCTGTACCATCTGCATTTACAGGCCATTGTAAGCTGTTATAGCCTTCTAAACGGTGGTATTTCACACCTGCAAACATTGGTGTTAAGTCTGAAGCTTCATCCATGATTTCTGATGGATGTGTGTAACCCCAGTCGTAACCCATTTCTTTTGCGATCATTTGTGTGATCTGCCAGTCAGGTTTTGAATCGCCAAGTGGTTCTAAAACTTGGTATAAACGTTGGAAACGACGCTCTGTATTTGTAAACGTACCTTCTTTTTCTAGAGAAGGAGAAGCTGGTAAGATGACATCTGCATATTCAGCAGTGAATGTTAAGAACTCATCCTGAACAACTAAGAAGTCTACTTTTTCTAAAGCAGCTTGTACGTAGTTGATGTTAGAGTCTGTAATACCTGTATCTTCACCTAGAATGAACATACTGTGTACGTCTCCAGCATGGATGTGATCCATCATTTGGTGGTTGTCGAAACCTGGTTCTTTTGGTAATTCAACACCCCACGCTTTTTCAAACCAACCGCGTGCTTCGTCATCTTGTACACCTAAGTAACCTGGTAACTTATCCGGCATACTACCGAAGTCAGAGCAACCTTGTACGTTGTTGTGACCACGTAATGGGTATGAACCTGCACCTGGTTTCATGTAGTTTCCTGTTACAAGTAATAAGTTAGAAATCGCTGTACTTGTGTCAGAACCTGTTTCTTGTTGTGTTACACCCATTGCCCAACAAATAGACACGCTGTTCACACTTACAATTTCATGTGCTAACTTCACAAGACGGTCTTTTGAAATACCTGTTGTTTCTTCAGCAAATTCCATTGTATAAGGTTTTAATGATTCATAGTACGTATCAAAATGATCTACCCATTGATCGATAAATGCACGATCGTGAAGGTCGTTATCAATGATATATTTTGTTACGGCAGATAACCATACTAAGTCTGTACCTGGGTGTGGTTGATAGAATTCATCTGCACGTTGCGCCATTTCATGTTTACGAATATCAAACACATGAAGCTTTTGACCGAACAATTTATGTGCACGTTTAATACGTGATGCAATAACTGGGTGTGCTTCTGCTGTGTTTGTACCTACTGTGATAACCATTTCAGCATTACCGATATCATCGATAGAACCTGAGTCACCACCGTGTCCTACTGTACGGAATAAACCTTTCGTTGCAGGTGCTTGGCAGTAACGTGAACAGTTATCAATATTGTTCGTACCAATTACTTGACGTGCAAGTTTTTGCATTAAGTAAGATTCTTCGTTTGTCGCTTTAGATGAAGAAATGAACGTTAATGCATTCGGACCAAACTTGTCTTTGATTTCTTGCATGCGTTTCGCCACATATGGAATTGCTTCATCCCATTCCACTTCTTCAAATTGTCCATCTCGACGGATTAATGGTTTTGTAAGACGTTCTTCAGAGTTAACATAGTCCCAACCAAATTTACCTTTTACGCAAGATGAAATTTTATTTGCTGGTGAATCTTGAGAAGGTTGAACTTTTAAGATTTCACGATCTTTTGTCCAAACTTCGAAGCTACAACCAACACCACAGTAAGTACATACTGTTTTTGTCTTTTTAATACGCTCTTCACGCATTGCCGCTTCAGAATCTGAAATAGCAAATAACGGACCGTAGCCTGTTTCTGCTTTTTTCGTTAAATCAATCATTGAAGCAAGTGAACCTGGTTCGATATCTGTCATGTAACCAGCTTTACCTACCATGTTATTTTCCATCATTGCGTTACATGGACATACTGTTGAACATTGACCACAGCCAACACATGATGATTCATTAATCGCAACATCATTGTCCCAAATAACACGCGGTTGATCGCGATCCCAGTCAATTGATAATGTTTCATTGACTTGCACGTCTTGACATACTTCAACACAACGACCACATAGGATACATTGGTTTGGATCATAGCGATAGAATGGTCCAAAGTCTACTTCATATGGCTTTGGCTTATATTCATATGTTTGATGTTCCAACCCCCATTGGTCCATCGTATTATGGATTTCACAGTTTCCGTTGTTATAATCACACACTGTACAATACAATTGATGTTTTTCAAGAATGCGATCTAACGCTTCCTTTTGACTCGCTTGTACGCGGTCGTTTTGTGTATTGACAACCATAGGTCGATCAACCACTGTGCTACATGCACGTTCGATTTTACCGTCAATTTCAACGGCACATGTATCACATGTTTCTATTGGCCCTAAAGCTTCGTTATAGCAAATAGAAGGTACAAATGTTTGTTGTGCTTTGATAAAGTGTAGTAAATTGGTGCCCGGTTCAACCAAATACTCTTTACCATCTAATGTTAAAACAAGATGTTCTTGCATAATATCCCTCCTAAAAATTTCGTCTAAGATGCCCCACACACTTAGTACTTCTATTCTACCCTTTTTACATCAAAATGTTAACGTTTTCTATATATATCGTATTACAATTATTGAAATGTCATATCATATTACCTTTAAAGAGTGTATTCACTCTTTATAAAGTGTGACCTATAAAAAAGTGAGCCAGTTTTTTCTGCCCCACTCTTTCTTCTATATTTAATTAAAGGCCTAAATTGGCACGTAATAATTGTGAAATTTCTGCTTTGCTACCTTCATCTGGTATAAAGTAGTATAAACCATCAGATTGAATACCATCTGAACCTTCAAGTTGATAACGGTTCACATTGTCATTAGCATCAGAATAATTACTTCTCACTTGGTTCAGTTCTGATAAACTCAAGTCTGTCTGCACGTTATCTCCCAACTGATTCATAATGCCATTCAAGTTTGTAAGTGAAGACACACTTGTTAACTTATTCGCTAAACCTTGAAGTACAAGTTGTTGACGTTCTTGTCGTCCGAAGTCTCCACCTGCACCGTCTTCTTTACGGCTACGAATAAATGCCATTGCCGCTTCACCATCTAAATGTTCTTTCACACCTTTTTGGAATTGGTAACCTTGTGCTGAAAATGTTGCGTTACTTACCACATTAATACCACCAACCGTATCAATGGTATCTTGCAAACCATCCATATCTACCGTTGCATAATGATCCACTGGTACATCCATTAATTTTTCAAGTGTCTTAACCGCCATGTCAGGGCCACCATAAGCATAAGCATGGTTAATTTTTTCAGTTGTACCTTGCCCTACAATTTCTGCTTGTGTGTCACGAGGAATGCTGACCATTTC
Organism: Staphylococcus sp. IVB6240; assembly: GCF_025558425.1. NCBI lineage: Bacteria > Bacillati > Bacillota > Bacilli > Caryophanales > Staphylococcaceae > Staphylococcus > Staphylococcus dromedarii. The sequence goes on from NZ_CP094718.1 coordinate 1,869,187, forward strand.
AGTTGTTTTCTTTTGAGGATTAATTGAGAGTAACATAATGGTATCGCTACGTTCGCCGCCACCATTACTTGCACGTTCAGCGTTAGAATCTACCCCGAATAATGCAATTGTAAAAGGATCACCTTTACTAAGATCCACACTACCTGATCTCAATTCTGAATGATCACGGTTTAATGGGTTGTGAATGGCACCTCCTACAGCAAAAAGTTTATATGCTAAATACCCAATTGCTAAGATAGCCAAAATAAGTAGTACAGCAACAATTCGTATCATCCATTTGATAACAGGATTTTTTTGTTTTTTAGACCGTGTGTATGTCAAAATACTCACTCCATTTCTCTTCTTTGTCATATCAAAGTTTATTCATTATGTTGATTATAACTGACATATGCAAATGCACAATACATCCATAGTCGCACTATGCCTTTTGATAGCCACCTTTTTGTAGTAATATCTCTAACATTTCTTCATAGCATCCTTTATTGCTAATGATGAATGGACCACCCTTAATAAAATCAATCGGTCCTTGTTGAAAGTTCGTCATCTTTAATCCCAGCATGTCAGCAAATAAAAACTGCGCCCCAATATCCCATGGTTTTGCATTTGTATGAATATGTACGCCAAATTGACCTGTAAATACTTTCGCAGAATCGAGACCACAAGCACCGATTAAACGATAACCAAATGACGCGTCCAACAAATCATGCATCGTTTCATCATTTAGCCCCTTATTATTGAATGAAATCAAACAGTCTTTCAACGGGCGCTCTGGTGGTGGTGATAAGCGTTCATCATTCAAGTAAACGCCTTCCCCTTTAATCGCTTTAAAACGCTTTTGACGTGGAAATTCATCAATATAAGATAGTACAGGCTCGCCATTATAAAATAGGCCCAAAATTAAACAAAAATCATCTTGTTGTTTCACAAGATTAGCAGTGCCGTCAATTGGATCCAACACCCATGTATAACCCTCTCGCAATCTATCTGTATCATGATGTGCTTCTTCTCCATATAATTGATGCTCTGGAAATTCCTTAGTTAACATTTCCTCAAAACTTTGTTCAATCGATTTGTCCACATTCGTCACCAAATCAAAGCGATTGGCTTTCGTTTGTAAATCCATCTCTTTGATCATAGCTGGCAACATCGTTCGAACTTGGTCGAGCCATTGGATGATGCGTTCATCAATCTGTTTCAACGCTGCTGTATTCACAATTACATTCACCTCTTTAATTATTTATCCATTCATTATCTTCAATGAAGTGTTTCAAACTCATTCATTAATACCTCAAGAACAATAAAATGATTTTCACAAAAACATTTTATTACTGTAAAAAGTTCTGGTAGTTATCTAATGTAATATCTTGTGTTTTTATTGATTTATAAAATGAATAAGATACGTCTTGAATATGTTCAATATCAATCGTTTTTGTGTAGCCACCACCAATATGATAGACGACCGCACGCCAAACGCCACTTTCACACAACACACCAATAAACACAACATTTTCTACAACGGATTGTTCTAAATCCGTACGATGGTGTTCAATAGCCATTACCTTTCGTTCATGGCAGTATACTAAGATTGCATGAAGTAATCGCGGTAACCGAACAGGTTGATCCGCTTCAAAACGAATCGTGTCATTCATATGTTGTAAGCTTTGACGCACTGTTACATTTGGATGACGTAATAACTTAGCTATGACAGATTCAATCTCTTGATCATATGGCAAACTTGTCTGAGTCATACTTTCTTTCAATATTAAGTAGAGGGCTTGCACTTCATTATCGGAAAAAGTCAATGCATTATGATTCATCTCTGATTGCATGCGATAGCCACCTTTTTGTCCTGCATGCGTTTGTAAATGCACACCCTTTGCCTCAAGTTCTTGAACATCCCTCAAGACAGTACGCTTTGACACACCTAATTTTTGTGCCAATGTATCTGCCGTAACATGTTTCATTTCTTGAATCAATTCAATTAATTTTTGCTGACGTGTATCTTTTTTCATACATATCACCCCTTGATTCCAAAAGCATCTTATTTTTATTATAGCATGCTGTTATATAGGTAAGAAAATAGATATAAAAGTGTAAAATTTACTCAAAAACTCTTAAGAAAACGCTTACAATTGTGGCTAATCTGTGATAATATTTTATTTAGCTACTAGAGGGGGGATGGGTACAAACGCATATTTCAAATGAGGGGTAACTATTTCGTCAATAGTAAAGTTTGAAACATGATGTACTTGTTCTATACTAGATTGAACATCTTCAATATTTATTACTTACTTTCCTTTCTATCCGGACAGTGCATATGCACCGTCCGGTTTCTTTATATCATCATCTGATTAAATAAAATCAAGCAAAGTTGATATGAAGTTATTCAGGATATGGAATGCTATGGAGACACCTAAATTACAACCACTTTTAATGTACAACCACACAATCGGAATCGCTAACAGTAAGTAGTCTATCATTTCAAATGGTGATTCTGCAGAGGTCACATGCATACCTGCAAATAAAATGGCTGAAATAACACCCATCACATAAACATTAAACTTCTTCCCTAACTCTCCAATTAGAATATTCCGGAATATAATTTCTTCTACAATCGGTCCTATCACTACAATAAACAACAAGTTAATAGGCAATAGCACATTCCATTGCGTTAAACTATCTAACATTGCTTCATTCTGTGTTGTCTCATATTGATACTGTTCAGGGATAAATTGCGTTAAATAATCATACACTTGCCATGAAATATACGTAAGCACATAAACAACAATAATCCATATCCAATATTGACGAATCCCTTGCAACCCTATTCGAAAGCGGTTAGGCATTTCACGTTTATGTAGCAGCCAAAAGCAGAGAATAACTAGAATATAACTCGCAGCACCAGTAATTGAATCTACTATGTCAAAATAGTCCAGTGACGTTAGCCATTGGAGTTGGTTGGTATCCTTTAATATCAATAATACTATTCCGATTATCAATCCTAGAACTAACTCTGCAATTACCAAAATAGGCAATAACCATAAATCACGCCATGCAATATCTTTCCATTGATACTTTGTCATTGTATTCCTCCTCGATGTAGCGGAGTGAAGAAGTTGGTGGAATTGCTAATTTCAAGACACCATATATCGGTCTCCTAAAACGCAAATTTATGATGCACCAACTCCTACTCCATCTCAAAACCCCTTACTTTCTTATATATTATACTAAAAAGGAGTTTGTTATGAATCTCTCTAAAAATCTTACACTCACAACAGCCTATCATCAGTTACAAAATCTTTTAACACTTGTCGATCATTATGACTTAGCACGTTCAAAAAAACAGAACCCTCTCATTGAAGAACGCTTGAAAATATTAGAAGATTGTGTGGCCAACTACATTTTAGACCTTTCTCATCCAGATGAAACACCTATTTTCCCCTTTCAAAATTATGACGTTTACTATTACTGCTTGCGCCAGTTACATCAAAACCCATTGACTCACATTGAAATAGGGAGTCAAGAAAAGGTCAATGCTGGATATATCGAGGTAATTTTACGTGCAATGCAACATTTACAAGCATTTACATTAAGAACCTAATCACGAAAAAAGAGGTTGCAACATTTAGAGAAATTCTAAATGCCGCAACCTCTTTATTGTGTATGTGTTTTAATTACAATTTAAATTCTTCTTTGTCTCGTTTATGATAACCACGCATGAAGAAGAATAATCCCATGAATCCTAAGAATAAGAAACCAATAATAACAGAAACGCGTGTTTCACCATTGATTAACATACCTACTAATACAAGTACTAAGAAAGCAATTGTTAAGTAGTTTGAGAATGGTGCAAATGGCATTTTGAATGGATGGTCTTTTACCTTCTCAGGGAACTTTTTACGGAATTGAATGTGACTGAATAAAATCATAAACCATGGTACCATACCTGGTAAAATAGACGCACTATAAACGTATACGAAAATATTTTCAGATCCTTGAATAATTAAAGGAAGTACGACGTTTAAGATAACACCAACAAAAATACCGATTGATACCGCTAATACTGCATAGAACGGAACGCCATTCTTCATTACTTTTGTAAATGATTTTGGCAATTGTCCGTGTTGTGCCAATGTATAAATCATACGACTTGAACTAAAGATACCTGAGTTACATCCAGACATTGCTGCTGTAATAACAACAAAGTTGATTAAACCTGCTGCAATTGTAATACCCACTTTTGCAAATGTCGCAACAAATGGTGAACCAAGATCTTGCAAGTCATTCCATGGATATACAGTCACAATAACAAAGATCGCACCAATATAGAAGATTAAAATACGCCAAATAACCCCGTTGACAGCCTTTTTAATATTCTTTTGTGGATCTTTTGTTTCACCTGCTGTAATACCAATCAGTTCAACACCCTGATATGAACCGATAACAATTGATAATGCAAAGAAAAAGCCTAACCAGCCGTTTGGTAAAAAGCCACCATGCTCAGTTAAGTTACCAAGTCCAATTGGCTCTCCGCCATTACCAATACCAAAGAAAATAAGTCCAAATCCTGCAATAATCATCAAGATAATTGTTACAATCTTGATCATAGCGAACCAGAATTCAAATTCACCAAATGCTTTAACAGAAATCATATTCGCCGCTGCTAAAGTTACGATTACGATAATACCTGGAATCCATGTTGGTAATTCTGGCCACCAGAACTGCATATATGCACCAACGGCAATCACTTCTGACATCCCTACAACGATCCATTGAAAGATGTTTGCCCAAGCTGTAATGTAGCCTGCAACTGGATGTAAATAATCTGTCGCATAGTTCGCAAATGATCCTGTAGTAGGATATAAGTAAACCATCTCACCCATTGCACGCATGACTAAGAATAAAAATAGCCCTGCTAATAAGTATGCAAAGATAACGGATGGTCCGGTCCAAGCAATTGTGCTTGATGCTCCCATAAACAAACCAACACCGATTGTGCCCCCAAGCGCAATCATTTGAATTTGACGAGAGCTTAACCCTCTGTGTAATTGATTATCTTCCATGACAATCTACCCTCTCCTTGAAACCCCTGATTTTTAAAAGTATGTAAACTTTTCATCGTTATTATACTATATTTTATTAATGTATAAAGCGTATTTTGAAATTGTCATTTTTTCCTCATACTCAAAATTTTTTGTTGTCACTTCTATAATAATATTTTCAGCTTATTTATAAGATATTTCTATATAGTTTTGGAATTTTCTATTAGTCTACTAATTTTCAAAACGTTGATATGACAGCGTTTTCAAAGGTTTTTGAAAAGTGTTTTTATCTCGATATAAATTCTATTAATATATAATTTTTCTACATCGTGAAAATTTTCAACATCATTTCAATATCATATAATCATTATTATTATTCATCTGCACATAAAATATAAATGTCATTTTATCGCCATAAAATATTATGTGAACATATTCACATAATGATTTCAACAAGTTATACTAGTCTTTATTACAAATGGAAAGGAAATTTGTCGTATGAATGATACGAATATTAAATGGGATACGATATTTTATGGTCGTAAGTGGGTTTCAAATATTATCGAAACCATTCAAAAGAAAGATGTACTACACAGCTTCTATATGAAGCGCTACTTAATGCGTGCGATGATGGCGGGTTTTATTATTAGCATTATCTCCGTATTTGTACTCATGGTTAAAACAACATTTGCACCTGACGTTCCTTTAGGTGTTGTCAATATGATTGGTTCAATTACATTTAGCTTTGCACTTGTTCTGATCTTATTCACAAACTCCGAACTGCTTACCAGTAATTTTATGTATTTTACGGTAGGACTTTATTATCATTTAATACAGCCAATGCGTGTATTAAAAATATTTATGCTTTGCTTTTTCGGTAATATTGCCGGGGCGTTTATCTTCTTCGCTATATTACGCTGTAGTGATGTGATGTCGGCAGATATGGTTGCGATGTTGAATCAAATGATACACACCAAAACAGAAGTATATAACTTTCAAAATATCCTTGTTCGCGCTATCTTTGCGAACTTCTTTATCAATATTGCACTTGTCATTGCCATGCAAATTGATGATGTTTATGCCAAAATGTTTGTCATGATGTTTGGTGTCACAATTTTTGCTTTTATGGGCTTTGAACACGTTGTATATAATGCCACGCTATTTGTCGGTCAATTATTTTATGATTTCTCTGCTGTACATGTGATAGGCATGTTGAAAAATATTGTAGCAGCGTTTGTCGGGAACTATATTGGCGGTGGGCTTATCATTGGCTTATTTTATGCTTATCTTAATGATCACGGCCAATTTGAGACAATTAAAAAGGCTAATAAGATACAACGACTTAATAAGTAGCTTTTAAACATGTATGTTATACTGGCTATAATTATTTAATAGATGGAGGCCATCATGAAACATACACATAAAGCACTGGTTATTTCACTCTTTCTTGGCATCATCTTTTTTGTTGTCAATTTCATGTCTCATACCGCACCACTCAGTATGATTATTATTAAATCTTTACTTGTCGCAATAATATTCGGCGTACTCTATATGCTCACATTCACTTTACTTGATTCTGAAGAGCGTCGTATCCAATACGGTGTGCCATTAGTGATTGGCGTCGCACTCGGTGCATTAATTGGTACAAAGTTAGAACAGCCGATTATTTGTACGTTAGTCGGTATTGCCATTGCTTTAATCGTAGGCTACCTGTATGGCCGTATCAAAGGAGTGCGATAAGATGTCAACACTTGCTATTATTCTGATTATCCTATTAATCATTAGCTTCATTCCAAATGCCTATGTGCTATATAAGTCAAACAAAGCAGGCAACGTCAACCCACGCGTCAAATTAATGGTGGGCATTGATGCCATGCTTGTCATCTTAATTGTAGCAGCACTATTCTTTTTGACATAATACAAAACTGGTCCTAACAAGAAATTCAAACTTGTTAGGACCGGTTATTTTTATAAGAAGAATTGATATAAAATAATCATGCCAATCGCATAAATAACTAAGCCAACGACACATGACAATACATGTATACGCATTGGAATATGGCGTTGTCTTCTCGGTGCAATCACTAAGTTACCAGCAATAAAACATAACGGTATGACAATAAAAAACATGAGTTGTTCAAAATTCATAGTCTTTTCCCTTCAAAATAACGTTCAATAAGTGTTGTTAAGTCTGTATCTTTATCTGTCAGTGGCAGTTCACTAAAATCGCCTGTTTCTGTCATTTGATTGGTATTTACGATAACATCCAAGCCGGCACGAATTGCAGCAGTTGCCCCTCTGACTGAATCCTCAATTGCCAAACAATACGCTGGATTATGGTTTAATGCTTGTACCGCTGTTAAATACAAATCAGGTTCTGGTTTTACTTCTTCTACATCTTCTCTACCAACAATCGCTGACACATAATCATTCAATCCTAGTGTTTCAAAGAGTGGCATAATATCTTGACGTGCACTGCTTGTCGCAATGGCCATTGGAATATGACGTTGTTTTAATTGTTTCATAAACGTCTCAATACCTGGTCTCAATGGTAAATGGGCAGCACTGTCATGATGTTCACGGTAAAGTTCTGTAACCTTTTCCTCTCCTAATAGCGAAACAATATGTTCATGTAACGCTAGCGCACGTCCACCAATGTTTTCGCGATAAAACGCTAAACTGACAGGCTCATGTCCTTCTGCTTTTAAATATTTATTAATAACCTCATACAGATGTTGCTCTGTATCTATCATCGTACCATCAAAGTCGAATATCACTGCTCGATACATTCTTTATTCCTCCTCAAAAGCTTATGCATTTAGTGTAACAAATACATCATGACAATTCATAATTGTCGAGGTCCAAAATCACGTCCTCTTTTATTTGTTTCTCAAAGCATGTATTCACTTCAAAAATAAACACGCATACGCTTTTCATTTTACTAAAGGTATGCGTGACTTTTTATTAATCTACAAAATCATTCGTAACATCTATTGTCGCAAATTCATATGTAATACCATTTTGTGTATAATACAATGATTCAAACCATTTACGGTCAATAATCCCAGTATGCTTCACTTTCATCGCATCATGTAACATCGCGACCTGTTCTAAAGACTTATGACTCGCTACACCGATCGCATGATGATGAACATAACCTCGTCCAGGACGTACAACCGGTCCTGACTTCTCAATGACGAGAAGATCTGTGTAATGGCCTGTTGTGTCTAATGACAACAGAGTCCCTTCTGCCACTTCATATGCTTCATAGCCCAATTGATCTTTCAAATAGGCAACGGTCTTTTCTTTTTCTTGTACGTGAAGTTCAATCGGTCCTAACCCTAAAATTTGATATTGTTCTGGAACATCATTATCGACTGGGTTTCGCCAACTACCCGGTACTTTTCGTTGTTCATTATCAATCAATACAAATGACAACTGCTCCGGATCATCAAAAAAACGCGCATTATGTCCTAAATAAGTTCCCTGTGTCACCGCAATGCCTGCTTGGCGAAGACGTTGCTCAAAATAATTAAGACTCTCTTCTCCTTCAACAAGCAAGCCGATACGCGCAATCATATTTGTGCCTTTACGCATCTGCCCTGCATTCGGCAATTCAAAGAAGGTCAGTAATGTCCCTACTACTCCTTCATTGTCACCATAAAATAAATGAACCATGTCTTCATTATCTTGATTGACGGTCTCTTTAACCAATTTCAACCCAAGAACTTCTGTATAAAAGTGTTTGTTTTCTTCTTTATTTTTTGTATACATCGATATGTGATGATGCGTTAAAACAACTGTCACTCTATTCATCTCCATTTACTATGCATGTCTACCCTTATCTAACTATCATACCATTGGAAAAAGGTATATACATACAAAACCTATGATAATTATAGCACCAGGAAAGGCCAATGTTTGAATGAAACGCACTTTACGAGAGGATAACTCTGTACGTGCTAACCATGTTTCTAGTATCACACTGAATGCAATCACACTTAACATCAGAATAAGAAATACCTGAGCTCCATTTTCATAGTGTGTCAAAAATCCTGATGATAGGATGACCATCGTTACGAAGAGCATACATGTAATCATATAGCGTTGTAATACTCTAACCATCAACATCACGTCCTTTGTTATCAAATACATTGTGAGATTAAAAATGTACTTAACCTTAGTTAAATATTATTTTCGCACAACCTAATGATTTTGTAAAAGTAAACAAAAAAGTAAGCGCAGAAATCTTATAAACTCAAGACTCCTGCGCCATGTTTTATCAATTATGCAAGACTACCATGTGATGTTTCTACTCGATTTTCTTGTTCTGCACGTTCTGCTCGTTTTGCCCAAAATCTTGCAAGCAATGGTCCTGTCACACAGTGTACGAAGCTAAATACGGCTCCTGATACAGCTGCAAGTGGATTGAAGTGAACAATTGCAAGGGATACAGCTAATCCAGAGTTCTGCATTCCTACTTCGATAGAAACAGCCTTTTTATCTGGATAATCTAATTTAAAGACGTTGGCTAATACGTAACCTGTCGCATATCCTAACACATTATGGAGAACGACAACTGTAAAGATTAATAATCCAGTTTCAATGATTAATTCACGACTTCCCGCAACAACTGTACCTAAGATTAATGAAATGGCTACGACTGATACAAGTGGTAATACATCTTCACTTTTTTCAGAAAAGCCTCTGAAGAATCTTTGTACAACTAAACCGATTAAGATTGGGACTAACACGACTTGTGTGACTGACATGAACATACTTGCGAATGAAACTTCCATCCATTCTCTTGCAAATAAATACATAAAGCTTGGTGTTAATACAGGTGCTAACATTGTAGATACTGAAGTGATCGTAACAGATAATGCAACATTGGCTTTTGCGATATAGCTCATTACATTACTTGTCGTACCTCCAGGGCAACATCCAACAAGGATAACACCGATTGCGATATCTGGTGGTAATTGAAAGGCTTTTGCAATTAAATACGCTAACACTGGCATGACTATATATTGTAAAGCAACCCCTATCAAGACGGGTTTCGGATATTTAAAGATTAATTTGAAATCACTTACCTTAATTGTTAAACCCATCCCTAACATAACAATACCTAATAAGTAAGGAATAATTGCCCCCAGTCCTGAAAATAGACTTGGCATTGTGAATGCAATCACACTAACCAGCAAGACCCATAATAAAAATGTTTTTGATGCAAAATGGCCGATACGCTGTAACATTGGCAACACTCCTTAATTTCTTTTCTTAATTGTTTTAATAGTCAGAATATTAGCATAATAAATCACCTTCGACAACCTTATTCCCAATATTTTTCTAGCACTTTTACACTTTTAAGTATTTTCCACTCTTAAATTCCAAACATAGTCATCAGATTTACTACTGAAGTCCTACTGAATTCAATGTATCTGCATGCTAAAATATAAACAATAAATACTTTCAAATGAGGCCTATAAACAATGATTGATAAAATAGAATCTTATACACTGAACATCAACCACCTTGACCGTCGTGCAGAGCGCCGTCGTTTAAGTAAATTACTGGAAAACATTACATTTCAAGCACCTGTTCAATATCAATTCATAAAATTAAAACAATGCTACTTCCTACGTATTCATCTACCAAAACAAGTACTCCCTTATTTTGTTGGTTTACTAAGCTTTCATAACTTTTCTATTTATCAACTTGTTCTTACACAAGAGGCACACACTTTAACACCTATTCAACACCTCTCACAGAATGAACAACATTATGAGCTGATGATTGATGGCCTGACAGATCCGTTCATTAAAGATAAAGTGATTGATGTGTTATCAAACTTTCCATCAGAACATATCCTATACAGTTTTTCACGCCAGCGTTTAAGAGTGTCAACAACACCAACAGGCATGATGACATTGATTCGTACACTTGCTACAAGACATATTGACATTTACTATGCCAGCCTACCACAACGTGCACATCATCAATCCCATATATCTTAAAAAAGCACCTCGGCCGTTAGTTTGGGCCAAGGTGCTTAAATATTAGTCATTGTCACGTTCTAAATATGCTTGTAATGTATCGAACATTAATTCAAAAGCATGTGCTGTATGGTCGTGATATGCTTTCTTTTCCTGCTTGTAAACGAGATTAGACATATGGCGTGGTTTTTCAAACACAGTCTGATAACGGAAAGTCATCTGTGTAATACCCGGACTGCGTTCTTCAAAATGAACATCAATGAAGTCTGATTCTTCACTGACTGCTGGCATTTGTATTGTCAATTGAACATGTTCATGAGGGATGAGTTGCTCAAATGTTCCTTTGACGACACGTTCCTTGTCTCGTACTCTATCTCGAATTTCGTATGTGCCACCCTCTACCGCATCACTGTGGATGGCTGTATTGGTCGTTGGTGAAGTCATCCACCAATTTTTCATGTGGACAGGTACGATCCATGCCTGATACGCATTTTCCGGTGTCGTCTTCATCAAACGTACAAGCTCTACTTCAACGGCTTCATTTTGCATCATTTCACTTCCATTCTTACTTTGGATGTTCTATTAATTCTATTGTACTGTATTTTATACATTTGCCCAATCATTTCACTAGTTGCCTATTGAGCTGATTTATCGGGACGTGACTTTAAGCGGGGTAAGTTAAAAACAATCGCCACAAGACCACATATTGCTAACATCATTGGATAAACGGAATACGGTAGCAACATAATCGGAGAAATCCCTGCAACACCAGCTGCAGCAATTAACTGTGGACTGTACGGTAAAATTCCTTGAAAAGCACTCCCAAATATATCTAAAATACTCGCTGATTTACGTGGATCAATCTCATATTCATCAGCAATATCTTTAGCAAGAGGGCCTGCCATGATAATCGAAATCGTATTGTTCGCTGTAGCAATATCAGCCATACTCACTAATCCTGCAATTCCGAGTTCTGCACCACGTCGTGAATGAATACGTCGTTTTACATAATTTAGAAGCCACGTCACACCACCATAGTGTTCAACTAAGCCAATCATTCCACCAATAAGCAATGCGATCATTGCAATATCTTCCATCGCAATAACACCTTCTGATGCAGCAGTTAAAAAACCTTTCATGCCAAACGAACCATCAATCCAGCCAATGATCCCTGATAGTAAAATACCCCCCATCAAGACAATCACAACATTTACACCAACGATTGCCAATATCAGTACAAATAAATATGGAATCACTTTTATCATGTCATAATCGTAGTTCGCTGATTGATCAACTTGATTACCATGTGTCAACCACCATAAAATGACAAGTGTTACCAAAGCGCCTGGTACAACAATTCTGAAGTTCACTTTAAATTTATCAGCCATGCGTGTATTCTGTGTACGGACAGCCGCAATCGTAGTATCAGAAATCATTGATAAATTATCACCAAACATCGCACCACCCACCACTGTTGCCATGGCAAGTGCTGCCGGAATATCTGTTGCCTCGCTAATGCCAAAACCAACAGGTGCAATCGCTGCCACTGTTCCGACAGATGTTCCCATTGAAATAGATATAAACATACATATAATAAAAATGCCTACAATCAAGTAGTGTTGTGGAATAAGGGATAGTCCTAAATTAACGATCGATGAAACACCACCCATTGCTTCAGCTGTTTGTGAAAAAGCGCCTGCCAAAACGAATACCAACATCATTAAAATGATATTCGGGTGTCCTGCTTTTCTCGCAAACACTTCCACTTTGTGTGTGAATTTTTCTTTTGGATTGATGAGTAGTGCGACAATCACACCAATCAGTGCTGCTACATTAAGGGGTAAAAATGTAAAATCTTTTGTGAGAATACCTGCACCTAAAAATAGTCCAATAAAGACGACTAGAGGGATGAGGGCCCACGCACTTTCTCTTTCTTCTCTTTGCATTGTTGAAACTCCTTCATAAAATAAGCAAGGGGTACGTCTTACCAACGTGACCCCATCGCTGTTTTGCTCTATTATAATCTAACAGGCTGTGATGATATCCATATGAATAACATCACGCTATTAGACGTTTGATTACACTCTTTCAAATAGACGCTCTACAAAGTTTACAAAATAATATGGTACTTTGTCGAGTATTGCTTCATTTGGATTGTATTGTGGATGATGTAATGGATACACACTATCTGAACCAATCATCGCAAAATGAACGGGTGCGATTTGTTGATAGCTCGCAAAATCTTCCCCAATCATTTGTGCACGCGGTTGCTCTTGCACATCATATCCAGTTTCTTCAGCTATTTGACAAGCAAGTGTTTGTAATTCTGCATCATTATAAACACCATCAGTTAATCGTTGATAATCGAGTACAACATCAGCTTGATACTGTAATGCCAGCCCATCGCATAATTGTTGCATACGTGTTTCTACCAGATCACGCACTTCTGGTGTCAGTGTTCGCACGGTTCCTTCAATCATACCTTGACTTGGAATTACGTTCCATGTTTCACCACTGTGTACTTGGCCAATCGTCACAACTGCTTCTTCATAAGGTGCTACATTTCGACTGACAATCGTTTGAATACCGCTGATGAGCTGACTCAGAATAATATGTGGGTCTACTCCGTCTTGAGGCATAGCTGCATGCGCACCCACACCTGTCACATCAATTTTGAAGCGGTCTACGTTGGCTGTGATATAACCTGTTTTTGCTCGCCATGCTCCAACTGGCAGTGTCGGATCATTGTGAAAACCAACAATTGCTTTTGCACCATCTAACATCCCTGTTTTAACAATAGCATCTGCGCCTTGACTTACTTCTTCAGCCGCTTGAAAAATAAAGCGTACACGTCCCGGTAAGTCTGCCTCACGTTCTTTCAATAGGATAGCTGTTCCGAGAATCGCTGCCATGTGGATATCATGACCACAAGCATGCATCACACCTTTATTTTCTGATGCGTATGATAAACCTGTTTGTTCAAAGATTGGTAACGCATCAATATCTGAACGGACAGCAATGAATGGTTCACCTTGTCCAATTTCTGCAATCAAACCTGTTTCAAGTGGTGTTTCTAATATATTTATTTCATGATCTTGTAATATTTTACGCAATCGTCGTGTTGTTTCAACCTCTGTATGTGCATATTCTGGTGCTTGATGAAATGCACGTCTCCAAGCAATCAATTGTTCTGTTAATTCTGCCATACTTTTTCAACTCCCTTATATAAATAATAACAAGCTGTTCCAGCAAGTACGCCCAAAGCTAAGTTTTTGGTATAAATGGTTAGACCAACTGTTAACAACATAATCATAAAATCTGCATAGCGTCTTTTAACAATTAATATTTTCGTTTTTGGATCGAATGCTTTTAGTGCGATTTTAATCAATACTGTCGCTAATACGACCATTGGAATTTGACCCACGATAGGCCCTAGCACAAATACAAATAAGCCCATCACAACACCAATGACCAACATAGATAATCTTGAAGTAGCACCACTGAAATAAACGAACTTGGACTGTCCTACAAGACCACTTCCTGCCAAACCACCGAATAAACCAATCAGTAAGTTTGAAACACCTTGACCACGTGATTCTTTATCTTTATCACTGGGTGTTTGTGTCAAATCATCCATCATTTGTGCAATCAGACTTGTTTGAATGGTTGCAACTGTTGCCAACATCAAACCAAACACCACGACTTGCAAAATCGTATCCATTTGCCAATCGAGATGCGGCAATTGCATACTTGGAATTTTCACATGAATATCTGCATAATCAGACACATGTTTTAAATCGGCATGCGTGAAAAAGGATACACAAGTAAAAACGATAATGGATAATAAAGCAGCAGGTATTTTAGTCGTCCATCTTGGCACGAGCCAAATCACCAATAAACTTAAAATCGCATATATGTAAGTCGTCAAATTATGACCAAAAATATGTTTGAGTTGTGCTGCAAATAGTAAATAACAAAGTGCATTCATAAAGCCAATAACAACAGGTACTGGAATCAATTTAATTACTTTAGATACATGACAGTAACCAAATATGATCTGTATGACTCCCATGACAATAATTGAAGCGGCTAACATATCTAAGCTATATGACGCGGTAATCATAACAACAATGAGAGATACACCACTACTTGGTGCCGATACCATGAGTGTCCGTGCCCCTAAAAAACTAATGTACACCATCATCATTGATGTACTAATCATACTCGTTGTCGGGCTAACCCCAGCGATAAAACTATATGCTATGGCACCTGGTAACATCGCTAAAGCTACCAGTACACCTGCAAGAATATTTTGATAGTAATTCCCTAACCATGACGCACGATAATCTTCCCACCATGCTTGCATAGATTCATCCCCTTTGTCTATCTATGTAGGTTATGTTCTATTCTATCAAATAAATGTAAAGTGTAACATATGCCTGTTTCGTAAAATAAAACACGCATGTACCCCCATCCGTACATACGTGTTTAAGTGATTTATTCTATTTTAAATTTAATTCTTTTTTCACAATCGTACGTCCTTCATGAATAACCGTATCAACATGGTTAATACCATAATGATATGGAATGTATTCATGGTTCGGTGCATGCCAAATGACAATATTCGCTTTATCGCCTGTATTAATTGTGCCGGCATCAACATCCATTGCTTTCGCCGCATTTACCGTCACTGCATTCCATACTTCATTTGGAGATAACTTTAACTTCAACGCAGCAATCGCCATCACCATTTGTAAGTTATTCGTTACACAACTACCCGGGTTGAAGTCCGTCGCAATTGCAATCGCGCCATTGTTTTCTAACATACCACGTGCATCTGCATAGTCATTTTTGCCAAGATAGAACGTTGTACCTGGTAATAATACAGCTACTGTATCTGTATCAGCTAACTTCTTCTTGTCTTCGTCACTCGCTGCAACTAAGTGGTCTGCAGAAATCGCCTCTTCATCAATGGCTAATCCCAATCCACCTAACGGATCAATCTCATCCGCATGAATTTTCACGCGGAATCCTTGTTCTTTCGCTGCTTGAATATAGCGTCTTGAATCCTCAATTGAGAAGACACCTGTTTCACAGAAAATATCTGCAAAGTCTGCTAATTCTTTCACTTCAGGTAATAAGTCAATCATTTCTTGTAAGAATGCCTCATTAGATGCCGCTTCTTTCGGTACAGCATGAGGTCCTAAAAATGTATGACGCATATCAATACCATACTTCTCTTGTAAACGGCGTGACACGTACAGTTGTTTTAACTCATTTTCTTTATCTAAACCATAACCACTCTTACTCTCAACAGCTAATACACCATGATGAATCATCGTTAATAAATCATGTTCCGCTTTTTTGAATAGTTCATCTTCCGTCGCCGTTCTTGTGGCTTCTACTGTAGATAAAATGCCACCACCACGTTCTAAAATTTCAAGGTAAGATAAGCCTTGACGTTTCAATGACATTTCATGTTCACGAGATCCGCCATGCACCAAATGTGTATGTGCATCTACAAGTGCAGGTGACACCACATGATTTGAGGCATCAATGACTTCTTGTGCTTCATACTCCTCAGTATATGGACCAGAATAGACAATTTTCCCATCTTTCACAACAACTGTGCCATTTTCAACAATATTCAATTCGTCCAGTTCTTTCCCTTTTAATGGACGATCCGTCGATTTTGGTAAAATCAATTGTTTGATATTTTGGATGATTAAATCATTCATTATTTATCCTCACCTTTACGTGTAATCATTGGCATATCAACATCTTTCTGTTTCGCAGTCTCAATGGCAATATCATAACCTGCATCTGCATGTCTCACAACACCCATACCTGGATCTGTTGTTAAGACACGTTTCAATCTACGCTCTGCACGCTCTGATCCATCAGCCACAACTACCATACCGGCATGTAATGAGTAACCCATACCCACACCACCACCGTGATGGACAGAAATCCATGAGCCGCCTGCCGCTGTATTAACTAGCGCATTTAAGATGGCCCAGTCACCTACTGCATCAGAACCATCTTTCATTGATTCCGTCTCACGGTTAGGAGATGCTACAGAACCCGCATCTAAATGGTCACGACCAATCACAATCGGTGCTGAAATCTCACCTTTACGTACAAGTTCATTCAACGCCAGTCCCATCTTGGCACGATCTACATATCCAAGCCAAGCAATTCGTGATGGCAAGCCTTGGAACGCAATTTTTTCAGTTGCCATATCTAGCCAACGCATCAGTTTTTCATCTTCTGGGAATAACTCACGCATCAATTCATCTGCACGTTCGATATCTTTTGGATCACCTGATAACGCAGCAAAACGGAAAGGTCCTTTCCCTTCACAGAAAAGTGGACGAATATATGCTGGTACAAAACCAGGGAAGTCAAAAGCATTTTCTAATCCTTCATCAAAGGCTACTTGGCGAATGTTATTACCATAATCAAATGCCACGGCACCTTGTTTTTGGAATGCTAACATGGCTTCCACATGTTTTTTCATCGATTGTTTAGATAATGTCACATAACGATCTGGGTCTGACTCACGCAACGTATTTGCTTCTTCTAACGTATATCCTTCAGGCACATAGCCATTCAATGGATCGTGTGCAGAAGTTTGGTCCGTTACAATATTAATCTTGAAGCCACGTTTTAAAATTTCGTGATGTACTTCTGCCGCATTCCCCACTAAACCAATGGCAATGGCTTCTCCTTTTTCTTTTGCTTCTTGTGCACGTTCTAGTGCTTCATCTAATGAGTAAGTAATCATGTCACAATAACGTGTCTCAATACGTTTTTCAATGCGTGATGGATCCACATCTACACCAATAACAACCCCTTCATTCATTGTAACTGCCAGTGGTTGTGCACCACCCATACCACCAAGGCCGGCTGTTAAAGTAATAGTTCCTTTTAATGAACCGTCAAAGTGTTGATTTGCTAACTCAGCAAATGTTTCGTACGTTCCTTGTACAATCCCTTGAGATCCAATGTAAATCCAACTTCCAGCTGTCATTTGACCATACATCATTAAGCCTTTACGGTCTAATTCATGGAAATGTTCCCAGTTTGCCCATTTAGGCACGAGTACAGAGTTAGAAAGTAACACACGTGGCGCTTCTTCATGCGTCTTAAAGACAGCCACTGGTTTCCCAGATTGTACGAGCATTGTCTCATCACTTTCTAAGCGGCGCAATGTTTCAACAATCGCATCGAATGATTCCCAGTTACGTGCCGCTTTACCAATTCCCCCATACACGACAAGTTTATCTGGATGTTCTGCTACCTCGGGATCTAAGTTATTGTATAACATGCGTAATACCGCTTCTTGTTCCCATCCTTTACATTCAATATCTATCCCTTTTTTCGCTTTAATTTCTCTAGACATATAACATCTCTCCTTTGTTTTAGAAAATCAATAAACTGATTGGAATCGCAATTAATAATGTCAGTACCACAAGAATAAACCAGATTGCCACAAGTTTCCAAACAGGAATTTTAATCTCAGTGGCTAAAATACATGGCACCAGTGCTGAGAAGAAAATAATGGCAGAAACACTTGTGATTGCGACAACAAATCTAACTTCCAACGCTGCTTTAGCGGCAATTAACGATGGCAGAAACATTTCAATAATCGATATGGCTGATGCTTTTGCCAATAACGCTTGGTCTGGTATCGGAAACAGATAAACAATTGGATAAAAAATATAGCTTAACCAATCAATCACGGGTGTATAATCAGCTAGTAATAATCCGATAAACCCAATGGATAGAATGGACGGCAATATCGCAATCGTCATCTCTAAACCATCTTTAATATTCACCCATATATTTTTTAATAATGGGAGTGATTGATGAGATTGTTTCTTAGCTTCTTGCCATGCTGCTACAAAACGGCTCCCAACCACTTCTTCTTCCTGTTCTCCTTGCTGACCTTCATAATATGCTTCCGACTCTCTAGAAATCGGTGGTAAATGTGCAGAAATAGCTGTCACTATAAATGTAATAATCAAACACAACCAGAAATACAAGTTCCAGTGATTCATTAAATCAAGCGCACGCGCCACAATGACCATGAATGTTGCTGATACCGTTGAAAAACCAGTCGCAATAATGACTGCTTCCTTTTTGTTGTACATCCCATCTTTGTATACACGATTCGTAATTAATAACCCTAAAGAGTAACTCCCTACGAATGACGCTACGGCATCAATCGCTGACTTACCAGGTGTTTTAAAAATAGGTCGCATAATCGGTTGCATAAGTACGCCGATAAATTCTAATAAGCCATAACCAACAAGTAATGAAAGCGCCACGGCACCAATTGGAATTAACACACTCAGTGGCATCATTAATTTATCGAATAAGAATGGGCCATAATTTTCATTAAATAAAATAGCAGGTCCAATCTTAAAGACGTACATCACACCAATGATGGCACCTAAGACTTTGAATACGACAAGTACAGCATCCGTGACTGACTTTTGATAATCTTTTCTTTTTAATGGAAGCAATGCACCTACCAGTATCATGAATAGGGCTAAGTATGGCATCGCATTCCCCATCAATGCTCTAAAACTCAAATGGGCATGATCCACAAGAATCGTTTCATTGCCCCCTAATTGTATTGGGATAAAAAAGCAGATAATCCCCAATCCGCTATACACCCAAAACTGCCACATTTGTTTCCCCTTTATGCCTTCTTTCTGTGACTGTCGTTGGTGTTTATTCATCACATCACCCCTTTGTATATTCTCTTTGTGACTTCAAGCACCTAATCATTCTGTCCTCCTTATGTTCAAAATAATCTGACTTTAGTATCTACATATTTTCTTTTTAATGCTTTTGGCTGTTATACGACATATTTTTGTCCTCACTCACATTGTAATATGCTATTCTATAAATAACTAATATCAATAAACTAATTATTAATAGCTTCAAACTATAAATAGGAGGTTGCACATGAAAATATTACAGTTGGAATACTTTATTGAAGTCGTCAACCGCAATAGTTTTACCAAAGCTGCACAAGCATTACACATCAGTCAGCCTTCACTCACGACCACCATTAAAAAAATGGAACAAGATTTAGGTTATCAATTGTTAAAACGCAGTACGAAAGAAATTACAATTACTGAAAAGGGGATTCAGTTCTACAATCATGCAGTGAATCTCGTACAACAATATCATCAAACGATGGAACGGATGTATGACTTAAAATTAAGCCAAACACCTAAGATTAAAATGTCTATTATTGAATCGACTGCTTATTGGGTTTCCATGGTAGTCCAACGACATCATCAAAAGCATCCAGATCAACATTACCAAATCACTGAAATTCTGAATCCTGAAGTATTAGCACAGAAGTTAACTAATTTCGAATTACATCTCGGTATCTCGAATGATCAAATTCGCCATGAAGATGTCGTATCGATTCCATTGTATGAAGAAGATTATGTATTATTGGCACCTAACGATCGATTCCCAGAAAAAAGTTCTATTTCTATCAAAAAACTTCCACTGATTTTGCCTAACAGACCTTATCAAGTACGCAAACACATTGATGATTACTTTACACATTTGGAAGAACGACCAAATATTGTAATGGAAGTGGAACGTTTTGAAGCGGCGACAAACTTCGTACATCAAGATATGGGATATGCCGTTATTCCAAGAGTTTACTATCAATCACACCGTACGCAACACTTGAGTGCTATCAAAATTCGCCCCACTATCAAACGTACGATCTATATTAACTATGCACGTCATCGTCAATATAGTGCACATGTCAGGGACCTCGTCACAGCCTGCCAAAATTATTGGGGAAATTTATAATATAAACAGAAACACAGATACCTTGGAAAGAGGCATCTGTGTTTCTTGCTAGTCATGTATTAAATACGTCAACATATGTGCAATCAACTTAGCTGTTCGGTTATCAATATCATATGTTGGATTCATCTCTGCAATACTTAATGATGTCACCTTATCTGATTGTAAAATACGTTTGGCTAATTCTAAGACAACACCTGGCATTAAACCTAAGACTGCCGGCGCACTGACTCCAGGCGCGTAGGCACTATCAATCACATCCATACAAATTGTAAATAAAATCACATCATGTTCATGTATAAAGTTCTCAATTTTATTTCGTAAACGTGGATCAATACGTCCTTTTAGCTCATCAGCAAGTACATATTCTGTTTGACTTTCATCTGCATAATCAAACAAGCTTTGCGTGTTTCCCGCACGTTGAATACCCAAGACAAAATAATCCAGTTGCTCATCTTGCTCTAACATCTGACGAAAACTTGTACCAGATGTCGAATATTCTGCTTCTCTATTATCAAAATGTGCATCGATATTGATCACACCAATTGATTTTCCAGGATTCGCCGCACGTACTCCCAAATATTGGGCATATGCAATATCATGCCCACCCCCTAATAAAAAAGTACGCGAATGATGTTTTAATAGCTTTGAGACATACTCTCCAAATGCTTGTTGTGTTTCATACAAAGTCTCTGCTTCATGAGAGACGTTTCCATAATCTGTAATAGATATCTCTGACATGGTTGGTAATCCTGAAAATGAACGGCGAATGGCATCAGGACCCTCCTTTGCACCTGGTCGACCTTTGTTTAATTTAACCCCTTCATCGATAGCATATCCAAGTAATGCTACCCCATTATTCGATTGAATATCTGATGACAAGTCACCAAATGTAACTGTTTGAAAATGGCGAAGCGCTGTGCGATCTATTTCGCTATCTAAACGACCTGTCCATATCGTTTGATCTGGTTGTTGATACATGTTTTATCCCCCCTCTTTTTTCTCACTTCTAGTATACGTGTCTTGAGGTACTCATTTCAATGTCATCATTTTTTAGTTTCTGTATTCTATCTATTCATTTTGTTAATAAATTGTATATCAACCTGACTACCATTTCATTACAATTAGATGATAAATATTATGAAACAATTTATTTATTGTTTCGTTATGGTTATAATGGTGCATAGATTATTATCGAGAAATGATTGGCTTTGTCGTATACTATTTATAAAATTTGATGTTATTTTTGAAGGTGCGTACACCATTGTTCATACCTCACCATCGTAACGACAAAACTGTTTTAAAAATGCCTAATCTATGACATCATGACTCGTTCTTATCAATATGAGTGAACCTTTAAACGGAGGATTAAATATGAATCAATCGCGTATTTCAGGCTTCCAGTGGGCAATGTCTATTTTCCTATTTTTTGTATTAGCCTACGCAAGTCCACTGATTTTACAAGACTTCCAAAAAGCGTCCGGCTTTAAGCCATTCGTATTTGCGCTTAACAGCTTAGGTCCTTTTATCGCAGCCATTGTCTGCCTACTTATTTTCAAACATAAACGCGAACAATTATTCGGGTTTAAAATAACAATTAATTTTAAAGTAATCGAACGACTATTGCTCGCTATTACGATTCCTTTAGTTATTTTTATTATCGGCATGTACGCATTCAATACCTATGCAGATAGTTTCATTCTCTTACAAGCCGAAGATTTATCAGAAACAATTTGGACAATTTTAATTGGTCATTTAGTAATGGCATTTTTTATTGAATTTGGATTCCGTATCTACTTATTTAACTTAGTGGAATCAAAAATGCCTCACTTCTTTGCTAATGTTTTTGTCAGTATTTTATATTTAATTTGGGAAGTGAATACTGCTTTTGGTATGCCTTACACCATGTATAGTGCCATTTATGTCTTCTCATTTTCAATGATTATTGGCGAATTGATCCGTGGTACAGGTGGGCGTGCGATTTATATCGTAACGATCTTCCATGCAGCAATGAGCTTTGCAAAAATCTTCTTCTTCAGTGAAGAGCTCGGTGATGTATTCTCAATGAAAGTACTTGCCTATGCAACAGGTGGGATTGCTGTCGTTGTTGTGACACTTGGTGTATTATTCAGTATCTTTAATTTCTTCCGCCGTCGACGTCAAGCAGCTAAAGCGGAAAAGACATCTGAGACACCCGTTACAACGAAAGAAGACGTTCAGACATCAAAACCTGAAACAACAGATGTTCAAGATATCGAAACAAATTCAAATGAAACAACAAACAAGACAACATAATATGTAAAAATGAAAAAGAAGGAACTGAGCACTATGTCTCAATTCCTTCTTTCTCATTTATCGTTGTAATATTTTTACACCGAGTTGCGTTCCAACAATCGCTTCAGTTGCTAAATCTAAGAAATAGCCCGTTTCTAAAACACCTGTTAAGTGGATCAAGAATTCATGAAATTCATATGGATCTACTTTTTCTGTTAAATGAACATCTAATATATAATTGCCATTATCCGTAATGAGCGGTTGTTCATCTGCCATACGTAGAGAGACTTCTCCTTTGATGTAACCTTCAATGTGACGCATGACGAGACGCCAATTAAAACAATCAACTTCAACAGGTAATTTGAACGTTTGGCCAAGATAATCTACAATTTTTGTTTCATCTGCAAGCACAACAAACTGCTCAGCCATTTCATCAATGACTTTTTCACGGAACAGTGCTGCGCCGCCACCTTTGATTAAGTTTAATTGCGGATCAATCTCATCCGCCCCATCAATAGCGAGGTCAATATGTGTCGCATCATTCACATGTATCACAGGGATATTTAAAGCTGTCGCCTGTGATTCTGTTCTTTTAGATGTACAAACACCCGTCAACTTGTAACCTTTGTCATTAACAAGTTTTCCAATTCCCGGTACAAGTAGCTCAATTGTACTACCCGTACCAATCCCAAGTACCATACCATCTTCAATACGCGAAACTGCTTCTTCCAATGTCATTAACTTTAATTGTTTTGTATCCATGACACCCTCCTGTTTATTTGAATAAAAGGCGTGGCATAGTAACGAATGAACCGAATATGGCTACCCATTCAACTACCACTTTCTTCAATCATATTAATAGATTTAGACTATCGTAAAGTCCAACGCAAATGAACAATCACTGACCTTCACGCTTCATATCACCGACACACGTTTATTTCTATGACGATGATTCTTCTTCATATATAAATACGCTTTCTACAGGTTCTTTAAAAGTTCGTGCAATTTTTATCGCTGTCACAATAGATGGCTCAAAGACATTGCGTTCTATTAATGAGATCGTTTGACGAGAAACGCCTACTTTTTGCGCAAGTTGTGTCTGATTATAGCCATCCCTCGCTCGCAATTCTTTAAGTCTGTTACGCATCTATGTCACCTCTTTCTAGGTAAATCCTATTCCCTTTTCTAAATTAACTACTATGACTTCGCTACAAGCTGATAAGATGTTTTTGAATAAAAAGGCGTATGTGCACGTAAAAGTGAAACAGCTTCCTCTCCAAATATATTGATATCATTCGGTAAGCTTTGTGTTTCAATCGTAATACCGGAATGCGATTTATATATATTCATTGAGCTGTCCCAAGTAGTCGGATCATTGAACGTGTATAGTACCATTTGTGGCATATCTGTTTTCACATGTAATTCACAATCTTGATTAGCTACAACCAGTTCACCTTGATGTACCTCAAACGGATGGTCCAAACCGCCTACCTTCGCAACTTGTTCAGCAAGTAAGGCGTCTTCCGCACTAAATATTGAATCCAGTGAAATAGGTTCTGCACCAAACTGTTGTTTCAGGTCAATGACCTCTCGATTTGGCATACCGACTTCATCTAATGGAAACATCTGCAACTTTTCACTCATTAACGTATGATTGTCCACCACATTATTATCTCTATTCAAGTTGAAATAGACATGATTTGTTGGATTAAACAACGTATCTTCCGTTGATTCTGCAAAATATTCAATCGTCCATGTATCCGTTGTGTCATATGTATACACAATTTTCACATCAATATCACCCGGGAAATGATCTCTCATACTTTGTAATTTTGCAGTAAAAATCACTTGTACTTGATCATCATCTTCATGAACGTCATATTCAAAAAGATGTTGCCAAAGCCCTTCACTGCCTCCATGCAGATGATGCGGTGTATCATTTTGTTCCACACAATATTGTGTATCATTCAACGTAAATTGCCCATTTTCAATACGTCCTGCATATCGGCCAACTGTTGCACCAAAAAAGAAAGGATGACTTGGATAAAACTGATCCGCTTCAACAGCATTGCCTAATACAATATTATTATCGTCTACCTTCCAACTTACAATACTCGCACCATAGTTAGAAAAGGTCACTTTTGTTCTTTGTGTACTAATTTTAATTAATTCTATTCCGTTCGTTTGTTGTTCAATAATTACATGCATTCTGCCTCGTGCTCCTTTTTGCTCCTCAGCCCCTCGATGGCAAAACCATCACTAGTACACCAATGACACAGATGATGCCACCAATGATGTCAAACTTATCAGGTGGTTCTTTGTCAATCCAATACGCCCACATCAGGCTTAATACGATAAACACACCACCATATGCTGCATAAACACGACCGAATGTTGGAAAAGTTTGCAGTGTTGCAACAATGCCATATAGGATTAATGCAACGCCCCCCAAGAAACCTAACCACATCGGTTTATCCGCACGCAGCCATAACCATATGAGATAACCACCACCAATTTCGCATAAGCCCGCTAAAATAAATATCGCTGTTGCATATACAAAATTCATCTCATCACCTCATATTCTTTATCCCTATTATATCAGCTTCTATAGATTTGTAATATCCTGAAATAACTCAAAGTCGATGATAAAGTATGATTAATATGAGACCGTCTTAAGAAGTCCCTATAATGAACAATCAATTTTGTCACATCATAGGGACCTTGGATTTTGAAACATGATTCATCTCTTTATCCGATATCGACTTCTGCTGTTTTATGATTTAGACGTTTCTTTTTGGAAGACACGTTTGAATGAGGCAACGATACCTTTTTCAAATGTTAATACCGCATTTTTATATGTTTTCGCAGCAAGCCATGCAAGAACAACAATTAATACGATATGAATCACAATTGCAATGATGCCTTCCATCGTTGGTGTGCCTGGTAGTGATAACCTCGTTAACGTCACAAATGGCGAGAAGAATGGTACATAGCTTAATATGCGTACAATGATATGTTCTGGATTCATTGCACCGAAAGTCCCCGCATAAAATGCACCAATCATTAAGAGTGTTACCGGCATTAATGATTGCGAAATATCTTCAATACGTGCTGTCATATTACCCAGTATCGCAGCCAATATGATGAATGAGATGATACTGATGATAAAGAAGGCAATACCAAATGTTAACAAGCGTTTTAAATGGGCTGTCCATTCAAAATCAATTTTACCCAGTTTTTCACTTAAGTTAAATGCATAATAGCTCACAATCCCTGTTACGATGATAACAAGCAATTGCGTTAAAGAAACTGCAATCACACTTAACACTTTTGCAGCAATATGGACCACTGGTTTCACACTTGTAATAATCATTTCAGATACACGCGATGTCTTCTCAGTTGCTACTTCCATTGCCACTTGGTTCGCGTAGTTTACGACAATAAAGAACATTAATACATTCAAGATACTTACCATCACACTAGATATAACTTCTTCCATTTCTGATACGTCTTGATCCCCATCTTTTCCACTTTCACCTATCATCTTATCGGTCACTTGAGTTTCAGCTTGTAACTGTTGTAACTCTGTTGGTGATAAATCTAATCCTTGTGCCACCATACTTTTTTGAATTTGAGAGAGCGTCGCTTGCCATGTCGCTTTATATTTATCAGAGACATGTTCCGTATCAATAATTGTTCCTTTTAACTGCTTTTGCTCAGTTTGTGTCACTTCCACAACATAGTCCACTTTATCTTTTTTCAATGCCTTCGTTGCTTGTTCTTTAGACAAATGTTGATATTCTATATTTTTATCGATGAGCTTTCCTTGTGCACGAATCGCGTCATACACACTATCATTTTGTGTCACAATCGCCACTTGTTCTCCATGATCATCGCCATTAAACAAGCCCATAATCTTATCAATATTCGCACCACCGACAATCAATAACATCATCAGAAGTGTCGTTATAATGAAAGACTTTGCTTTGATTTTATTTGCATATGTGAGTCGGAAAGTTGCCAAAAATTTAGACATGTTGCTCACCTACCTTTTGAATAAATATTTCATTGATTGTTGGCTCTAATACTTGGAAGCGACGAACAAATCCATGCTGTTGCACATATGTAAACAAGGATTCTGCTACAGCGACATCATCAATCGTTAAATGGATTGTTTCGCCCAGTTGTTCATACTTCACAACACCAGGCCATGTCGCTAGCTCCGTTAAATCATAATCCGCTTCAATCGCGACACGTTTATAACCAAATGCTTCTTTCACTTCATGTATCGGTCCTTGAACGACCATTTTACCAGCGTTCATAATGCAGATATCATCACATAGTTCTTCTACATGTTCCATACGGTGTGAACTGAAAATAATCGTTGAACCATTCGCATTCAACTCTTTTACCGCCCCTTTTAGTAGCTCTACATTAACCGGGTCCAAACCACTAAAAGGTTCATCTAAAATAAGTAATTCTGGTTCATGTAAAATACTCGCTAATAACTGTACCTTTTGCTGATTCCCCTTTGATAAAGCTTCAATTTTCTTATTCTTATTTTCTGTAATTTCAAAGCGTGTCAGCCAAGCATCAATCGCTTTTTTAATTTCATTCGGTTTCATTCCTTTTAATGTAGCCAAATAAGTGAGTTCTTCATTCACCGTTAATTTCGGATGTAAGCCACGCTCTTCTGGTAAATACCCAATCACATCATACATATCTGACGTAATCGGTTTGCCATTATATGTAACTTCTCCTTCTGTTGGCTCCATTAACCCTAAAATCATTCGGAAGCTTGTAGTCTTACCTGCACCATTACGTCCAAGAAAACCTAACATCTTCCCTTTTTCTAATGTCAAATTGATATCATCAACAGCTGTAAAATCCCGAAACTTCTTTGATACATGTGAAATATTTAAAGACATTGTTACCCCTCCCTGTATATGATTAATTTTATTGTACATTAAAATCGTCCTTTTGACAAATTCATTTGTCGAAAGGACAGTTTTTACTTATCTTTATACGTACGATCAATTTTCTTTTTCCCAAGAATATAGATAGCAACACCACTCAATACAGCGCAAATGACCCATACTGAAAAGATAAAAATAATACGCCCCATTGATGGTGGTTCTGCTTCTAGCGCAAAACGAAGCGCTACATTCACTACAATAGATGTTGCAAACATGGCCGCTCCAAACAATACAGCACTACGACGTAACTGACTGATCATTTGTTCATAACTTTGTGCATCATCCACTTCTGTTCGATTTGCACGATATTTTTTCAAATTGAGCTCTATCCATAATGACAATCCAATAAATAACAACAATCCCAATACTTCTATCACAAATACTTGTTGCAAGAAAATCTTTATCCAAATAGAGATGTTAAGAAGAATAATGAGTCCCCAGAAAAACCAGACAAAGTTTCCTGCTTGCACATGTCGAGAATGTTGGATTTCATACTCATCTTTAACTTGTTCACCATTAAATGTATTTAACAATTCTTGTTTAAACCTCATCGTCCTCATCCTCTCTCACTTGAACTCGATTTTTTATTGAAGAAGCCAATATAATATTGGGGACAATCAATAAAAGTACGTAAATTGATTCAGTGCTGTGCCAATATGGCAATTGTCCCGTTAATATAGGTGCTATTACATTCAGAGAAATAATTAAATACAGCAATAATAAAATCATATAAATAAAGTATTTTCGCTTCAAATGACGTTTCAATCGTTGTGCCTCTTCCTCTGTATCAACATAGTATTTATGATCTGTATAGTCTTTCAACAATGTCAGACTACGCATCCCAATAACTATCAATAATATAGGGCCTCCAATTGTGAAAGCGGAAATTTGATTTGTCTCCATATCAATCGTAAATGAAAGTAGGGTTAACAGTCCTAAGCCAACCATTCCGATAATATTAGCCAATGCGAGTGTTTCATCAATTTTACTTTTTTGATATTCATCTGGTTCTGATGTCAAACCTGCAAATTTTTTATACATACCCATATTATCTCTCCTCCCAGAATAAGTCGTTTAACGTCACATCTAATGTTTCCGCAATTCGAATACATAAGTTCAAGGTTGGATTATATTTATCGTTCTCAATCATATTAATCGTTTGTCGCGATACACCTACACGCCGTGCGAGTTCCAACTGAGATACGCCCTTTGCCACACGATATGCTTTTACTCTATTCACTTGTGTCATGATGACCTCCCAATTCTGTTATAAACAATGAGTAAAATACTTCCCTTGTGTCAAATATACCCGACATTCACCATTTATGTCAAATATACCCGACACACCAAACCAAAAAAACAGGCCAAACACTACATTTAAAATCTGCTGTAGCGGGCCTGAAATCTAATAAACTTATTTTAATATTTATATGGGTCATCTTGTTTTTTTCTATATTGTTCTTCTAAATCATCCAAATCAGATAATGCTTTACTCTCTTCTGTTACAGAAGTTTCGCTTTTTACTTGTGTTTGCGGAACATGTTGCTGATTTGGTTGTTCTGTATATTTCGGTGAAGGGCCATATTGATTCGTTTCTTCTTTACTATCTAATAGTGTAAAAATGAAAATAATCAGCTGTACAATTGCTATAACAATCATAATGACACCCGCAACTATAAACCAAGGTGATGAATCTGCTGAAAACATTGATGCTGATTCATCTAACGGCTTATCAGATAACAGATCCCCCGAATCAAATAGCGCAATGAAGTAGACAGTATTGTAAATGATAGATAACACAAAGCTAAAAATAGGTAAAAACATTGTCTTACTGCGATCATGAAATCGTCGTACAAGTAACGCTAAGTTAGGAATAATAACTGCAAGACTATACACGGCAATTAAAAGCCATAAAATGACTGAAATAATCGGACCAACAACCGGGACGAAAAGCGTAATAACTGCAATGACTGATGCTGAAACAGTAATCAACACATGCCATAACTGCATCCACCAATATTCACTACGTCGACTGCGCCCTTTAAAATTTACGTAGTTCGTCCAAAAAAGCTTAAATGCTTCTACAAATCCTACTTGTGGATATTCATACATGATATTTTCCTCCTTTCCTTCACATTTTAAATCTTATCATACTTTATGTAGTAGCCAATAATGAAATCGGGTATTTTAAAATAATAGGCATGATTGGTAGCATAAAATGAAATAATAACGGTTAGTATCTTATTAAAAAAACAAATGACGTTTCTGTACCAATACATAATCATGAATCAAAGGAGTTAATGATGGACTTTATTACACGACCAACTACAGATATTGCTAAAGCTTTACTCGGCGTTAAACTTATTTATGAGACCCCGACACAAATCTATTCAGGTTACATTGTTGAAACAGAGGCTTATCTTGGTACCATTGATCAAGCTGCTCATAGTTATCAAGGAAAACACACACCTCGAGTCAATTCTCTCTATCGTGAAGGTGGGACGATATACGGTCATATGATGCATCGCTACTTGCTTATTAACTTCGTCACACAACCTGAGGGCGTTCCAGAAGGTGTCTTAATCCGAGCAATCGAACCGGATGAAGGATTAGAAGCCATGATGCGCAATCGAGGTAAAAAAGGCTATGACGTGACGAATGGTCCAGGTAAATTCACGACAGCCATGACGATTCCACGCACAATTGATGGTACACGCCTTAACGAAGGTCGACTAAAGATTGATACAAAAAATCGTAAATTCCCACGAGAAATTGTTGAGAGCCCACGTATTGGTATTCCTAATAAAGGTGAGTGGACAAAAGCCCCTTTACGCTTTACCGTCAAAGGCAACCCTTTCGTATCACATATGCGCGTACGTGATCGTCAAAATCCCGATGAAACATGGCGTTAAACCCAAGAGGTTGTGAGAGAAGCGGTTTGGGCTTGAGCAGAACGGAAGAAGATGCCACTACAAGCCATTTAGTGAAGTACATCTTAAGGAAAAAGGTGACTGAAGTGAAAGTATATTTAAAACTTTCCACCTCAGTCACCTTTGCTAGATTTCTATTCTCTCTTCATTCTTAATCTAATAACGTAACAGTACCTTTATTGTTGATAATTTTGATGACATTACTTTGTTCTTCACTTTGCTGCATGATTGATGTGCAATGAGTAAGGTCTTCTAAGTCTACAGTACCATCAATATTTTTCGTTGTGATACTGATATTTTGAAGTGCTTTTGCAAATGTTACATCGATATTTCCCAATTGATTATCCAATGTCATTGGAATATCAGCGGGTACATCATCAAGCGTCGCGTCACCTTTACGTACCTTCATCATTACTTCTTCCACTTGTGAGCCGCTTAAGTCAAAGGCACCATATGTCAATTGTCCCTTTAATTGACCAATTCGACTGTCCTCTATATCAAATGCACCTTTGTTCATTTTAACTACCAGTTGTTTCGTATTAAGTTGTTCAACATCGACAGCTCCCCATTCACTCGTTATGTTCAAACGAGATAATTCAGACCGAGGCATTGTTAATGTGTAATGGGCACCTTTATTAATATGAAACGGATTGACGTTCACATTCGCTTGTGGGTTATTTTCCCCTTCTAATCCAAGTGTGAGTGTATCTACCTCTTCAGTGATAGCTGGTTTCTTACCATCGCCATGCCCTTCTAGCTTCAACTCATCTCCAGCAACGACGTTTAGATTTGTTTTCTTCAAGTTAATATCAATATTTTTTATCGTTTTTGCATTAAATGTATGTGATACATTAACGGTTTGTTCTTTATATTTATTATCAATTTTAGAATAATAGAATGCGCCTATTGTTCCAACGAGTGCGAATACGATTCCTACAATTAAAATAACAAAATTGAATTTTTTCATCCTCGTGCACTCCTTTTCACAAGATTAACATTAAATTTCAAATATCTAATTAATAAAATAAATGTCCATTTCGTTAGGTAGAAACATAAAACATACAATATTAACCCTAAACCGAAATATCCAAAAGCTGCAAACCAATCTGGTGTGATCAATTGAATATGGTCATAGAAATGGTTGGCCCAGAGTAAAAACACAGGCAATCCAATCATCACGATACTCGCAATTGCCAAGCCAACTAAAAATCCTAACACCATTAATACAGGCCCTAACACAATGACAAAGTTGAGAAAACTTAATGCAATCACTGATAAGATAGCTGCAAGCATATTACGTGGACTTGATGTTTCTTCTACTTGACTCACCGCTGAATCTGCAACTAATTCTTTTGCAATCACTTTTGGATCTCCTAATGTCGCAATAATTTCTTCTTCTGTTTTGCCATCTTGCATTCCTTCAATAAAATGATTGTCATACTCCGCGACAATATCTTGTTTTTCTTGTTCTGGCAGTCTTTTCAAATGATAATAAAGGGTATTTAAATAATCTTTTTTCGTCACTGTTCCTCACTCTCCTTGATAAATACTGATACCACATCTGCAAATTCTTCCCATTGTAGACGCAATTCCTTTAGACGTTCCAGACCATCTTGTGTCATTTGATAATACTTTCGTGCTGGTCCTTCCGTTGATGCCTGATAATAAGTTGATAAGTAACCTTCTTTGACCAATCTTCTTAAAATCGGATACACCGTACCTTCTGCAATCGACATATGTCTTGAAATATTTTGCACCAGTGAATAACCATATTGTGGTTCACGCTTGATAATGAGTAAGACAATCATCTCTAACGCACCCTTTTTAAATTGTACATTCATAACTTCACCTCAGTGTGTATTGATTGGTACTAAACAATGTATAGTAGTTATCTTAATCAAAGTATAACACCTACTACTATGTATTGCAAGGTACTGTGTTATAAAAAAGGGAGTGGGACAGAAATCTTTTTCTCTATAAAAGATTTCGTCGTCCCACCCCGGCAAGGGTGACTAGAAGTGAAAAAAGTTTTCAAAAACGCATTTTCACTTCAGACACCTACTGCCACTATCCTTATTTCTATATTTAAAGGAAGGAGCTGAGCACTATGTCTCAGCCCCTTATCTGTTATGCAATGGTATGAACTAGTGTTTCATCTTCCGTATCTATAAAAAGAAGATATCCTCTTTCAAATTCCGAACGCTGAGGACAAATCATTTCATTCACTTCATCTAAATGAATATCTCCTGTTGCAATGATATTACCTTCCGAACACATAACAGTATATGTCGGTATCGGGGCACCCTCAATATCAGTAATCTTCAATTGAATATATAATTCTTGATTCCTAAACATATATTTACTCTGTACTTCAAAGTCATCAATTCGATCGTTTGCTCGCTCAATAATCATCAGTCCATTCAATTGTTGACGTATCTCTACTATATCATCATAAGACTGCGTGTGAACGATTATTAGATTGTTTTCAGGTCGTATCATATGTGTTATTTGACATATTCCATGATCCAAATGTGCTAATTCTTCTCCATTGATCCATACAGTCAACTCTTTTTTTAACTTCTGTACATCGATCAAATAATCTTTGCTTATATCATAGTCTTGAATACTAAAAGTTTTTGTATAAAATACTGTTTCTTCAAACTGAGACCCCTTCACTTCCCAGCCTCCATCCAATACTGTGATAGCATGCAATTCATGTTTTCCTTTATATTCAAAATACTCGTGATGACTGATATAAGGCAGACGATACCCCTTAATACTATTCTCTATTTCTCTTTGTACTATTATTTCTTCACATCTTGCTATCATTAATTCTTCTCCTAATTATTCATATGTAATTATTTTTTTACTATAGAAATTTAGCACATAAAAAATAAAAGTTATATTCAATTATAATGAAAATATATGCTAAAATGTTTCCATATTATGTAGCAATCAGGATGGTAAGTAACATGCAATTATTATGGAAAAAATTTAAAAAGCGCCATATCGAAGCAAATATAGATGAGTGTGGCATTGAGGTAGGAACGCCTCATACTAGTTATCGTTATGAGGTAAGTAAGGAAGCAGTACTTCATGTTGTCATGTCTGGAAAGGGATCATTTAGTTACAATGGAGAAACGCACCCATTAGAGACAGGTGATATCTTTTTGTTACAACGTGGCATGCAAGTTCATTATGCCGCCTCTATAGATCATCCTTGGATCTATTACTGGGTCGGGTTTAGTGGACAACTTGTAACAGATTACTTAAAACGCACACAACTCATTGACAATCCTGTTATTAGAAAATCTGATACCACTATGATTTCTAAATTGGTAGAACGCATGTGTTATACAGCACAAAGTTATACGATTGAGCAGTCAGACGATATTCAACATATGAGCGACCTGTACCAATTACTTTACGCATTGTATCAAATATCGCCCAAGAACCATGAACGCCCCGAAACAAGTATTTATGAAAGTGTTCAAGAAGCCATTCGCTTTATGAATCACTCTTATATGCAGACCATTACAATTGAGCAAGTTGCGCAACATGTTAATATGAGTCGCAGTTATCTCTACAAGCTATTCAAGCAGAACTTAAATCAGTCCCCACAAAGTTATTTAATACAACTTCGCATGTCTCAAGCGGCCAAGTTACTACAAGAAACATCACTGCAAAGTCAGGAGATTGCTGCGCGTGTCGACTATCAAGAACCACTTATGTTCTCTAAAGCATTCAAAAAATTCTTCGGTGTGACCCCTACCGCATATCGTAAAGGTCATACGGCTCACACGATATCATGATAGATTGTGTACTAGCAAAACACCTTCATCATTTTGAAATATTAAAAATTATATAACTTTACAAATTACATTCTTATATCAAAAATTCAATTAAATATAGATTTTTTATTCGTTAAAAAGTATAATTGTATGGTATGGCATTGTAAGCCTTTTCTCAATTTACAATTAAGGGGGAATACATACTATGATCGAACTCAATAGTATCACGACTTTGTTTATCGCCTGTCTTTTACTCATCATCGGACAAGCAATCATCAATAAGGTTGAGATCTTCAATCGTTTAAGCATCCCAGCACCTGTTATTGGTGGCTTAATTTTTGCGATTATCTCGGCAATTTTATCGTCAACAGGTGTTCTTACAATTAAACTAGATGGTAAATTTTTCCAAGACTTCTTCATGTTAGCATTCTTTACAACAATCGGTCTTGGCGCTTCATTTAAATTATTAA
Organism: Staphylococcus sp. IVB6240; assembly: GCF_025558425.1. Classification (NCBI taxonomy): domain Bacteria; kingdom Bacillati; phylum Bacillota; class Bacilli; order Caryophanales; family Staphylococcaceae; genus Staphylococcus; species Staphylococcus dromedarii. The sequence goes on from NZ_CP094718.1 coordinate 1,904,515, forward strand.
AACTAGGTGGAAAAGTACTCATCGTTTACTGGATTTTATGTGGTGTACTTGCAACTTTCCAAAACATCATTGGTGTATCTGCTGCAAAATTATTAAATATTGATCCACTTCTTGGCTTAACAGCTGGTGCCATGTCAATGGAAGGTGGACACGGTAACGCTGCAGCATACGGTCAAACAATCCAAAACTATGGCATTGATTCAGCTGTCACAGCTGCACTTGCGGCTGCAACATTAGGTCTTGTTGCTGGTGGTCTATTAGGGGGACCCGTTGTACGCTATCTCATCAAAAAGTATGATTTAGCACCTAGCAATGTTGATGCTGTTCAAAAAGACTACTCAGAAATTGATATCAACAAACGTTTGCATAAACACTTCTCACTAAACGAAGTATTCTTTATCCAAATGGCAATTATTTTATTCTGTATTGGATTAGGTACATACCTCGGTGAACAGTTCAGTGCAGCGACTGGATTTAACATTCCATTATATGTTGCATCTATGTTTATTGCTGTAATCATTCGAAATATTTCAGAACTTTTCAACTTGAACCTTGTTGATTTGAAATTAACAAACCAAATTGGTGATATTTCACTAAGTGTGTTCTTATCACTTGCATTAATGAGTATTCAGTTAACTGAAATTTATAACCTTGCTTTACCACTTGTAGTTATCGTGTTATTCCAAATTCTTTTCGTTACATTGTTCTCTATTTTCGTTGTCTTCCGTTTACTCGGCAAAGACTACGATGCAGCCGTAATGATTGGTGGTTTCATTGGTCACGGACTTGGTGCAACACCAAATGCGATGGCAAACTTAGATGCCATTACGAAAAAGTTTGGTAACTCACCGCGTGCATACTTGGTTGTACCTATCGTAGGTGCCTTCCTTGTTGACTTACTCGGTGTACCGATTATTACACTATTCATTGAATCATTCAGACCATAAAGTTAAAAAGCACGATGCCACTTTAAAACTGGCATCGTGCTTTTCTGTTATGCTTGGCGTCTAATTTGCCAACCGTATGGATCTTTTAATTGTGACCAATCTGCATCGATTTCATGTGCTTTCAATAAGCAATCATCAAGCTCTTTTGTAATAGCTGCTTCGTCTAAATCTATACCAATAACCACAAGCTGTGTTTGACGGTCTCCATATTCTGGATCCCAATCTTCACGAACATCTTCACGTTCTTGAAGGATAGCGCCTCGTTCAGCTTTTGGCATCGCTGCCACCCAGTAAGTAACAGGATGAATATCTACCACACTTCCTGCTTGTGATACGAGACATGCGACTTCATTATATTGGGCTAACCATGCAATACCTTTTGCACGTACGATGTTTTTAGACATATTTTCCAACCAATCATTAAAGCGTTCTGCATGGAATGGTAGACGTCGTTTGTAGACGAAAGAAGAAATACCATATTCTTCTGTTTCTGGTGTATGGTTTTCATGACCGCCTGCTTCTAATTCTTGAATCCAACCCGCAGACTGACTTGCCTTGTCAAAGTTAAAGAGGCCTGTATCTAAAACTTCATCTAAGTCGACTTGTCCTTTAACTGTTCGAATGACTTTAGCTGTTGGTTGTAACTTTCTTAACATTGCTTCTAATCGATTCATTTCATCTTCAGAAACTAAGTCTGTTTTATTCAGTATTAGCACATCACAGAATTCAATTTGATCGATAAGTAAGTCTGCAATCGTCCGTTCATCTTCTTCACCTACTGCTTGATCTCGATCTAACAATAAGTCTTCAGATTGATAATCTCTCATAAAGCGATGTGCATCCACTACTGTTACCATCGTATCCAATTGGCATAACTCTGTTAAATCAATACCAATTTCCTCATCAATATAAGAGAAAGTTTGTGCCACAGGAACTGGTTCAGAAATACCTGTTGATTCAATCACAATTTGATCAATACCGCCACGTTCTGCGATTGCTTTTACTTCTCGTAATAAGTCTTCACGCAACGTACAGCAAATACAACCATTCGATAATTCAACAAGCTTTTCATCTGTACGTGATAAACCGCCACCATCAGCAATTAAGTCTTTATCGATATTTACTTCACTCATATCATTAACAATCACAGCAATGCGTCGTCCTTCACGGTGATTCAAAATATGATTCAATAACGTTGTTTTACCAGAACCTAAATAACCACTTAATACTGTGACTGGTACTTTTTTCTCTATCATGATATAGCCCCACCTTTTTAAATCGTAATAATTACGTTTTAAAGTATATAACACCGTTCCTCCATTACGCAACCCTAAGTGTTTTTCAATTTACTTCATGCTATATTGGAAATAGATTAAATGAAAAGGAGTGATCTCTTTATGCTTAATTATCCTTTTATAGATCAAACTCATGTAGATCCTAGTTGGATTGATCGCAATGGTCATATGAATGATGCCGAATATGCACGTGTTTTTAGTCTTGCTATCGACCACTTCCATGATCAAATCGGTCTATCAACAGCTGAACGAAAGGCACGACACTATACAGTCTTCACACTTGAAACACACATTACTTATATACGAGAAGTTGAACAAGATCATACCATTGATGTAAAGGTTCGCATTTATGACTATGATCACAAAAGAACGCATTTCTTTATGGAACTATACGATACGGAAACAGATACATTATGTGCGACTGGTGAAACGATGATGATGGGTATTGATTATGACACACGTCGCTCAGCCCCCTATCCAGAAGACATCTATCAACAATTAGCACATTATTACAACGCTCAAGGGGAACAAACATGGCCTACACAACAAGGTCATCAAATTGGCATTCCACGAAAATAACCTATAAAGAAACACCGAACAGGACGTACGATGATCAATAGCTGCTTTTGGAATTCATGCATGCTATCATCACTACCCTCATTCGGTGTTTTCATATTAATGTTTAAAATGTGTGTCAATTGTTTGCTGAATGTAGTCTTGCGCCTGATCAAATTGTTCCTGTTCTGTTGCATCCAACGCAATTTCAAAGACTTGTTCCACACCTTGACGTGTGACAAGTGTCGGCAAGCTGACTGCTAAACGCCCGCTTGATACAATAGAAGAAAGTGGTAAAATAGATTTTTCATCAAATACCAAGCTTTTCACTAATTCTACAGTCGTCTTTGAAATAGCTGCATTCGTCCATCCTTTATCATAAAAGACATCAAAAGAAACTTTATCAATCTGCTGTGTAATATGGGTACGGTCAATTTTAGGTTTATTTGACAATGACTCAAACTCATCTAATGGCATACCCGCGATGGTCGTCTTACTCCATACAGGAACAGCATGTTGCCCATGCTCCCCAATTACAAAGGCCTCCACACTTTTTGGATCAATGCCATAATGGTTTGCAATCAATGTTCTAAAACGTGCACTTTCTAGTAAAGTACCTGTTCCCATAATTTTCTCATTCGGATAATCATTCACTTGTGTTGCGATATAGGTCATCGTATCTACCGGATTTGATACAAAAACAATGAGTGGTTGCTGTGTCACAGCATGAATGCGATTCATAATGTCCGTGACAACTGCCACATTTCCTTTTGTTAGTGCCGTTCTATCCGGCATATTGGGATCCGTCTCAACACTTGCTGTGACAACCACCACATCCGCATCGACTAAATCTGAATAATCACCACAGCTCAGATTCCTACGATTAGTCAAGCACTTTATTTAAGTGAGTGCTAAAAAAGGCATCACTAAATAAACCTATGTTAGTAAAAAATTTTTGGAATGTGTTATTATGATGGTAGATAGGTTATCAGTGCGGTGACATTCGATAATCGTATTCTTTATTGTTAATAACTAAGTGATGAATAGTTTTTAACAGCTTGTTCACACAAGCAATAACTGCAGTCTTATGGCCTTTTCCATAAGGCTGTTCTTTTAATTTATAATAGTAATCAACAATGTGGTTGGCATATAGTCTTTGTACTTTCAACATGTTTTGTACAATGATGTAAAATAATGACCTTGCACGTTTATTTCCTCGCTTATTTATTTTGTCTTTGTAATGTGTTTTTCCTGATTGATATCTTTTTATATCAATACCAATATAAGCATTCAGCTGTTTATGAGAAGTGAAAGCACGTATATCACCTAGTTCTCCAATTACCATAGCTGCAGTTAACTCTCCAATACCTGGAATAGATGTTAATATTTTAAATTCATCAAGTGTTTGAGCTAAGTCAATAAGTTGAGTTTGAATGGCTAATTGTCTTTCCATTGAATTAAGTAAATCATCAATTGTGTAGATGAGTTTATCTACGAAGAATGAATCAGCGGGTACTGATGGATAACTTTCATTCGTATAAGAAACTAACTTCTCCACATATGAATTTACCTTTTTGTCTGACAATCGTTTATTAGTACTATTAGCGATTAGCTCTTTCAATTTTGATACATTATTAACATCTACATAATCTGGATGTGGAAATAGCTTCGCAACTCTCAACGCGATTTTAGAGTATCTGTCTTTAAATAAAATTTGTAGTTCTGGAAAGGTCATATCTAATAACTGAATCAATGTACTTTTTAAGTATGTCATTTGATTAGAAAGTTCTTCATAATATCTTGTCACTTCTCTTATTTTGATGTGAATATCTTTTATCATATTTTGAGATGGTTGCTTATTATAATGCTTCGCAAGATTTGCCAACTTATGAGCATCTGATTTATCTGTTTTCCATGTTCTAAGTGTATTTGTCATTAACTTAGACTCTAACGGATTCACTATACTGTAAGGGATGTAATTTTCATTACAGAATCTTTCTAGCGGTTTGGAATATATACCTGTTGATTCAAGAAGGATATAAATCCCTGCATATTGTTTTACATAATTCAATAGATTTTCAAAGCCGCTTTTATTATGAATTAATTCAAACTCGTCTATAAAAGTTTCGTTTGAATAATGTGCAATAAAGCTTTTCCCTTTCCCTACATCGATACCAAAATATTCGATATAAATCACTCCTATTCTTTTTATCTAAGAAGCTTTAACTTCACTGACCCTTATTTTTTTCACTTTCCCATACACGATCTCACTGGACCCAACATACTAAAATCGAATTAATAAGGAGAGTGAAGTTCTCCAGTTTTTTATACGGATTCGTTGACCCTCGGAGCTGTTCGGAGCACTTCTCTCTACTACTATTCCATAAACTCAAATAATGCGCTATTGGCAAATTTTAGTAAATAAAAAAGTAGTGAAGTTACCTACCGTCGTAGATTTCTTCACCACTAATCTTAGTATGTTTAATATGATTCGTAGATTTTAAACCTTGTGCATGCTGATGATCCAACACTTCGCCTCTCGCCAGTGATTCATTCGTATCAATCACAACGATATCTGAAAATAAATTTAAATATTGTACATCTGTTAAAATCTGACTCCCTACTCTTCCAATACCAATCAATCCTAACTTCATCTTTAACATCCCCTTCATACTTTTAAGATTGTATTAATTAACACTATATCAATCTTTTTACTTAATACAAGTGTTCATTTATATTCCAAAAAAGCCGATCGCTCATGCAATCGACTTTTTAATATTTTTATGCATCTGCCGCGCCACGCGCAATCATGTCTTTTTTCGTCACAATCGGATAATTTTTAAAGACGATAGAACCTAAAAATCCTGAAATAAGTCCTATGATTGCCATAACGACACCATACATGACAACTGTCGTCCAGTCATTAAAACCAAACATCACGAGAAAACCTGCAATCGGTGTTGCTGTTCCTGTTGCATCATTAATCATACCTGACAATGCAATAACAAGCCCAGCTGCTGCACCACCCACAAAGTTTGTTAAATAAACTGGAATTGGGTTCGCTGATACAATATCAGCTTGTGATAATGGCTCAATACTTACAGAAATAGTATCTTTTCGGTCACCAAGACGTAAACGATGGAATAGTGTACCGTTCATAAATGCTGAGCTAAAGGCAGCCATTGCACCAATTGCCATAGGTACTCCTGTTAAGCCAAGTAATGCTGTTAATGCCATTGAACTTAGTGGTGCTGTACCTACAACGGTAATGATACCACCAAGAATAATTCCCATCACAATTGGATTGGTATCTGTTGAACTTTGAATAATATCTCCAATTTTCAAAAGTGTATTATTCACGACTGGTGTTGAACCAGCTGCTATCAAACGTGCAAGCGGTGCAACGATAAGTACTGCACCAATTAAGTCCACACCATCTGGTACATATCTTTCTGTATATTTCATTAAGTAACCAATCATATAACCTGCAAAGAAACCAGGTAATAAATCCATACCACCGCATGCCGCAGCAATTACAAGTGCGTATACAGGTGATACACCGATCGCAAGTGCTGTTAACCCGGCAGCGGCTACACCACCAAGACCACCAGCAGCATCCCCAAGTTCACCTAAAAACTTGATACCTAACACTTCGCCTCCGACATATTTATTGAATGCTTCAACTAAAAAAGTCGCAATTGCAGCGTTAGCCAACGCCCCCATTGCGCGCATCCCATTTGGTGCTTTGTAAGTGAATAAAGTAAAAATCACAAGAACTAAAACCAAAAATAACGTACCGATCAATAAATCCATGGAATCTCTCCTCTTAGTATTAAAAATTTGTGATAGCTTAGCAACGTCAACTATGTATCAATTACACCATCACAACTTGTAACTAAAGTGAAAATATCCTTTGACAATCTTTCCACCGTACATCTACTTTATTTTTAAAATTTATATATAAGAGTTATTTTACTAAAAACTTTAATTAATTGCACGGGAATTTTTTGAAAATTTAATATAAATATAAAAAAATAGCCGATTACTCCGACCAGCAATCGACTAAAAGTAATAAGCATTGGTGAAATATAACTTACTCTATACGCCATTGTCTCATGTGAACCATCCAAAGTTACATGAGTTTTTTTTGATACAAATACACTTTAGTACGCCATGAGCATTCAACAAATTAAAATACCCTCATATTTATTATAAGAAAAAAAGGACTACGTCTTAATGAAATACAGGAATGAAATACAGGTAATCAAGTCCACTTCAAAAGATTAAATCACTTTTTCCTCTAGTACAATATTATTATCCTTGAAGAAAATAGGGATATCATTTTATCAAAAGCTAATCATATGAGTTCTCTAGATAAATCACTGTAATACATTTCCCCTCTCCTTATTTTTAATCAAGATATATTTATAAAAAATGGGGAATGCTATAGAATTCAAAATAAAAAAGGAAGAACAAATGATTAAAGCATATTTAATATTTAAATCATACACATAGCCTCCCATGACACCCCCTAAAGCATCTCCTATAAAAAATGCTGATTGAGAAATACCGAATAAAAACCCTAGATATTCTTTAGGATAAATTTCTAACTCCATCAATTCTTGAGTAATAATTGATCCAGTTTGAAATGTCGCTCTTAAAATCAAAATAACCAAAACAATCACAGCTAAATGTTTCTGTAAAAAGAGTAAAATGGTTAACCCTGTTAATAGCTCACAGACAAAAAATATCCAACGCTTATGCTTATTTACACTTTTGTTACCAAACAGTGGTGTTGCAAAAATTGCTGTTACACTTATTACAGCCATAAAAAATCCAATTAATGAAATTGATATACCTTGATTTTTCAAGATAATAGGAACAAAAGGGTTAATCAAACTAATAGACAAACCTGCTACCACTCCAAAGATAATCGTTCTTACTATAAGTGGTTTATATTTTAATTTAGATTTTATTTCTGAATTATTATTTTCACCATTTTCTTTATCCTCTTTTTTAGGGAACTTAGGAATCAATAAAGCTGTAAAAAGACAAAATACAGAAGAAAGTATTAATACACATAATAAAGGTGAACTAAAAAAATATGCTAAAAGAGCAACTAATATACCAGAAACCGTCGTTCCAATAGTAGATCCAATACTTGAACTTATTTCTTTAATAGACGCAACAGCCGGTCTATCTTCTTCTGTACCAATGGATAATATCCAAAATTTCATTGAAATAATAACTAATGATGCTCCCAATCCTGCAATGAACCCTGAAAGTCCAGCTATTAACATAGATTGAGTGAAAATCCTTAAAAATAATCCTACTGAATAAAATATGACCCCTATCTTTAATGCAAAATTAGGTGAAACAATATCTCCTATCTTGCCTGTAAAAAAAGAAAGGGATCCTGCAACAGCCATCATAGTATATGAAAAACCAAAAAAAGCTAAAGCGTTATTTTCATCAAACCAAAGTGCATGAACTGTTTTAGAAACATACATAGAAAGATAGAAAAATATACTAAAAATCAAAAAAGTTCTCGCAGACCGATACTTATTTAATGTTGCAAAAATGTTAATATCCCCCTTAGATTTTTGCTTGATAGACATTGTGAAAGCGCCTTGGCTAAAAACAAGAAGCTCTTTCTATCAATCATTCAATAAAATTTTTAATTCGTTCTTTTAGCACTGTACATTACTGAGAAATTAGTATTTTGGTCTTGTGGTTTGTTTTTAATTATCTTCATAAAAACACCTCTTTAATTTTTATTTAGTACTTTAAATTTAAATCACTAAATTTAGTATAGCGCTTACATTTTTGGATTGTCGATATTTTCTGTGATTTATTTATAAAGAAATAGAAATAATAATTGTAATTTCTATTAATTGAGTTGTTGATGTAGCCCAAATTCTCTTTTGTTTCGTGAAATCTTTATAGTCTCTCCTTTAAAGATAAAAGAGCCACAACAATCTCAGATTTGTTGTTGGCTCTTTATTTAAACCTATTGATCAATCGTTTTACGGATTTGTTTTAATACTTTATGCGATTCTACAATTGGATATAATGGGAAAGCTGTTACCATATCTTTATATTCATAGAAATGTAATGGTTGTTGTTCCGCATCAAAATAATTACTCAAACGGCACATATCCGGATAGAAGATTTCACTTGTACCACCGAACATATAAACAGGTGGTAAACCACGTACACTACCGTACATTGGCGAAATTCGTGGATCTTTACGTTCCAAGTCGTCTGCCCATACTTTTGCAACTTCTTGTAATGTAAAGATATTTTGAATTGGATCTTGTTTTTGTACTTGTTCTGTAATATCTGGGTTTGAAAGTGATAAATCTAACCAAGGTGAAATTAAATAAAGTTTTCCAGGCAATGGCAACTCATCTTGCTTCAATAAACTTTGAACAAAGCTCAAGCCCATGTTACCACCAGATGCATCACCCATAATCACAATGTTTTCTGGTTCTGTTTCTTTCAATAGACGACGATACGCTTCTTCAATTGCCGCATGCGTTTCACGATAAGTATTGGCAGGTGCTTTCGGATAAATTGGCATGACCACTTCATGTAAAGTTTCATATGCCAACTTGTCCATAAAGCGCCAATGGAAAGCAGAAGGTTGCAATACGAACGTACCACCATAAATATATAAAATTTTATTTTTAATGTGATGACCGAAATTAAAACGAAATACTTGCATCTCATCAAATGTGTCCTTGACGAGATTAGATTTAACATTAATTTGATCTGGTTGCTTATGCTTTTCTTCATTCAACACGCGACGTTTGTCTAAAAAAGCCTGTATCTCTGGTTCTGTCTTAAACTTCATGTGTCGTTGATGAGACAAATAACGCCCCATTAACTTACTCATAATATTTCGTTTCAATACGATCCCTCACTTTTTAAATTTTTATCATAAATCCATTATAATGAGCCCATTCTATAATTGAAAGAGCATGTCGATAGAATTTCATGATTTCTATAACCGCTTTGATGAATATAATGATTTCAATCTTGTCCAGTTTATCATAACGGAACATCATTTTAATATATGCGTATACAATAACTTTGAAACTGCGTTATCTTATAATATAATAAATCATTATTGTGACAAGTTGACTATGACTAGATACAGAAAAGAGGATATTTATGAACCAACCGACGCATCATGATACACAAGTTGTTTATCATGCCCGACGCACTAGAAAACAACGCTCTTGGGTGAGCTTTATTTTAACTTTAATCGCAATGGTACTCACTGCTATCGCTGCTTACAGTATGTATCGCGATCCTTTGTTTACGTCTCACTTGCTAAATCAAGATGTGAACTATCATCAATTCCAGCAATTTACACAACAATTGAGTAGCCAAGCTTTTGTGGACTTATCCAATTTTGAAGAGGAGCTATCACGCCTATTATGGATTATTAACCTCTTCTATATTTTATGTTTTGTTAATATTGTTTTAGCTATTTTGACGCTTGTATTTAATCGGACATTGCTCAAGATTTTTAATTTTCTTATCTCATTAGTTGTATTTTTCATTCCAGTCGGTCTTTTATTCATCATTCGTAATGCAGCAACGCAATTGTCTGAATCACTGGCACCGCTGGAAGCAATCATTGGAAATATTGAGGCGACATCGTTACTTGCCGAATCAAACGCCGTACACAATGCCATTATTTTTACTGGTATTGCTGCGTTCCTTTATTTAATCAGCTTATTCTTCCGCAATCGAAAAGTCGGTATGCGTTTATAAGTATAAACATACTAAGATTAGTGGTGAAGAAATCTACGACGGTAGGTAACTTCACTACTTTTTTATTTACTAAAATTTGCCAATAGCGCATTATTTGAGTTTATGGAATAGTAGTAGAGAGAAGTGCTCCGAACAGCTCCGAGGGTCAACGAATCCGTATAAAAAACTGGAGAACTTCACTCTCCTTATTAATTCGATTTTAGTATGTTGGGTCCAGTGAGATCGTGTATGGGAAAGTGAAAAAAATAAGGGTCAGTGAAGTTAAAGCTTCTTAGATAAAAAGAATAGGAGTGATTTATATCGAATATTTTGGTATCGATGTAGGGAAAGGGAAAAGCTTTATTGCACATTATTCAAACGAAACTTTTATAGACGAGTTTGAATTAATTCATAATAAAAGCGGCTTTGAAAATCTATTGAATTATGTAAAACAATATGCAGGGATTTATATCCTTCTTGAATCAACAGGTATATATTCCAAACCGCTAGAAAGATTCTGTAATGAAAATTACATCCCTTACAGTATAGTGAATCCGTTAGAGTCTAAGTTAATGACAAATACACTTAGAACATGGAAAACAGATAAATCAGATGCTCATAAGTTGGCAAATCTTGCGAAGCATTATAATAAGCAACCATCTCAAAATATGATAAAAGATATTCACATCAAAATAAGAGAAGTGACAAGATATTATGAAGAACTTTCTAATCAAATGACATACTTAAAAAGTACATTGATTCAGTTATTAGATATGACCTTTCCAGAACTACAAATTTTATTTAAAGACAGATACTCTAAAATCGCGTTGAGAGTTGCGAAGCTATTTCCACATCCAGATTATGTAGATGTTAATAATGTATCAAAATTGAAAGAGCTAATCGCTAATAGTACTAATAAACGATTGTCAGACAAAAAGGTAAATTCATATGTGGAGAAGTTAGTTTCTTATACGAATGAAAGTTATCCATCAGTACCCGCTGATTCATTCTTCGTAGATAAACTCATCTACACAATTGATGATTTACTTAATTCAATGGAAAGACAATTAGCCATTCAAACTCAACTTATTGACTTAGCTCAAACACTTGATGAATTTAAAATATTAACATCTATTCCAGGTATTGGAGAGTTAACTGCAGCTATGGTAATTGGAGAACTAGGTGATATACGTGCTTTCACTTCTCATAAACAGCTGAATGCTTATATTGGTATTGATATAAAAAGATATCAATCAGGAAAAACACATTACAAAGACAAAATAAATAAGCGAGGAAATAAACGTGCAAGGTCATTATTTTACATCATTGTACAAAACATGTTGAAAGTACAAAGACTATATGCCAACCACATTGTTGATTACTATTATAAATTAAAAGAACAGCCTTATGGAAAAGGCCATAAGACTGCAGTTATTGCTTGTGTGAACAAGCTGTTAAAAACTATTCATCACTTAGTTATTAACAATAAAGAATACGATTATCGAATGTCACCGCACTGATAACCTATCTACCATCATAATAACACATTCCAAAAATTTTTTACTAACATAGGTTTATTTAGTGATGCCTTTTTTAGCACTCACTTAAATAAAGTGCTTGACTAATCGTAGGAAAGGAGCTGAGACATAGTGCTCAGCTCCTTTCTTTTAAATATAGAAATAAGGATAGTGGCAGTAGGTGTCTGAAGTGAAAATGCGTTTTTTGAAAACTTTGGGAGCACTACAAAAATCATAAAAATTTATAATGATTTTGTCGTAGTTCCCCTGCAAAGATGATTAGATGTGTGACAAGTTTATTGAATAAACGTAGTCACATATCAATCAGCTACTGCAAAACTTCTAGTCACTCTTGCCGGGGTGGGACGACGGGGTTGAGACATAATAAATTTGTGCTCTGGGAAACCGATTGTCAGTGTTCGAGAAGCAGAATTTTCGACAGAATTTTGCGATTCGATAAAATCAAAAAGCGATTTTACTCATCGCTCGAATTCTGCTCAAATTCTAAGCGCTTCTCTCACAACCTCTCTCCCACTCCTTTTTTATTTACCTAAATGGTCTGGTATCGACCACATTTCCTGCTTTTCTGCCATATCCCAAAACATATATTCATAATAACTTGTGCGTATAACAATATCTTCTAACACCTGTAACTCTGCTTCACTTTTACCTTCTGCAATTTCATCCATCATAGCAATCAATGCGTCCGATAATTGTGTAAAGTCGTTTGAGCTATACATGTCAATCCACTCACCATAAAATGGATGTTCCGATGCGCCTTCAATTTCATTCAATGCACGACCGATATAATTATAACTCCATGTACATGTAAGTACTGCAGCAACCACATGCGCAATATCTCCACGCTGTGCTTGATCCAACATATAACTCGTATAACCGATTGTCGTACTTGCAGCTAATGTTTCTTCCAATTCTTGTTCAGAAATACCAAACTTTGCAGCATAATTTCTATGTAACTGCATCTCAGTATGTAACGTTTCATGGACCAATGTGCCAAATAATGTCATCGTCTTTAAATCACGGGCTTTTGCAACACCCAATGCGAATAATCTCGTATAGTCAACTAAGTATACGTAGTCTTGCTTTAGCCAATGTTTAAATTTTTCCTTATCTAAGGTGCCATTACCAATCCCTTTCACAAATGGATGATCTAAATAACTATCCCAAATCGGTGCAACACGCTGATACAATCTTTCTGTAAATGTCATTTTCCTGTCCAACCCCTTCCTTCATTAATGTCAACATCTCAAAAGTCGCATCAAATTGCAAGCAGAAACTTAAACATGACAATATAAAAAACCGTTAACTATGCTGCTTAATAAGCCTCATAGTTAACGATTTTTAAATTTTTGCCGTTATCATCGCCTTGTAATAAGTAGTGCGCTTGAACAGCATCACCTTCACCCGTTTCTGATTCAACAGTAACAGAGTAAAAGTCTTGTGATCGATTCACATCAGTCACTTTGGGATTTTGCTGTTGCTGTTGTTTCGGTACGCTTGACTGCAATGATTGATAGAATGTTGTATTTTCTAATAAATAGGGTTTAATAGTCACGATACTATTATTTTCTCCTGCTTTATTACGTGCCGATGTGTATTTTTTAATAAAGTCCGTGATTTTATCTTTAACATCTTTTTCTTTTGCTTTATTATGCTTTTCAATCTCCTGTGCATCAAATTCTACTGTTACTTCATTGGATTGCTTCACATCACCTTCAGCAATCGTAGCGGTTGTTGCCTTGAATGATTTCCCTTTAGATTTACCTTCAGCTGTGATGGTTAAAGCTTTATTTAATGGGAATGGACCATACGTGCCATCTTCTCTTAAATCTAAAGTTTCACCATTGATTTGCACTTTACGTGATGCTTGCTCTAATGCAGCATCGTTTTTTAAATTGACTTTTATACGTGCTTCTTCAAAATCCTCTTCTACCTTAACTGTATCATGGTCACTCGATGCTGTATTAAACTTCAACTTACCTTGATATGTACCACGTGATGTCGTCTTAGTCGTATCTAATACATAATTTCCCGGGATATATTGGCCAATATCAATAGATTCTCCTTGTTTACCCATGACTTTCTTCTTACTTTCATTAGCCTGGAATTCATAACTCGCTGTTGCATCTGTCTGAAGCACTGCTTTTTTCATAGGCGCTTGAAAGCTAAGATTGTCAAAAATTAAGTAACGTCGACCATTTTTACTAATACGTAAAACATCTTGATCCTTATCCGTCTTCACGACATATGAAACGGGTGAATTATCATCAAATTGTGCCACCTGGTGAAATACCTTCTTCTCGAAAGATGTCATCCCCATTTCTTCCTTAATAAAAGTAATATAACGTTCCGCTTCTTGGCGACCCACTTTATTTTGTTTCGTACTGATCAGGTTGGACACTTTAGCAGTATCATGATTATTAACCGCATTCACTAAAATTTTCGCCTGTGCTTCAGGTGAATTAAAATTTCGTAATAATAAAAATAAAATGACTAACAAGACACTAAGAAAACCAATAATCATCAATGGAATCCATTTTTTAATTGATTTCTTATTATCCGCTTGTGAACTTTCTTTAGAAGGTGGATCTGCAGAGAAATGCACTTGTACGCCACAATCCAAACATTGTTGTTTATTCAATTGATTGTGACAATATGGACATTGCTTCATCAGTCTACCTCCTCTTAATTGATACATAGCCACGATTGTACATTACTGATTGACAATCATAACATCTATCAATTGAATTTGACTACTAATTAGATGTTCTTCGCAGTGACTTATCCTTGCAAGTAAACGCGCAAATCCCACGATATGATCTATTATGAAGATGTACTTTTTTGTACGAGACCTTTTAAACGCGTATCTATTTTTTCTAGAACAGCACGTGTTTCTTCTATTTCATCTAATGGAATATCGGATAATACTTCTGTCGCTAAATTTGTAATTAAATTGCGTGAATCATGTACAAAATCCCAGCCATATTTTGTCAGTTCAATATATTTGAGACGTCTGTCTGCATCATCACTCATATAAGCAAACTTAACGAGTTCCAATTCTAATAATTTCTTCACTCGTCTGCTCACTGCCGCTTTGTTAACCCCTTGTCTAATTGTAATCTCTGTTAAAGTTAATGCCTTCTCATGTGACAGCATTAATAATACGCTTGATTGTTCATTCGATATCGCATACTGTATACGTAAATCTTTTAACACCCCGGCTGTTAAAGCATTTACGTTTGTTAGAAATTCACCCATAAAGCGAATGTGTTGATTCATAATGTCATGTTTTGACATGGCTTGCACTCCTCTGTTTTTCATATCCATATCCCCAATATCTT
This sequence comes from Staphylococcus sp. IVB6240, assembly GCF_025558425.1. Classification (NCBI taxonomy): domain Bacteria; kingdom Bacillati; phylum Bacillota; class Bacilli; order Caryophanales; family Staphylococcaceae; genus Staphylococcus; species Staphylococcus dromedarii. The sequence continues at coordinate 1,919,955 of NZ_CP094718.1, forward strand.
AGCAATCATTTTTTAATAAATAAACCACCCATTTCTACCATTATATCTAAAAACTCTAGTATGATAGATTTCATAAAGGAGGTTCGATATGGGACTCATACATTCAATTATGACATTATTATATCTGATTCTAATAAGTATGGCGATGTATATCCCATACAGACATCAATCATTACCTTATTTCCAAGCTTTTTTACTGCTCAATATGTTAGCTACATTACTTAGTGTTACAACACATTCATTACCTTTACCAAGTCTTTTTATGGCATTCCTTGTTTTAGGATATCTATTCATCAAGCAACGTAAAACCTTATGGACACACCCAGACGGTCGACATTTTATATGGCGACTAAGCTGCTATATCATGGCGGTTACAAGTTTATGTTTCGGAAGCTTTTTACTCATCACGCTCATGCCACCAGTAATCAGTTTTTGGTTTAAACTACTATACGCTTTATCACTCGTATTTTTATTAACTTTGCCTTACTATCTGTACTTTTCTTGGTATTTACGACAGACAAAACCTCAAAAATCACCTGATATACTACTCGTATTAGGGGCAGGTATTGTCACAGAAAGTGTTTCTCCATTACTTCGAGCACGTTTGGATGCCGCATTCAAGATTTCTCATAATAAGACAAACTGGATTGTGAGTGGTGGACAAGGGGCTGATGAACCTATCTCAGAGGCACTGGCGATGCAGCATTACTTAATACAACTAGGTATTCCAAGTGAGCAGATTACCCTAGAAGACCAGTCAACGAATACACAAGAAAACATTAAATATAGCCAGCCATCCATTCCTTCCCATGCATATTGTACGATTGTGACGAGTGACTTCCATCTGCTCCGTGCATTGCGTATCGCACAGCGCTTTAAACTTTCAGCTGATGGCTATGGTGCTATCTCTCCGCTTCGATATCGTGCACGTTCTTATCTTCATGATTATTGTGGCGTATTATTGCATTATCCATATGCATGGCTTGTCTTTGTCTTGATACACATTTTATTTTCTATATTGTAAAAGGACTATACAAATGCCTAGCCACATTTGTACAGTCCTTTTTAATATTATTTCTGAATCATTTCGCCACTATCTAAGTAAAAGATATGATCTGCATATTCAAACAAACGCTCATCATGCGTTACCATGATACCAATGGCTTGCTCATCACGAACTTGTGCTTTAATCATATCCACCACTTCTATCGCACGTTTTGCATCCAAGCTAGCTGTAGGCTCATCTGCCAATAACAATTTCGGTTGATTCATCCAAGCACGCATAATTGCCACACGTTGTTTTTCACCACCGGATAACATATGTGGATAAGCGTCTAAACGATGACCTAAACCAATTTGTTTCAACAAAGTCGTTGCACGGGTATCTGCATCTTTTTTAGACATCCCCGCTTCCTGTCCTACTAAAATCAATTGCTCTTTTACTTTCAGATACGGTAACAAATGAGATGCTTGGAATATAAACCCAATATCTTTCAAACGTTTGTCCGTTCTTTCTTTTGACGACATTTGTGTAAGGTCTTGATCATCAATGATGACGGCACCTTCAGTTGGGGTTAATAACCCTCCGAGAATCGTCAATAATGTAGATTTCCCAGAACCTGATGCACCATTTAATATCACAAATTCTCCTGGCTGTACTTCAAAATTCAACCCTTTTAATACGGTCGTTTCTGTATCACCTTGTCCAAATGTTTTGATGAGGTTTTCAACTTTTAAACTCATGCAACGCCACCTCCTATTGCTTCTATCGGATCAATCTTATATACGTGAATAAAGGATAATAACGCACCGACTAACGTGACCACAATAAAAATAAGAATGGTCAACATAATAATATTTGGCGTTACGACAAACGGCATCGTTGCTGGTAAAAACATGGATAACCCAACAATTAATCCAATACCGATGAATACACCGAGCATCGTTACAAATAAAATCTGAAGAATTAATGCCCATAATAAGTGACCGGTCTTAATACCCACGGCCTTTAAAATACCAATTTCTGGCGTTTTTTGAATGGTCATCACATAGAAAAAGGCTGCTAATACAATTGCTGTAATTAGAAACAGACTGACTACCATCATATTCAGTGGTAATTGTTCTGCTTGGTAACTTGGAATGGCTGCTTTTAAGTCATCTTTAGAAGCAACTTTCACGCCATCAATAGTTTCTAAATCTTTGATTGTGCGATCACTTGCATCATGTAATGGATACATCGCTGTTGCTACTTGTTTTCCTGCAACTTTTGTGAGACCTTCATCTGTCATCATCGCCACATTGGCATGTGAATGCATCGTATGATCAAAGAACCCCACTACCTGCAATTTTTTATCTTTTTCTGGTACTTTGATCCAATCGCCAACATGAATACCTTCACCACTCAACTTGCTGTTCAACACAACCTCTTGTTCACTTTGAGGGTAATGCCCTTTCTTTAATTTGGGTTGTTCCTTTTTAGGAATATTGGTGAACAACATGTCTTCTTTGTAGTCTTTAAACTTTGTAGATACTTGCGCTATTTTAATTGGTTTCTCACCAGTGACTTTTTCTATCTCTGACTGTGTTTCAGGTGTGAAGCGTGACTTTTCCAATAAGTCCTCTGAATCTTTTTGAATAACATAACGCTCTGATTGGAAGCCATTCAACATCGAAACATTTTCTCGCGCTAATCCTTGCGCAAGGCCTGTAATAAATAACACCATGCTTGCTAATAAAACAACAATAAATAATATCAGTGCATATCGAAACTTATAAAAAGTTAATTCTGATATCGCTAATTTCATCGTTCATATCTCCCTTCTCGTTCTGATCATGTCTTAACTATACGAGTCTTATATGAACTCAATATGAACACTCTGACATTTTTTGAAATAAGCAGAAGATTAAGATGCTATGTGGATGGAATATATGCTTTTTAAAATGATCATGTAGGCTACTCTTTTAATATTTCCCAGGAAACATACCAGATTATGTGACTTGATATTTGCTGTGATAGAATGGCTGTATGTATATAAAGAAGAAAGAGGTGTATGTATGGCTGTAACTTGTTTAATTGTTGATGATGACCCCGATATTCTGTCATATGTAGAGACACATGTGACACGCGAAGGTTATCATGCTGTAACACAGCCCAATGCAGAGTCTGCGCTTGACTATGTCGCAGATCACGCCATTGATATTGCGATTGTTGACGTGATGATGGATGGTATGAATGGATTCGATCTATGCCAGACATTGAAATATGATTATAACTATCCCGTTATTATGCTCACTGCTCGAGATGCACTGAGTGATAAAGAACGTGCCTTTTTAGCAGGGACAGATGACTATGTCACAAAGCCATTTGAAGTGGCAGAATTAATGTTTCGCATCAAAGCAGTTCTACGACGTTATCAAATCCAGACAAACACTCAAATTCAACTGGGCAATGTCATCATTAATCAAGTAGAACGGACAACAAAGATAGAGTCTAAAGTACTCGTACTCCCGAACAAGGAGTTTGAATTGCTGAATTTACTTATTTCATACCCCGAACAAGTTTTTGAACGTGAAACACTCATTACTAAGATTTGGGGATTTGACTACGAAGGGGATACGCGGACGGTGGATGTGCATGTTAAACGTTTGCGCCAACGCTTAAAAAAGCTCGGTGCAACGATTCACATTGAAACATTGCGTGGTGTTGGTTATCGGGTGACAGATCATGTTTAAATCACTCTATTATCGCCTTGCTTTCTACACATTGACCGTTATGTTGATTAGTGCGCTGGCAAGTTTTCTTATCACGAATGTGTACTATCACTTTGTCCTTAAAGAACAGAATGACGTCAAAGTCATGACAACGTTACAACGTGCAAATAGTACTGATAATGTGCATAATGAAGCATCTTTTTCTCAATATTTAAGCTTACTCGGCGACTTAAATTATCAAGTGATTGCTGTCGATGAACAACATCATGTTAAACATTATGGTGCATCATTCCGAAAATATAATTTAAGTCCTCAAACAATTGATCGTGTCCTTGCAGGAGAAGATTATCATGGGATTCGTGAACGTCCCTTTAACCCTGCGATTACTGGCTTTTTTGACAATGAATCACGTAATACGGTTGGAACACGATTTCAAACGACTTCTGGAAACTACGCTGTTTTTATACGTCCAGATATTAATTATTTACTAGGAGAATTTCGCTATTTCTTAGTTGTATTGTTAATACTTCTCGTGATTTTCTCAATCTTACTGGTTATTTGGTCTACTTACGCTTTGGTGAAACCTGTCAAAGCATTGAAAACAGCTACAGAACGCATGATGGCCGGCGATTTTACAACACCTATCCAAGTGACACGTACAGATGAGATTGGAACGTTACAACAACATTTCGATACGATGCGTGTGTCGCTCAAACAGTTGGACGACATGCGCCAGCACTTCGTTCAAAATGTATCTCATGAATTTAAAACACCTTTAACACATATTCATCACTTGCTGAATCAGCTGCAAAATGAATCGAATAAAGAAAGTCAAAATCAATATATTGAACGTATTTATAACGAAACACACCGTTTGAGCCAGTTAACACAACAGCTCTTGCTTTTATCAGAGATGGATAATGGTGGCCATTTGCAATTTGATGAATCATTCCAATTAGATACACTTATCAAAGATATTGTATCTAATGAGCGTTATACCATTGAACAAAAGTCACTCAGTATGATCTATGAACTGGCTGATGTCTCTTATCAAGGAAATCAACGGCTTCTTACACAAGCGATTGGAAATATCATTCGCAATGCGATTAAATATACACCCGAGTATGGCATGATTGACATCACGTTATCACAACAGACGGATCAAATCGTGATTACTGTTGAAGATGATGGTCCTGGAATGGATGAAGAAACGGTATCACATATTTTTGAACGTTTCTATAAAGCTTCATCACATACTGATAGTAATGGCCTTGGTTTAGCGATTTCACAATCGATTATTGAACGTCATCACGGGACCATTAAAGTGCAAAGTACACCAGAATTAGGGACCACATTTACGATGACATTACCCATTCCATAGAAAAAAAGCCATTGGCTGAAAGATGTCGGAATCACCGATACTTTCGTATGCCAATGGCTTTTATTATTATTTCGCTTCAGAATCGAGTTGTAAATATTTTACAACGTCTTTATTCACTTTTTCATATAATGCATCATCATCACTTAGTTTTGTACCGAATGATGGGACCATTTCTTTAATTTTTGGTTGCCAATCAGGGAATGACTTACCAAAAGCACGTTGCATCACATCTAACATAACAGGTACTGCTGTTGATGCACCTGGTGACGCACCAAGTAACGCTGCTAATGTACCATCTTTAGATGCAATCACTTCTGTACCGAATTGCAATGTCCCTTTTCCTTTGGCAGTGTCTTTAATAACTTGAACACGTTGACCTGCAACGACAACACGCCAGTCTTCATTTTTCGCATTTGGCACAAACTCACGTAAATCATCCATACGTTCATCATTAGATAACATGAGTTGTTGCACTAAATATTTTGTAAGTGGCATTTCTTTGGCACCTGCTGCAAGCATTGTTAGTAGGTTGTTTGGTTTCACTGACTTGATAAGGTCGAAATATGAACCTTGTTTTAAGAATTTTGGTGAGAAACCAGCGAACGGTCCAAATAATAATGTACGTTCTCCATCAATGTAACGCGTATCTAAATGAGGTACTGACATTGGTGGGGCACCGACTTTGGCTTTCCCGTATACTTTCGCATGATGTTTTTCAACAACTTCTGGATTTTTACAAACAAGGAATAAGCCACTGACTGGGAAACCACCGACATGTTTTGACTCTGGGATACCTGTCTTTTGTAAAAGTGGTAAACTCGCGCCACCTGCACCGATGAACACGAATTTAGAAACGACCGTGAATACCTTATCTTCTTGAATGTCACGAATCTTAACTGTCCAAGTCTTATCATTATTCTGTTTCAAGTCTAATACTTCATGTTCATAATACACACCGCCACCACGTTCTTCTATACGTGTCAGCAATTGGCTTGTTAACGAACCAAAGTTCACATCTGTCCCTGAATGGTCACGAGTTGCTGCAATTGGTGTTGTTTGATTTTGACGCCCTTCCATCATAAGAGGTACCCATTTTTTCAAAGTTTCAGGTTCATCAGAAATCGTCATATTTTTGAATAGATTGTTATTTTTAAGTGCTTCTACACGTGCTTTCAAAAATCGTACATTATCTGTTCCCATCACAAAGCTCATGTGTGGAACAGAACGAATAAACTTTTCAGGTTCAGGCAGTTGTCCTGTTTTTACAAGATGTGCCCAAAATTGTTTAGATACTTGGAATTGTTCGTTGATATGGATGGCTTTTGTAATGTCAACTGACCCATCCGCTTGTTCTTTTGTATAGTTGAGTTCACACAATGCAGAATGCCCTGTTCCTGCGTTGTTCCATGCATTTGAACTTTCCTCAGCACACTTATCAAGGCGCTCAAACACACTAATCTCCCAATCTGGTTGTACTTCTTTTAACAACATACCTAACGTCGCACTCATAACACCGCCACCGATGAGCACAACATCTGTCTTGTTATGCAAATTGTTCATAACAATCCAGTCCCCCTTTTCGTTTGTTCATTTTTTATCGTGACACAAAAACCATCGCTGTTCAAAGTTTGATTGTCTCCCTGGCAAAAATAGGTATATCCCATTTTCACAATCTGCTGCTTCACATACTTTATAGATGACAACGTGGTTCTTGTCTCTATCACCTATAGTGCAATGAATATTTAAATACTTAATAATCTAATTATACCCCTAAAAACCATAAGAAAAAAGCGCTTACTTCTAAAATTTATATTTAATGTATTTGTAGATAAAGGAAATGTGCAAACATCTTGTATACTAATTCCTTTGAAAATAACTAGACACTTCAATCAGCCCACTTAATTATCGTATTTTTATAATAAGTGAATATCTCTCACATACTTCTCAGTACAGATATACTCACATATCTTGTGCTATAATGAGCAAAAAGAACGATATTGAGGGATGCATCATGAAGTCTGTTACATTCTTAGTGCATAATATGTATGCTATGGATGGTGCCGTCAAAGCAATTAGCAATATCGCTAACGAGCTTGTACGACAAGGTCATCCTGTAAAAATCATTTCCATCTTCCAATCTAATAAGCAACCTTATTTTGAATTAGACCACCGTATTAAAACTGTCTCACTCATCAACGATCAATTAAAAATACGTAATCTAATATCTTTATCTACCAAATATATTCGTACATGCACACCTTTATTAAAACCAAAATATCTCACAAAATTTGAGCCAGATTATAAACATTACTCGAGCTATATCGAACGTAAGCTATTCCGTGCCTTACATCAAGATACATCTGACGTTATCGTGGGGACACGGGCAAGTTTAAATATTTTCATTTCCAGATACGCCAATCCACATCAATATCATATTGGTATGGAACATATGAACTTCACCGCATATGAGGATGACTATCGTCAGGAAATATTACAAAACTATGTCCACTTAGACGCACTGACAACACTCACATCACAAGATCAATCAACATATCAACATGCATTACCCGAAACACCTATCTTTGTAATCCCTAATATGATTTCCGATAAACGTTATAATATGATGAAGAAAAATCAAATTATCGCAGCAGGTCGCTTTGAATACGAAAAAGGATTTGATTTGTTAATCGAAGCCATTTATTACATTCAAAGAGATTTGAGAGAAGAGGGCTATACCGTTCAAATATTTGGAGATGGTAAAGAAAAGGAAGCACTCAACCAAACAATTAATTATCTACAGCTACAAGATATCATTTTCCTTCGTCCTACTACACAACAGTTGAGTACATATATCGCTGAAAGTAAAGTGACCTGTATTCCATCTCGTAACGAAGGTTTTGGTATGACGATTTTAGAAGCGATGAACCAAGGGAGTATTACGGTAAGTTTTGATGGGAATGTCGGTCCTTCCACACTCATTAACCATGCTAAAAATGGTTTCCTTGTACCATATGGAGATGCGGAAAAACTGAGTCTACAATTGTTAGATGTACTACAAAACTTACATGGTCGGCTTCTTAAAGAGGTTAGAATAGCTGGCTATGATACCGTTGCAGCACATGCGCCCGAAAAGATTTATAAACAGTTTAAACATATCATTGATACCCTTGATCAATCATTCTAATCAAAAATAGCGTCCATCTCTCCTATTTATTTAGAGAAAGACGGACGCTTTATTGGTTTGCTATTTATTAGCTAATCAATAATGAAAGGATGAATGTCCAAATACACCAGATAACTAATAAACCAGCACTATATTTTAATGTCATTTTTAATAATTGTGATTCTTTACCAACTTCTTTTACGGCTGCTGTTGCAATCGCAATTGATTGAGGGGAAATCAATTTCGCAATCGCACCACCTGCTGTGTTAGCACCAACTAGAAGTGCACCACTTGTACCTACTTGAGGTGCTACAGATGCTTGAATTGGTGCGAAAAGTGCGTTGTTATTTACAACAGATCCTGTCATAAATACACCAATCCAACCTAAGATAGGTGATAAGAATGGGAAGATTGCGCCTGTTTTAGAAACACCTTCACCCATTGCTGCTGTTAAACCACCATAAGTTGTTAACTTCGCAATTGCTAAAATCATACAGATTGTTAAAATTGGTAACCATAATTCTTTAAATGCTTCTGCAAGTAATTCACCTGCACGTTTGAAATTAACTGATTTAGCTAAAAGTACTGTGATAATACCAGTAATTAATAATGCTGTTCCTGTTTGATTCAATAAGTTGAACAATAGTGTAATCGGTTCATTTGAAACATCATTCATTGAGAACGCAAGTGGAATCTTAACTGTTAAGAATTCTAAAGCGCCACCTTCCATGAATAAACCTTTGAACGCTTTTGTACTCCAGATAAGTACAAGTACTGTAAGGATACCGAATGGGCTCCAAGCATATAAAACTTCTTTCGCACTGTGATGTTTTACTTCTACAGTTGGTTCATCAGCATTTAAGCGGAAGATATTTTTAGGTTGGAATTTCTTAGATACTAATGCCAATGTAGCCATAGATGCTAATGGTGGTAAGATATCGATTAATTCCGGACCTTGAACGTAACTTAAAAGAATTTGTAATACAACGAAAGGAACGATTGTTGCAATAATTGCTGGTAATGTTTCACGAATTCCTTTAAAACCATCTAAGATAAAGATTAATAAGAATGGTACAAAGATTGAAAGGATTGGTAAGCTATAGTTTAATGAACGTGCAACATCTAATGCTGTGATGTTACCGTGCAAGCTTAATGTATCAATAACAGCTACTGGTAAACCAATGGCACCATATGCACCTGCAGCACCGTTTGCTACAAGACAAAGCATTGCAGCTTTTAATGGTTCAAAACCTAATTGAGCAAGTAATACCGCACAGATTGCAATTGGTACACCAAATCCTGCAACCCCTTCTAAGAAAGCGTTGAAACAGAAACCTATTAATAATAATTGAATTCGTTGGTCTTCAGAAATTGTAGTAATACTATCTTGAATAACTGAGAATTGACCAGTTGCAACGGTTACTTTATACAACCATACAGCCATCATAACGATAAAGCCGATAGGTAAAATACCTTGATAAAAACCTTCTATTACCCCACCAGTTGCTACACCTACTGGTAGTTTAAACACGAATAATGCAACGACGATTGTTACTACTAGAGTGGTTAACGCTGCATAAATCCCCTTCATCTTAAACACTGTTAAACAGAGTAAAAATAAAAAGATTGGGATACTTGCTACTAATGCAGATAGTGCAAGATTTTGGAATGGATCAAATGAATGTACTAACATCTCTTTCATCTACCTTTAATATTTTTTTACTTACTTGAAATAAACTTTCTTGTGATTTATTTCACATGAAGAATATACCACGTCCACTTTAATAAATCAATACGTTAACGCGATTTTTTTATAATAAATAAAAATTTTTCTTATTTATAAAACTTATATAAGTAAATGTTTTGGGGTCAGGTTATTTATTCTACAATATTTTTATTGAATACAACAATGGGAATTTTTCATGTTAAGTTTCTAAAATTTCATTGTTTTTGAAAAATAGCAATATTCTAGTTTGATGTCCTAAATCATTAATTGCAAAATGAAAGAGAGGTTTAGGTATCATGCCCAAACCTCTCTTTATTATTATTGACGATATGCCGGATCTACAACTTTGGCTTGTCCTGTTTTATCGACTGTTACAATCATGTATGTTCCTGGATTCTCTTGATTCAAAAAGCTAAACACATACATATAATAACCATCTTCACCTTCTACAGCGTAATCATTATATGGATTATCATACCCATTGAATTGATTCACTTCGGCAGTGGCATTTTGTAAAGCAACTTGAAAATCTGGTAATAACTGTTGTGCTTGTTGGTCATTCAATGGCTGACGTACAAGATTTTGTGCGACTGGCACAACATTCTGACCTTGATAAGGTGCCGTACTATTTGTTACTGCTGTTTGTTGTTCTGCCTGCTGATTGCTACCTTGAGCCACCGTATTATCTGTGACTTGTTCATTTGTCTGTGTAGCCTGTTCGGATGCTTGTTGTGTTTCAGCATTCTCTTGCTCAGTCGTGGCGTCCTCTTTTTGCCCTTCAGCTGACTGATTTTCTTTTTCTTTTGATGTTGCTGATTTGTCATTATTCTTTGCTGTTTTTTCTTGTTTCTGTTCCATTTTCGTTTCTTGTTGCTTCTCTTTGTTGTTTGAATCACTGGAACTATCATCGTTTGAACATGCTGCTAATACAAGTGCAAATGCAAAAAAGCTGGCGAATAATCTTTTCATAAATATTACCTCCAAGTTATTTATATGCATTACTTATCTTTATCTTACACTTTTTCAGTGACATAACCAACGATCTTTCTACTAGGTCAACTAACTATGAATCATTATCTCCTAGAATTGGCATCTCCATTAGATCATCTTCTTCAATCAAATCTCCCATAACAAAATCTACTGTCCCTGTTTTTGTCATGCCTTGTTTACGGTAAAAATGAATGGCTTGACGATTCTCTGGCCATACACCTAACCAAATGGCTGTCTTCCCTTGGTCTCTGGCAATCTTTAGTGCTTGATCAAACATTAACTGTCCTAGACGTTGACCGTGGTAGGTTTCATATAGATAAATGCGCTGAATTTCAGCATACTGATCACCTTTATCAACCGTTTGTGCCTTTCCTACATTCACTTTAAAATATCCAGCCACTTTACCCTCTACAACAAGCAGATAAAATTGTGATTCTGGGTTTTTGATTTCTTGAGTTAATGTATCGTTAGAAAATGCTGAATCACAATAATCTTGAAAGTATTGGTCGTCTTCCATTCCTTCACGATATGCATCTTCAAACGTTTCTAAACTCACACGACGCAGTAGATGTACATCATCTGGTGTTACGCGTTCAAAACGATAGTCCATCTCAATCCCTCCTGGCCCTGTCACTTTAGTTATAACCTAATCACCCCTTTATTTGCAACAATCTTTAAAACGCTGATATAGTGAAGTCGTACAGTGAGACTTTATTTTAAAATACAACAATAAATAAGATAGCTCCTAAAAATAACAAGGAGGTTTTGACAATGACTACTTTTAAATCATTTGTTTTAACAGAAACCGAAGAAGGTCTGACACCTGCTTATCAAACTTTAACAACGGAAGACTTATCTGAAGGCGATGTGATCGTACGTGTTCATTATTCAAGCATCAACTATAAAGATATGCTCGCAACACAACCACATAATAAAATTATTCGTCAATATCCAAGAATTCCCGGTATCGACTTTTCAGGCACAGTGATTGATTCCCAACATCCCCGTTTCCAAAAAGGAGATCAGGTATTGGCAACAGGCTATGATATCGGCGTTGCTCATGATGGTGGCTTTAGCGAAGTCGCACGTGTTAAAGGTGATTGGCTCGTGCCATTACCAGATGGCCTAACACTTGAAGAAGCCATGATTATTGGAACAGCGGGATACACGGCTGCCCTATCTGTCAATGCACTCGAACAAAATGGATCAACACCAGAAAAAGGACCCATCTTAGTGCGTGGGGCTTCTGGTGGTGTCGGTAGCATGGCAATCATGATGTTACAACGCCGTGGTTATGAGATTGTCGCAAGTTCTGGTAATAAGACATATGTGGATACACTTAAAATGCTTGGCGCCGATCAGATCATATCACGCATTGACGATGTCACACTAAAGGCACTGCATAAAACAGAATGGCAAGGTGCCATTGACCCAGTGGGTGGCGCTTCTCTTGCTGAAGTACTCAAGCGTGTTCACCCTTCAGGTGCCGTTGCCGTGAGCGGAAATGCCAGTGGAGCTACCTTTGATGGTTCTGTTTTTCCATTTATTTTACGTGGGGTTCGTCTGATTGGCATCGACTCTGTCTATACACCCATGTCTGACCGTCAAGAAATTTGGCATCGACTATCAACGGATTTAAAACCTAACCACCTTCATGAAATGAAACATGTTGTGCCTTTTGATAAACTTCCAGAAGCTATTGAAGCTTTCAAAGAACCAACACATCACGGCCGTATTGTCATTGATATGAGTGGATCGCACAAATAGAATATCACTTTTATATCGATTTAAAGGGTACTCATTGATATTCATTATCATTTGTAAGATAATGAATGTAATAATGATGTGAGAGGTGTCTAGTTATGAAAGATTTAACGATCATTGGTGGCGGCCCATCTGGTCTCTTCGCAAGCTTTTACGCTGGGTTACGCGGCATGTCTGTCCGTTTGATTGATGTTCAACCTCGTCTCTGTGGTAAAATGCAACTCTATCCTGAAAAAATTATTTGGGATATCGGTGGCATCGCACCTAAAACGAGCTACGAGATTATTCAAGATATGATTCAACAAGGTCTTCACTTTAATCCAGAAGTTTGTCTCAATACAAAAGTTGTTGATATTAAAAAACTTGATGAACAACACTTTGAAATTATCACAGAAGATGGCACTTCCTTTACCTCTCGATCAGTCATCCTCGCTATCGGTGGCGGCATTATCAAACCGCAATCTCTTAATATTGCTGGTGCTGAACGCTTTGAATTAACGAACTTGCATTACGTCGTACAAAAGTATGAACACTTCAAAAATAAAGATATTCTTATTTCTGGTGCTGGAAATGCGGCATTGGACTGGGCGAGAGACTTATCTAACTATGCGAAAAGTGTGACGCTCGTCTATCGAAAAAAAGATATTTCAGGTCATGAAGCGATGGACGACATTCTTCAATCACTTGATGTGAAGAAAATGCCAAACCATAAGATTATCCAACTTAATAATACAGATGACGATCAAAATACGATTGATGAAGTCGTATTAGAAAACACTGAGTCCGGGGCAAATACTGCTATCAAAGTGGATGAAGTGATTATTAGCCATGGCTTTGAAAGAGACTTGAGCCTACTGTATGATGTTGATTTGGATATCGATTTAATCGATGAATACTTTATTGCAGGTCAAGGAAATTCTTCTACAACTGTTCCTGGTGTTTTTGCTTGTGGGGATATCGTTCAACACCCTGCAAAAGTACATCTTATCGCAAGTGCTATTAGCGATGGTGCACATGCTGCAAATAGTGCTAAACAATATATTGATCCTGAAGCACCTAAAGATGGCTTTGTCTCAAGTCATAATGAAGTATTTAGAGAAGCAAACAAAAAATATTTACCATCATAAAAAATGTGTGACATCCTCCGAATTGGGATGTCACACATTTTTATTATTCTGCATCTCGTGGTTCTTTTAGAATAGCTTGACGTAATAAGAAGAATAACAGTAGGAATCCTGCTGTTATAATCACATGGCCGATTCCAGCAAAACCTGAGAATGATGCTGGTACCTCTTGACCTGAAATTTGCATGAAACCTTTAGCAAATTGCATACTCACTGTTACAATGACACCAAGGTTATAAATAATATAAAACCAATTGAATAAATAGTAGCTACTAATTTTGAATAGCTTTTCAATAGAAATGAGTATTAAGAACACAAACATTCCTAGAGTCAATAAGTGTGTATGCATGACACTCATTTGTGTGTCGCCTGTAAAGTTATAATGTAACGTCAATTCTCGATAACCAAAGCCACTAAACAAGCCAAGTACTGTATAAAACATAAAGGCATATAGAATTCTTTTCATGTGGTAACACACTCCATATTATACAAGGGATCTGGAACATCAATGTTAAAAAGCGTCCCAATCTCCTGTGTGATTTCACGTATCATTATCCTTATTTATCCAGACACTGTCAATGTCAATTACTTGTCAGTTTTCGTAAGATTTCGATGTTTAAATAATGCCACTGTCGACACAATTAATGCAAGAATTGAAACGATCCATAATGCCGTTTGACCACCTGTTGATGGTGCTTCTTTTTCAGTATCGATCGGTTTCACTTCAGTAATCGGTGCAGGTGTTTCACTATCTTCATTCTCGTCCGTCCATTTCACAACTGTCCCATCTTTATATGTTTGAATGGCTTTCCATTTGAATTTACCCGCTTCATCTGGGTTTGCAACAACAATAGGAAAGTCTACATGTTCATTTGGTCCGATCCCTTTGTCTGTTGCCGTCCATGTTACTTTTTCAATATTGCCTTGCTTATCCTTTTGGAATTCATGTTTAAAACCTTGTACGGGTGCAACCGTTGATAATGACACACCTCGAGGTACTTCTAGCTCTAACTTTACTGTTTGGTCCTCACGTTCTACAGGTACACGTACACTATATTCCTCATATGAACCCGGTTCACTCACTTGTGGATTCAACGTCACATGTGCTTCTGCGACATGCATCGTTCCAACTGTTGTCATAGTTACAAATGCAAGACTTGCGATCAATTTATTTAACTTCATTATTTTGCTCCCTATTCTTTTATAATGGTGTTGCGATTTGACTCATAATAACCCCTGCTAAAATAAGTAAAAGTCCCATTAGTACTTCGAAATATAACAATGGCTCATGAATACGACGTTGTTTATTCATTGCCCAAAAGGTTTGCGCAGCACCTAACAACATGAGGATAATCGTTAATATGATTTTTCCAAACCATAAGCCACTATACGTTGTCTGCTGTGTCACAATTGCATGAATCGATGTTGCATCAATCGACATCAAAATACCTGTTACAATAATCACGATCACTGCACCTAAATTTGTTTTAAATAAGACATCTCTTAGAATCAGCACATATGAATGTTGTTGACGTGAACGTATATATGCAAAAAGATAGATAAAGCTGCCTAACCATAACGCAATTGATGCTAAGTGTAACGCTCGTAATAACAAGGCATATAAAGGGATATCTTGCGCCCAAACATGACCAGAACCCGCTAAACTGATAAAGATAAAAACAGGCATTGCATCATACCAAATCGACTCCATCTGCTTAAGTGTAAATAATACGATTGTAATCGCCAATGCACACATCGCAAGAAGAAACGGAAACGACAGCCATGTTGTTAAATCAAGGCAAAGTATTTGTTGAATGGCACTACTTGATAATGTCATCATATAAACAAGTGTCGTGATTCCAATCAACATGATTAACAGCCATGCGATACTGCGATGTTTAGGTATCACATCAAAAGTTGGTGCACCCGCATGTCCCATAATACGATTCACTATGTATAATCCAGTCAACAGTAAGACACTGCTTTGCATCAAAAAGCGCAATACTCCGAACCACCAATAGGCATCTGCATAGAATGGTTTTGAAACATCAATATGCTTTGTCGTTTGCGTTCCAATCGAGAAATGATACTGGCCTGAAACTTCATGACCATCTGGAGAAACAGCTTGCCATTTGACTGCGTATGTTCCTTCATCTTGTTCTTTCGTTTGAAAAGTGACTGTATCTGAATACCCTTTTTCGTCTGAGTGAAGTTGCGCCACTTGATGTCCTTTATCATTATAGAGCTTAACGCCAGCATAGCGTACATTCACTGGTTCACTAAACTTCAACTTAATCTCACTGGGTGCTGTTGATACCACTTCATCTTTTGATGGTTGATGATTCTCTAAAGACACATGTGAAGATGCGCTATTAAAACATCCACCGATGATAATGAAAGTGGCGAGCAGTACACCCCATATCGTTAATGTACGTCTTGCTATATTCATCACTTTCCTACTTCATTGCATCATTTATTACTTATACGATTCTACCAAAGCTGATAATAAAAACAATAAATCTTGAAAAAAGTAATAGAATTATAATATCAAACGCAATATACAACGTACTCACTATTGAACATGCTCAACATAAAAACACCTTTCAGCCAAACACTTGGTTTGTTGAAAGGTGTTTTCTCACACTGGTATTAAGTTGTCACTGTTTCTTCTTCATCTACAACTACGTCATCATTCAATCCAACCATCGCTTCTGAAATATTACGTGAGTTGTATCCGATACGTTCTAATACGCCGATCATATCAACATATAGTAAACCACCATCTGTTGAACATACACCACGGTTAAGACGTTTGATATGGTCTTTACGTAACTTATGTTCAATTGTAAAGGCTTCTTGGCTACGTGCTGCCACTTCATCCTTCTTCGTCGTATCATAAACATCAAGTGTTTCTAAGGCTTTATCAAATGATTCCTCAACGAATGTAAATAGCTTATCAATACCCTTTTGTGCATCTTCTGTCAGATTGATATCTTTCTGCTTCTGACGATCAATGAGGTCGATATATTCTTTAATACGATTTGATACTTTTAAGACTGTACGATTAACATCTAACATAACAGCTAAACGCTCAACATCTTTTTTATTAACATCTTTTGTTGAAATACGAACAAGATAACTTCTAATACTATCCGTAATCGTCTCAACCGCTTGATGTTTTTGTTCAATTTGTTTTAAAAACTTCTTATCAATTGCATCTGTATGATGAACGTCATCTAACATTGTTTGAACGATACGCCCAACATTCTGTAATTCTTTTTGTGTTTCTTGTAATGCTACACTTGGTGCATGATATACAAGGTCATGATTCAAGTGTTGCGGTTTATATTCTTCAGTAATGTCTTTTCCTGGTACAATTTTCGTTACGATCCATGCAAGTACGCCTACAAATGGCAATTGAATCAATGTATTCGTTACGTTAAATGCACCGTGCGCAAAGGCGATTGCCATGGCTGGTTTTAAATTCCACGCCTCTTGTATAAAGTCAACTGCGTGAATCACCAATGGCAAGAAGAGTGAGAAGATAATTACACCGATTACGTTGAAAATAACGTGTACAAATGCCGCACGTTTCGCTGCTAATGAACCTGCCAAACTTGCTAAGACAGCTGTAATCGTCGTCCCAATATTGTCTCCTAATAAGACTGGAATCGCACCTTGAAGTTCTATTAAACCTTGACCATAGAACTCTTGAAGGATCCCGATTGTCGCACTTGAACTTTGTACAAGCGCTGTCAATCCAACACCTGCTAAAATACCGTATACTGGGTTTGCAGACATATCAAGCATAATCTGTCTAAAACCATCTAATTCAGCTAATGGTTTTACGGCACCACCCATGTACTCTAGACCAAAGAAAAGTGAACCGAAACCAAATAGAATACGTCCGATATTTTGAATTTTAGACTTCTTAAAGAAGAAGATTAAAAAGGCACCAATTGCTAAGATTGGCATCGCATATTCACCTAGGTCAATACCGATAATGAAGGCTGTCACAGTTGTCCCGATATTCGCCCCCATGATCACACCAATCGCTTGTTTTAATGTCATGAATCCTGCTGTTACAAGACCAATTGTTATGACAGTTGTCCCTGAACTACTTTGTATTAAAATTGTAACGATCATCCCTGCTAATACACCTAGCAATGGATTAGATGTAAACTTATTTAAGATGTCACGTAAACGATCTCCAGCAGAAGCTTGTAAACCGTCTCCCATTACCTTCAACCCATAAAGGAAAATACCAAGTCCTCCTAAAAATGAGAAGATGACTTGTGTAATTGACATTTCCATGATTTCACCTCTAAAATTTATGTCTTTTAAATTTTTAACAATTTCTTCATATTTATTACATCTCAAAGTATGACGGATAATTGTAAATTTAATGTTAAGATGATGTGAATTTTATTTTAATTTAATCTTTATGCATATCAAGTTGAGATTCTATAGTATTTATTTTGAGGGTTTTGTATTTTTTATGACCAAAAAAGCGTATGATAGTAGTATTCATTTGAAACAAAGGAGATAATTTATGATTACAGCATATCGAAACAATGATGCACTTGAAGTCATTACAGCTGATTCATGGCAAGATGCTCAGTGGCTGAATGTGGTCAAACCGACACAAGAAGAAGTGCAATCCTTAATTCAAACATATGGTTTTCCAAAAGACTTCCTTGAAGATGCGCTCGACAGCGAAGAAAGTTCACGTATTGAATATGATGATGAAAGTGGCTACTCACTCATTATCAGTGACCTACCCATTACTAAAACTGGCAAATATAAACTTAAAAGTTTTACCACATTGCCACTCGGTATTATTATCGGCAAAGGCTTGATTGTGACTGTGTGTGCAAAACCATTCCCTTACTTAGAGCACATCACACAAAAGCCTATTAACTTAAAATATAGAAGTCAGTTTGCCTTAAAGTTAATGTATGATATGGCAGCACAATACAATCGTAGTTTACGTCTTCTAAACAAAGAACGTCGCCAAGTGGAGCATAACTTACAACAACGCGTCACAAATACACGTCTTTATTTATTAAGTGAAATTGAAAAAAGTTTGGTCTATTTTCTCGCTTCACTCAAAACAAACTCTTCAACGATTCGACAGCTCTTCCGCCTTCCTGCGATCAAACGTTTTGATGAAGATGAAGAACTTCTGGAAGATTTACAGAATGAACATCAACAGGCAGTAGAAACAACAGAACTTTATTTACGTATTGTTGAGAGTATGTCGAATTCATACGCTTCACTACTCTCTAACCAGCTGAATACGACGATGAAAACTTTAACGATTTTTACCGTTTTATTAACGTTACCAACGCTCGTTTTTAGTTTCTTTGGTATGAATGTGCCATTGCCAATCGATGACCATAGCGCGCTTTCATGGATTGTGATCATTGTCATATCTTTCACACTTGTATTGATTACATCTACCCTATTATGGCGTAGTAACAAGTTATAGTACAAAATTAATAAAAGCGAGTAAAACCTTTGTGATTTTACTCGCTTCTTTATATATCTACTTTTATAATTCTTCTGCGTTACGATATTTCTTTTGCTTAGATAAAACAAGTGTCACAATGATACTTCCGACAAATGCAATCACCATACCGATGATGTAATGTGTCCAAGAACCTGGTGCAATTGAGATAACACCTGGGATACCTGCTGCACCTAATGCTGTTGCTTTTACTTTGAAGAATGCTACATATCCTGCACCAAGTGCTGATCCAACCATAGCACCAATGAATGGGTAGCGTAACTTCAAGTTAACCCCGAACATCGCCGGTTCAGTAATACCTAATACGGCTGATACACCTGCTGCAGATGCAACACCTTTTAATTTTTTGTTTTGCTTAATTAATAAGAATGCTGCTAACGCCGCGCCACCTTGTGCCATATTTGACATCGCAGCGATTGGGAAGATGAATGAACCACCTGTTTTTGCTTGTTCTGCAATTAATGATGTTTCAACAGCAATAAAGCTATGGTGCATACCTGTAATAACTATTGGTGCATAGAATAATCCGAAGATGAAACCACCAACAGCGCCGCCCGCTTCATACAAGAATGTTAATCCGTCTGTTAACCAATAACCCATTGTACGTGTAATTGGTCCTACGAATAAGAATGTTGCAAATGCTGTAATAAGAATCGCAAATAATGGTGTTAATAAGTTGTCTAATACTGTTGGAATAATACGACGTAATCCGCGCTCTAACATTGCTAAAATATATGCTGATACAAGAATTGGCAATACTTGTCCTTGATAACCTACTTGAGCAATTGATAAACCTAAGAATTCCCATTTCGGAATCGGATCACCATTGGCAATCGCTTCTGGGTAAGCATAACCGTTCATTAAATCAGGGTGTACCATGATGGCACCTAATGCTGCACCTAAGAAGGCATTACCACCAAAGCGTTTTGCTGCACTAAATCCAATCAAGATAGGTAATAATGCGAAAGGTGCACTTGCAAAAATGTTAATCATATTCGCAAATTGTGCAAACTGCGGATACATATCCACTAAAGATTGGCCTTCTGCAAAAATCCCTTCTGCTGTAAAGATATTGTTTAGACCCATCAATAAACCGCCTGCTACGATGGCAGGAATGATTGGTACAAAGATGTCAGATAACATTTTAACGAATCTTTGTAATGGGTTCCCTTTCTTTTTCTCTTTTTTTGCACTTGTATCTTTCTGCTCGTCTGCTTGAGAAGTGCCACCTGTTAATTGATTAATTTGTGCGTAAACTTGATTGACTGTTCCTGATCCAATAATAATTTGGTATTGATCTGATGTCGAGAAAGTTCCTTTTACAACATCTAAATCATTTAACGTCTTCTCATCTACAATACTCTCATCTTTTAAAGATAATCTTAAACGCGTTGAACAATGTCCCATCTCTTCAATATTATCTTTGCCACCAATGGCATCTAAGATAATTTTGGATTCTTTTTCATACGCCATATGATCCCTCCTATATATAAATAATCTGCATAAATATTTTAGTTAATGACCGTCATTTCAACAATGGAACCGGTGCCAAAACTTCTTAACCTCATTTTAATCAATAACGACTATATAATCAATCCTATTTTTTTGAATTAGTGAATTTTTTAATTATTGTTAAAAAATTAGTCATAAAGCGAATGTGCATTCTTGTTTACAGAACATTTGTTCCGTGTTATAGTATATACACTCTATTTTGAAACTTTTAGAACATTTATTTACGCAATATGCTTTGCTTAATAAAATGAAACACCTCTCACAATGAATGTTATTTTTTAACTTTAATATCTCTATTTTTTTACTTTCATCTATTTTTTAACTACCTTACTTCAATCATTTATTTCATTTCTTTAACTATGTTTCCACTTACCATTGTCTTCCTATCACTTTATATGTCTATATTTTCTAATTTATGACAAATATACACTGTTCTCTCTAACGCATTGAGACCGGCTATTATACAACTATATAATGAAAAATATTTATTACATCTATTTAGAATGGATGAGGGAAACTATGCGAGGCATTACCATTGAATTATTGACACAATATCAATCTGAAACCTACCGTCTACTTGATGAAGTGCAACTATTCGTATCATTAGATGGTGTCCTTGAAGCACAATTAAATGGTACAAAAAAGCAATATTATAATCATATCTTGATCGCGAATAACTTAGATATGATTAAAATTTGTCATGCACAAGCACTCATCAAAATTTGTATTCCTATGCACTTTTTCTCAAAACATACCGCTGATTATTACTTAGGTTATTTCAATCAAGATTCCTTCACATCTCATGAGCATGTTGTTACCTTGCTAAAAAGTATGGTCTATCATCAATCAAAAAAACAAAATATCATTTTAATATATGATATTTTGAAATTACTTTATGATGAAGCATTTGTTACAACCACATCGCATTACTTACCTGCAATCAATATCTCTAATCGTTTACTTACAGATATTTTACAGTATACCTATGATTATTTGGACCATCGTATCTCTCTTAAAATTTTGAGTGACAATTTCTTTGTATCACAGTCATATATTTCAGTTTTATTTACGAAATATTTAGATTTTAGTTTTAAGATGTTTTCTACTACTTTGAGACTTGGTTTGTCATTAAGACCACTCATGACAACAACAGATACCATTCAAAATATTGCTGTACAGCACGGTTTTTCTAATTACAGCAGCTACTCTAAATTATTCAAGATGTATCTTGGTGTCAGCCCAGCAGATTATCGCAATCAACCTGAACAACCTAACAATATTGTTTTGATTCATCCTTATGACCGTGACTATTTTAATGAATACCTTAATCAAGAAAGTACTGTAAAAACATCTATAAATATTTCAATTGATATCAATGACTTTCAGCAGCCTTCTTACACACCTAAAAGACATCTATTCCTTGAAATTTCTAATTGTCATATTTATGACACGGTAAAGCAAGTTGCCCATCAAACAAATCGCACGTTGGTATCAATGCATATGACATTATTTTTCCAAACATTGTCTACTGAAAATATGAAATTTACAGCTACAAGTGACTTGAATCATTTTTGTCACTTAATTAAGACAAACCATTGTCATTTTGCATTCTGTCTTAATAATATGATGGATTTTGAGACATTTGATAAATTATTTTTGCAACCATTAATCCGAATTATGACTGCTTATCCATCGATCATAGAGCCAGAAGACCTGAAATTATCAATCGTCTTTACATCACAATCTTTTAATGTTCATGAAATCAAATTCATCCAACAACGGATTCATAAGTATCTGTCACATTGTCAGTTTGCCATACAATTGTCGTCACCTGTTGACACTATGAATCAGCCATTTTTAGAATCATTTAAAAATCATGATATACAAGTGGATTTTTGTTGTGTTCCATTTGATACCTTAATACCATCTATGTCAGCACACAAAAAGAAGGTAGGTTTTGATCATATGTTAAGTACATTGAAACTACCTTTCAGTGATTGTGATATACCCTTTGTTTTGACTGGTGTATCAAGTCAAAATTTAAATCATATATGGCCGTCAGATATGATGTCATCTCCAAATCAATTTTTGGCATTACTATTACAATTCCCTACGAATATTTTAGGTATTAGTATCCCACTCATTTCAACAAGACAGCAACCAATTGCCTATTTTAATTCACATGGCCATCATTTACCATATAGCTATATGTATCAACTCTATCAATGTTTTGCTGGAAAACTTAATATTGAACAAGCACACTACTTACTTCATGAAACAGACGAAGCTTATTTCATGCTTCTAGCAAACCCATATGTATTTGGGAATAATGGCAGCTCTTACCAACAACATTATCAAATTACTGCATCAGATATATTAACACATCAGCTCGTTGTTACTTATACGTATGATGATAGATTTTCCAATGTAACGCGTGGTATTACGCAAGAAGTAGAAACGTATTACTTACCTCTACAAGATATAAAGCATGCACATCAAGCTTTTCAGTTACAACCACATATTGCGGTTCATGACTTTTACAACAAAGTACTTCATATTAATTTGACACGTCATCAAGTAAAACTTATTAAGATTTATAAATCTCAAGCAACAAAGTGTCAACAAATGATTTGAATACTATTAAAAAACATGAACGATAAAAGCCAGACTAAATGTCTCCATTGACTTAGTCTGGCTTTCTATATATGAAGCGTTTTTCTCTCATTGCTCTGATTCTGCTCGAATTCTAAAAACTTCTTTCACATCTTCTTTTTTGTCCGTGTTTCAGAAGCAGGGCTTTCATCAGAACTTCACAGCTCTCCAAAATTTGGAAATCAATTTTGTTCGCTGTTCTAGTTCTGTTCAACTCCTGAACGCTTCTTTTACATCTTCTTTTAACCTATATATTCATTTTTTGTGGCATACGATCCAACTATTAATACCATGGCATTCATCATTAATAATAGGACAATCACAATTGACCATGTATGCATCATATCGTATACAACACCGATTAAAAATGGTCCAATGGCTGCTACCCAATAACCAACTGATTGGCCAAATCCTGAGAGTGCCATGCTGACACGTGTCGTTTTTGTACGGATTGAGAACAGCGTCATACATAAGCTAAAACATGCCCCAATTCCCATACCTGTTAAAATCATTGCAAGAATTAATAACCAGTAGCTCTCTGTGAATAAAAGACTAAATCCAGCTCCCATTAATCCAACAATGATAAAAACAAGATTGCGTTGACTTTGCATTTTGGCTGCTATGATAGGAAATGTAAAAGTCATCGGCAACTGTGCAAACTGATTAAGCATTAAAAAATATCCTGCTGATTCTGGTGCAATCCCTTTACTAACCAAAATCGATGGATACCATGTCACCATACTAAAAAACATCATGGATTGAAATGCCATTAAAAGTGCAACGGCCCATGCTAATTTAGAACGATAAATTTTAAGAGCCTTTTGATCGCCTTCTGTGTCCATATCAACATCGTCTATACTGTCATTCGTTTTTCTCAATTGTGGCAACCATACTAAAATCGCACATATCGCTATTAATCCCCAAAATACCAATGAAAAACGATAAGATAATGGCGTCATTGTTGAAAATGGATAACTTAGTCCTCCACCTAAACCAGCACTGAAATTAATGGTCACACTGTAAATGCCAGTAATCAGACCAATCTGTAATGGGAAACGCCATTTACCGTATGCCGGCAATGTCACATTACTAAAAGCAATTGCAATTCCTATAATAACTGTACCAATAAAGAAAGAAAGGATGCCTCCGCTCACACGTACCACCAAACCTACGATCAAAAGTAATATCGCATAAAATAATACATGTGACATTGAAAATCGTGTTAACACCTTTGATACAATTGGTGAAACAATTCCAAATATAATTAATGGTATCGTTGTAATCAGACCTGCAATACCATTGTTAATATGTAAATCCTCTTTAATTTGATTGAGAATAGGACCAACAGCTGTCAAAGGTGCTCTAAGTGTGCCTGCTATTAAGACAATTCCAATAACAACCAGCCATTGGTCTTGGATACGTTTCCCTTTCAATTGGTTAGTCATTCATAAATCCTCCTACTATGATTTATGTTAATCTTATCATAATTAAACAAGAATTTTGTTGATAATCACCAAAATTAAATCGTTACCAACACATTATCAGTATCGTACTTGATTAAAGGGAATTCCCTATAAAATACACATTAAAAATACGCAACTTCACAATTTTGTCACAATAGAATTGTAAGTTATCACTTTCTGTATCCGTTTTCTTTCGATACAATAGGTCTATCTTACATAAAGGAGTCAATACAAGATGAAACAAAAACAAACACTTGGTATCGTCATTATTGTTGCGATGTTAGTGATCACAGCTGGCATTGTCATTGCAATTATGATGTCTACTCAAAAAGAAACATACTACGGCTACATGATGGATGATACAACAGCTGAAAAAATCGTCAATGCCTCAAATAATGAAGTCGAAGAAAATGTCACTTTAGAAACTGACGATCAGTTCAAACCACAAAAAGGCGACTTCGTTAAGTTGATTGCTAAAAAAGGAAGCGATCATGAATTCGTAAAACAAGAAGTTGTTGAACATGATGATATTCCACATGGTCTTATGATGAAGATTCATGATATGCACATGGATTCACATTCACATCATCACTAATTTTACATAAATAAACAAGCGCTGATACGTCAATCGGCGCTTGTTTATTTATATATACTTATGTAGGAATCACTATTTTTTTACCACTGAGAGAACAACAACCATTAAAATAATAAAAACGATACCTAATAATTGCCATGCTCCAAAAGAAACATTCAGCCAAACAACTGAAGTGAGGAGCGCAGTCAATGGTTCAATCGTGCCTAATAGACCCGCTTCGTGTGGGAATAAATAATGTAAACTGTCAATATAAAACCAGAACGCAAGCATTGTTCCAAAAATGATCGCAAACCAAAAGAGTAGATGTGTTTGCAGCGTCCAATCAGATAATGCAACTTGCCATGGCGGATGTACAAAGCTTAATGCAATAACGCCAATGAACATGCCCCATCCAACGACATTCAATGATCCCCAACGCGCTAAAAGTCGTACTGGATAGACAGTATAAAAAGCGAGTACTAACGCTGATAAAAGCCCCCAAATAATGGCAAGTTTAGGCACTTGTAAGTTCTCGATATGACCATTTGTCAGGAGTAAATATGTTCCTGATAATGCCAATAATATCGCTAATGCCTCTTTTACTCCAAATTTTGTGACTTTCGTCATGACTAAATAAAAAATAATAAAAATAGGCCCTAAATATTGTAGTAATGTCGCAACAGCTGCGTTACCATGACTAATTGACGACATAAATGTAAACTGTACAGCAAGCATCCCAAAAATACCATAGATAATCATCTGTATTGCTGCACGTTTATCCCACCATATGACGAAAACTTTAACGCCTTGTGTCATAAAGGCGATGATAATTAAGAGTAATCCAGAAATGGTAAGCCGTACTGCCACAAACCACGAGACTTCAAGATTGGCGTGTTGAAACAACCATTGAGAAACGGTACCACCAATCCCCCAAAATGAGGCCCCGATGATGACGATTAAATATCCAATCCAGCGTTTTTCATGTTGTTGTGTCATATGACTTCCCCTTATTCAACACTATTTCTCCTAATCTAACATGTTTCTTTTATCCGTCGCAATCCCTGTTTTGATGTGTAGCCATAGAAAAAACCTTACTGCGCTATACTTACACAGCATATCAGCAAGGTTTTTATCGAATATCATGTATTACCAAATAATGTTATCTACAACATCATCATTTAATGATTTTACGAATTCAACAACAAGTTTTACAGCTTGTTCATAGTCAGATTGACTCATTACAGACACGTTAGAGTGCATGTAACGAAGCGGTACTGATAATGCGATAGATGGAATACCATCTAATGATTTATGAATACTACCAGCATCTGTTCCGCCACCTGGTAAGGAATCCCATTGTAGTTCAATACCTTTTTCTTTCGCTACTTTTTTAATATGGCGAATCATACCAACATGTCCAATGTTACTTGCATCCATATTGATAACGAGTGGTCCATCGCCCAATTTTGTATCGCCATCATTCGTCATACCTGGCGTATCATATGCAACACCGACATCCACAGCAATGGCGAGGTCTGGCTTGATTTTATGTGCTGCAACTTGTGCACCACGTAAACCAACCTCTTCTTGTACATTCGCACCTGAAACGACATGAATATCTACAGATTCATCTTTTAATGCGCGTAAAACATCCACAGCTAATGCGCAACCATAACGGTTATCGAATGCTTTCGCTGTCATATAATCGTCATTTAACAATGTTTCAAACTCTGAATATGGTGTAATCATATCCCCAATATCGATACCTGCCGCTTCTACTTCTTCTTTACTACGTACCCCAATATCGATAAACATTTTCTTAATATCTACAGGCTTTTGACGTTCATCACTTTCAAGAACATGCGGTGGTTTTGAACCGATGATGCCTCGGATTTTTTTACCTTCTTCTGTTGTAATCGTTACTTTTTGTGACAGCATTACTTGATTCCACCATCCACCAATTGGCGTGAACTTAATAAAACCGTCATCATCAATTTTAGTAACGATGAAACCAATTTCATCTAAGTGTCCTGCGATCATTAGCGTGCGTTTCCCCTTTTGAGAAGCCTTCTTCCCAAACACACCACCTAGATTATCATAAATCATTTCATCACTATTTGGCTCAAGTAATTCTTTCATGGCTTTTTTCACATCATACTCATGTCCTGCAATGCCATCCAAATCTGTTAAGTGTTTTAATAATTTTTTTGTTTCTGACATAGTATATACACTCACCTTTATTCTCTTTCTATTCACCATCATACCAAAAGACACAATATTTTGTATATTCTTTGTTTATAAAATAAAAATCTTAGCAAAGAAATGTATCTAAAACATTACTCTGCCAAGATTTTTTATTTACTTCATTTTGTAATTTTCATCAAAGAAATTATATTTTGCTTTTTTATCATGCTTTTTCGTTTCAGTGTTAAATCCTTGTAAGAACAGGCCACGTTTTAAATGAATCGGCTGGGCAATATACGTATTTTTTGTGTCCCCTTCTAATGTCAGTTCTTTATAAAAAATACCTTTACGTGGATCATACTCTTCTTTTTCTTTAATAACCTTCTTATCCAAGTGTTGTTCTGTTAAATATTGGTCGATAAGCTTTAAGTTCTGGCTCTTTTGATATCCTTTATATCCAAAAAATCCTGCACCTACTAAAATGAACAGTACGATTGCAGCTAGTATAAAGCCTAGAATTTTTTTCGCCATATAACGCGCCTCCCAAATAGTCTATATGATATATCTTATCACAATTCGTCTATTTCTCATCATAAACCATACACCCCGTCACATAATCGTCAGAAAGCAACCTTTTCAAAAAAAGTTTGAATATCCAATAAGAAAACCCTTACAATAGAACTGCCGGCACTTTTTATGAAGGGAGATTTTATTATAGACGCAAATTGGCAAACACCCGAGGGACGCTCAGCTTTATTGAAACAACTTGTTGCACATTCAAGTGTGACACATTCAAAAGGAGAAACTACTTTTCCAGATTTTGTTCAAGATTTGCTGATGTCTCTTCCCTATTTTCAACAGCATCCAGAATACATACATCAAGTCCCTACTGTTGACGATCGCCATGCAGTAATTGCACGATACCATTCTGCAAAGGCTACGCAAACAGTCACTTTAATTAGTCACTTTGACACAGTCGGTATCGACGACTATGGCCCATATCAAAAATATGCTTTTGACATGGATCAACTTACTAAAACTTTCCAAGAAGACATGCGCTACTTAGATGATATGAGTAAGGAAGACCTATTATCTGGCCAATATCTATTTGGCAGAGGCGCTATGGATATGAAACCAGGCCTCATGCTCCATATGTCACTCATTGAACAAGCGATATTAGAAGAATGGGATGTCAATCTTATCTTGATGACAGTACCTGATGAAGAAGTGACATCTAAAGGTATGCATGCAGCTGTTGCATATTTGGATGAGCTATGTACACAACATGACTTATCCATTGCCTTACATTTAAACAGTGAACCAACATTCCAACAAGCACATCATGATACCAATCATTATCATTACACAGGTTCTATCGGTAAAATCATGCCAAGTGTCCTCGTTTATGGACGCGAAACACACGTGGGGACATCTGCAAATGGTCTAAGCTCTAACTTTATATTGAGTTATATTCAACAAGAAATAGAATACCACGCACGCTTTAAAGAACAATTTGAAATAGAGGAAACACCATTACCAGTGAGTCTGCGTGTGACAGATATTAAGCAACACTATGATGTTCAGACACCTTTCCGTTCTGTTGGGCTTTTCAATATGTTCTTATTCAAACGGCATGCGAATGAACTCTTTGAACAATTCAATGAAGCTGTTAAGCAAGGAATGAATAAAGCCATTTCAGAGTATCAACAACGCATTGCTGATACAGATGTTGAATCATTGAATATACAACTGATGACATATCACGACTTGTTACAATACGCTGTTCAGCAATATGGACAAGAAACGGTGGACCAACTCATTGATACACAGATTGCGACTGAAACAGAGCCACATTTACAATCAATTGCGATTGTAGATGCGATGATGAACTTATGTCGTGAGTTAGGACCAACTGTCGTGACGTTCTTTGCACCCCCTTATTATCCAGCGACAAACACATCGTATCATCCATTAACTGAAGCAATTAGCGAAACGATTGATACAACTTTACGCACACAGTTTGAACGTGCATCTAAACGCATCCACTACTTCAACGGAATTAGTGATTTAAGTTATGTCGCACCATCACCAAATGGGGCAGGATTTGAATCATATGAAGAGAATACACCGGTCTTCAATAAAACGTATTCTATTCCATTCCAGTCTATTGAAAAAATTCAAGCACCCTTGTTAAATTGTGGTCCTATTGGTAAAGACGCTCATAAAGTCACAGAACGCATTCATCAACAAAGTGCATTTGAAGAATTGCCGATTGTTTTATCAACAATTATTCAAAAACACTTTTTAAATTCATAAATTGAAAAAAGCACCGTATTTAACAAAATCTGTTAAATACGGTGCTTCTTAATTATTATTGAACACCTGCTGTTTTTTCGCGTTTAGATAAGTTGAACATTGTTAATAATGCTACAACACCGAAAATAGCAAGTAAGATAAATGCTAAGTTGCTGCTGCCTGTCATTGATGATACTGCTGAAATAACAAGTGGTGGGAAGAATCCGCCAAGACCACCCATCATTGACACGATACCATTTGCAACACCTGCTTCTTTTGAGAAGTAGTGTGGTACAAGTTTGAAGATAAGACCATTACCGATACCGGCACAAACACTGACTGTTAAACATCCAACTGTGAATAAGAAGATACCATCTGATAAACCAATGATTAAGGCGCCCACAATCATGATTGTGAAGAATGCTTTTAACATTGTAACCGCATCAAATTTATCTCCTAACATACCACCGATTGGACGAAGTAATGTTGCGATAGCGATGAATACACCTGTACGAATACCTGCGTCTACTTTGTCTACACCGAAATGTTCTACTAAGAAGTTCGGTAAGAAAAGACCGAATGCTACGAATGCACCGAATGTGATGAAGTACCAGAAGCTTAAATAGTACAATTTGTAGTTTTTCAATAAAATACGTGATTGTTCTACTAAAGGTACTTTTACTTTAGGCTCATTTCCGTCACCTAAGAAGAACATAATCAATGCAAATACAACCATCACTGCTAAATAGCTCATTACTGTGTTTTGCCAACCGATAATACCTGCAATTGGTGGTGCTAAGAATGCTGACACCGCTGTACCTAAGTTACCCATACCGTAAATACCATTTGCAAGACCGACTTTGTCTTTAGCGAAGTATTTAGGAATTGATGTAACACCTACTGAGAAGATCGCGCCCCCTACACCTAGGAAGAAACCAGCAAACATTAAGTTACCTGGCGTTGACGCTTGGCTTAATAAGAAAATTGGGACTAATAATACAACGAAACTTGTAAAGAATACCCATTTGGCACCCACGATATTTGTTAAATAACCGAATGGTACACGTAATACAGAACCTAAAATAACAGGGATGGCTAAGATAATTGATAATTGACCACTTGTTATTTCAATGTCCTGGGAAATAAATGGCATTAATGGCGCAATGATTGTCCATGCCATGAACCCAGCAACTAAGCTGAGCGTTTGAAGCCCTAACTGCAAACCAGCTTTTGACTTATCCATAATTGACTCACCTTTTTCTTTAATATATCTCTTGTATCAAAAAGAGTTTTGCTGCTTTTTGCTTTAGATACGCTTGTTCACTCTCAGTGTACCGTTATTGTGAAATGTATAACATAAGGACTTCCCCTATACTCTTAACGGGGTATCCCCTAACACAAAAATGACACAAATAAAAAAGCAATCTCGTTTGTGTAACCACAGACAAAATTGCTTTATATGACGCTTAAAAATCAAGCAGTTTCTTCTTCAATGCATATTCAACAAGTTCTGGTTTCGATTTTAAATCGAGTTTATCCATAATACGTGTCTTATGCGCTTCTACCGTTTTAACAGATACAAAAAGTTTTTCAGCAATATCCTTATTACCATACCCTTTCGCAATCAATGGTAAAATTTCAAGTTCTCGCTTAGAAAGTATCTTAAATGGATCATTGGAGTAAGCATCATCATTTGAAGACTGTACAAACTCTTTCACCAATGATGTTGTCATTTTAGGATCAATATAAGTTTGACCTTTATATACAGTTCTAATTGCTAATAAAAGTTGCTCATCTGGTGCATTTTTTAAAATATAACCACTCGCACCATTTCTTAAGACATGAAATAGATATTCTTCATCATCAAACATCGTGAGAATTAATATCTTTGTATTTGGAAAACTATCGAGTATCTTACTTGTTGCAATCAATCCAGACTCACCCGGTGGCATGCTCAAATCCATGATAAGTACGTCTGGCTCATGTTCCATGACTTTTTGGTACGCTTCAACCCCATCTGCAGCAGTTCCGACAACTTCCATATCTTCTTGGAAATTTAAAATCATCGAAAAGCCTGTACGTACTACCGCGTGATCATCTGCAATTACGATTTTCATGCTTGTTCCCCTCACTTTTGGTTAATTGGTACATCAAGTGACACAATCGTACCTTTACCTTTTTGTGTTTCAATATCTAGGTGCCCATTAACCAGTTCAGCACGTTCATTCATGCCATACAATCCAAGTCCTGAACCTTTTGGCGAATCACTTGGTTCAAAACCTTGTCCTTGATCGGATACTTCTGCGTATAACGTGTCTTCGGTTCTTCTAACGAATACATCCACTGAATCCACACCAGCATATTTCATGGCATTAAATACAGCTTCTTGTACGACACGATACACGACTGTTTCTATTTCACTATCAAAACGTTGTGGCATCATATCAAATTGATAGTTCACAACCAATCCATAGTTTAATTCAAGCTGTTTAAAATAAGACTTGAATGCCGCATCCAATCCAAGATCGTCTAATGAAGAGGGTCTGAGCTCTAAAGATAAGTTACGAATATCATCAATCAGCTTAGTCATTAAGCCCTCGATGTTTTTCGCACCATCGAGTAAAGAACCCATTTCTTGTTGATACTTCAAAAGACGCAACTCGACACTCACGTTGATGAGCTCTTGCACGACACCGTCATGCAATTCACGTGAGATACGTTTGCGTTCATTCTCTTGTGCTGCGATTGTCTTTTGAATCATGTTACGTTGGTATAATTTTTCTTGTCGTTGAATCTGTGGCGTCACATTTTGTAATGTGAAGGCTTTAATATCATTCTCTTCATCAATGGTTTGATACGTTGCAGTGAACGGCTCTACCTTGTTGTCAGTCGTCTTCATAAACACTTGGAAAGCTGTGTTCCCTAAGTCTTCAGATTTAAGGAAACAGTTATAACATGTCCGTAATGCATGTTCATTCGTATATCCTTCACAACGACCACAAATCGTATTAGATACCCCACTTAAGTCATTCTCTGGTGATATCACACGTTCAGCCGCTTCATTCATATAGATTACTTTTCCCTCACCATCTATAAAAATGATCATTTCTGATGTTTGATGATAATAAGCGCTTAAAAAAGATGAAAGTTCTTTTGTATTGTTTTGTTGTTTTATCATGATCGCACCACTCTATCCTCGCTTGTTAAGCCACCAATCCCGTTAATCTCTGAGACATTTCTCACGACTTTTGGGAGTGGAACATTATCACGTTGACCAAATAACAACACCCCTTTGACACGATGATTGTGCCAAAGCGGTATTGCAATCATTGAAGTGAGTTGTTCGCTTATCAAGATAGGATAATTGAACAGTGCAACTTGAATCTGTTCGTCATTTGCATCATGAATCATCATTGGTTTGCCCGTTTTCATAACGTTACCGGCAACACCTCGGCCATAGCGCAATTCGATGCGTTGATATCTTTCGTTCAAGTTACCTGACACGTATCTCCATTTGATTTTTGTGCCAACATGATCTTCAGTAGGTAGTGCGATTCCGGCAAAGTCAAATTGATATTTGTGACGTAATCTGTCTAACTCATCTTGATAATCATGTTGTGAAAAATCAATCTGGTTCACGGTCATCACTCCATATTAATTTTTGTGTTTACGATAAATGATATAACTACGGCTTGCATATGTCAACGGAACACTCCACACGTGAACAAGTCGTGTGAAAGGCCAACATGCCATAATAGAAAAGCCAAGTAATACGTGTAATTTGAATGCAAGTGGTACATCAACCATTAAGCTTGCATCTGGGCTAAGCATAAATAACCCTCTGAACCAGATTGAGATTGTTTGACGGTAATCAAAGTCTGGTACTGTTGCATTTGTAACTAATGTTGCGTAACAACCAACAAAGACAATCGTTAATAATAGAAAGTTTACAAAAATATCTGATGCTGAACTTAGACGGCGAACGTTTTGTTTCGTCACACGTCTTGCTGTTAATAGGAACATACCTATCAACGTGATTATACCAAAAATACTACCGATATAAACAGCACCAATGTGGTATAGATGATTGTTAACGCCAACACTTTCTAGCCAATGTGCTGGAATTAATAGCCCAACAACATGACCAAAGAATACTGGAATAATCCCTAAGTGGAACAAAAGACTACCCCACTTAAGCTGCTTCTTTTCGATAAATTCACTCGACTTTGCCGTCCATGAAAACTGATCAAACTTATAACGTGCAATGTGACCAATTACAAAGATGGCAAGGCAAAGGTATGGGAAGATAACCCATAAAAATTGATTAAACATGATGCTTCACCTCATCGTCTTTTACTATACAGCGCTTCAATGTTTCACGTAGACCACGAATTAAATGACTGTATGGATTTCCTTGTTCTTCTAATGTTTTCATGATTGGATATGTGCCATCCTCAATAATCATCACAAGCAGTTGCATGTTTTCTTGTGCACGACTATCTCCATCAATATTTGCCGCGTATAAAAATTCTAATATTAGTGGCAAATAATCTGAAAGTTCATTAGATGGCATCTCAAGGCCAAACATTTCGTATAAGACCTTGAGTTTTGCCAACATTTGACCACGCTCTTTTTGTGTTTCAAACTTGTTGAATGTCATATAGAGCGTTGTTTTTTCATTAAAGTCAAATGTATCCGTGTACAGTGATTGAATTTCTGACAAGCTTTTTTCATACATTAATTCACGATATTTCATAACATGCGTATACGCTGGATGTTCTTCATTAAAGACGTCTTCAAATGTTTTTGGGTGGAATGTTAACTTCTCCGGGAAACTTAATTGCTGACTCATAAATCCTAATGTGTCTTTATAATATTTCAGCATTTCAAGATTAATCACGGAAAATCCCTCCATAGAAACTTTCGTTGTAGATTTCTTGACCTGACTTGTCGCTTGCACCTACAGGTACGCCACAACCGTCACAGTTTGCACCGAAGTATTCACCACCGTAACCTTGTCCACCTTGAGCTGCGTAAGTGTCCATGTATTGTTCTTTATGAGATGTTGGAATTACGAAACGATCTTCGTGTTTTGCGATTGCAAGTAAACGATACATATCTTTCGCTTGACGTTCAGTTAAGCCAACACGTTCTAAGCGAGACATATCGAACTCACGACCTGTGTTTTCAGCACGCATGTAACTTCTCATCATTGCCATACGTTGTAATGATCCTTTCACAGCTGTTGTATCGCCTGCTGTGAATAACTCTGCTAAGTATTGAACTGGTAAACGCATTTCTTCGATTGCCGGGAAGATTGCGTCTGGGTTGTTCGCAGAGTTTTTACCTTCAAAGTAGTTCATGATTGGGCTAAGTGGTGGGCAGTACCAAACCATTGGCATTGTACGATATTCTGGGTGTAATGGGAATGCCAATTTGTATTCGATTGCCAATTTGTAGATTGGTGAGTTTTGTGCTGCTTCAATCCACTCTTGCGCAATACCATCTTTTTCAGCTTGTTCGATAACAGCTTCATCAAATGGGTTTAAGAATAATTCTAATTGTTTTTCGTATAAGTCTTGTTCGTTTTCAGTTGATGCTGCTTCTTGTACACGGTCAGCGTCATAAAGTAATACACCTAAGTAACGCATACGACCAGTACATGTTTCAGAACATACTGTTGGTAGACCAGCTTCAACACGTGGGAAACAGAAAGTACATTTTTCAGCTTTGTTTGTTTTCCAGTTGAAGTAAACTTTTTTGTATGGGCAACCAGTCATACAGTAGCGCCATCCACGACATGCGTCTTGGTCAACAAGTACGATACCGTCTTCATCACGTTTGTACATTGCACCTGATGGACATGATGCCACACAGCTTGGGTTCAAGCAGTGTTCACATAAACGTGGTAAGTACATCATGAATGTTTGGTCGAAGTTGAATTTGATTTCTTCTTCGATTTTTTGGATGTTAGGGTCTTGAGGACCAGTGATGTGACCACCAGCTAAGTCATCTTCCCAGTTTGGACCCCAGTCGATGTCCATACGTTCACCTGTCATTACTGAGTGTGCTTTCGCAACAGGTGTGTGTTCTGAGTCTTTCGCATTTGTTAAGTGCTCATAGTTGTATGTCCATGGCTCATAGTAATCTTTGATCACTGGCATATTTGGGTTGTAGAAAATTTTACCAAGGGCGATTTTGTTAATACGAGTCCCTGATTTCAATTCTAACTTACCGTTCTTGTTAAGTGTCCAACCACCTTTATAGTGCTCTTGGTCTTCCCAACGTTTTGGATAACCAATACCTGGTTTTGTTTCTACGTTGTTGAACCACATATATTCTGCACCTGGGCGGTTTGTCCATGTGCTCTTACATGTCACACTACATGTATGACATCCGATACATTTATCTAAGTTTAATACCATTGCTACTTGTGCTTTAATCTTCAAGCCAATCCACCTCTTTCATTTTTCTAACGGCAACGTATATGTCACGTTGGTTTCCGATTGGTCCGTAATAGTTAAATGAATAACTAATTTGTGCATAACCACCCATTAATTGTGTCGGTTTTAGGTGGATACGTGTTGGTGCGTTGTGTGAACCACCACGTGTACCAGAAATTTCAGATCCTGGTGTTTGAATATGCTTATCTTGTGCATGGTACATGAACATTGTGCCGCGTGGCATACGGTGTGATACAACCGCACGTGCTGTTACAACACCATTTCGGTTATAAACTTCTAACCAGTCGTTGTCATCAATGCCATGTTGTGCTGCATCTTCGTTTGAGATCCAAACTGTTGGACCACCACGGAATAATGTCAACATATGTTGGTTATCTTGATATGTTGAGTGGATGTTCCACTTACCGTGTGGTGTTAAGTAGCGTAATACAAGTGCATCAACGCCACCTTTTACTTCTTTATCTTTCGTACCAAATACCATTGGCGGTAATGTTGGTTTGTATACTGGTAATGCTTCACCGAACTGTTGGAATACCTCATGGTCAATGTAGTAACTTTGACGACCTGTCAATGTTCTAAATGGCACGAGACGTTCGATGTTTGTTGTGAATGGTGAGTAACGACGACCTTGTTTGTTAGAGCCTGGGAACACTGCAGTTGGAATAACTTCACGTGGTTGTGATGTGATATTCAAGAACGTAATCTTTTCTGATGCACGTTCTGCAGAAATATCTTTCAATTCCATACCTGTTTGTTGTTCGAGATCTTCGTATGATTTTTGTGATACGCGACCATTTGATGCAGATGATACGTTTAAGATAACGTCTGCTACTTTACGCGCAGTATCGATACGAGGTTTGTCGTTCTTAACTGTATCGTCTTCCCATTTACCAACCATGCTGCGTAACTCATCGTATTCTTCTTTAACTGAGAAGCTGACACCATGTGCACCAACTTTACCGTTCTCTAGTAATGGTCCTACTGAGATGAACTTGTCATGTACGTCTGTGTAAGTACGATCTACAACAGCAAATCCTGGCATTGTTTTACCTGGGATTGGTTCAACTTCACCTTTTGTCCAGTCTTTAATTTCACCATATGATAATGAGATTTCTTGTTTAGAGTCATGCGCTAATGGTGCTGTCACAACGTCTTTGTATGTTCCTGTTAAGTGGATACGTGACATATCTGAGAATGTTTTACTCAATGTCTTGAAGATATCCCAGTCAGAACGTGATTCCCATAATGGATCGATCGCTGGATTGAATGGGTGAATGAATGGGTGCATGTCAGTTGATGAAATGTCATGCTTTTCATACCAAGTTGCAGCTGGTAAGACAACGTCTGAGTACAATGGTGTTGCAGTCATACGGAAGTCTAAAGAAACAAGTAAGTCTAACTTACCAACTGTGTCTTCGCTCCATTCGATTTCTTCTGGTTTTTCTCTTTCGTTCGGTTCAGCCATTAATGCAGACTTCGTACCTAATAAGTGTTTCATGAAGTACTCTTGACCTTTAGCTGAACTTGAGATTAAGTTTGAACGCCATACGAATAATGATTTCGGATGGTTTTTACGTAAACCTGGGTTTTCAACCGCAAATTTCGTCTTACGTGATTTCACGTCTTCTAACGCACGAGCCAAGATCGCTTCGTTTGTAAATTCACCTGCGTCACGTGCTTCTTCACCCCATAATAAGCTGTTGCGATCGAATTGTGGGTATGATGATAACCATCCGTTACGCGCTGCAAGAACATTGTAGTCTGCAGGGTGTTGTAACTTGATGTTTTCTGCAAGTGGTGATGCAAGACGATCTACGCCAGATTCTTCATATTTCCATTGATCTGTTGCGAAGTAGAACCAGCTTGTACCGTTTTGTAAACGCGGTGGACCTTGCCAGTCTTTCGCGAATGCAATTGTGCTCCAACCTTCAATTGGACGACATTTTTCTTGTCCAACGTAGTGAGCCCAACCACCACCGTTAACACCTTGACAACCACATAACACAACAAGGTTAAGGATTGCACGATAAATCGTATCAGAGTTAAACCAGTGGTTGATACCTGCACCCATGATGATCATTGAGCGGCCGCCTGTATCAATTGCGTTTTGAGCAAATTCACGTGCAACTTGTGTTACAACGTCTGCTTTTACGCCTGTTACTTTTTCTTGCCATGCAGGTGTGTAGAATGATGCTGCATCTTCAAAGCCTTTAGCTTCTAATTCATGACCGAAACGTTTCACACCATATTGTGATGCCATTAAGTCATAAATTGTTGTAACAAGTGTTTCTTCTCCATTTGCCAATGTCATTTTACGCACTGGAATTGGACGTTCGAATACACCGTTACCTGCATTGTCGAAGTAAGGGAATTGAATTGTTGCAAGCGCATATTCACCTGTTGCTACTGTCATAGCTGGATCGATTTTTTCACCTTGTTCATTTTCTAACTTAAGGTTCCATTGCTTGCCTTCTTCCCAACGTTGACCCATTGTACCGTTTGGCACTTGAATTGTATCTGTTAACGTATCGAATACGACTGGTTTCCATTCACTGTTTTCAGAAGTGCTACCGAAGTCACTTGAACGTAAGAAACGACCAGCTTTGTAGCCATTCGCATCTTTATCCAAACGAATCACGAAAGGCATATCTGAATATTGTTTTGCATAGTTGATGAACATTTCAGATGGTTCATCTTCATAGAATTCTTGCATGATAACGTGTGTCATAGCTTGTGCGATCGCTGCGTCAGTACCAGGGTTTGGCGCTAACCAGTTATCCGCAAACTTAACGTTTTCTGCATAGTCAGGTGCTACTGAAACAACTTTTGCACCTTTATAACGAACTTCTGTCATGAAGTGGGCATCTGGTGTACGTGTTAATGGTACGTTAGAACCCCACATCATAATGTATGCTGCATTATACCAGTCACTTGATTCTGGTACGTCTGTTTGTTCACCCCAGATTTGTGGAGATGCTGGTGGTAAATCCGCATACCAGTCGTAGAAACTTAACATTTCTCCACCAAGTAATGAGATGAAACGTGCACCAGCTGCATAACTGATCATAGACATCGCTGGAATTGGTGTGAATCCTGCGATACGGTCTGGACCATCTTTCTTAATTGTGTAGATTAATTGTGCTGAAATAAGTTGCGCTACGTCTCTCCAGTTTGCACGCACATGGCCACCTTTACCACGTGCTGATTTATAAATACGTGTTTTCTTCTCATCTTCAACGATAGACGCCCATGCTTTAATCGGATCTTCATGTTCACTTAATGCTTGTTTCCATAGTTCCCATAATTTACCTCTTACGTATGGATATTTAATACGTAGTGGGCTGTATTCATACCATGAGAACGACGCACCACGTGGACAGCCACGAGGTTCGAATTCTGGCATATCTGGTCCACAACTTGGATAGTCAATTTGTTGGTTCTCCCAAGTGATGACACCATTCTTTACAAACACTTTCCATGAGCATGATCCCGTACAGTTAACACCATGTGTTGTACGTACGACTTTGTCATGACTCCATCTTTCTCTGTACATCTTTTCCCATTCACGGCTTTTGTGTTCCAAAACTGACCAATTACCATTGAACTTTTCAGTCGGCT
The DNA here is from genome assembly GCF_025558425.1 of Staphylococcus sp. IVB6240. NCBI lineage: Bacteria > Bacillati > Bacillota > Bacilli > Caryophanales > Staphylococcaceae > Staphylococcus > Staphylococcus dromedarii. The sequence goes on from NZ_CP094718.1 coordinate 1,960,106, forward strand.
TAAAAAAGTTTAATCCAAATTTTGCCATATTCATCCTCCTCAATAGACATAGGCTTTCCTTATTATGTCCATTGTACCTTTGCTATTTTTTTCACGATACTAGGGAATTACCTATTTCTATTTCTGTTTTCCCTAGTTGTTTATTTTTTCACAAACTCTTGTATCCCTTGCTACGCCTAGTTGATAATGTTTCTCACTTTGCGCTTGAATTGTGAAAATGGACAGCAACCTCTCTTCAAGAAGTACTGTCCATTTATTATTTGTTGTTGAAATTGATATTACATTGCTTGTTTACGTCTCATCATATACAAGCCTGCACCGATACATAAGTATCCAAATGCAAGTGTTCCTCCTGAAGTATTACCTGTGTGAGGTAACATGTCTTCATGATGACTTTGTGCCATATTTTGCATCTCTACAGATTGTCCTGTCATTGGTACTACATTCTGATGTGATAACTCAGCTGACTTAGTTGATGTCATCATTGTTTCTGTTGATGTTTTCATCATGTTGTCACCATTGTTTCCAACAGCAACGTTACCATTTTCCCCCGTAGCAGCCGGTTGTTTCGATGGCGTTGGGAATGGTACTACTTTACCTGGTATTGTTGGTTTAGATGCTTGTGTTGAATCACTTGGTTTAACCGTTCCAGGTTGTGTTGGTGTTGCATCCGGTTGTCCCATAATCATACGTTGTGGTTCCGTTGTATCATATTGTAATAAGTCAGCTGTTTTTAAGTAATCTGCCATAACCTTATCTAGTGATACACCTTCTTCACGTGGGCCACCAAACATATCAAAACCATCGCCACCTGATGCTGTAAAGTCGTTCGTTGCCACGTTGTACACGCATTTTAAATCAAGTGGTTCATATTGACCTGTCTTTTTATTTAACACTTGTACTTCATTTACACGTTGTCCAGGTTCTTTGTTGATATCGTAGTAAACACGAACACTATTCGAAATCTGCAATAAACCACCATTGGCTGTAAATTGTGTTTTACCGTCAACCGTTTGTGTTGGTGCGCTCAAGCTATGTTCAAATGCTTTTAATACATTGTCACCTGTCACTTTGATTTGAGCAATTGTGTTACCAAATGGCAATACTGTAATGATATCACTCAATTTCACTGTACCTGGTGCGATAGAGGCACGAATACCACCTGAATTTGTCACAGCGAAGTCTGATGGTGTACTGAAACCGTGCTGACCATATGCTTCCATTGCATCTGCTACTGCATTACCTAGGTTCGTTTCTTGTGTACGCACATCATCACGTTCACCTTTGAAATCTACCTTATTATTTGGAATAATCACTTCAGAAGTCGCTTCTAAATATTCAGCATTTGCTTTATCTAACTGCGCCTTCAATGCAGCATTCGGTGTTACATCTGCTACATCTTTCACATTGATCAATGTCGCTTTCACGTTGCTTAATTGACCCTTTTCAACATCAAATGTCACTTTACCTACATTTGCTAAAGCTGTTCCAGTTTGCGCTAATGCATCTTTACCAAATGTTTGGCCCTGTTCCAATACCGTATGCGAATGACCATCAATCACAATCATTGGATGTTTGAATTCTTTCATCGCACTTAATTGTTCTGTTAAGTAATCACCACGTATCTTTTGTTGTGTCGATGGATCAATACCTAAATGTGATAGTACTAAGAAAGCATCTACTTGATCATTCAACTTTGTCATTTCACGTTTTACCGCTTCCAGTGAATCTGAAAATGATACACAGACAATCCCCTCTGGACTCGTTTTTGTCGCAGTTTCAGGTGTTGTCACGCCAATAATCCCGTAATTCAAACCGTTTTTATTCACGACGGTTGAAGGCTTAAACGCTAAATTGCCATCTTTGTAAACATTGGCACTCAATAATGGGAAGTTCAAAATACCTTCTAACTTCTTCAGTTGGTCATATCCAAAGTCAAACTCATGATTTCCAACCGCCATTGCATCATAACCCACTTTATTCATCGCTTTCGCCATTTCTTCGCCTTTTGACAAGTTAGAAACTGGCAATCCTTGGAATGCATCACCTGCATCCACCATTAAGTCGGGTTGTTGCTGTTCCTTCAGTGTTTTCAACTTTGCCATTCCAATGACACGGTCATTCTCTTCAATCATACGGCCATGAATATCGTTCGTATGTAAGATCGTATGTGTCTTTGGTTGTGCTGCTTGCTGTTTATCAGCATCTTGATTCGCTACTGATTCTTGCATTGCCTGTTGCTGTTCATTCTTAGCTGTCGATTCAACGACCGCTTCAGGTTGTGCATCTGTCGTCGCAACATCCTCCACAGCTTGATCCTGTTGCTCTGTCACAGCATCATGATTAGACATGTCACCATTCGTCACGTCAGTGGATGTGGATTGATCATCAACTGTTGGTGTTACATTCTCTGCTGTATCCCCAACCATTTCGACTGCTTGGTTCGATTCAGAATCTGTCACACCTGTTGTTTCTGCATGAACCGTATTCAGTGTGAAAATACCGCAAAAACCTAGGATCAACGTAAATGCTGCGATCCATCGAAAAACTGTTTGCTTCATTTGGACCCTCCTTTTTAATTGAGACTTACACCTCTATCGTAGCACAAACAAATTAAGTATTTTATTAATTTTCTAATAATTTTATTAACAAATTCCAAAAATTGTAAGCGTTACAAAAAAACATCGCACAGCGAGAGAATTTGTCAATTCATCCCTTGTACGATGCTTATTAGTTATTATTCAATGACTTGTTCTGATGTGAAGTCATAATTTTCGAGCCATGCTGTCATAATTTCATGTTGGCTTGGATGTAACTCTGACACTTCACGGTCATCAATTAATGCCGCACCACCTTTTTCAAAAATATCATATGCGACATCAATACAACGTGTGCGTTCTCCAGTTAATAAGACCATTTCTGGTTCCATATTTTCTTCTGGTTTAATTTCTTCAACATCACGTACTACTTCACCAACAATCGTCACACCAGGCCCTGGACGTTCTGGCAATTGTGCAATCTTCTCAGCGATTGTTGTCACAGTACCACCAATCACTTGTTGGTTTGGACGTGTCGCATTGAAAATGACGGCTACTGGGTAATCAATGCCCACTTTCGTCATAATTTCATCCATTAATAATGGTAGGCGCTTAACACCCATATAGATTGCTAAAGTACCACCATTTTCAAGTGTGGTAATATCAATTTCATTTTCAACATCATCTTTAAAATGACCCGTTGTAAATGTAATGTTTGTTGATACTTGTCGTTCTGTTAAACCACGACCCAATTGACTGATAGCGGCACTGGCTGCTGTAATACCGGGTATGATTTCAAAATCAATCCCATGTTCACGAAGTGTATCAACTTCTTCAGTTACACGACCAAAAATCGCAGGATCGCCACCTTTTAAACGAACAACACGTTGATAGTCATGTGCTTTTTCAACAAGTAACTCATTGATGCGTTCTTGTTTGATGTAACGTGTGTAAGGTGTTTTACCAACATGAATCCATTCTGCATCTGGACGTGACAGTTGCAAGATAAATGGATGTACGAGCTGATCATACAAAATGACGTCTGCTTGTTGGATACATCTTTCCGCTTTTTTAGAAAGCAGGCACGGATTACCCGGACCTGCTCCTACTAAATACACTTTTGAGGGGTTGCCTGTTACAGACATAAATATACCTCATCATCGATAATTTCTACTTCATATGTTTCAACGCAGCCTTCATCTGGCTCTTGAACTTCACCAGTATTCAAATCAATTTTTTGATCGTGAAGTGGACAGAAGACATAATGACCGCTGACTGTCCCTTCAGATAATGGCCCTTGTTTATGTGGACAAACGTTGTTAATTGCTTTAAGTTCGCCATCTTCCGTTAAGAATAATCCGATTTGTTTGTCTCCAACAATGACTTTCTTACCAATTAATGGTTCAATTTCTGACATGTGTGCCACTTTTACTTTTTCTGCCATTTGTCTTACACCTTCTCCACTTCGAAAATTTTACGTTTCATATCATCACTTGTAATATCGTTCCATGGTTCTTCAGGAATTGCTGCTTTCGCTTCCATGATACGGTTATACAGTTCTTCTTGTTTTTCTGGGTCTAATACAACTGATTTCACTTGATCAAAGCCCATGCGTTTTAACCATGGTGCTGTACGTTCTGCATAAACACCTGTTTCACGGTAGTACTGCATGTATGCACCACATAATTTGATTACTTCGTCTTCTGTTTCTACTGTTGTTAAGAATTCAGCTTTCACAACATCTGTACCACCGTTACCACCAACGTAGATTTGGAAGCCATTTTCAACACCGATGATACCGAAGTCTTTTACGCCTGATTCTACACAGCTACGTGGACATCCAGATACACCCATTTTGAATTTGTGTGGTGTGTCGATGTATTCGAATGTTTCTTCAAGACGAATACCAAGTTTTGTAGTATATTGCGTACCGAAACGGCAGAACTCTTTACCTACACAGCTCTTAACTGAACGTGTTTTCTTCGCATAAGCAGATGCTGAGCGCATGCCTAGATCTTCCCATACTTGTGGTAATTCTTCTTTTTTAACACCGTATAAACCGATACGTTGTGAACCTGTTACTTTAACAAGTGGTACATCATATTTCTTAGCCACTTCACCAAGACGGATTAATTGATCCGCATCTGTTACACCTGCACGCATTTGTGGGATAACAGAGAATGTACCATCGTTTTGGATATTCGCATGGTAACGTTCGTTGGCAAAACGTGATGCTCTTTCATCTTCATGATCATGTGGATATACCATGTTTAAGTAGTAGTTGATTGCCGGACGACACTTCGGACAACCGCCTTTGTTTTTAAAGTCTAATACGTGACGTACTTCTTTAGATGTTTTTAGACCTTTTGCACGGATTTGCGTAACGATTTGGTCACGTGATAAGTCTGTACATTCACAAATACCTGTTGGACCACTTTCAACAAAGTCTCCACCTAATGTATGCTCTAATAACTCACCGATTTGACCTTTACATTTACCACAAGAGTTACCTGCTTTTGTCACTCTTGTTACGTCTGCAACTGATGTTAAGCCATGTTCTTTAATCGCGTTAACGATCACACCTTTAGAGATACCGTTACAACCACAGATTGTTTCGTCATCATCCATGTCAGCAACACTAATCGCATCTACTTCACCTGCTTTATGCAAGATAGATACAAGTGTGTATTCGTCGATTGTATCGCCTTTCTTCATCATATTGTAGAAACGGTTACCTTCTTCTGTATCACCGTAAAGGACCGCACCCACAATTTTTTTATCTTGAACAAAGATTTTTTTGTAAATGTTATCTACACCGTTAAATGTTTCGATACCACGTACATCTTCATTTTCAGTAATGCGACCTGCACTGAATAAGTCACAACCTGATACTTTTAATGATGTGAATGTTGTAGAACCTTGGTAACCTTCTGTTGGTTGACCCGTAATGTGGTCTGCCAATACTTTACCTTGGTCATAAAGTGGCGCAACAAGACCGTATACTTTAGAACGGTGTTCCGCACATTCCCCAACTGCATAAATGTTAGGGTCGCTTGTTTTCATGAAGTCATCTACTACGATACCGCGACCAATTTCTAGGCCAGCTGCACGTGCTTCTTTCGTTACTGGACGGATACCTACAGCCATTACAACCATATCTGCATCTAATACACGACCATCTGATAAACGAATACCTTCTACATGACTTTCACCAATGATTTCTTGAGTGTTTGCTTGTAATTCAAACTTGATACCTTGTTTTTCAAGGTCCGCTTTCAATAAACCACCCGCTTTACGGTCTAATTGTACTTCCATTAACCATTCTGCTAAATGTACAACGGTTACGTCCATACCTTGATCCACAAGACCACGCGCACATTCTAGACCTAACAAGCCACCACCGATAACGATTGCTTTTTTCTTCGTTTTCGCTGTTTCAAGCATTTTTTCTGTATCATCAATTGTACGGAAACCAACAACACCATCTAAACGTGAACCGTCGATTGGTAAAATGAATGAATCAGAACCTGTTGCGATGATCATTTGATCGTATCCAACAACGCGACCGCTTTCTGTTTCAACATTTTGTTCTTCACGGTTGATTTTAATCACTTTATCTCCTGTGATTAATTGAATGTTGCGCTCTTCATACCATTCATATGGGTTCATGATTGTCTCTTCGACTGTCATTTTGTTTTGTAAGATGTTTGATAACATAATACGGTTGTAGTTTGGATATGGTTCTTTACCGATAATTGTAATATCAAACTTATCTGGATCACGTTCCAAGATTTCTTCAATTGTACGGACCCCCGCCATACCGTTACCAATCATTAATAATTTCGTTTTACTCATGGATATCCTCCTCTAACGTTTGTAAATATGCCTTTATTTTCCTTGCGTATGCCTGCGTCTTTCGAATGGACTGCCCTGACGAACTGATACTAATCGTCATATCATCATGTCTGACATTCAAAGTATTGAAAAAGTCCGACTGGTGTCTGTCTCCCGTATGATTCACCCATTGATGATCTGTCGCATCACGAACCACACGATCATTGACGTCAGCACGGTCTGTCGCAATGATGATTAAATCTGCCTCTGCAATGTCACCCGTTTCATATTCTTTTTGTAATAATCTAATCGTTGCTGGCCATTGCGTAGAAGTAAACCCTTCATAAAATTGTGGACTGATCACATCAATCCGACACGCTTCATCGATTAATCCTTGGAACTTTCTCCATGCGATCTTCCCCCCGCCAACTATCACCACGTGTTTATTACACAAGTTCAGCTGTATTGGATACATGACGTGCCTCCTCACAAGATGCGATACGCGCTAAAATAATCGTTTTTAATACTGGGTCAAAGTTAATTGCAGTCGTGTATACAATTTCTGTTGGTAACATCATTTCCGAGATTCGTCGCTTTGTTTTATTGACGAGATAACCGTCGTAAAAGAAAAATGGAATGATGAGCAACTTATCATACTGTTCTGCGAGTGGTAGCAATGTATTTTTGAACTTCAACTTACCGTAGACCATACTTGGATAGCACTGAAACTGATCATTCGAATGTTGTTTCGCCAATCGTGTCAGCGCCACATCAGGTTCATCAAAACGTGCATTGCCATGCGCTAAAATCACAACACCTGTTGTATGATCAATCTCATGTTCATAGCGGGATAACTGTTTTGATATCCACTCTGTCATTGCTGGATGTGTTCCAAGTGGTTCTGCTAACATAAACTGTACTTGCGGATATTGATCTGTCCACACCTTCATTTGATCTGCAATATTTTCATAATAGTGTGATGCTGTAAAAAGTAGCAACGGAACCAAATTCACTGCTTGATACCCTTGTCGCACTGTTGCCGCTACAACTGTTTCTAAAGATCGCTCTTCAGATTCCAAAAATGCCACATCATAATCAATTGAAGTATGGTCAAACAAGTCATGCACAAATTGTTCTAGTATTTCATTCAACTTACCTTTACGCATACCGTGTACAATTAAAATCGTTTTCTGCAACTGCTTCACCCCCTCCCTTATATTGTAATATAATTCACATACATTTTGTGATTCCATTCACAACTAAATACAGAAATAGGGAACCCCCTAGCCTGTTCGCAAGGGGATTCCCTATCATCTCTTTCTATTTATTTATAAACCCTATTCAATGTTTAAATATGGTTATTCTTCGCCCCATGGTGGTGGTGCTAATAGCTCTGCATTGTAGCGCTCTGGAATAAGCACTTTCACCATCATGACACCTTTATCGCCAGTCTCTTCATCTTCCATTTCAAAAAATGTTTCATAACCACGTTTTTTATAGACATCTTCAAGCCATGCCATTTTGCGTGCAGATGTTCCAAGCACAACAGCCGGTGCTTTTACTGTATCTCTCAAAATGTTTTCTTCAACATAACGCATCATTTGGCTACCATAGCCTTGTCCACCCACATCTGGTTCTGTCGCTAACCACCAAATAAATGGATATTTTGAGACAGGTGTTTCAGACTCCCATGGAAAGCGAATTGACAATGTCGATACAATACGACCATCGACTTCTAAAACATAACAAGCATTATCTCGAATATTATCTGCAATCATTTCTGGCGTTGCATTGACAGACGGCCAGTTAATTCCCACTTCACGCAATGGGGTAAAAGAACGATACATCAATTGATGTAGTGCTTCTGTATCTTCAAGCGTTGCCAGTCGAAATTGTTGTGTCATCGTGACACATCCTTTCTATACTTTTTTCGCTATTTTATCAGAATATCGTGCATAATCTGTAACAGTTGGCTCAATATTTAAAAATACCCCTATTTATTTAATTGTGAATACAGTAAAATATAATTGTTAAGAAAATCACATAAATGGAGGAGTTTAAAGTGTCTATTGAAAAACCAAACAAATCGGTCCAAGACACCTACGCATCGCGCTCTATTGTTGAAGGTATTATTCACAGCGTTGCAATGAAAGAAATCATGTTGGATCGTACAATGCCGCGCTACATTTTAAAATCGATGATGTCTGGATTCTTACTCGCAATTGTTACTATTTTTATGTTAACCATGAAAACACAAATGGCCGGCGCCTTACCAGGTGTTGTCAATCTTATGGGTGCAATGGCATTTAGTATTGCCTTAGTATTCATCGTATTGACACACTAAGAGTTATTAACAAGTAATTTCATGTTCCTAACAATCGGAATGTATTACCGCACAATCTCAATCGCAAAATCAATGTGGTTGTTTGCAGTTTGTTTCCTAGGAAATATTTTAGGTGCTTTCGTATTGTTCGGTCTATTGATTTTTACACAAGTTATGACACCAGAAATGATTGAAGCACTCACAAAAACAGTTGCTGCTAAAACAGTCGAGCCGACTTGGCACGCTATTTTAGTAAAAGCGATTTTTGCTAACTTCTTTATCAACATTGGTATTTACGTATCACTTATGTTCAAAGAAGGCTTAACAAAAACACTCTTCATTGCAATTGGCGTAATTATTTTCGTATTTATGGGTTATGAACACGTTGTTTACAATGCTGGCTTATTTGTCGGTATGTTGTTCTATAATTTAGATGCATTAAGCTGGATTGGTGTTCTGAAAAATATTGTTTTCGCCTTTATTGGTAACTATATCGGTGGTGGCTTAATGATCGGATTACTATATGCTTACTTAAATGGTACGCCTAAACAACAATAATCTTGATATACGCAAAAAAGCGATTTGAGCATTTAATAATGTCCAAATCGCTTTTTCTATTTATTGTGCAGCTTTTTTGCGTCGTGTCATGACTTTTAAGCCATATGCAAAAATGCCGTATCCTAATCCTGTTTGTACCGTCCACTTCAGTAATCCATCCAACTTACAGACCTTGTTTAATAATACTGGTACTGCAGTACTTGCAACATATAATCCTAATACTTTAACATAACGTTTATTCATATAAACATCTCCTCATAATTGAATGATATGTAATACTATTTGTATGATCTGAACGGTGAAACGTTTACATACATCATCCTCATTGTACCACCGTCTGATATTGATGAGACCTATTCAATTCTGACAATTTATTGAATGATTAAAATAATTGCTATGTACTTTAACTTGTACGTCATACATTAACCTACCGTAAATAATAACTTATATAAATCGTCATTTAAAAATTGGACATCAACTATTAATTTTGAAATCCCTCTTTTTGAAAACTAATCATAAAGTTCTCAGAGCCTAAATCCACTCCGTCCTAACGCTTCATCATTTCACTAGTTCTTAGACTTTTCTCAAGTGATATAGCAGTTCATTTATGCAAAAAATTCTTTTGTTATAAAATATGTCTATTTTGTGAAAATCCCGAGAATATAATTATGTTTTCATTTAATGATTGTTACAATAAAACCACTTACAAATAGAAGGGACGATTTACTATGAGCACTTCACAAAAAAAGCAAGTCTCAGGTAATTTTAAACCAGCATGGTTCATTCTGGCGTTTGTTGCACTGATCGTCATATTACTCATTCCAACGCCTGCAAGCTTACCTATCATGGGTAAAGGCGCACTCGCAATTCTCGCGTTTGCCGTTATCTTATGGGTGACTGAAGCAGTCAGCTACCCAGTATCAGCTGCCATCATCATTGGACTCATTATCCTCTTACTTGGATTTAGTCCAGTCCAAAACTTAGCAGAGTCACTTGGCAATCCAAAAGCAAATGGTGATCCAATTACTGGTGATACAGCATTTGGTACAAGTAATGCCTTAAAACTCGCTTTCAGTGGTTTTTCATCTAGTGCTGTTGCCTTAGTTGCAGCTGCGTTATTTTTAGCAACAGCGATGCAAATTACAAACTTGCATAAACGCTTAGCACTTTGGGTATTATCACTTGTTGGCAATAAAACAAGAAGTATCGTTGTCGGTGCAATTGTCGTAGCGATTATTCTAGCATTCTTCGTACCGTCAGCAACAGCCCGTACTGGTGCTGTTGTACCCATTTTACTCGGTATGGTTGCAGCATTTGGCGCAAGTAAAAATAGTCGTTTAGCAGCTCTTCTCGTAATTACAGCCGTACAAGCTGTATCGATTTGGAACGTAGGTATTAAAACAGCGGCCGCTCAAAATATCGTAGCCGTTAACTTTATTAATAACCAACTCGGTCATGATGTTTCATGGGGTGAATGGTTCTTATACGCCGCACCATGGTCTATCATCATGTCAGTCGTTCTTTACTTTGTCGCTTTAAAAGTCATTCCAACTGAAAAAGATGAAATCGAAGGCGGAAGCAGCTTAGTGAAACAGCAACTGGCAGACCTCGGTCCTATCACACCAAAAGAATGGCGACTCATCATCATCTCTATCGCTTTACTTGTACTCTGGTCTACTGAAAAAGTATTACACCCGATTGATTCTTCATCAATCACATTACTCGCTTTAGCTATCATGTTGACACCAAAAATTGGTATCATGAGCTGGAAAGAAGCAGAGAGTAAGATTCCTTGGGGTACCATCATCGTCTTCGGTGTAGGTATCTCATTAGGGAACGTATTGCTACAAACAACAGCGGCACAATGGTTAAGTGATAAAACATTCGGCTTGATGGGATTAGAAAACATGCCACTCATCGCAACAATTGCGTTGATTTCATTGTTTAATATTCTCATTCACTTAGGATTTGCTAGCGCAACAAGTTTATCATCAGCATTAATCCCAGTGTTTATTTCACTTGCATCTACACTCAGCCTTGGCGATCACGCTATCGGCTTTGTATTGATTCAACAATTCGTGATTAGTTTTGGTTTCTTACTTCCAGTCAGCTCGCCACAAGGTATGTTGGCATACGGAACTGAAACCTTTACTGCAAAAGACTACTTAAAAATCGGTTTACCACTGACTGTTGTCGGATACATTCTCGTCATCATTTTCAGTATGACGTACTGGCAATGGCTTGGTCTTTTATAGAAATCGAAAAAATGCCTGAGAATGGGGGAAACATTCTCAGGCATTTTTCTTTTAACATCTCAGTTAGGAGGTGTTTTGGGTATAAGGTTTAGGGATTGTTTTATCTGCTTTCATTTGATCCATATGGGAATAGAATCTTTTTCTATTCTTCAGCACACTTGTCTGTTCTCCAAGTATTACTGATATTTGAGGTGACATCTACATGTCCTAACCTCTGTCTATATCATATCTTGTTTTGTACAATGCCACATCAGACAGGAGGTTGAACTTTAACTACGTCTTACGTCTGAGATGAAATTGAAGGGAATTACTAGCAGATAGCTGCTGGCTATGAAGAACCATCATCATATGTTTTTCAAATTGAATGGCAAAAGTCAATAAACCTTTGTCATTTTTCCAATAAACATACCATAACAAAAATAGGACAGCAACACGCCACTATGACGTGCTACTGTCCTATTTTTACTTTTTATTCTCTATGGTCATTGATATCAATAATTTTCGAACCATCATATTTATATTCTTTGTCTAAGATTTGCATATACTCATCAAATGTATATCCGTGGAAAATCCAGTTACGCATCTTCATGTAGACAGGTTTCACTTTGTTTTGATGCGTTTCTGTCACACGTTTACGAAGAATGCCATCGTTCACCATTGATAATAAAACATCTGCCACCATATCATAAGAGATGGCATGCTTCATCATTGTTAACAATTCGATATTCAATTGATCTGCCGTTGCGTTAAAGTTATTATCTTTTCTCACACTACGGTCTAACCAAGATAAGAAATCAATCATATCTTCATCCGGTAAGTTAAAGACATTTTTCTCGAAATATAACATGTCTTCAATTGTTTCCGGCATGTAGTAATGTGCGTCTTTTAAGAAGTGTGAAAACTCATCTTCTTCCAATTGTAGGCCTAAAGAAACAATCGCACCATTGACCAATCGATAGTTTACATTTTCTGGTGCAATGCGTTCACAACGCTTAACGAAACGTTGAATATCAATTAATGTATTCTCTTCATCTAAATATTTTTTAAATACATTTTGTAATTGCGTATATGAATATAAGCCATATAAATTCGTTGTCGCTTCAAACACACGATACTTCAGAATCAATGCTTGTAGTTCTTCATCTTCTTTTTCGATATATTCACCGACTTGTGTTGCAATCTCTGCAGGAATCTCCAACACTGATAACCCATTATCTTCTTCGTCCACGTTAAAGACGAGGTAGGAATCTGGGAATGTAATTGATGAAATAAACGGCAACATTTCCTTACTGTAGTGATGTGTTAATGCAAATGCAAAACGTTGATCACGACTCATCTTACTTACTTCTTCTTTAATATATGACTCTGTAGCAAGCTCTTGTATAAAATGAACCAGCATTTCATCTTTCTTCATGCTAGAGTAACCTTTGATGTCATGTGCTTTACACAATCTTTTAATATCTCCAAGCGTTAAGTCTGACATAAGCTCGACGATTGAATTTGGTTGCTCAGGTAAAACCCCTTGCTTCATCATCGCTTCTTCAAACTGCGCTCTCTCATCATCAGTTAAACCAGATAATAAATCTGACATCCCTTCAAAATCTCTTACCATTTTTTCTCACCCATTCATGATCATGATACTTTCATTGTACAGAGTTCATTTCCTTAACGAAAGCCTTTTTATCGAAATAAGTTATTTCCTATTATATTTGTTCAAATCCTATACACAAAAACATATATTGCATTAAAAAAATACTGACAACTCAGTCATTTGTCAAATAATTTCATGTAAATCATATTAATATTTATGTCCAAATTATATCCAAATAAAATCTAAATTATGACAACGATAAAACGCTTTCATATTTTATCGCGATTTATTTCACAAGTGTTGCTATACTTCTTTGTGAAATGATGAACAAAACCTAACTAGGAGGTATTCACATGATTAAAGAACCAAAGAAACAAAACAATGCATGGTCAGGCTTTAAAACAGGAGGTTGGACGCGTAACGTAGACGTGCGCGAATTCATCCAACTCAACTTCACAGGCTATCAAGGTGACGATAGTTTCTTAGAAGGTCCTACTGAAGCAACATCAAAGTTGTGGGATCAAGTGATGCAACTCTCTAAAGAAGAACGTGAGCGCGGTGGCATGTGGGATATGGATACAAAAGTTGTTTCAACAATCCTTTCTCATGATGCAGGTTACCTCAACCAAGAATTAGAACAAATTGTTGGTGTTCAAACAGATAAACCATTCAAACGCTCAATGCAACCATTCGGTGGTATTCGTATGGCAAAAGCAGCATGTGAAGCATATGGTTATGAATTAGACGAAGAAACTGAGCGTATCTTCACTGACTATCGTAAAACACATAACCAAGGTGTATTCGATGCCTACTCTAAAGAAATGTTAGCTTGTCGTAAAGCAGGTATTGTCACAGGTCTTCCGGATGCATATGGTCGTGGCCGTATTATCGGTGACTATCGTCGTGTTGCTTTATACGGCGTGGATTTCTTAATGGCAGAAAAACAACGTGACTTCAATGCCATTTCTTCTACAATGTCTGAAGATGTCATTCGTTTGCGTGAAGAAGTGTCTGAACAATACCGTTCATTGAAAGAATTAAAAGAACTTGGTGAACGCTATGGCTTTGACTTAAGTCGCCCGGCTGAGAACTTTAAAGAAGCAGTTCAATGGTTATACTTAGCTTATCTTGCAGCAATTAAAGAACAAAATGGTGCTGCAATGAGTCTTGGTCGTACGTCTACTTTCTTAGATATCTATGCTGAACGTGACCTACAAGCAGGTACGATTACAGAATCAGAAGTTCAAGAAATTATCGACCACTTTATCATGAAGTTACGCCTTGTGAAATTCGCTCGTACACCTGATTACAACGCATTATTCTCTGGCGACCCAACTTGGGTAACAGAATCTATCGGTGGTGTGGGTATCGATGGACGTCCAATGGTAACGAAAAACTCATTCCGTTTCTTACATTCATTAGACAACTTAGGTCCTGCACCAGAACCAAACTTAACGGTTTTATGGTCTACACGCTTACCAGAAAACTTCAAACGCTATTGTACGAAGATGAGTATCAAAACAAGCTCAATTCAATATGAAAATGACGACTTAATGCGTGAAAGTTATGGCGACGACTATGGTATTGCTTGCTGTGTATCTGCAATGAAGATTGGTAAACAAATGCAATTCTTCGGTGCACGTGCTAACTTAGCGAAAACATTATTATATGCGATTAACGGTGGTAAAGATGAAAAATCTGGCGACCAAATTGCACCAAAATTTGCACCAATCAACTCTGACATCTTAGATTACGATGAAGTATATGCACAATTTGATGAGATGATGGAATGGCTTGCAGGTGTTTATGTCAACTCATTAAATGTCATCCACTACATGCATGACAAGTACAGTTATGAACGTATTGAAATGGCATTACATGATACAGATGTTCACCGTACAATGGCAACAGGTATTGCCGGACTGTCTGTTGCAGCTGACTCATTATCTGCCATCAAATACGCAGAAGTACGTCCAGTCCGTGATGAAAATGGTCTAGTGGTAGACTTTGAAACAACAGGCGACTTCCCTAAATACGGTAACAACGATCCACGCGTAGACGACATCGCCGTTCAATTGGTTGAAAGCTTTATGAGAAAACTACGCAAACACAAAACTTACCGTGACTCTGAACATACAATGAGTGTCTTAATAATCACTTCTAACGTTGTGTACGGTAAGAAAACGGGTAACACACCAGACGGACGTAAAGCAGGCGAACCATTTGCACCAGGTGCGAACCCAATGCATGGTCGCGATGAAAATGGTGCCTTAGCATCACTATCATCTGTTGCAAAATTACCATATGATTGCTGTAAAGATGGTATCTCAAATACATTCAGTATCGTACCAAAATCATTAGGTAAAGAAGAACATACACAAGAACAAAACTTAGTAAGTATTTTAGATGGATACGCAATGCAACACGGTCACCATCTAAACATCAACGTATTCAATCGTGAAACATTATTAGATGCGATGGAACACCCTGAAGAATATCCACAATTAACAGTTCGTGTATCAGGTTATGCTGTAAACTTCATCAAGTTGACACGCGAACAACAACTGGATGTCATCTCACGCACATTCCACGAATCAATGTAGCAACGAGGTTGTGAGAGAAGCGCTTAGAACTTGAGCAGAACAAAAGTCATTTTCAAAATTGCTTTTTGATTTTGCAAAATGACTGAGTTCTGTCGAGAATTCTGCTTCTCGAACACTGACATCACGAGGTTGTGAAAGGAGCGCTTTGGGTTTGAGCAGAATCAGAGCAATGAGGTAAAATCGCTTTTTGATTTTATCGAATTGCGTGTAGTAGTTGATTGACATGTGCCTGCGTCTTTTAAGACTTGTCACATATCTAATCACCTTTACAGGGGCACTACGACGAAAACTTTATATTTTTCTGTAGTGCTCCCTATTCTGTCGAAAACCCTGCTCCTTGAACACTGACATCACGAGGTTGTGAAAGGCATAGATAAGATTAAATAGACCCCATTTAACTTATGATTGCCAATCACTATTTAAACACTAAATAATGAAAGGGAATAGAGGGATATACGATGTTAAAAGGACACATTCATTCAATAGAGAGTTTAGGTACTGTAGACGGCCCTGGTCTACGCTATATCATCTTTACACAAGGTTGCTTGTTGCGTTGCTTATACTGCCATAACCCTGATACATGGAAAGTAAATGAACCGTCAAGAACCGCAACATCTGATGAACTTGTAGCTGATATTACACCGTATCTCCCTTATTTCCAAGCATCTGGAGGCGGTGTGACCGTAAGTGGTGGAGAACCGCTTCTCCAAATGCCATTTATTGAAGAACTTTTTGAGAAATTACAAGCACACGGCATTCACACATGCATTGATACATCACTAGGCTGTGCGAATGACTCCGAAGCTTTTCGCAAACATTTCGACCAACTACTCCCTCATACTGATTTATTAATGGTCGATATTAAGCATATTGATAATGAAAAGCATAAACGCTTAACAGGAAAACCAAACACCCATATATTAAAATATATTCAATACTTAGCTGATAAAAAACAACCTATCTGGATACGCCACGTTCTTGTACCAGGTCTCACTGACGCCCCAGAAGACCTCCGTGCACTCGGTGAATTTATTAATCAGTTAGGCAATGTTGAAAAATTTGAACTCCTTCCATATCATCAGCTAGGTGTTCACAAATGGGAAGCACTAGGTATCCCATACGAACTTGAAAACGTCTCCCCTCCAACAGATGAAGACGTAGAAAAAGCATATCAATTGGTTAACTTTAACGGTGTAACCCCCTTAACACCAGTCGGATAACCATTAAAAAACATACTCCTACCTATATAAGAATATCGTAAAAAAGCGACACGCATTCCCCTGTGCGTGTCGCTTTCATTTTTCTATTATCCTTCTTCATTTGCGGTAAAGCGATAAATATCTGGTTTATATAATTTCAATACTTTACAGAACAATGTATTAACGATAAATCCAACAATAAATGGGACACCGATAAATACAAATCCTACCAATAATACATTTATCAACGGATCTTGTGTTAAAAATTCTAATGCCTTAATCGGACCCACTAATCCAACGATACCAAAACCTGCTGATTCTTTTGTCCCTTCAATCCCAACAATTGAACCAACGATACCTGTAATTCCTGCCGTCACACCAATTGGTGATAAAAGGATAGGATAACGAATAATATTCGGCATCATCATCTTCATACCACCTAATATAATCGCCACAGGTACACCGAGTTTATTAACACGGAGAGTCCCAATAAATAATACGACCGCTGCAGCTGCAACACCAATCGCTGCGGCGCCTGCTGCAAGACCTGAAATTCCAATCGCCAAGCCAACTGCAATTGTTGAGACAGGAGATACGATAATAAATGAGAACAAGATGGCAATTAACATACACATCAAGAGTGGTTGTAATGTTGTCAGTGTATTAACAACATCGCCAATCGCGAGCGTGATTTTGCTGACATACGGCAATGTTAGGAGACCAATGAATCCTGGAATCCCACCTACTAATATAGGTAATAGAATAATCGTTAGGCTGCCTAAACGTCCACTCAACCAAAGGACCATTAGCACTGCGATTGAAGCTGTTAACATCGTATTGATCAGGTCACCGATACCGACAATTTGCCAACCTGCTTCTGTCGCTTGAGCGGCCCCTGACCCAACATATGCTGCGGCGCCAACAACAGCTGTTTCCATTGGATTTAACTTAAATTGAAATGCAATCAGTACCCCTACCATTAAAGGTAATGCAAATTGAATACCTAAAACGACATGATGTAATGTTTCAAATACAGGAATAGATTGTCCTAGATATTGAAACAATCCTCCTAATACAGCGTTTGGAATCAATCCAACAACAATGGCAACTGCTAAACCATTTAATACGTTAAAAGTAAATTTTTTAAATGTCATTTTCTCACTTTGAGCTTTTTCCATATACTTTCCTCCTACTATTTTGTACATCTCTTTTTTTGCTATTATACGCTAAACGCATTTATTTTTTTAGAAGATTTTGACAAAAATAACTAAAAAGTGGAATTATTTTTAATCCCGACTTTAACGATAAGATATTATGTGGTATTTTTATTTTCAGGGAGGGGAACCACATGTTAGAAGTTAAAAATTTACATCAAAAATATCATGAAAAAACGGTTCTTCATGATGTATCATTTTCACAACCACAAGGTACAGTTACTGCCATCATCGGGCCAAGTGGTTCAGGTAAAACAACACTTTTACGTACGTTGAATGCACTTGTTCAACCTGAAAAAGGACAGATTTCAATCGGTGATGCTACAGTAGACTTTGAACATAAATCAAAACAAGATATTAAACACCTTCGCAATCAATCCGCGATGGTCTTTCAAAATTACAATCTCTTCAGTAATAAAACAGCATTAGAAAATATTACTGAAGGCTTAATATATGGTCAAAAATATTCCAAAGCAGATGCGAGAAGATCGCTTATGATTTGCTTGATGAAGTCAACTTACGTCAGCATGCACACCATTATCCGATTCAACTTTCTGGTGGGCAAAGTCAGCGTATTGGTATTGTACGTGCACTCGCACTTAATCCAAAGCTACTTTTATTAGATGAACCTACCTCAGCACTTGACCCGGAATCAGTCAGTGGCATTCTTGCACTTATCCAAAAGATTGCACAACAAGGGATGACAATGACACTTGTTACACATGAGATTCAATTTGCTGAAGCTGTAGCCGATCAAATCATCTTTATTGATGAAGGGAAAATCATTGCACAAGGCTCACCTGAACAAGTTTTGCATGATCGTGAACACCCACGTCTCAAACAATTCTTAGACCGTGTTGATACGAAGCAGGTGATTGTATGATTAAACGCCTGTTTCAGCTTTTTTTAGTTGTGGGACTCGCCACACTGCTTGCAAGCTGTCAATCAGAAACCTCTTCTCAATCTAAAGAGAAGAAAGTGGTAAAAGTAGCGGTCTCGGCTGAAGTCAATCCACCTTATTTATATACAGATAAAAATAACAACTTTATTGGATTAGATATGGATTACATGAAACTACTAGAAAAGAAACTGCCACAATATGACTTTCAATATGAGGTAGGTGAAGAAGAAGCAAATTTAGTTGGACTAGGAGCAGGTAAGTTCGATATGGCCATTAATTGGTTCTTTAAAACACCTGAGCGTGAAGAAAAGTTCCTCTATCAAAATGAACCGTATAGCTACTCACTCACTATGCTGACAGTACATAAAGATAATGACACGATTCATAGTTTAGATGATATGACAAACCACCGCCTCACACCAATGGCACCAAGTGGCGGTCTGTATTCTATTCTATCTCGCTACAACGAATCACATGATGCACAAATTGATATCGATACGATCCATTCGCCTTCTAATGGGGATAACTTAAAAATGGTATCACAAGGTCGCCGTGACGCAATGTTTATCAACTGGAATACGTATACAGCGATTCAAAAAGAATTAAATCAAGATGTTAAAATCGGTGGCATCGTTACCAAAGAACCATTACACATTGTTTATAACAAAGAAAACAAACAATTACACGATGATATCGATCGTGCCACAAAAGAATTGAAAGAGGAAGGCAAGTTAAAAGAACTTTCACACCGTTACTTTGATATCGATGTATACCAAGACTTAGAAACGATCAACCAACATGTTGACGCATTGGAGGTGCAGCAACATGAATATTAATTGGCCAAGTTTGTTCCAACAAGTACTACAACAATTACCTATCACACTCGTCATGATTGTCACTGCACTCTTTTTCGCACTGATTCTTGGGTTGATTCTTGCCGTGATACGCATTCGACGTACGCCAATTCTGAATCCAATCGTACGTGTTTTCTTGTCATTCAGCCGTAGTACGCCACTTGTGTTGCAACTTTTCCTAGTGTACTTTGCATTGCCACAAGTGCTACTTTTTATTGGTATTGATATCAACCAATGGAGCCGAATCTTTTTTGCGATTTTAGCATTTACGTTGCATTCGGGTGCTTATTTGTCAGAAGTCATTCGTGCAGGATATCAATCCGTTCCATATGCACAAGTAGAAGCTGGTTTAACTGTAGGTCTTTCCTACCCACAAATTATTCGACGTATTATCGTACCACAAGCTTTACGCAATAGTTTACCGAACTTAACGACACAAATTATCGAACTCATCAAAGATACTTCTCTTGCTTTTACAATTGGTATTATCGATATGATGGGACAAGTTCAACTGATTATCGGCAATAACTATGGGCTGGGCATGTTAGAAGTCTATATTGTCATCTCAATTATTTATTGGGCTCTTGCATTAATTGTTCAAGGTGTATTGTCATTTGTTTCACATCGTTCAAGTCGCCCATACCAAGTATAAGGAGGAAATAAACATGTCATTTATGATAGAAGCATTTACAGAAGTCTTAAAAGGCGTTCCTTATACTATTGCGGTCGCAGTCGTTGCGATGATTGCCGGCTTGTTGATTGGAAGCCTTTTTGCATTGATACAATTTCAACGTGTACCTGTACTGTCACAGATCATCGTTGTATATAATTCATTCATGCGCAGTACACCACTGATTGTACAATTATTTATTTTTTATTATGGCTTACCTGCACTGATACTTGGACTTAACGCACGCTTTAACTGGCAGCTCAACCCGGATATGTTTCATCCGCTTATGATTGCGCTCATCGCCTTTTCATTACATGCAGTAGCTTATTTGTCAGAAAGTATTAAAGGGGGCTTATTAGCCGTATCTCAAGACCAGTATGAAGCTGCACAAACAATCGGACTAAGCAAGTGGCATCTCTATACACGCATTGTCTTACCACAAGCTTATGGCTATGCGCTTCCAAATATCGAAAACCAATTTATCGCACTGATTAAGGGGACTTCTCTCGCATTCGCCATCCAAATTCCAGAAATTATGGGTGTGAGTGCTGTGATTGCCAATGAAGGTTATCGCTTTGTTGAGGTGTATACGATTGCTGTCATTTTCTATTGGGCATTAGCCATTGTATTAGAATATCTTTTCCACCGAATCGAAGGACGTACCACACGTTACCTACGCGCATAATTCCTATTTAATAAATATAGACCAAGATGTGAAAGCCATCGTTATTTTCACATCCTGGTCATCTTTTTTAGATATATTCTCATTTAGATTATTTCTTTTCTCCCTATGTCATGCTTGTAAACCTTTGAAATATAAAGGCTCTTGTTTAGGGCAATTCTCCTTACTTTCGCAATTATTTTTTGAGAATGATAATCAATTAGTCATTTTCCCGTCACAAACTTAGCCTTTTCCCTAATGTTCATTTTATCACAATAGGCGTATACTAGAGTTATCACTCATATAGGGAAAGGATGTTCCAAAATGATACAATCAACAGAAAAAGTAGCAGATGTAGTTACAAAATATCCAAAAACGGCTGATGTTTTCCGTAAGTATGGCATCGACTTTTGTTGTGGTGGTCAAATCTCAATCGATGAAGCAGCTGCAAATAGCAAACGCGCTGAAGTAGATACATTATTACCAGAATTAGAAGAAGCAAGCAAAATCCAAGCAGAAGGTATCAACCCAAGTTACTTAGATGTACCTTCACTTATTCAATATATCGAAGCACGTTATCACGAAACATTACGTGAGGAGTTAAAACAATTAACACCTTACGTGACAAAATTAGCACGTGTTCACGGTCCAAGCCATCCATACTTATTGGAATTAAAAGACCTTTACGACACATACAAATCAGGTATGTTAACACACACTGATGAAGAAGATAAAGAAACATTCCCTAAATTAATCAAAGCACACAATGGTGAAGAAGTACCTGACCTTGAAGAAGCAGTACAATCACTTGTTGACGATCACACTGGTACAGGTGCATTACTTGAAAAAATGCGCGAACTGACAAATGGTTACCAACCACCAGCAGAAGCATGTGGTACATGGCGTCTTGTTTACAACCGTTTAGAAGCATTAGAATCAGAAACACACGCGCATGTTCACCTTGAAAACCACGTACTTTTCCCAAAAGTAAGTGCATAATTGCGATATAAAATAAGACTGGCGTTTGCCAGTCTTATTTTTGTGCTTTCTTATTTAACTTGCACCACTTGATGAGGCACTTTCTCGCATAACTTCAAAATATTCAAATGCCACTTGGAAAAGTAACATCATCAATAATGATGGGTACTGATCCGTATTGATTGTCACATGATGCTCTGTTCTAATTTTAAAGTAACTTGATTTAGACTTTAATAATTCTGATTCACGTTCATCTTTTATGACGATACCATGTGATAACAATCCTGTTTGTATCTTAAATTCATTCCCGTGTATATCCGTATAATGCATCTTCGGTTTCAACCAACTAAAACGTACTTTGAGCGTGCCGATTGTTTTTCCATTATGGGACACTTGCCACTCTGGAAAAAATAATGTGCGCAACGATTTCTCACGATGTACTGTATATAAATCATTTCCGTCTGTAATCTCATACTCTTGTTTCATTGAACTTAACCAAGCCGACATCTTACTTTTCTTCTTTTTGTGCAAAATGCGTAACGACATTACTTGTGTATCTTGTTCATTATAGACAGGTATTTCTTTTGTCGAACCATCCCAAAAATTTTCTTTATAATGATAGGTTGTCATAGCACTTTCCCCCTTATTAAGTATGTGCAATTTGATAAAAACGTGCCATATTCTCCGCCCAACGCTGTAATGAAGCTGGACCTTCTGCTAACGCCACTTCTAATGTATTAGGTCCTGATGATAAACTATATACCGCATCAATACCTTGTTCAAACACCGCTTCATAACCTGTTCCAATACTACCCGCTACAGCGATCACTGGCTTATGATACTTTTTAGCAGCTTGGGCCACACCGACGGGCGTTTTTCCAAAAGCTGTTTGTCCATCAATACGACCTTCTCCTGTAATCACCAAGTCCGCATTCAATGCATGATGTTTGAAGTTCGTCACACCCAAAACAATATCCACACCACTACGCAATGTAACAGGTAAGCACGCCAGTAATCCTGCGCCTAATCCCCCTGCAGCACCGGCTCCCGGAATGTTTGCAACATCTTTTTGTAAATCTCGCTGTATCACTTGATGATATTGCGTAAGTGCCTGCTCAAGAATTGGAAATGTTTCTTCTGTGACACCTTTCTGCGCACCATAGACGGCCGTAGCACCTGTCTCTCCAAGTAGTGGATTTGTTACATCACATGCTACTTCAATCGTCACATCTGACAATCTTGAATCCATCTCTGTTAAGTCAATATGTGCTAAATTTTGTAACGCTGCACCACCACGTTCTATAGGTGCACCATGATTATCTAAAAGTTGTACACCTAGCGCTTGTAATAAACCTGCACCACCATCATTCGTTGCACTACCTCCAATGCCTAAAATAATACGTGATACGCCTTGATCTAGAGCATCTCTTATCATCTCACCTGTCCCATATGTGGTTGCTTTTAGTGGGTCCAATGTATCTGGTGTTAACAAGTCTAAACCAGATGCCGCAGCCATTTCAATCACAGCTGTTGTCCCTCCAAATGCAAGGCTGTATACAGCACGAACTGTCTGACCCAATGGTCCCGTCACGTCTGCTGTTTTCCATACACCATTCAGCGCGTCATGCAATGATTGTGTTGATCCTTCTCCTCCGTCTGCCATAGGGACTTTATCATAAGACCATATATCTCCCATTACTGAACGGCAACCTGTTTCAATGGCTTGCGCTGCCTCCATCGCTGTCATACACCCTTTAAATGAATCGGGCGCAATTACTAATCGTTTCATGTTGTCACACCTCATTTATTTATCTTTTAGTACTATTATATCGCTAAAATTGCTACATCATTTATCTGATAAACGACAAAAAAACGACTTATCAACAGTTTTCCTGCTCATAAGCCGTATATCACCATTAACTTTATGCTGCTTCAGCCACATAGATACTACGTTTCAACCATTGACCTGTATTTGGATCATAGTCATCACATGTAATCAATGTTAACTGGTCTTTATCTTTTTGCATTTCTTCCAATACTTCCACTTGTGTCGGATCGACATCTTTAATAGAGGTAATCTTATACTTACGTTCCTCATCCCCTATTTTGAACGTTACTTTGTCACCCTTCTTTGCTTTATGTAAGTCTGTAAACTGATTATATAAGTTATAATCTGTATGACCCGCAATAGAAATGTTTTGATCTGTCAACGACTCATCTTCTTCTGCAAATGCTAATCCACGTTGTAACTGTTCCGGTGTTGCAGCGCCTGGGTACACTGCTTCCTTAATATCCACTGAAGGAATGCTTAAAATACCAACAACCTGAGATTTATCTTTCGGTATTTCTTGTTTTTTCTGCGCCTTAGTTGGTTTAGACTCATATTGTTCAATCTTTTCTTCTGTCTCACGTTGCGCAAAATAGCTATCAACTTTAGGCTTAAATACTAAATATAATCCCCCTAAGATTAATACAACCCCAAGTAGTGGGAATAAAATATTCTTCAATTTCATGATTCGTTTCCTCTTTCACTCTTAAATATGTAGACCTATTCTACCACATTGCTTGAAAAATACCTATATGAATTGATTGAACATGGGATCGTAGGAAAGGAGCAGTGTGGGTCCTGTCGAAATCCCTGCTCCTTGAACACTGACATCGCGAGGTTGAGACATTGTTTATTGTATTCTCAGTAGACAAACTTATTACACCATGTCCTCTGATGAGCCATCTTTTCCCTTCATGTAATACATAGAAATAAATGCACTAACTACATAAGCAAAACCTGCTACAAAATAAACAGTTGTCACACCAATTTTGTCAGCTATATAAGAAATAAATAATGTACCTATACAAAAGCCTACTGAATAGACCATATTATTGAGTGTATAAACCTTAACGATATGTACTTCTTCTAAATTCACTTGTATCGTTGAGTGCATGATTATCGCTCTTAATTGATCAAAGAAACCATATACAAATGAAATTAAGAGTACGATAGGTACCCAATTATTAACTCCAAATAGCACATTTAAAACGGCACATACCATCGCTCCGTATATAAGAATGACCTTCGCCTTTTCTTCAATAACATTGCTGTATTTCGATACGATCAGCCCCGCAAGTATAATACCTGCAAAAAAGACTGAATTGATCATACCAAACATATATTCTTCACGTTTTAAGACCACTCTCACAAACACTAAAAGTATCGCCGAAATCCACGCACTATGCGCCAATGATTCCACAATTGTTGTCGCATTTAAATAAATACTATGTCTATTACTACGATTAAAATGAATCATATCAGAAAAAGCTTTGAATGGATTGTCTGCCACTCTATCCGGTATCTTATGAATGTTAATTTTAGAAATGAAATACACTGATAATACATATGTCAAAATTGTCACAAGTACCACATTTCTATAGCCAATTGACGCAATCAATATACCACCTAAAGCCCAAGAAATAACTTGTATCGTATTATACATGACGTTCATTTTGGAATTAGCCAGTACGATATGCTGCTTATCTTCAATCATTGGAATCATCGCATTTTTGACAGGGTTAATCAGTCCATCTAAGAAAGAATTGATACAAATACATAAAAATAACAGCATCATATTCATATTAAAAGCCACAATAAATAGTATTCCTGTCATTACAAGCGTTTTAAGTAGCTGTGATACACGCATCACATTTAGCTCATTAAATTTGATATACCAATAATTTGCAATTAAGCCACTTAAAAACAAAAAGGTGGTCACACAAATTGGAATGAGTGAAGCATACCGTGCTTCTCCCGTTAACTGATACACATAAGCAATAAGTGCAACAATATAGATAATATCCCCTATGTTTGAAAACAATTGACTATAGTATAAATGCTTGAAGTTATTAGATAATTTATACATATAGTCCCCCTTAATTTAAATAAATATACACTAAAATTGTATGATAAATCATTGAGACACTCAATATCGTTTTAACCTAAAAAGAGAAGCACATAAAAAAGCCAGGATATTGCACGTATCCTGACTTTGATTTCAATATATAAAATTTGTATTAAGCTTCTGATTCATCTTTGATTAATGGGTGGTCTGGTTTAACGAAGAACCATAAGATGATCGCGATCACTACTAAAATAAGCATTAAGCGTAATGTAGTAGGCCAGCCCATAATTGTTGCAAGGTAACCTGCAAGAATTGGACTTAACATCGCACCAATGTTACCCCATAAGTTCATCCAACCTGATACTGTACCAGCAAAGTTACGACCTAAGTCAGTTGCTGACGCCCAGCTCATAACCATTGAAAGTCCAATACCACCTAAACATAGTGACATCCAGAAAATATTCATCGTTAATGTTTGTGCGCTTACAGCAAAGTTTAATGCCACACCGAAGACAACGAAACCAGCAATTGCGATTGTTGCACGTGCTACGAAACGTGACTTACCTGCACTTAAAATCTTATCTGAAATCACACCACCAGATAAAATTAAAATAAACATGACGAACCATGGAATACCCGCAATCTTACTCATTGTTAAGTTATCAATATGGAATGTTTCCATTAAGTATGTTGGTAACCACATTAAGAACAATGTGATTGCGAATTGTACGATAAAGTATTGTGCTGCAATTGCATAGAAGCTAAAACGTTTGAAAAAGATTCCCCATGGTGCTGAAGATTTTTCAGTTGTTACAACATCACGGTTTTCCATAATGAATTGTTTTTCAGCTTCACTTACCATTTTGTGATGTTCAGGTAAGTCTTTTGCAATAATCATCCATAATAAGGCAATTAAGAAACCAATTGCACCAAAAATGTAGAATACAGCTTGCCAGCCAAAAGTAGTATAGATTGCCACTGTCACGAATGGTGCTAATACTGGTCCAAAGTATGAACCTGCTAATAATGCACTTGATGCACGACCTTTTTCGTTCTTACCAAACCAATGTGTGTTGAACACAGCGTTTGATGGGTACATCGGCGCTTCCCCAACACCGAATAAGAAACGTACTAAGTATAGTAAACCGTGGTTTTTCACTAATCCTGTTAAGATTGTGAATGCGCTCCACCAGATCAATGCAACCGAAATCATTTTTTTCGGTCCGAACTTCTCAGCTAATAACCCTGAAGGTACTTGCATTAATGCATAACCAAGTGAGAAGAATGACGCTAAGAACCCGAATTGCGTCTTTGTTAAATGTAAATCTTCCATCATCGGAACAGCGATATATGAGATGTTCGCTCTGTCCATATAAGCGATAACCCCGATTAGGAAGAAAAGCCCTGCAAACATCCAACGGACATTTGTTCTCTTTCCTGTCATAATTTTTACCCCGCTTTCATTAGGTCATCTGATGACCTTATCAAATTAGCAATATGAATATACCACAGGTCGAAAACGTTTACAAGAAAATTTTTAAGTGTGAAGTAACCGGTTCCAGTTTGTGCATTTTATCACAAATAAAGTAGTTTCATAAACCATCATTGTCCTATTTAAAAGTCCTTATAAATTAAGAATATCTGAAGAATTTTTATTATTACGAAATAGTATAAAAGAGTGTGGTGTCTTTGACTGTTTTTTCATTATTTTAGTGTTGTATTTGTAAAAAATGCCTTCCATCCCCAATTTCATTCAATCCCTCTCTTAATATTCTCACTTGGATAAACCAATCAATCCTCTCTCAATCATTGTGAAAAAGTTCAAATGTTGTTTATTAACGTAATTTAAATAATATGGTTTAATATAGTTGGAAGCGCTTAAAATAAATTAATGATTGAGTAAGAGGTGTCTATCACATGTATTCAACTAAAGAAGAAGAACTCAAGAAGCAATATCTCGACTTACTTGCTGAAAAATATGATTCAGAAGAAAAAGTCGCAACTGAGTTGATTAGTTTAGCGTCTATTTTAGAGTTACCTAAAGGGACAGAACACTTTGTCAGCGACTTACACGGGGAATATCATGCATTCCAACACGTGTTACGCAATGGTTCTGGTAACATCCAATCAAAAATACACGACATTTTTGAAGAACGTCTTTCTGAAGATGACATCAATGAGTTGATTGCTTTAGTTTACTATCCCGAAGATAAAATTAAATTAATTAAAGCTAACTTTGACTCTAAAGAAGCACGTAACGAGTGGTATGAACGTACAATTCACTTATTATTAGAATTAGTGACATTCACTTCTTCAAAATATACACGCTCAAAATTGAGAAAAGCTTTACCAAAGCAATTCGTCTTTATTATTGAAGAATTGTTGTATAAAACAAACCGCTACAACAATAAGAGTAACTATTACTCAACAATTATTCACCAAGTCATTGAATTAAATCAGGCAGACAAGTTGATCATTGGCCTTGCTAATACGATTCAAAGACTTGTCGTCGATCACCTACATGTGGTCGGAGATATTTATGACCGTGGGCCTCACCCGGGCAAAATTATGGACACGTTGATTGACTATCATTCTGTCGATATTCAATGGGGGAACCACGATGTTTTATGGATGGGGGCCTATGCCGGTTCTAAAGTATGTCTTGCTAACTTATTGCGTATCTGCGCACGTTATGACAACTTAGATATTATTGAGGATGCATATGGCATTAACTTGCGACCATTACTTACATTGGCAGAAAAATACTATGATGATAACCCTGCCTTCCGTCCAAAAAAGCATCCTGAAAAAACACCATCGGCATCTGAACAACTACAAATTACTAAGATTCATCAAGCAATTGCAATGATTCAATTTAAACTTGAAGGACCGATCATTAAACGTCGCCCTGAATTTGATATGGATTCCCGTCTGTTACTAGACAAAGTCAACTATCGTGAACAAACACTTGAATTGAACGGTACTGTCTATCCATTAGAAAATACATGTTTCAAAACGGTTGACCCACGCAATCCGACGGCACTTTTAGAAGAAGAACAAGAAGTGATGGATCGCTTGATTATTGCTTTCCAAGAGTCAGAAAAGTTACGCCGTCATATCGACTTCTTAATGAAAAAAGGGAATCTTTACTTGCGTTATAACGGCAACCTCCTCATTCATGGTTGTATTCCTGTGGATGAGTCTGGCGAAATGGAAGGCATGGTCATTGATGGACAATATGCCTCAGGTCGTGAACTGATTGATGCTTTTGAAACACATGTACGCCATGCTTATGAACACTTAGATGAACAAGATGATATTTCTACAGACTTAGTATGGTACTTATGGACCGGGAAATATTCATCACTCTTTGGTAAACGTGCCATGACAACATTTGAACGTTACTTCATTAAAGATAAATCGACACATAAGGAAGAAAAAAATCCTTACTATCATTTACGTGAGCAGGAATCTTATGTGAAGTCAATGTTAAAAGAATTTGATATGGACCCTGAACAAGGTCGTATTATCAATGGCCATACACCTGTCAAAGAGCGTGATGGCGAGGATCCAATTAAAGCCAACGGTAAGATGCTTGTTATTGATGGTGGCTTCTCAAAAGCTTACCAATCTACAACAGGGATTGCCGGCTACACATTGCTCTATAATTCATTTGGTATGCAACTTGTAGCCCATCAACAATTCAACTCGAAAGAAAATGTCCTCGAAACCGGTGAGGATGAATTATCTATTCGTCGTGTTGTTGATGAAGAACTCGAACGAAAAATGATTAAAGATACAAATAAGGGCGTTGAATTACAAAAAGAGATTGATATGTTAAAAGAACTGATGACATATCGCTATATGAAATAACCCTCTTTTCCAGACAATGAAACACTATTTTCATAACAGTATTTCATTGTCTATTTTTTATTTTTTGAATCGTTATGATAGTGCATATACACAAACAATCCCCATTTCAATGCACCTAAAAATCAAATTGTGTCAACATATTCAAGGCCTTGATTCATATACGCCTCAGTGATTTCTTTTATATAAAAGAAATGACAAGCTTTTTATCATTTGTAAATACACATTATTCTTTTTCAGTTTTAAGTAGATTTTTAAACATGAAAGAGTTAAAATTTTATAGTGCAATTCAAAAAATAAGTTGTACCATTTCATAATGAGACGATCTTTATCATTGAATGCTTATGTTGAGAAATTCATCAACTTACCTATTTAAATATGATGATTCATAAATCATTTCTCAACTTACCACTCATATTTTACATTTTGAACTCATATATACTATAATAATGAAAGCGTTTACTTATGAAGTGAATATACTGGAGGGGTTATGCATGGTAGAAATCCTAGAGAAAATTAGTGGTGTCTTATGGGGGGCACCAAGTTTAATTTTACTATCTGGGACAGGTCTATTTTTGACTTTCGTCTTAAAAGGCATGCAGTTCACAAAGTTACTACATGCTTTCAAACTTGCTTTTATACCGGATAAAAGCCAAGAGGAAAGCGAAGGAGACATTAGTAACTTTAAAGCTTTAATGACATCACTTGCCGGAATGATCGGGAACGGTAATATCGCAGGGGTCGCGACTGCCGTTACACTTGGTGGACCAGGTGCTGTATTCTGGATGTGGGTTGTAGGTTTACTCGGTATGACAACAAAGTATGCCGAAGCTTTATTGGCCATGAAATATCGTGAGCAAAATGCCAATGGCGAATATTCAAGTGGACCAATGTACTACATTGAAAAGGGCCTTGGTTCTCGTTTCAAATTTTTAGCAGTTGCCTTTGCGATGTTTGGCGCTTTTGCTGCATTAGGTATTGGTAACAGCGTACAATCTAATACGATTGCTGACGTCATGACAAATTCATTTAATGTGAGTGGCTTTATTACGGGGATTATTTTAGCCATTCTTATCTCATTAATTATCTTTGGCGGACTAAAACGTATTAGTAACGTAGCGGGAGTCTTTGTACCGATGATGGCCATCTTCTATATCGGTGCTGCTGTCACAATTATTTTGATTAATTATGACAAAATCATCCCAGCATTTGGTTTAATCTTTGAATATGCATTCACACCTGTATCAGCTGCAGGGGGCTTTACAGGTATTATGGTAATGCAAGCCGTTCAAAACGGTGTATCAAAAGGGATTTTCTCAAACGAAGCTGGTTTAGGTACTGTGGCGTTAATCTCAGGTAACGCGAAGTCAGGTCATCCTGCTATTCAAGCACTTGTAGCGATGACAGGTACATTCATCGTAACAATCGTTGTATGCACGATGACTGCTCTTGTATTACTTGTAACAGGTTACTGGGATCCAAGTGGTGGCTTGTTATCAGGTGTTACACATGATCCAAAATTAGAAGCAGGTGCTTTAACAAGTGTAGCCTTTGGTTCTAGTCTTGGTGTCGTTGGTGAATATGTTGTTTCACTATCTGTTATCTTCTTTGGTTTCTCAACAATTATTGCATGGTTCGTATACGGTGCGAAATGTTTCGAATACTTATTCGGTGTCAAATACGTCATGTTATACGGCGTTGTTTATGTAGCAGCTACTTTCTTAGGAACTGTTGCAGATTTACGTACGGTATGGCTTTTCGCCGATGTTGCCAATGCATTGATGATGATTCCAAACTTAATTGGTATCTTACTTTTATACAAAGTGATCAAACAAGAAACAGAAGATTACTTCAAACCATCTTTGCGTAAAGCATCATAATATAAATGGGAGTGGGACAGAAATCTTTTTCTCTATAAAAGATTTCGTCGTCCCACTCCCATTTTTTCTTACTATAGTAGTTCTCCTCTTAGTTGCAGTTGATATAAGTTGTAGTAAATCCCCCGTTGTGCAATCAATTCATCGTGAGTCCCTCTTTCAGCAATCACACCTTTATTCAATACGAGGATTTGATCTGCATCTTGAATAGTAGAGAGACGGTGAGCAATCGCTAATGTTGTTCGGCCATGACGCATTTTAGCTAAGGATTCCTGAATCGCTTCCTCTGTTTCAGAATCAATATTCGCTGTAGCTTCATCCAATAATAAAATCTTAGGATCCATCGCCATCGTACGCGCAAAAGCAATCAATTGACGCTGACCACTTGAAAACGCACGTCCTTGTTCAATTACTTGATGATCATAACCATCCGACAACTGCATAATAAAGTCATGCGCATGTACAAACTTCGCTGCTGCTTCTACTTGTTCAAATGTCATGGTTGGATGATATAGTCGAATGTTCGATGCAACCGTGCCATAAAAGATAAATGGATCTTGTAATACCAACCCGATACTTTGTTTCAACGTCTTCTGCGTATATGATTTAATCGATACACCATCGATTAAAATATCTCCACGTTCAAACTCATAGAACCGCATAAATAAGTTTGCAATCGTACTTTTCCCTGATCCTGTATGTCCCACTAATGCGACTGTTTGACCAGGTTCTGCTGTGAATGAAATGTTATATAGCACATCATTTGTACCATCATAACTAAAGCTCACATTTTTAAATTCAATACGCCCTTGTTGAATTGCTTTATTATGTTCTTCTTTTTGTACGGGTGCAAGTGTTTCATTATCCATCATCTTGAAAACACGACTTGCAGAAACAATCGCTTGTTGAAAGATATTCAAGTTCTGACTCACTTGGTTAATCGGTTCAAAAAAGCGTTGCATATATTGAATAAATGCATAAATCACACCAGCAGTGACTGTTTCACTAAAGCTCAAAACACCGAAGTAACCTAATATCATGACCGTTGCAAAGGTCGCCAACATCGTCATAGCCGGACGTAACATCAAGCTATCCAATTGAATTGTCTTCATTGATTTTTCATAATGTGATTCATTAATCGCACCGAATTCTTCTCGTAAACGTTGTTGCTGATTGAATACTTGAATGATTTTAATGCCTTCAATAGATTCTGCTAACTTCGCATTCAAGTCAGATAAACGCTGACGTGTTTCATTGAAGTACACAGATGCAAACTTACGATACAGTGCGAGTATCACCACAATGATTGGAACAAATATTAGGGCAAAAAATGCCACTCGAATATCTAGTACAAACATCATGACAAAACTTGCTATAATCATTAGGAATGCTTGTAAAAATGACGTCAACACACCTGTAAGCATTTCAATAATGGCTTCCGTATCATTCGTTAATCTTGAAACAATACTACCACTTGGCGTTTTATCAAAAAATGCCATACCCAATCGTGTAATGTCATGGAAAGCATCAATACGTAGCTGCTGAATAACTTTAAGTGCAAGATATTGTAAGTAATACACACTTAAATATGTTGTAATAGCCCCAACGATTTGTATAACGATAAAAGCAATCAGAAGGCCAATCACTTGTTGATTCGACAATCTTGATTGTAATAAATATTCATCAATAAAAACCTTCACAATATATGGAATACTCATACTCGCAGCAATCGAAATACTGAGTGTCACTAAAGCTAGGGCAATCAATTTTTTAAATGGCAATGTATATTTCAGAAGTCTTAAAAGGACTTGCCATTGTTCTTTTGCAGATAATTGTACGACTTCTTTAGTCTGTCTCGCCATCTTGACCACCCCTTTCTACTTGCTGTGTTAAATCTTCTTTGTAGCGGGCTTGCATTGCTTGTGCATGAAACGTTTCCGCATACCAGCCATCTTGTGCAAGGAGTTCATCATGTGTACCGCGCTCAACAATAGTTCCTTCGCGCATTACGAGAATCATATCCGCATGCATCACTGCACTCATACGATGTGCTGTAATAATATTTGTCTTGCCTTGACGTGTCTCTTTTAAGTTATGCAGTATGGCTGCTTCCGTCTCAGCATCTACAGCAGATAACGCATCATCTAAAATGAGTACATCCGGTGCTTTGATCAATGCACGTGCAATAGAAATACGTTGTTTCTGTCCACCAGATAATGACACACCACGCTCACCAACAACTGTATCGTATCCGTCTGGTAGCGCCATAATATCACGGTGAATATGACTCATCTGACTAGCATGATACAATACTTCATCTGATATATCCGGTTGACTAAAGGCGATATTGCCACGTATTGTTGTTGAAAATAAAAAGTGTTCTTGTGGAACATAACCAAATCGTGCGCGTAGTTCATCAATGTCATAATGACGAATCGCACGCCCACCATATTGAATATCCTCTGCTCCCTCTGTATCAAATTCACGTAATAAGAGGCGTAACAGCAGACTTTTTCCAGAACCAGTGCTGCCGACAATCCCTAATGTCATGCCCTCTTTTAATGTAAAGTGAACATCATGTAGTCTTGGCGACTGTTCATCAGGAAATTGGAAATGATCTAACTTGAACACAATATCCCCCGATGGTGCAGCCTGTGTATCGGCCACCATTTTCACATCATTCTCAACACTTTCTATTTGACGTATACGATCATATGAGGCGTGACCACGCTGTACAATATTAAAAAAGAAACCAAGTGCTAATAGCGGCCAAACAAGCATATTTAAGTATGTTGTGAATGTGACTAATTCACCAATTGAGATTTCGCCATTGAGTGTCATGATGGCACCAAACACCATACTGAGTAAGTAACTCGCACCAAGCACAAGTTGAATGGTTGGATCAAAAAGCGCATCTATTTTTGCAACACGCATATTTTTTCCAACAACTTCATCACTTAACTCACGGAAATCCGCTTCATCATCATCTTCATAGCCAAAGGACTTCGTGACTTTAATACCCGAAATACTTTCCTGCGTTTTATCATTCAATTGACTGAAGGCAGCCTGTGCTTTCTTGAATGTCTCATGTAATAAACGGCCATAATAGTTTGTAGCCAACACGAGAATAGGCAGCGGTAAGATTGCGATCAGTGTCAATTTGGGACTTACTGTGATTGCCATCATCGCGAGTGTCATGCCCCCTGTGATCAGTGCATCACTAATCGTTAAGACCCCAATCCCTGCTGAACTTTGTACCGCACGAATATCGTTTGTGGCGTGTGCCATCAAATCCCCTGTTCGATATTGTTGGTAAAAAGAGGGACTCATACGCGTATATTTTTCATACAGACGTTCACGTAAAATACGTCCTAACTTTGCACTAGCACCAAATAATTGCATACGTGACACAAAGCGTAATAAATAGATCAGTACCCCTAACCCCATCATAATCAGTAGACATATCGTTAATAATCTTGGTGTCAATGTCCCTTCTGTAATATGGTCAATTACAAAACCAATCATTCTTGGTGGTACTAAACTACAAAAAGTCGTAATAATCATTGCGACCAATGCGATAACATATCGCTTTCTCTCCTGTTTAAAAAACCAGCTTAAATCTCTAAATACTTTCAAAACTGACCACCCCCATGATATACATCGTTATTTTCAACTTTTATGTAAAGTTACAAAAAATAACCTTTATATACTATCATATACAAAATATTTCCCTAGAAAAAGTAATTGGTGCTTTAAATTTTACGCAGTTCAATGATTATAGCAGATATCCATGACACATTTCTCCAAAAATGAATTGCATAGTTGTTTGTGCTAAACTTGAAAAAAAGCTGAAAAGGAGTATCCAAATGTCTCAATTTGATCATCTACAAGCACCCAAGACATTCGCATTCCATCAGTCACCTGTACACGTGCTAAAACATTACCAATTCACATGTGATAATCGTATTTATTTTACAAATCAGGCATATATCAACCTGCCGAACCATACGTATCAATTAGAACTTGCATTTCAAGCAACCACGAACACACAAGGTATCGCCGTCGACTTCCATGAGATTGACAAACTTTATCGCACGCATTTAGCGCCTTACCTTGACGGGCAACTACTAAATGACACGCTTCCAGAGATGAGTACAACAGCGGAAAATATTGCCTATTGGATATGGCAGCAACTAACGGCTGTTCTGCCAAGTGATGTCATGTTACATACACTCGTTTTAAAAGAAACACCCGAACAAGGCATCAAACTCACACATGATCTACTCACTTAACACATATCAAAGAGACCTTAAAACACCCTGTTATCCCGTTTTAAGGTCTCTTTACAACTTGCTATATTAAGCTTCATCCAGTGCCCGTCGGATACTTGTTAAATAAGCTTCTACTTCCGCCTGCCCCTCCGAATCAAAGCGTTTTACAATTTCACTGCCGATAATAATACCATCTGCCACCGTACTTAACTGCTTCACCTGCTCTGGTGTTCGAATTCCAAATCCTGTGAAGACAGGCACTGTACTATTTTGTTGAATTAACGCTAACTTTTCTCGTAACTCTGGATGAAATTCTCCATTCTGCCCAGTAATTTGATTCATCGTTACCGTATAAATAAAGCCTTCTGCCTGACGCGCAATACTTTCAATGCGCTTAGTATTGGCTGTCATGGCAATTAATGAAATCAACTTCACCTTTCGTTCTGGGTAACGTTCCTTCATTGCTGAAATATATTCTGCTGGCATATCAGGAATAATCAAGCCATATACCCCCGCTGCTTCTGCATCACGAATAAAGTCTGCCTCACCATATGCTTCCACCGTATGCATATAAGTCATCAATAAATACTTTACTTGTAATTCATTTTGATGTGCTTTTAACATTTCTAATATGCGTTGCGCTGTCATCCCTTGTTGAATTGCATGTTGACCTGCCGCCATAATCACTGGACCATCTGCAACTGGGTCAGAGAATGGAATCCCAATTTCGACAAAATCAGCACCCGTACGCTCTAATGTTTTTAAGTTTTCAATAAAGTGTTGGTCTCCCATAATATAGGCTACAAATTGTTTAGGCATGCGTATCCCCCTCTTGTTCTTTGATATATGAGCGAATAGTTTCCATATCTTTATCCCCACGTCCAGACACCGTCACTACAATTATCTCGTCTTTTGACATTTGTGGTGCAAGTTTTTCTACGTAGCTAATTGCATGTGCACTTTCAATTGCAGGAATAATGCCTTCTGCTTGTGAGAAACGAATCAGTGCTTGCATCGCTTCATCGTCTGTCGCATGCACATAATCGACACGCCCAATTTCATGGTAATAACTATGTTCAGGTCCCACACCAGGGTAGTCTAACCCAGCTGAGATAGAATGTGCTTGTGCGATTTGTTGATTGTCATCTTGAATGATATACATCTTTGAACCGTGTAATACGCCGACATCTCCACAGTTCAAAGCAAGTGCATGACGATTGGTTTCAGCCCCTTCTCCAGCCGCTTCTACACCATACAGTTTTACATCCTCATCTTCAATGAATGGGTAGAATGTGCCAATCGCATTAGAGCCACCTCCGATACATGCAACCACCGCGTCTGGTAAACGTCCTTCTCGTTCTAATACTGCTGTTTTAATTTCATCACCAATGACACGTTGAAAGTCACGTACCATCGTTGGAAATGGATCCGGTCCAAGTGCCGAACCTAACAAGTAATGTGTATCATCGACATGTGCCACCCAGTATTGCAATGCCTTGTTCACTGCATCAGATAACGTGCCTTGGCCATCCGTTACAGAAACCACTTTTGCGCCAAGTAACTCCATACGAAAAACATTTAACTGCTGACGTTTAATATCTTCCTCACCCATAAATACAATCAATTCCATATCAAACAATGCCGCAACAGTGGCACTTGCGACACCATGTTGACCTGCACCCGTCTCAGCAACGAGCTTCTTCTTACCCATGCGTCGTGCCAGTAACGCTTGTCCAAGTGCATTATTAATTTTATGCGCACCAGTATGATTGAGATCCTCACGTTTTAAATAGATTTTTGCACCGCCTAATTTCTCAGTCAATGAGGCTGCATATGTCAATGGGGACTCACGCCCAACATATTCTTTTAAATAACGATGATATTCTGCTTGAAATTCTTTATCCTCTTTAGCTTCTTCATATGCTGCTTTTAATTCTAAAATTGCTGGCATCAATGTTTCTGGTACATAACGTCCACCATATTGACCAAAAAATCCTTGTTCGTCTGCATGTAATTGTATTTTTGTCATCCTAAATGCCCCCTATTAAGTGTTTAATCGCAATCATTTTATCTTTTGATTTATATCCTTTTCGTTCACTTTCAATACCACTGGCGATATCTATCCCATTCACGTGAGGTACTTGTTTAAGTAGTGCGGATAGTGTCTCTTGATTCAATCCCCCTGCAATAAGGACTTTATCTAATGGCACTCCCGTTAATACACGCCAATCAAATGTTGTCCCTGCACCACCATATGCTTCAGTCGGTGTATCCACTAATAATTTGTCGACATATGGTTCAAATTTTAAAAATTGTTGTTTGAGTGACTCAGTTCCTTGAAGTGCTTTGAAAATCTGAATGTGTGGATACTTTGCCTTTAAATACTTGATGTATGAAACAGGTTCATTACCGTGCAATTGTACTGTATTGATACGTGTTTCATTCAATAGCTTCTCTATCATATAAAGTGGCATATTTACTGTCACTGCGACACGATCGATGGATTCAGGTACGCTTTCGGTAAGCTGCTTGATCGTTGTCAAATCTACATAACGTGCACTCGGTGGATACATGATAAAGCCAATCGCATCGACTTCACAGTCACAAGCTACTTGAACATCTTGTTGACGCGTAAATCCACAGTACTTCACATACATCTAATGCACTCCCTTCAGTACTTTCAAGCTACGCAACGTTTCACCTACATCATCTGCCTTCATCAAGGTTTCACCGACCAATATTCCCTCTGCACCGACACGTGCTACTTGAGATACATCTTCTGCGGTACGTATGCCACTTTCTGAAATATAATGAATCCCTGGTTGATGTGATGTTAAAATATCTGCTGTATGTTTTACATCCGTCTTAAATGTTCTTAAATCTCTATTATTGACACCTACAAAAGTTGGTTGTATTTTCAAAGCTCTTGCTAATTCTTCTCGATCATGTACTTCTACAAGCACTTCGAGTCCCTTACTTTGTGCATATTCATGAAGTGACGCAAGTTCAGTATCAGATAGAATATTAACAATCAATAATATAATCGAAGCACCTGCTTGATGTGCCACATCAATTTGTTTCTTATCAATCATGAAATCTTTACATAGCACAGGTAAAGAGGTTTGTTGTGTCAATGTCACTAAGCGTTCAAAGCTTCCGCCAAAATACTGTTCATCCGTCAAAATAGAAATAGCTGATGCGCCAGCTTCTGTATAAGTTGCCACTTGATCTTCCAAATTGCGAGGTGGGATATCTGATACCGATGGACTTTTCGACTTTACTTCCGCAATGACAGCCATCTGTTCATCTTGGGCAATCAGTGATGATAATGTCGGTTTATGACGTACATCAATATGTGGTAACTGTTCTTGTAGCTTTTCATAATATCCTGACGCTAATAACTTCCTTTTATATACAACAATGTCATCTAATATCGTCATACTGCTACACTCCTACTCTTTTCATACTGTTCATATGCACGGCCTTCATCAATCGTTTGACGTGCGAGTGAAATACCATCTTCAATCGTATCGACACGTTTTGATGCATAAAGTGCTAAGCCTGCATTCAGCAATACCACATCTCGACGGCAAGATGTATCTTCTCCTTTTAAAATGCTTAGCGTAATATCTCTATTTTGTTCAGGTGTGCCGCCTACTAGTTCCGTATCCTCGGCATAACGTAAGCCAACTTCTTGTGCATTTAACGTATAAGTACGAATCCCTGTATCTTGGTTTACCTCGACAATGATGTTATCTCCTGACAGGGTTGCTTCATCCATACCATTGGCACCATGTACGACCAATGCACGTTTACGCCCAAGCTTATAAAGCGTCTCTGCAATATCTTGCATTTTCGTTTTGTCATATACACCCATGACTTGATAATCCAGCGCAAATGGATTAATAATAGGTCCAAGTAAGTTAAACACAGTAGGTACCGGCAATTGCTGACGTACCGGTTGTAGATGACGCATAATCGGATACGTATTCGTCGCACTTAAGAAGGAAAGATTATTGAATGTAACTTGTCGTTCCACATCTTCCACTTGTGTAATCGGTACATCCAAGGCTTGTAAAATATCCACACTACCAGACTGTGATGTCACACTTTTATTCCCATGCTTCACTACTTTTGCGCCAGCTGCAGCCGTCACGAATGCGACTGTTGTTGAGATATTAAAACTATTTGAACCATCTCCTCCTGTTCCACATACACAAATACTGTCTTGTAAACGCGGCTGTTCTGGATACATCGTCTCTATCATCACACGACTAAGATCATAGAGTTCTTCCGCAGTTGCCCCTTTCATCGTAAATGCGTTGAGTAACGCAAGTTTTTCAGAGAGTTCGGTGCTTTCCGATAATAATGTCGCAGTGAATTGATTGATTTGCGTTGTATTTAATGGATGATAGTGCATCAAATGATTAAGTAATGTCATCTTTCTTCCCCTCCTGTTTTGCGATATTGATGAAGTTGGTCACAATTTGGGCTACATCTGGACTAGCAAATGATTCTGGATGATATTGAACACCAAAGTGTCGATGTATGCGATGTTCAAATGATTGAATACTATCCTCTGTACGTCCTGTTACAATTAAGTCATGAGGCAATGTCTCCCGTTTACAAATAAGCGAATGATAACGCATTATTTCTGAATATTCTGATATATCTTTGTATAAAATCGATGGTGCTTCAAACTCAAGCTGATCTAATTTTCCATGTACAATTCGTTCACCGACGTCAACGACACCCCCATAGTAGTCATACAATGCTTGTGCACCAAGACAAATCCCTAATATTGGGAGATTATGGTAATGGTCTATGATGCGTCGTAATAAGTCATTATCATTCGGGTACCCTGGTCCAGGTGATAAAACAATTGCGGATGGTTTATAGTCCAATACATTTGGATCATCTGGGTAGCACACTTTCACTTCATCATGTGCACTGAGTAAATCAACCAAATTGTATGTAAAGGAATCATAGTTATCAATCATCAGAATCATAATTCCACCTCCAATAAACTCTTTGCTT
Source organism: Staphylococcus sp. IVB6240 (assembly GCF_025558425.1). Lineage (NCBI taxonomy): Bacteria > Bacillati > Bacillota > Bacilli > Caryophanales > Staphylococcaceae > Staphylococcus > Staphylococcus dromedarii. Next base: position 2,001,232 of record NZ_CP094718.1, read on the forward strand.
TCAAGCGTGTTTCTTCTAATTCTTTTTCAGGAATAGAGTCATATACCACACCACATCCCGCTTCAACTCGGACATTTGTTTCGTCAATGACCATTGTACGAATGGCCAATGCCAAATCAAGATCATGATTACAGTTAATATAACCAACACCACCACTGTAGACACCACGTCTTACAGGTTGTTGCTCGTATATACGTTGAATGGCACGTAACTTCGGTGCACCCGATACTGTTCCAGTTGGTAATAGACTTGCAATGACATCAATCGGTGAATAATCTTGAGGCAATTGCCCTGTGACTTCACTCACAATATGCATGACATGTTCATAACGTTCAATCGTCATTAGCTGTGGTATTTTAAGTGATCCATGTTCGGCAATTCTCAGAATATCATTACGTCCGAGATCGACAAGCATGCGATGTTCACTTAATTCCTTTTCATCAGCTAACAATGTTTCTGCTAACTTTGTATCTTCATCAACATCTTTACCACGACGAATCGTTCCTGCAATCGGGTTGGTCATCACTTCCAATCCTTTAACCTTCACAAAGCTTTCAGGTGAGCTTCCCACTAAAATATCTTGCCCCATATTGACATAGAATAAGTATGGGCTTGGATTGTTGCGTTTAAGTCTTTGAAATAATCGAAACGTCAAGCGATCACGTTGTTCTTCAAAGTGATGCTCATAGTGATAAATACGTGATGGTACAGCCTGAAACATATCTCCCTGGCAAATGTAATCTTTAAAATCTGATACATATTGTTTAAACGTCTCATCATCTACAGACGTTTTAATTTCTTTTGCAGGTAATTGTTTCTGAAGTGGTGGTTCAAATAACTCTACTTGTTGAAACTCCTCTATCATCGCTGTAACACGAGATTCCAGCACTTCTCTTGAAACATTTGAAAATAAATTTGTCGCAACCACATACACACATTCTTTGAAATGATCAAATACATACACTTGTTCTACCATGTAGAGATGCACATCAGCCCCTGAACCTTCAATAGGATACTGTTGCAACACTGGATAGGCATGTCGAACAAAGTCAAAGCTAAACGCACCCATAAAGCCTGAGATAAATGGCAACGCTGACAATGATTCATCTGTCACGTCTACCTTCTTCTTCGCCACATATGCTTTTAATGCCTCCAGTGGCGATTGTTCAATCACTTCCGTCTTCTGTGGTGTTTTTACCGTTAACGCTTTATCCGTTAAAACGATCTCACCACAAACATCAAACGCTAAAATAGAATAACGCCCTTTCGTTTGATTCGTTGTCGCACTTTCAAATAATATTTTATGTTGCTTATGACGCGCTAACGTCTCCGGATTGACCGGTGCATCTATCACTCGATAATAGATCTCCATCTTTATCATCCCTTTTCATTACAAAATAAAAACCGCATGTCACACCCTATAAAAGGACGTTCACACGCGGTACCACCTCTTTTGGCAGCTATTATCAGCTACCCACTCAAAAAATATACTATTGGCTGCTTCCAGATAAACCCAGTTCATCATTGGTTGGTGCGAACTCACATCACCCGTTCACTTTCTGACACTACCAAGACCAATGACTACTTCCTTTATCCTCACAGTAATTAACAACAAATAAAAAACACCACAGAAAACGCATTGTTAAGGACGCGTTACCGTGGTGCCACCTTAATTAACATGATTACATGTTCACTTTGACATTAAATATGCTTCTGTTCCCAACGATTGCCCAATTCATCTTTGCTGTGTACTAACTTACATCTACCGTTAGTTTTCTGTATGCTACACATTGCAAATACTACTTATCAATCGCGTTATTTTTTGATAATTCATACTATACAGGCATCTCATGAGTATGTCAACACTTTTAAGTAAAAATATTCATTGCATCGTTTAAAGTGTTTTAATGCGACATATTGCACAACGCCATAGAGACGCTTATACTTGAGCTAACATCTTTAAAAAGGGGTCTTTCTATGTCACGAATTAAGGGACTGATTCTCACCATTAGCATTGCATTGGTCGCGACAGGTTTAGGGCGCATATTCCCACTTGTGGGTAGTGCTGTCTTTGCAATCGTCATTGGGATGATTATCAACAATATGATCCAATTATCCAACTCATTCAAACCTGGTATTCAATATAGTAGTAAAAAAGTGTTACATTATAGTATCATAGTGCTCGGCTTCACACTTAGCTTTCATGCGATTGGGACTATCGGTTTAAAATCTTTACCGATTCTGATCGTCACTTTACTTTTTTGTGGTATTGCGAGCATATTATTAATCAAACTATTAAAAATAGAGACATCTCTCGGCATACTTATCGGCGTCGGGACTTCTATATGTGGTGGTTCTGCCATCGCAGCAACGAGCCCAGTGATTAAAGCAAAAGAAGAAATGATTGCGCTCAGCTTATCTACGGTATTTTTATTCAACCTTGTCGGTGTGATTGTATTCCCACCACTTGGTCATTTCTTTCATATGAGTCAGGAAACATTTGGTTTCTTTGCCGGAACAGCCATCAATGATACTTCTAGTGTTGTGGCTGCCAGTGCTGTGTATGGGCAACAAGCGTTAGAAGTAGCGACAATTGTTAAGCTGACACGGACACTGTTTATCATCCCTATCACACTTGGACTTGCATTGTGGATGGCTAAACAGCAGACAGCTTCAGAACAATCACGTAAACCGTGGTATCAAGCCATTCCAAACTTTATTCTATGGTTTTTAGTGGCAGCGGCTATTAGTTCTATCTTTAACTTCTCAGACAATATCATCACGATATTCCGTCAACTCGCACATTTCTTAATTACCATTGCCTTAGCAGGTGTTGGCTTAACTGTAAAGTTCCGTCACTTTAAACAAGCTGGCTTTAAACCTGTATTATTCGGCCTCCTCTTATGGAGTGGCCTTACAATCGTCAGCCTTATTGTTTTAAACTTCATGTTATCGTAAAATAATAGCTCCTCATGCGTTCATGAGGAGCTATCTTTATGCATGGATTATCCTTGTAATTTCACAAGAATTTTCGCTTGTGATTTATCGTTTACAAGTTGCTCGAAACCGGCTTCAACAATGTCATCAAGCTCGATTTCATCTGTGACAACACCTTTAACATCTAAATTTCCTTCATTGATCAAGTCGATCGTTTGTTGGAATGTTGTTGGTGTATAAGCAATGGTTGATGTTAATTTCACACCTGTATTTGTTAATTGCATTGGGTGCCATTCAATTGGATGACCAAAGATTGATACAATGACAACCGTACCACGTGGTCTTGTGACATCAATTGATGCTGCTAATGTTGGTGCAACACCTGCTACTTCAAATGTTACATCTACACCACCATTTGTATGTTTCGCAATCACTTCTTTTGGATCTTCTTTACCAGAGTTTACAGCAAATGTTGCACCAAGTTCTTTTGCTTTCGCTAATCGTTCCTCAGATAAGTCAAACACAAAAATCTTACTTGCGCCAGCTGCTTTTGCTGCAATAACAGTTAATAAGCCAATTGGACCTGCACCAAAGACTGCTACCGTATCACCGAATAACACTTCTCCTTCTTTAATCGCTTGTACGGCTACTGCTGTAGGTTCCACTAAGGCGCCTTCTTTATCTGATACATTATCTGGTAATCGATATACATTGCCTTCAGGTGCGTTTGTAAATTCAGCAAAACCACCATCTGCACCTAAACCGATAAATGAATACCCATCATATAAGTCAATATTTTCTTCTTTTTCACCATTAGAAACAGTTGGATTCACTACCACTCTGTCTCCTTTTTTAAACTTCGTCACATCTGACCCTACTTCTTCAACAACCCCTGCAAATTCATGTCCTAATGTCACAGGTGCTGTTTGCCCTAAAAATGGATCTGGTTTATCAGTAGAAATGAAAATAGGTCCCTCTAAGTATTCATGTAAGTCTGTCCCACAAATACCTGCCCAAGTCACTTTAACTTTCACTTCATTATCCTTCAATACTTTTGGTTCTCTTTCTTCAACGCGTACGTCTTTTTGTCCATACCATACTGCTGCTTTCATAGATGTAACCTCCTTTTATTAACAATTTAATATTATGACTTTTCAGAATATTATTCAAGAAATATGACTTATTATTCTATTCAAATTATTTATTAAAATAATTCCTTTTAGCAATGATTTAAAAATATTTAAAAATATAAAAAAGCAGGACAGCATTTCTCACCATCCGACCAAAGCTAAAAAACGCATAAAGAAAGGACCCGAGTTAAACTCGAGTCCCTCTTTTAAACGAATCATCGTTTATTATTTTTCTTCATTTTCTTTACGGCGTCTGCCAAGTAAGAACAATGAACCAAGTGCAGCGATTAAGCTACCGAACAATGGCGCATTTGTTGATTCGTTACCAGTTTCTGGTAATTCATTCACTTCTTTGCCGTTGTTGTTCATGTCTTTAGCTTCACTCATATCACCTTTCACTGCAGGCGTAGCATCCATGTTACCCATGTCGCCAGCATTGCTGTTATCAGTGTTAGAAGTGTTGCCTGTTTTACCAGTCATACCAGTGTTATCAGTATTACCAGTGTTACCTGATTTACCAGTGTTATCGTCAGATTTTTCATCTGGAACGACAACTACTGTTGGTTCTGATGTGTTTCCAGCTTCATCTGTAGCTGTCACAATCAGTTTATCTCCTGGTTTGATTGTAGTGCCTTCTGGTACTTTCACAGTCCAGTTACCATCTTTATCTACTGTTGTTGTTCCTTCTTTACCATCTGGGAACTTAACAGTGATTTCTGATCCTGGTTCACCTTTACCAGTTACTTCTGTGTCGCCTGGTTGTACAGGGTTCACTTCTGGTTTTTCAGGTGCAACTGTGTCTTTATCAGCTGGTACTTTCACTTTAGTGACTTCAGATTTGTTACCAGCTTTGTCTGTAGCTGTCACAATCAGTTTATCACCTGGTTTAATTTCTGTACCATCTGGTACTTTCACAGTCCAGTTACCATTTTCATCTACTGTTGCTGTTCCTTCTTTTCCGTCTGGGAATTTAACAGTGATTGTAGTTCCTGGTTCACCTTTACCAGTTACCTCTTTATCGCCAGCTTTAACTGGGTCAACAGTTGGTGCGTCTGGTGCTACTGTGTCTGTTACTGTTGCTTCTGTTGGTGTTGACGTGTTTCCGTTACCATCTTTCGCTACAACTGTAACTTTGTCACCTTCTTTAAGCTCTACATCTTTTGGTACATCTACTGACCAGTTACCATTTTCGTCAACTGGTACATCTTTAATAACGTCACCGTTTGGTAATGTTACGTCTACTGTTCCGTTTGGTTCAGCTGTACCTGTGATTGTTTTGTCTCCAGGTTGTGGATTCGTTACTGTTGGTGCATCTGGTGCTACCGTGTCAGTTACTGTTGCTTCTGTTGGTGTTGATGTGTTTCCGTTACCATCTTTCGCTACAACTGTAACTTTGTCGCCTTCTTTAAGCTCTACACCTTCTGGTACGTCTACTTTGTAGTTTCCATCTGCATCTACTGGTACATCTTTGATAACGTCACCGTTTGGTAATGTTACATCTACTGTGCCGTTCGGCTCAGATTTACCTGTAATTTCTTTTCCACCTGGTTGTGGTGTATTCACTTTTGGTGCATCTGGTGCTACTGTGTCTGTTACTGTTACTTCTGTTGGTGTTGACGTGTTTCCGTTACCATCTTTCGCTACAACTGTAACTTTGTCGCCTTCTTTAAGCTCTACACCTTCTGGTACATCTACTTTGTAGTTTCCATCTGCATCTACTGGTACATCTTTAATAACGTCACCGTTTGGTAATGTTACGTCTACTGTTCCGTTTGGTTCAGCTGTACCTGTGATTGTTTTGTCTCCAGGTTGTGGATTCGTTACTGTTGGTGCATCTGGTGCTACCGTGTCAGTTACTGTTGCTTCTGTTGGTGTTGATGTGTTTCCGTTACCATCTTTCGCTACAACTGTAACTTTGTCGCCTTCTTTAAGCTCTACACCTTCTGGTACGTCTACTTTGTAGTTTCCATCTGCATCTACTGGTACATCTTTGATAACGTCACCGTTTGGTAATGTTACATCTACTGTGCCGTTCGGCTCAGATTTACCTGTAATTTCTTTTCCACCTGGTTGTGGTGTATTCACTTTCGGTGCATCTGGTGCTGTAGTATCTTGTACTTTAACTGGTACTTCTACTGTATCTTTTGATCCATCTGGATATGTTACTTCTACTGTTCCTGTGTATTCTCCAGGTGCATTCGTATCAATTGTTCCAGCTGGTGTTACGTCTGTTACTGTAGTTCCTTCTGGTAAGTCAGTTGTATCAACGTTATCTGTTAAATCAACTTCTCCACCTTTTTCTACTACTTCTTCTGTAACTGTTGGATCGTTTTGATCAGCATCCGTTAATTTGTCTACAACTTTAACTGGTACTTCTACTGTATCTTTTGATCCATCTGGATATGTTACTTCTACTGTTCCTGTGTATTCTCCAGGTGTATTCGTATCAATTGTTCCAGCTGGTGTTACGTCTGTTACTGTAGTTCCTTCTGGTAAGTCAGTTGGATCAACGTTATCTGTTAAATCAACTTCTCCACCTTTTTCTACTACTTCTTCTGTAACTGTTGGATCGTTTTGATCAGCATCCGTTAATTTGTCTACAACTTTAACTGGTACTTCTACTGTATCTTTTGATCCATCTGGATATGTTACTTCTACTGTTCCTGTGTACTCTCCAGGTGTATTTGTATCAATTGTTCCAGCTGGTGTTACATCCGTTACTGTAGTTCCTTCTGGTAAATCAGTTGTATCAACGTTGTCTGATAAATCAACTTTTCCACCTTTTTCTACTACTTCTTCTGTAACTTTTGGATCGTTTTGATCAGCATCCGTTAATTTGTCTACAACTTTAACTGGTACTTCTACTGTATCTTTTGATCCATCTGGATATGTTACTTCTACTGTTCCTGTGTATTCTCCAGGTGTATTTGTATCAATTGTTCCAGTTGGTGTTACATCCGTTACTGTAGTTCCTTCTGGTAAATCAGTTGTATCAACGTTGTCTGATAAATCAACTTTTCCACCTTTTTCTACTACTTCTTCTGTAGCAGTTGGTTCATTTTCATCTGCTTGTGATGGTTTTACTTTTACCGGTACTTCTACTGTATCTTTTGATCCATCTGGATATGTTACTTCTACTGTTCCTGTGTATTCTCCAGGTACATTTGTATCAATTGTTCCAGCTGGTGTTACATCTGTTACTTTAGTTCCTTCTGGTAAGTCAGTTGTATCAACGTTGTCTGATAAATCAACTTTTCCACCTTTTTCTACTACTTCTTCTGTAGCAGTTGGTTCATTTTCATCTGCTTGTGATGGTTTTACTTTTACCGGTACTTCTACTGTATCTTTTGATCCATCTGGATATGTTACTTCTACTGTTCCTGTGTATTCTCCAGGTACATTTGTATCAATTGTTCCAGCTGGTGTTACATCTGTTACTTTAGTTCCTTCTGGTAAGTCAGTTGTATCAACGTTGTCTGATAAGTCAACTTCTCCACCTTTTTCTACTACTTCTTCTGTAGCTGTTGGATCGTTTTCATCTGCTTGTGATGGTTTTACTGTTACTGGTACTTCTACTGTATCTTTTGATCCATCTGGATATGTTACTTCTACTGTTCCTGTGTACTCTCCAGGTGTATTTGTATCAATTGTTCCAGCTGGTGTTACATCCGTTACTGTAGTTCCTTCTGGTAAATCAGTTGTATCAACGTTGTCTGATAAATCAACTTTTCCACCTTTTTCTACTACTTCTTCTGTAACTTTTGGATCGTTTTGATCAGCATCCGTTAATTTGTCTACAACTTTAACTGGTACTTCTACTGTATCTTTTGATCCATCTGGATATGTTACTTCTACTGTTCCTGTGTATTCTCCAGGTGTATTTGTATCAATTGTTCCAGTTGGTGTTACATCCGTTACTGTAGTTCCTTCTGGTAAATCAGTTGTATCAACGTTGTCTGATAAATCAACTTTTCCACCTTTTTCTACTACTTCTTCTGTAGCAGTTGGTTCATTTTCATCTGCTTGTGATGGTTTTACTTTTACCGGTACTTCTACTGTATCTTTTGATCCATCTGGATATGTTACTTCTACTGTTCCTGTGTATTCTCCAGGTACATTTGTATCAATTGTTCCAGCTGGTGTTACATCTGTTACTTTAGTTCCTTCTGGTAAGTCAGTTGTATCAACGTTGTCTGATAAATCAACTTTTCCACCTTTTTCTACTACTTCTTCTGTAGCAGTTGGTTCATTTTCATCTGCTTGTGATGGTTTTACTTTTACCGGTACTTCTACTGTATCTTTTGATCCATCTGGATATGTTACTTCTACTGTTCCTGTGTATTCTCCAGGTACATTTGTATCAATTGTTCCAGCTGGTGTTACATCTGTTACTTTAGTTCCTTCTGGTAAGTCAGTTGTATCAACGTTGTCTGATAAGTCAACTTCTCCACCTTTTTCTACTACTTCTTCTGTAGCTGTTGGATCGTTTTCATCTGCTTGTGATGGTTTTACTGTTACTGGTACTTCTACTGTATCTTTTGATCCATCTGGATATGTTACTTCTACTGTTCCTGTGTACTCTCCAGGTGTATTTGTATCAATTGTTCCAGCTGGTGTTACATCCGTTACTGTAGTTCCTTCTGGTAAATCAGTTGTATCAACGTTGTCTGATAAATCAACTTTTCCACCTTTTTCTACTACTTCTTCTGTAACTTTTGGATCGTTTTGATCAGCATCCGTTAATTTGTCTACAACTTTAACTGGTACTTCTACTGTATCTTTTGATCCATCTGGATATGTTACTTCTACTGTTCCTGTGTATTCTCCAGGTGTATTTGTATCAATTGTTCCAGTTGGTGTTACATCCGTTACTGTAGTTCCTTCTGGTAAATCAGTTGTATCAACGTTGTCTGATAAATCAACTTTTCCACCTTTTTCTACTACTTCTTCTGTAGCAGTTGGTTCATTTTCATCTGCTTGTGATGGTTTTACTTTTACCGGTACTTCTACTGTATCTTTTGATCCATCTGGATATGTTACTTCTACTGTTCCTGTGTATTCTCCAGGTACATTTGTATCAATTGTTCCAGCTGGTGTTACATCTGTTACTTTAGTTCCTTCTGGTAAGTCAGTTGTATCAACGTTGTCTGATAAATCAACTTTTCCACCTTTTTCTACTACTTCTTCTGTAGCAGTTGGTTCATTTTCATCTGCTTGTGATGGTTTTACTTTTACCGGTACTTCTACTGTATCTTTTGATCCATCTGGATATGTTACTTCTACTGTTCCTGTGTATTCTCCAGGTACATTTGTATCAATTGTTCCAGCTGGTGTTACATCTGTTACTTTAGTTCCTTCTGGTAAGTCAGTTGTATCAACGTTGTCTGATAAGTCAACTTCTCCACCTTTTTCTACTACTTCTTCTGTAGCTGTTGGATCGTTTTCATCTGCTTGTGATGGTTTTACTGTTACTGGTACTTCTACTGTATCTTTTGATCCATCTGGATATGTTACTTCTACTGTTCCTGTGTATTCTCCAGGTACATTTGTATCAATTGTTCCAGCTGGTGTTACATCTGTTACTTTAGTTCCTTCTGGTAAGTCAGTTGTATCAACGTTGTCTGATAAATCAACTTCTCCACCTTTTTCTACTACTTCTTCTGTAGCTGTTGGATCGTTTTCATCTGCTTGTGATGGTCCTACAGTGAATTTTGCTGTTACTGTATCTGTCGTACCATCTTCATAAGTTACAGTAACTGGTACCTCTACTGTACTATTAGCTTGTTCTGGTGTTGGCTTGAACTTAATCTCACCTGTTAGTGGATCAATTGTAACACCTGGAATCGCTTCGCCAGTAATTTTGAAAGGCTCAGTATCTGACAACGGTACATCTGCTAAATCTACTTTTTCACCATCATTATTAGTGAATGTTGGTGTAGAAGTTGATTCAACTCCTGGTTTAGCTTGTTCGTCAGTATATGCTGGTTCTGTATCTTCATTTTGTGGAGGATATGCTGTAAATGAATCAATCGCAAGTGCTGTTGTTAAAGATTTTGTTGATTCACCTTGCCAGAATACTGCTGAAGTATAAACTGTTTTACCAGTAATATCTTCTGGTACAGTCAATGGCACACTTTGTGCAACACCATTTTGATCTGAAGTAACAGTAGTCGGTTCACCAATAGCTTCGCCATCTTTAAACCATTGTACTTGATATTCTTGGTTAGGAATTAATCCTGATGTTTTAGATTCAGCTGTATCTCCTACCGTCGCAGTATTATTAACAGAATCATATGTTAAAATGTCATGTTCAGGTGTATCTGCGATAAGTGCAAAGAATACAGCATAGTTACTCAATCCAGCTGTTGCTGATTGTGCATCGTCATCAGTGATTGATTCAAACATATTACCTTGATATGCATTTGACCAAACTGGATAGTCTTCAACTAATGTAGTCATATAAACATAGTCTGTATTGATATGACGATGTTTTTGACCAATATTAGATCCCCATAATAGCTGATTATGGTTAACTTCTTCGTCTTTTACAAGCGTTCCATATTCTTCATCTGAAACTTTATGAGAAATTGGTAACCCTAAGTTTTGTTTATATGCACTATAACCATATAAACCTTTAAATGGAATATAAAAATCTCCATTATTGTCTACTGTCGCAACAACTGTTTCAGCAATATGTGAGCCTTTACCAAATTCAGCTTCATACTCTGAAATGATTTTTGCTTGTGCTTCTTTAAATTGTTCTTTTGTATATTTAGCATTTGCTGGATCATTTTTCCATGCATCGAATCTACGTGTCACTTCGTCATTAACATATGATGCTGCTACTTTAGTACCAGCTGCCCATACGTCTCGACCAGTTCCGTAGTATACATGGTTCGGACTACCAGCAATATCCCCTGCTTCATACCAAGCTTTACCAGAAACAATACCGTAGTTTCCTGTGTTCGGCCAAATACCATCTGGAGACGGTGAAGTTGTCCAGTTTTCCTCAGATCCTAATAACATATCACTACTGTTTGGTTTTTCTTGTAAGATAACTTGTGAATTTTCAACAACATTTACACCTGTAGTAAAGTTCCAAGATTCATTCGTACGGTTTAATCGACTGTGGAATCCAGTTACTTTATCACCTGATTTAATGACGTTGTATTTTGCTGGATCTGGATTGTCCACCCATGTTTTTACAGCAAAACCTCCATCGCCGGCAATTTGCCATTTAGTCACGACATTGCCATCTTCATCTTTTACTTGATATCCTTTATCAGCAACATCTTTACCGTCCCAATCTGGATTCAAGAAATTAAATGCGAATGTACCATCAGGATTAGTGGTTGTATAGAATACTGGTGAAACAACACCTTTTCCATCTACCCATTGTAAATATACTTTAGTAGCTGGCATCACTTTATCCGCTGCACTTGTCATAGAATCTGCATCATAAATCCATGCTTTACCTTTGTAAGTATAAACTTGATCATTTGCACCTGGTACATAAATTGCTTCTTCTGCATCTGCCGCACGAGTTGCAGTTGTAGCTGCTGAACGTAACATTGTTCCTGCTACTGGTTGTTCAGTCACAACATCTTCATTTGTTAATGCTGTTTCTTCACGAACTGCAGCTAATGTACCATCAACATTGTATTTATTTTGCTCATTAGCTAAATAATCAACAATTGCTTGTTGTAATGCTTCAGGTGTTACTTCTGATAAGTTTGCATTTAAGTTACTTGCAATTTTATTCGCTTCTTCTGTAGAAATGTTCTTTTCAGCTGCTAAATAGTCTGCTGCTGATGTTTGATCTTTTACAGTTTGAATGTCAGTTGCAGGTACTTCTGTAGATGTGTTAGAAGTTGTTTCTGGCGTAGTTGCAGGTGTTGCTTCTACTGCTGGAGCTGGAGTTGTTGTTTCTGGCGTAGTTGCAGGTGTTGCTTCTACTGCTGGAGCTGGAGTTGTTGTTTCTGGAGCTGATGTTGCTTCTTCAGATACAGGTGTTGCTTCAGGTGTAACAGTTTCTTCTGCTGTGTCTGCTGCTTTTATTACGTTTGCTGGTTTTTCAGCGACTGCTGCTTCTTCTGTTGCAGTTGGTTCAGCTTCTTCAGCTGTTGTTGCCGCTTCTTCTGTTGCTGGTGCTTCTTCGGCTACCGCTTCTTCAGATGTGCTATCTGCCGCAGTTTCTTCAGTTGCTGCAGTTTCTTCTGCTGCTACCTCTTCTGTTGCAGTTGCTTCCTCTTTAGCTACTTCATCATCTGTTGCAGCTGCAGATTCTGCAGTTTTTTCATCTAATTCAGCCGCTTGTGCATCATTATATGCGCCGAATACAAGTGTTGCCCCTACTAAGATTGAGGCTGTGCCGACTGTGAATTTACGAATCGAGTATTTGTTTTGCTTGTTAGGCAAAAAGTCGAAACGCGTTGAGCTTTTTGTTTTTTTGTTCGCCATTTCATTACTCCCTTTTAATGTAATCTTTGCTCAATACAATAAGTTAAAAATAGATAGATTGAGCACTACACTTCAAATGTTAACATACAATTTATAATCTAAATTATCTTTTAGTATCTTAGTAATTTGAATTTTATTTAAATATTGGTATTTTCAAATATTATAGACCCTAAAAGTTGCGTGTCTATTGGATTGGTAGCGTTTCACTTTAATGCGCTAAAATGTCATTTTGGGGTATGTATCTTTGTTCATATGCACAACTAGAGTGAACAAAATATAATTAACATTTATATTAAGTTTATCGTGTGTTATAAATTGAGTGAGATTTATTATAAGGTTTAAACCATATAGATATATAATATGAAGAAAATATAAAAATATCACATTAGGATTAATTCATCATTGCGATACACTATCATAGCGATAACTAATTTCTAGGGGGAGCTAGCTTGTAATGGTAAACCAACATTGGGCACAAAAAGTTGTAAAAAAAGTAGCAACAATTATTAAGAAGAACGTTCAAGTTACAAATCGAAGTGGGCAAATTATTGCGACAACCAATTCTAAACGTCTTGGTGAAATTCATCATGCCGCCTTGCATTCTATTCAGCGTCATTTACCGATTGAGATTGAGGAGCAAGATTTAAACTTTTGGAAAGTGAAAGCACCAGGTATTATTCTGCCTTTCGAATATCATGATAAAACATATGGTGCACTGATTATTTCCGGGCCACCTGAAGAGATAAGGGAGTACGCTCATATCCTTAAAATCTCTGCAGAATTTATTCTTGAACAAGAATTTGAACGTGCTACTCGATTCAAAAATGAAATGTCCCGAATACAAACACTCTCGAATATTTTATTTAATACAGAAAATACCGTACATAGTTATAATCGCAAACAAATTGTGGAATCGCTTGGTTTAAATAGTAGACTTGCTGTGGCGACGATTTCTATTAATAGTACAAGTAAGTCTAAGCTACAAGCATTGAAAAGTATACTGGACAACTGGCAACTCCACGATGATGATTTACTCGAACTCACACCACAAGAACTTGTATTCGTCTTTAAAGCTAATACCAACCGTGGAAACACACTGGAAGAACTTAAACGCTTTATTCAGAAGTCAATGGAAGATGATTTATTTGAACGTACTGTGATTACGCTGGGAGATTTTAATACAGGTATTAAAGGGTTAATCCAATCCTATAAAGAGGCAAAAGCACTTAAGAATTTGATAGTGTCATCGAATCAAACTGAAGGATTATATATTTATAAAGAGTATGAATTGGAACTTATTGGTCAAAATATTAAGCATTACACACCAGATATGGAGACATCGCTTATCGCCAATTATCATAAGCTTGTTTCTTTTGGTGGCGACAAATATCTGAATAAAACTGTAGAAGCCTACTTTAAAAATCATGGTAAGCTTGTGAAAACAGCCAATGACCTTTTTATACATCGTAACACGCTCAATTATCGCATAAAAAAAATCCATGAAATCACAGGTTGGGATCCCAATACGATTGATGGCATCGTGTTATTGCGCATGGCACAATATCTCTATAAAAGACGATAGCAAGTTGAAACCGAGACACTTTACGAAGGGTCTCGGTTTTCTCTATGATTAATTCTTTACTAATTATCGAGCAGTAATATGCAGATATAGCCTTATGCGTTGATACTCAATGAACAAAGCATTCACTTCCTACTGATCAATATATGCTTTGCCATAACGCCTACACCAATGAGTATTATTCCACACTTAGACGATTATCCAACTATTTTTTATATGAATGCAAAAATTATATATAGTGCACAATACAATAGTTTAAAAACTTTATTTTCAAGGCTTTTAAAAGTTTCACTAATTTGTGCTATTTTTCTCATTTTAGTCATCTGCACAAAAGGATTGTAATATGTAATTAAAGGTTAAGGTTTAAACATGCTTTTTCGCTATGATCATCAAATCTCTTAAATTTTATCATTCTTCTCCTTTTTTCGTTATAATACGACTTATTAGGAGCGATAATATGAGAAAACTAAACGAGTTCATTTACAATTTATTTCAACGTGTCGGAACACATGTGATGAAAATCATTTTTGCGATAAGTGGTATTATTCTTGTCCTATTCTTAGCGATGGGAACTATTATTCCTGAATTGAATCGCCACGTCTATGAAGGAAAGATTGTTGAAAAATACGCTAAAAATCATACGATGACCACTGGTACAACACGCTATATTGTTATTCAGCAAGGACAAACGAAAACAACAATTGAAAATAATGATATCTTATTACATGGCAAATTCAATAGCAAAGATATCCAACAATCACTACGCGAAGGCCAGAAAGTTAAAGTATATACGATTGGCTTTGATGCACCAAAGTTTGGAATGCATCCAAACCTATATCACATTGAATAGCCATTGAAAAACTGAAATGAAGACCTATCAGAAGGCTTTCATTTCAGTCTTTTTATATTATACAGTTTCAAAGGTATCAATCCATTTACGAACAGCAGGCGCAATTCTTGTATGATCTGCAATATGCACCCAATCAATATTCGTAATTTCAGCATCAATATGGATACGTGACCAATCAATAGGAACATGTGTCCGAAAACCATTTAGCTCCGTTAATTCACCTTCTTGTGGATAGGCAGGACCAACGACAGTCCCAATATATTCCAACTGATCTTCCAACAATATCAACTGTAACTCTTCTTTTAACTCACGAACAAGTGCTGTTTCGAGTGATTCTCCTTGTTCTATTTTACCGCCTGGAAAGTACAGCTTTTCTCTATTTCTCACTTGTACTAATCGCAAGTAGTCCCCTTTTCTTTCGACTAAACAGACACAACGAATCATTTGTTACACTCCCATCCAATATTTTAATGACATATATAGCATAACATAACGATCTTACATTGCTTTTTTCATATTCTTTTGTTCTTGTACGAAAACTTCGCCAATACGTTGTGCTGCCATACGTCCACCCATAATATTGCGCGCAAATGGCCCGAGTTCTAAGTCTGCCAACATGCCTGACACATAGATATTTGGCACCCATTCAAGTGATGTCGTTAATACTGGGAAGCCAGCCATTATCTGTGCATCATCACGTTTCATAATTGATTGAATCAATGGTTGTTGCATCAAGTCCATCTTAAACCCAGTTGCTAAATAAATACCATCATAAGCGACAGATGTATCCTCTGTATGAATTTGATGATTTTCTATTTTAGTAATCGGTGTTTCATGTATGATTAACTCCCCAGCATCTTGAGCATGCATGAGTTTCATATAAATTTCTTTTGGCATTGATCCTTTATGACGTTCTTGGCAGTTAATTTCGGCGCGTTTAGACAAGTCTTTCTCACATTGAAAACCGCGCATATTCTTAGGGCCTAACCAGCCTGGATCGGCATCAAAATCAAAAACTTCTAATGACTTTTTCACCCATAAATGAATCGGTTCAGCACGTTTTTCACCTAATAATTTAATGACTAAATGTGCAGCTGAAATGCCACTACCAATGACATGAGAAGCCATTTTTTGGTCATCAAAATTTCTTTGGTGAATATGTTGCACATCTGGTTGATTTATATACATATCTGGTAAGTAAGGTGTGCGATGTGTCCCCATTGCAAGTACAACATGACACGCTTTCATTATCTGCCCATTATCTAATGTCACTTCCCAATGATTATCCTTTTGTTCTATATCTACAGCCTCTTGATGAATATGCGTATCTTCCAATGTATACGCCTCTACCCATTTGTCTGTATGATCAAAAAACATATCCAGTCTTGGACGTTGGTACTGTCCAATCATCGCTTGTGCATACTGTTGTTGTTTCGCAAACTTTTTAAGATCAAAGGGTTCAGGATGACAATGATGTACTAGTGGTGATCTTAAGTACGGCATACTGAGACGAGACGTTTGCATCTTAAAGTTCCCCATCAATTTTTCATGTGGATCAATCATTGCTAATTGTTCAACAGGCAAACCTAAATAGCGTAATTGTAAGCCAATCGTTGTGGCATGGACGCCTCCACCTATAATAAGCCATTCATACATAATGATAACCCTCTCTCTAAATCGCAATAATTACGTTTTATGATAATGGATATCAATTAATATGACAAGTAAGTTTATAAGAGAAATTTTCTACTAAAAAAGCCGTTTACCGATTCATTCAGTAAACGACTCAAAAAGAATAAAGATTTTTGTTACGTTATTAGACGATTGGTGCGCCACCTGTAATACCATATACTTGGCCAGTAATAAAGCTACCACTTTCAGATGCAAGTAAGACATATACATCTGCTAATTCAACAGGTTGTCCCGCACGTTGTAATGGTTGGTTTTTACCAAAGTTTGGAATACGCTCTTGTGGTTGTCCACCACAGATTTGTAATGGTGTCCAAACAGGACCTGGTGCGACAGCGTTTACACGAATACCTTTAGGCCCTAATTGCGTAGCTAATCCTTTAGCTAATGATACGTTACAAGATTTTGTCATCGCATAATCCAATAGATGCGGACTTGGTTTCACCGCTTGGATAGATGATGTTAAGATAATGCTCGCACCTGGTTCAAGATAGTTCAACGCCTCTTGAATTGAGTAAACAGTTGAGAATACATTGACTTCAAATGTATCAGTCAATTGTTTAGGATCTAACTTTTGAATGTCATATTCGAATTGTTGCATACCAGCATTCAATACGAGAATATCTAGACCGCCTAATTGTTCATGGGCATCTTTTACCATTTGACGTGCATAGTCTGCATCACGTAAGTCACCTGGTAATAAGACTGCTTTTTGTCCTGCTGCCTCGATCACTTCTTTCACATCTTCGGCATCTGCTTGCTCATCTGGATGATATGCAATCGCAACATCTGCGCCTTCTTTTGCATATGCAATCGCTGCGGCACGTCCAATACCTGAGTCGCCACCTGTGACAAGTGCTTTTTTACCGACTAATTTTTCAGCACCGCGATAAGATGTTTCCCCACAATCAGGAACGGGTGTCATCTCGCGTTGAATACCTGGATAAGGTTGTGGTTGTTGTTCGTACGTATCGTGAAAATATTGTGTTAATGGATTTTGGCTAGACATGATAAAAACCTCTTTTCCTATTATGTTCTCTTTCAAAGTATCAAAAAAACTCAGAAAAGCAAAACAACTTGCTTTTCCGAGTGGAATACTCGCTTATTCTGTGTACTTTTTACCTAAACGATCGACAATAGCTGAAATTGCACCATCACCTGTTACGTTAGTTGCTGTACCAAAGCTATCTTGTGCCATATACAATGCAATCATTAAACCAATGGCCGCTTCATTAAAGCCTAGGATTGAACCTAAAATACCACTTGCTGCCATCACTGAGCCACCTGGAACACCTGGTGCTGCAATCATAATAATACCAAGCATAAAGATAAATCCAATCATTGTTGGAACACTTACTAATGATAAGCTAGGTAGTACGACCATTGCTGCTACTGAACAGCTGACTAATGTAATCGTAGAACCTGATAAGTGAATTGTTGCCAGTAACGGCACACTGAAGTCCGCTACTGCTGGTGTCACATCATTTTTCTTCGCTTGTCTCAATGTCACTGGAATCGTTGCCGCACTACTCATTGTACCTAATGCTGTGAAATAAGATGGTAACATTGTTTTTAAGAGTACCAGTGGACTTTTCTTATTCAGTACACCTGCCACAACATATAATACTGTTAACCATACCCAGTGCATGATAATCGCAATAATTAATACGATACCAAAGACTTTTAGGATACTCATTACTGTCCCTTGTGCTGTCATCTCTGCAAAGATTGTCGCAATGTAGAATGGTAAGAATGGAATGATAATCTTTTCAATTAATACTTCTACAATGCGTTGACCTTCATCGATTAACTTAATCATCGTGAAAGCTTCAACTTTGTGCGCAATAATACCAAATGCAAATGCTGTAATCAATGCTGTTAATACACCCATTAATGGATCAAATTCAAATGAGAAGAACGCTTCAATTTCAGGTGCTTCCCCCGGCACTTTACCACTTGATGCGATGATTGGCATTAAATTATATGCAACTGTTAGTGCCATTAATCCTGCTAAAATTGTTGATGTATAAGCCACACCTACTGTCATACCTACAAGTCGTCCTGACCCTTTGCCTAGCGATGTAATACCAGAAGCAATAAAGAAAAAGATAATCAATGGAATCATATAGTTAATGATTTGTCCAAAGACACCTTTTACTGTTACAAGAATTTTATTGAGAATTTCAATATCTAACATCCCAATTAAAATACCTGCCACAATCCCTAATAATAACTTCCCAATTAGCTTCATCGGTTTGTCTCCCTCCATAACCTTGTCTATGTAATTAAAATACACTTTAAATATATGTGCTTTTGTTATATATTGCATTAAATTGTTTGAAAAATCAATATATTATTTGAATTTATTTTAATTTTATTTATATTTTTAGTACACATGACAAAAACACGAGGAGTATCATTCCAGAGGTTAGAAATATTATTTTATAAGGGTCTTTTTACAACATGATAACCATTGTACTCGTGGTGCGGACAACTACATACTTTATAGCGTCTCAAAATGCTTCACGATTTATATGATTCTTACCTTTAATATTATATTCATAAAATATTGGGACACTTTTATAATATTACCTCTTTTACACGATATACCTTCCCACCACACCATCATACATCCAAAGTTGGAGTCCTTGTCGCTACTAAAGACTAATGTATCTGTATGGCACACCTTGTAAAATAGAAGCATATTATTCATAAAAGGAGTTGACCTTTATGCGTGTCATCATCAGAGCTGTATTAGCTATTGGCATTCTTTTCTTAATTGCCAATTATCTAGCGGATGACAATCCCATTGCATTAGCAGAAACAAAAGATGTCTTACTATCACAGGAACCGATACAACAATTCTTAAATAGCAAGGCGATACAAGATATTCAAAACTTCGAACTAGACGACGTGATGCCTTCCGATTTATTTTAAATTAAAAAAATCCGCACACTTTGATATTTCAAAATGTATGGATTTTTTCTATTTTAATGCTGGTTTTAATAAAACACGCGTTAAAACCATTAATACGAGTAGTAAAATAATCGTTGTACCAAGGACAATGCTGTAAGGTATCACACTTTCTGGACCTTGCACACCAATTAATGGGGCGACCGAACTACCAAGTACGAATTGGAAAAGTCCAAGTAAACTTGAAGCACTTCCACTTCCACCTGTTCTTGCTTGCATAGCGAGTGAATAAGCAAGTGGTCCAATCGCTGTTACTGGTGCGACACATAGCATAAATCCAACAATAAGTAGTATTAAAGGTAAATGAAGTAATAATACTGTGATCACAAGTGCTGCTCCTATCACCTGAATAACAATAAATCCTGCAAGTACGTTTAATTGATCATAAAAACGCAATAAAATATTAGCAACTTGGCTCGAAATAATTAAACCGATACCTGTTAAGACCATTAACATACTAAAATTTTGCGGTGATAAACCATATACATTTTGTGTAATGAATGGTGCACCTGCCCCGTAGCTAAAGATCATAATATACGTCACACCTTGTAAAAACATCGGTACAAGGAAGTGTGGCGTCTTCAATAAACGACCAAAATCTTTAAAAATGTCACCAAAATTGTCGTGTGCTTCATGCGTTGTATTCAATGTTTTCATCTTAGGATGCGTTAATACCACTAAGAACATAACAGCACCAATTACTGCCAGTGCAACAAAGATAGCTCTCCATTCAGCTACTGTTAAAATAAGTGCGCTCACTAATGGTGCTAAAATAGAAATAATACCATTAACGACCATTAATGCGGTAAAGAATCGGCTCAAAATTTCACCGTGATACAGTTCTGCCACTGTTGCACGCGCAATCACAATGGCACCACCACCTGCTAAACCTTGTACTAAACGAGCTGCTATAAATAACGTCACACTACTACTAACTGCACTTGCTAATGAAGCAATAATGACTAGCGACAAGATCGTTAAAATAAGTGGTTTTCGAGGTACACGGTCTGCAATGACACCGAATATAAATTGGCCAAATGCAATACCGATCATTGCAATCGATAAAGTTAACTGCACTTGTGACGTTGATGTCCCCATATCTTGCTGAACAAGTGGCAATGCAGGGCTATACATATCTGACAACATTGGCCCGAATGCTGTCATCGCCCCTAATAATACAATAAATGATAAGTGTGATAAATTAATCTTTGATTTCATCATATAAAGTTCCCCATATCTTTCTTAATCTCTAAATGCTATTTTACTTTTTCTGAACAACTGCACGCAAATAGGCGGCATTCCCATCTTTAATCTTCAGTGGTAAGCCGATAAAGCGATACTGTCCTGCTGTTACATCATCTAATCGTAAATTTTCGATATGGTACATTTGATGACTTGCTAAACGATGATGATTGTCTAATGTTTCGGAATCTAGCGTATCAACTGAAGGGATATCAACCCCAATCACTTGTATCCCAATTTCTGCTAAATAGTCAATCGCCTCTCCCGATAACGTTGTAATGACAGATGGAAAAGTAGTCGGATCAGATACTGTGCGTGTTTTCAACAATAGAATGGTACCTTCAATCTGTTGTTGTACCAAATCTTCCCGGGTAATGAACGTCCTATCCGTAAATGATAGTAATGTTGCATCACCTATTAAACGTTGCACATCTATTTGATCAACAGTCCAACCTTCATCGGAGACATGTTTTGCGGCATCAATATGTGTCCCAATATGGTTACTGCCCTTGATTTCAGCGATATTGGCACTGCCATTTTCTGCTTTCGTTGTAAAATAGTGCAGCTTAAAAGCAGGGTCTCCAGGCCATGGTGCAATCGTTTCTTCTAATGTATGTGTAATATCCACCCACATGATCATCACCTCTTTTCCAAAATATCTTATGTATAAGAGTAAACGCCTAAAGCTATATTGACAACATAAATTTTAATAAAAGTTTAAAATTTTTATATATGACAAAAGACGTGCTACAAAAATCTTTGTTCTCACTCAAAGACTTTATTGTAACACGTCTCTTTTCCTTTTCTATATTCGTAACTTATGAACTAGTTGCTTAACCACTCATTAATATTTGATTCAATACTTTGTAACGCACCATCATGCGTTTTATCGAGCACACGCAAAAAGTCCAAATGCCCTACTTCCGGATATATTACACTGCGCACACTGGCCCCCAATGATTCAAACTTTTCAAGTATTTCTGCAGAGTCTTTGTTCGGGAATATGACATCATCCTCTCCTAATAAGAACAACACATCTGGCATATGCACAATTTTATCAATATCTGCCAAATAATCTGAGCCGAGTGTATACAACAAATCGGTTACCATGGCATCGACTGGCGCAAAATAATCTGTAAAGTTTGTCGTATTTTCATGTTTTTTAGAGATACCTTGATCCAACACCAGCTCTGGAATACTTTTAACCATCCCATCTTGATTATCTGACTTCATATCTTTAACGAGTTCTAAAAGCAGCTTAGAAATGCGCAATTCCTTAATATCAATCTTAGCAGCACTATTCAGATAGACCAGTTGCTTAATCGGTAATGTATTATAACCTGCCAGTTTTGTTGCGATGAGTCCTCCCATTGAATAGCCAATAATCGCTAATTCTTGAATTTTTGCTTCACTCACAATAGATACCAATGCTTCATTGATACGTGTGGCATAGTCGACTAAGCTATGTGAAGCACGTGCCAATTCACTACTCTCACCACGACCTGGACAATTAATAAAAATTAAACGTACATCATGTATGTACTTGGAAAATACAGTCATAATCTTGTAATTCATCACAGCACCATGGATTAATACGACTGCTTTATCTGACTCTGTATTCCCCATCGTCACAATTTCTAACTGTGCATCGTCATGATCTTTTAATGTCATAACTGTTTGTTCATAATTGTTTAGTGACATAATCTATCCTCTTACTCTTTAAAATATGATTTGTTTTCAATAAATATAATACTTATATATTATAGTAGATACTCGTCATTTTGATAATGCTGCTAAAGACTTAATTCTTAATATTGTTTGACACCCCAAAGCTTTTCTTCACATTTTTGAATGATATATTTCAATACTTGAATACGTGCGGTTTTCTTATGATCTGCCGGTACCACAAGCCATGGTGCATGTGCTGTATTCGTTTTGACAATCATATCATGACTCGCTTCCAAGTACATATCCCATTTCTCACGGTTACGCCAATCTTCATCTGTAATCTTCCATTGTTTATCTGGATTTTTTTGACGATCTTCAAAGCGCTTCAACTGTTCATCTTTATCTAGTGACAAGAAGAACTTCAATATAATAGCACCATCATGCGTCCACATTTTTTCAAATTCATTAATTTCATCATACGCACGAGACCATTCATTTTGAGTGGCAAATCCTTCCACACGTTCTACCAATACACGTCCATACCAACTACGATCAAAAATACTGATATGTCCACTCTTTGGCATCGCTTTAGCAAAACGCCATAAATAATGATGATTCAATTCTACATCTGTTGGGGCACTTGTTGTATTCACTTCATAGCCAGTCGGATCAAGCAACTGGCGTACACGTTTAATGTTTCCACCTTTTCCAGCAGCATCCATACCTTCATATACTAAGACAAGTGGAATCTTTCGTTCGTATAAGGCGAATTGTAACTCTCTCAATCGTTTTTGTAATGCTTCAATCACTGACTCGTATGTTCGTTTTTTAACTTTGGTTGTTGCTGGATTGAACATATCCGTTTGAAAACCTTCTGTAAAATCAGCTTCAACGACACGTTCGCGCTTTTCATAAGCTTTGATTGCACGTTCCAAACGCTTAATCAAATGATTATACATCTGTTCAATGGCACTTTCACGTTCTGTATAATCAATCATTTTCCAATCATCATTCAACAATGGCTTAAACGTATCTCGATAGACATTAGATGGTATAACACGCTCAAATTCTTGTGCTTTCCAATTCGTCAAAGGATTTTCTTTCATTTGAGTAATATGTTCTTGACGCTTTTCTTCATCTATATTGATGTAAAATTTTATTAATTCATGATGATCTTCAATCAGCATCTTCTCAAAAGATTCGATATCATGATACAAATGATCATAGTTTTTTAGAACGGATTGTTTAATACCATGTACTTTATAGTCGATATACTGTGCATACCAACTACGAAAATAGATATTAATATCTCCTTTAGAAGGCAATGTCTCCCAAAACTTCTGTAAAAACTGATAACGCAAATCTTCGTCAGAGGGTGTCTTTGTTGCAATAAAATGTGTGTATTTAGCATCTAATGTGAGAAGTAATTCATTGGCTAATCGTGTCTTTCCAGATGCTGGTACGCCTTCAAAAACAATCATCACTGGAATCCCTAATGCATGCGTTTTTCGTGTTAATTCTGCTGCTTTCAATTGTAATCGTTCAATTTTTTCGTTCATATTATCACCCCTATTACTTCTATTATACTGAAAGAAAAATCTCCTTAGCAATGACGAATCCAGTTTCATTTATGACTGATCATTGGTGTTTTTACATTAAAAACCTCCTTGAAAAATGCGAATTATATTTAAAATTCCAGAGAAAATTTATCATTTCGCTATTTAAATGAAGAATTTTTACATTACAATTCCACTTTTCTTTGTAACATTCGTAATATATCAGATATTTCCGACTTTTTACTAAAAAGCCTTTAATACCAACTTTTAAAACTCATTCTGTTTACTTTTTTCACTATAAATCTTATAACATACAGATTACAATCGCTCTGAATGAAATCTTTTTGTAATGTTTTGTTACTAGACAGCCATTTACAAAAGCTTTTTTGCTTGGTAGAGTGTGGTTGTTGAATTTTTTACACATAACTTTTTGAAAATGAAAATAAGCAACTATTTATTGGAGGACTTATTTATTATGAAAAAAACATTATTAGCTTCATCATTAGCATTAGCAATCGGAGCAACAGGCGTTGCTACACATACAACAGATGCACACGCAGCTGAAGAACAAATTAACAAAGCAGAATTAGCACAATTAGCTTTAAATAACGACCCATCATTAAGTGAACAAGCTATCCACGCTGGTGCGTACGACTACAAATTCACTTTAGACGGTGTAAACTACCACTTCTGGTCAGATGGTGTATACTTCGGTTATGAATACAGTGCATACGATACATTTGAAGGAACAACTTCAATGGCACAACCTGCTGAAATTGCTGACGTAAGTAACGTTGCAATGACACAATCAGAATCTAACGATGCATCATATGTTCAAACACAACAACAATCATATTCATATGAGCCAGCTGCACAAGCTGCACCAACAACTCAAACATCAGCACCTGCATCATCATCTTACAACTACAACACAGCTCAAACTTCTAACGTAAGATTAGCAAATGGTAACACTGCTGGTTCTGTTGGATCACGTGCTGCACAAGAAATGGCTTCACGTACAGGCGTTTCAGCATCAACTTGGGAAGCAATCATTGCTCGTGAATCTAACGGTCAATTAAATGCTTACAACCCATCAGGTGCTTCAGGTTTATTCCAAACTATGCCAGGTTGGGGTCCAACTGGTTCTTATGAACAACAAATCGCTGCTGCTACAAAAGCTTACAACGCGCAAGGTTTAAGTGCTTGGGGCTTCTAAGCAACTTTTAACAACTTAAAAAGAGTCTCGAGATAGAGGCTCTTTTTTTATGGGTTTTAACCCTACTCAATCGAGATATTATTCATCATAAAACGAACAAAACACTTTTATGATACTTTATTATGCCACTTATGCACTACGAAATCACAGTATCAAATAGCTATATGACACTCTGAATATGAAATGATTCAGTATTTTTTCTTTTGTTTCAGTTATGTTACATTCAGACATAAAAATGTTTACAAGTGTTCAATTCGGAAATATTATATGCTATGATGCTTTCAGACAATATGAAAAAGAAACGACAGAGGAGACTTTTTAATCATGAAAAAATTAACTACTGCTACAATCGCTACTTTAGGCTTAGTTACATTCGGTGCTGCTACAGCAGATGACGCATCAGCAGCTGAACAACTTAACACAAACGATCAATATACAACTACATACTCTCAATCTACAGGTGACTACGTAACTGTAGATGCGAATGGTAACAAACACCACACTTTAGATGGTAACTGGAACCCATCAATGTTCAATAACGGCGAATTCAAATTCTACGTTGTTGACGAAAACGGTGCATACAACTACTACTATTATTCAAGTGAAAATGCTGATTATGACTACGCAACTGAAAACACTTCAGTAGCTACACCAGTATTTGAAAACACAACAAGTGTTGATAACGCTGACTACAACTATAATGCACAATCAGCAAACTATGTTGAAGCTGTTCCTTACACAACTTCAAACGCTAACTATACACAACAACCAGCAGCAGCTCCTGCAAACAACGCTGGATATAACTACACAACTACAACAACGACTACTACTACAACTACAGCGCCAGCAGCTACTAATGCTCCTGCAGCAACTGGTTTAACTTATGGTAAAGGTGGTCAAGGTAACCTTTACACAGCTGGTCAATGTACTTACTATGCATACGAACGTTCAGGTGGCCGTGTTGGTTCACTTTGGGGCAATGCAAACAACTGGGCTAACGCAGCACGTTCAGCTGGTTACACTGTAAACAACACACCTGCAGTTGGTGCAATCATGCAAACAACAGCTGGTGGTTACGGTCACGTTGCTTACGTTGAAAATGTAGGTTCAAACGGTTCAGTAACAGTTTCTGAAATGAACTACACTGGTGTTGGTCAAGTAAGCACACGTACTTTATCAGCAAGCCAAGCAGCTTCACATAACTTCATTCACTAATTCATAACATAGAATATTCTAAGAGGTGAGACAGATGTCTCGCCTCTTTTTTGGTCTTCTCTCACACCTTATACTGCACTTTCTTAAGGATTAAGGTGTTTCTTTCATATATATAATAAAATAAGATGCTAAAATGAATGGTGACAAAACATTGTTTTCATTCATCCATTCTACTCAATCTCCCCTGCTATAAGCGATTTAATTGCCATGAGCAGAGAATACCTATACAATGAAACGCATATCTTATTACAACGCTTTATAAAGGAAACATCTATGAAACGTTTTATTATTTCGTGTTTCTATATACTGCTCATTTCTTCTGTATGCCTCTGGGTTTATAAACATCATGAAACACTCTTTAAACCCGTGACTGATTGGTATGAAGAAACGGGACGTCATATGCTAAAGCCTGATCGACAAACACAACCATTTGGTCATTACAAAAATGGTCTTTCATTTAATGGAAATACACGTCACTACGGTGTTGATTATTATTTACCAGAGAATACACCTATCCTTGCCGCCTCAGATGGGACGATTACAAGAACAATGAACGACAAGTACGGTGGAAAAATGATTGAACTACAAGAAACCAATGGGACACATTATCAATGGTATGGACACCTTAATGCCTTTGCAGTTAAAGAAGGTCAAGTTGTACATCAAGGTGATGTCATCGGAAAATCAGGAAATACAGGTGAGTTTACAACAGGTCCACATCTACACTTTCAACGCATGGACGGTGGGATTGGTAATGATTATGCTATTGACCCGGAACCTTATGTAGAAACACTACCAGATAAACAATATAGTCTTTTTCGTATTGAATAACTAAAACCCTCTCCAGCCTTGAACTGAAGAGGGTTTTTGATTGATATGATTAATAATCATCTTGTTGAATATCCATATGTACACGTTGCATTTTATCTTCTACACTTGCGATTTCATCAGCACATTCTTTTAATAAATGACGGTAGCTTCCTGTATCTTTAAATGACTTGTAATGTAACTTATGTTCTAAGCTTGCCCACATATCCATACCAATCGTACGTAGTTGAATCTCTACTGGTGTCTCTACAACACCATCTGTTAAAAATAGAGGTACTGTTACAACAAGATGTAAACTTTTATAACCATTCTCTTTAGGTGATGCAACATAATCTTTACGCTTTAACAGTTTAATATCTGATTGCTGTAATAAAAGTTTCTCCACTGTATAGATATCATCTAAATAATTACAGATCACACGTATACCTGCTATGTCATAAATCGTATCTTTCGCAGTATCTGCATTGAGTGCTAATCCTTTACGTTTTAACTTTTGGATGAGACTCGGTAATTTTTTTACACGACGTTCCATATGATGAATTGGGTTATGCGCTGTTTTCAATTGGAAATCTTCATCTAAAATACGAAGTTTCGTACTAATTTCTTCTAAAGCAGCACCATATATATGTTCTAACTCTACAAATTGTAATACTTGTTCAAAACTATCTGTCATATCTAAACTTTGATTTGTATATGCTGCTATTTCTTTAAGTTTTCTATATTCAGGGGTGCTGTTTTCTCAACAAACATGACATTCACTCCAAACTTTAATATATTCTTCTTTAGCTTACTATGTATTTTACAAAGATGAAAGTAAGTACAACTTTGCTAAACAAAAAGCCATTAACGCTCAATACGCTAATGACTCTTCATATGATTTATAACCTAATGATAGGTACGAATCTTATCTACTGGTAAACGTGATGAACGTTTACCTTCTTCAACACCTTTACCGATTGCAACAATCACAACAGGTACGTAGCGTTCTGGATCTAGGCTAAATGTTTCTGCAATATGTGCATGATCAAAACCACCAATTGGATTGGTATCATAGCCATATTGACGTGCTACAAGCATTAACTGCATGGCTGCTAAACTGCTATCCACTTTAACAATATCATTCATTTGTGCTGGTGTAAGTTGTTTATACATATCTACAAAGCGGCCTACAAGCTCATCTTTAATTTCTTCTGGCATAAAGCCTTGTTCTACTGCAGAACCATAGATGTCTTCTGCATATTCATAATTTAACATATCACCAAAAATAACAATCATCGCTGCAGATGAATCATTTTGGCGTGTATTAAACTGAACAAGTGGTCGTAACTTATCTTTACCTTCTTCAGATTCAACAACGACAAAGCGCCATGGCTGCATATTAATTGAAGAGGGTGCTTTCGTTGCTTTTTGAAGGATTTCATCCATTTCCTCATGTGGAATTTTAACTTCTGGGTCGAATACTTTCACAGAACGTCGCCCCATCAATATATCTTCAAAGTCATTTCTTACTGTCATCATGATAACTCCTTTTATTTATATCTCGTGTTTTAAGTCCTCTATTATTATATTTTATCAAGTCGTTACATTCAAACTTAAAAGCTTACACAATCACTCGACATTTAAAAATAAAAACGCATCGGAATTGGGATTAAAATCTTCCTTATTACGAAAGATTTCATCATCTCATATCCAATACGTTTTCTATTATTGTTGGAACTTCTCCCAATATTTTCTGAATAAGAGTGATACAACTACATGAATGGGCGCTTGGGTTAATCTATAGATATTCCAAGGTAGACGTGGTACAAAATCATGCAATCCGATAAGGCACTGTGTTGCATCATATCGAAAACGGCGTATTTCAAATCGCGCTTGACGTGCACTTGCTCCTATGAGTAAGCCACCAGTAATATTCATGACGATACCATTCATTCGATCACTATGTTCAGCATGCTTCATTCGTATTAAAGGAATTCTAAAAGGTGCTAATACAACAGTAAAGTTTTCACCATCATAGACACCATTAACGAGTCGTCCATTCAAAGTTCTTAAGAAACGACCGTAAAACGATAAGGCCCCTTCCATTGTAATGCCTTCTGGTATCGTTAAACCTTGTATTGAGCGAACTGTATGAATATCTCGTGTCACTTGTGATAAGACACTACCACCTTGTCGCAAATGTTTTGTATGACGTGTTTCATAAGTCACTGGCAAATCATACGCTGTAACGATCTCTTTTAGTACCTTCACTGGCTTTGATTGTATCACAAGCAGATGTTTTACTGAGGATTGGCTGACTGCACTTGCAATATTTTCATAGATTAACTGTCGTCTATCTTGTTGATTGGCCTGTGTTAAATCTGTGTAGGACTGTATAGGTTCCCCGATGATAGCCACAAATGCAATATCTGTTAATGCGTGTTGAATTTCAGCCACATTAAATAAATCAATGACCTTCGTTTTCCCCTGTGTAGCTTGTGTCACACCAGGTGCGACTTGTACATAGACATCATGACTATCTGCAAGTAACGCATTGACATAACGATCTGTATACGCACGACCATCTGTTAAAACTAATACTTTTACCATTTCACTCACACTCTCATTTAATCGGTTGATTACCATCATTATAACAAAATTTAAAAGTACACTCTCAAATAAGCTGCTAAATAAACATAAAAGTGTCCTTTAAACATATAAGGTATTTAAATAAAAATAAACTTATATGTTTAGAAATTCCAATATTCAAAAAGGCTAGAACGATATCGCTCTAGCCTTTAGATCATTATTTATCTAATTTTAAACCTTTTTCAAGTTCATCAACTTGTTTCACTGTTGTTGTTACTGAACCTGATGCGAAGTACCATAATTTAGGATCTACTTCTACAACTTCACCATTTTTAATTGCATTAACATCTTTGATAACATCGTTGCCAAGTACTTGTTTTGCTGTTGATTTACCACCGATTGCTTGACCGCGGTCCATTGCGAAGATGATATCAGGATTTTTCTCACTTACATATTCGTTTGTTACATTTTGACCATGACCACTTGATTTAACGTTGTCGTCTGCAGGTTTGAAACCTAATGTATCAAATACGAAACCACCAAAACGGTCACCAGCACCATAAGTTGATAACTCGCCTTCGTTCACTAATAAGTACATTGCTTTTTTATCTAAGTCTTTTGTATGTTTTTTCATTTCAGCAATTTTCTTATCCATGTCTTCGTTTAATTTTTTCGTTTCATCTGCTTTGTCGTAAATTTTACCAAGTGTTTCAGCGTTCATTTTCATTGAGTCTACATATTTGCTGTAGTCTGCACCCATGTATACTAGTGCTGCTTTTGGTGCTGCTTTTTTCAACTCATCAATTGTTTGTTGATTTGCTGTACGTGATGATAAGAAGATAACGTCAGGTTTTACTTTTGCTACTGCATCGTAGTTTACTTCTTTTAAAGTACCCACGTTTTCATATTTCTCATCTTTAAATTCTGATAAAAAGTCAGGTAATGATGAACCATCTTCCCCTTTTGGTAATGCTGCAATGCTGCTTTGTAAACCAAGTTCTTTCATTGTATCTGCTGTACCGTAATCAAATACAACCGCTTTCTTAGGGTTCACTGGAACTTTTACTGTATCTTTATATTCTTTGTCTTCACTACCGTCTTCAGCTTCGCCAGCAATCATGAAGTCATTTTTAACTTCTACTGTTTTTTGTTCATTACTATCTTTGCTTTCTGTTTTTTCATCACTGCTACTATTATTACCGCATGCTACTAATACAAGCATCATTGCGAATACAACTAATAAACCTAACTTTTTCATCATTTTCCTCCTGTTAGCTCAACTAAATTCTTATTTTGGATTTGATGATACATACATGGTAGTTCATCAAAATAAATACAAATTTGTTGTCCCCGAATTGTTTCGATTTTAACGTCCATTTCATATAATTCTCTTAAAACAGACGAATTAATGACATCTCGTTTATCTGCTGCTTTGACGATTTTTCCATCTTTTAACGCCACAATGTCATCAGAATAAACAGATGCAAAGTTAATGTCATGTAAAACAACGACAATCGTTTTATCATGGAAAGCTGCCAATTCACGTAACGTCTGCATGATTTGTACAGAGTGTTTCATATCTAGATTATTCAACGGTTCGTCGAGTAAGATATAATCTGTATCTTGTGCAATCGTCATCGCAATGTAAGCACGTTGACGCTGTCCACCTGATAGCGTCTTCAAGTATCGATGGCGAATCTCATCCAACTTGAGCAACGAAATAGCTTCATCCACTTTTTCTTTATCTTCTTTCTTCAAATAACCTTTTGAATAAGGGAAGCGCCCAAAGTTTACCAGTTGTTCCACCGTAATATTTAATTCTGTATGATTCGTTTGTTTCAAAATTGAAAGTTGTTTCGCTAAGACATTATCACCATAATCTTCTAAGCGTTTATCTTCAATTGTGATCTCACCTGAATCATAATCATTCAATCGACTAATGGCTGATAACAATGTGCTTTTACCTGCTCCATTGGGTCCGATGAGTGAAGTGAGTCTACCTTTATGAACATCGACATTGATATCCGTCAATATCTGTTTATTGTCAATTGATTGATTCAATCCACGAATGCTTATCATGCTGTTGTCCTCCTTCTCATCAATAGATAAATAAAGTAAATACCGCCAATTAAATTAATTAAAATACTAATTTGCGTCGTTGCTTCAAAGAGATTCTCTACGATCCACTGTGCAATAAATAAGCTAATCCAGCTAATGAATATCGTTGCCGGTAACATATATTTGTGTTCAAATGTTTTCATCAACTCATGTGCCAAGTTCACTGTTAGCAGCCCAAGAAATGTAATAGGACCCACTAAAGCTGTAGCAATCGCAACCATTAACGCCACAATAATTAATAAAAAGCGTGTTAAGTTGCTGTATGAAATTCCTAAATTAATCGCTTGCGCACGGCCGAGTAATAGGACGTCCATGTATGGCATCATCACGAAAGTTACAATTAATAGTACAACTAAAATCACACCACAAATTGTCACAAGTTTTGGATTCGATGCATCAAAATTAGCAAACATGGCGCTCTGTACAACAAGGAAATCTTCCGGGTTAATTAATAACTCAAAGAATCCTGTAATACTACGGAAGAATGTCCCGAGTATAACACCAATCAAGAGAATAAAATAAACGGAAAATTGCCCGACTCTGAATATCCCTTCAAATAGAATAAGTGCAAAAATCACCATTGCAACAAGCGAAATTGTAAAGTTTAAATAGAAGTTTGTAATAAAGATAGAACCTGCACCAAAGACAAATAATATCAATACTTTACTAAACAGATAAACGGCATCTAACCCCATGATCGAAGGCGTTAATAAACGGTTCACTGTAATCGCTTGGAATACAACGGTTGATGCTGCAATTGCTGCACCGACAAGGATAATCAGAATAAACTTACGCAAACGACTCATCACTTGATATTCAAATATTTCATAGTCAATACCGATGAACAAATAGCACGCCGCAACAATCAATGTAACCACAGCTAATATCAACAGCTTCTGTAATGGTTTATTGGACATAATGACGTCGCCCCCTTATCAACATAATGATAAAGATAAATGTTCCAAAGACACCAATCGTTAAGCCGATGTTAATTTCGTATGGATACACGATGACACGACCTAAAATATCTGAGATGAGTACAAAAATAGCTCCGAGCATTGCTGTATGTGGCAATACGTTTTTCAAATGATCGCCTCGGAATATTGAAACAATGTTTGGCACAATTAAGCCTAAAAATGGCAATGTCCCTACTGTTACAAGCACTAACGCTGTAATCGTCGCAGTAATAAACAAGCCAATATTCATAATAAGATCGTAATTCAGTCCTAAGTTTTTACTGAAATCACGTCCCATACCAGCGATGGTAAATTGGTTGGCAAATAAATATGTAAGGATCAATAGCGGTATACTGAGATATAAAATCTCATAACGTCCACTTGTAATCACAGCAAAGTTACCGTTTAACCAGTTTCCAAGACTTTGGACGGCATTGGTACGCAATGCTAAAAATGTTGAAAAACTTGAGACAATGCCACCCAACATAATACCGATCAGCGGAACAAAGATAACATCTTTGAACTTAATGCGCTGAATCATTTGAACAAATAAGAAAGTACCGCCTACGCTACATACAACTGCAAAAGCAAGTTTTATCAGAATATGTTGCGATGGGAAGAAGAGTAGAGAAATAAGAACCCCTAACTTTGCCCATTCCATTGTGCCGGCTGTCGTTGGACTCACAAACTTATTTTGCATCATCTGTTGCATAATTAAGCCTGAGAGTGCCAATGTACTTCCTGAGATTAAAATACTCACCGTACGAGGAATTCGACTTGCGAACAAGATATTAAGTTGATGCTCATTGAACGTAAATAGTGCACGGATTGGCACACTACTCACACCAATAAACAAAGAACACACAGTCAGAACACAGAGTACTGCAAACAACACATAGCCATTCATTAAATTACGCATCACTCTGTCTCCTTTTAACAAACAATCAATGATAATGACAATGTAAATGAAAATCATTATCAGTTCAATTTTACCACCATTATCCATAATTCGCAATCGTATTTTTTGATTATTAATCATTAAGTTTCTTATTTTGCGAAAATTTATTTTTAAATTTATCCAAATATAATATTGACTTTTTTAACGTTTTCATAGCAATAAAAAAAGTGTGAAATCACGTACATTTTTAATATCTTCTGTACGCCATTTCACACATAATTTTCTTTTATTTTTAACCTCTACCAATAAATAACAACATCAAATATATTGTTGTTAGAACAGCTGCAATAATCACTAAGTTTGTTGAATTGTTGCCTTTTGTCGCTTTCACTAATGAGCGAACTGCAATGATCCAACTGATGATCACAGCAATGGCTAACACGATTAATAACACTGACATGCCATCAACACACTCCTCATTCTCCACATTTTACTTGCTTATCTTACCACAAATATATAAGTATTGGGACTGATAAACGCAACACCCAAATGATCTTCTCTCTATGAAATAAATGATATTATTTACTTAAAATATGTATAAATTGTGACAATTTCGTTTATATCCATAAATTTGCTTCAAATAAAAAATCACCACAGCAATTTGGGGGATTGCCATGGTGATGCGAATCAATTTAATAAAACAACATTAATAATACGGGGAGCATGACTGAACTCAATACGGCAGAGAGTATCATACCGATAGAGCTGAATGCGCCAGATTCTAAATCCATCTCTAGGGCTCGGGCAGTCCCAAAGGCATGAGAAGCATTTCCAAAAGTCATACCACGCGCAATGGCAGATTTAAAATGCGTCATACGGATTAGAAAAGCACCTAACATACTTCCAAGTAATCCTGTTGCGATGATAAACATAATGGTGATAGTATCTTCACCGCCTAGTTGATGTGACACTTGAATACCGACTGCAGCGGTAATCGAACGGGGTAGTAGTGTCACGATTTCTTCACGATGATAACCGAGTAATTTGAGTGAGAAAAAAATCAGGGAAAAGTTCAATATTACAGCAGTTACCACGCTCATCAGGATTGTTTTAAGGTTTTTTACGATCTTATGTCTGTTTACATACAAGGGGTATGCTAAGCACACCACAGTACAACTCAGTAAGTGGTTAATCCACTTACCTCCAACCATGTAGGTATGATAGTCAATATGGAATAGAAGAAGTATCGCTATCACACCGAGTGATGCCACCAATGCGGGGTTCAGGATTGGTGTTTTGAACTTGTTATAAAGCTTTTTCGCCACCATATACATAACAATTGTGAGCGCAATCATTGTTATTGTCTGTAATGATGTCATACGTGTCGATGGGGTCCTTTATCGAAAACTTTACCCATCGTCATTTTTTCAGCCACTATTCCTGAAGTTAATGCGACGAGCAATGTACCGATGACAACTAATGAGAAAAAGATAATAAAGTTCAAATCAATCTCAGTGATAACGTCCATCACACCTATCACAGATGGAACGAAGAAAAACACCATTGTCGCAAGTAGGAAGTTTGCACCATCTTTAACCCACGTGATGCGTACAATTTTGAGTTGCAGCAAAGTATAGAACAAGATAAGTCCTACAATACTTCCTGCAAGAGGAATGTGGAAAAATGATTGAATCCAGTTACCTAAACGTGTGATACCGTAAATCAGGGAAATTTGCCATATCACATTCAGATATTTCAATGCAGTCATCCAACTCACCTCTCTTCGTTTCGATATATTCATTATAGACCGGAGTTATCCATTATAAAAATACATCTTATTCATACGAACTATTACTTTTATCTATACATCATCTTTATGTGCTGCTTCGATTAAAGGGAGGTGAATATTCAAGTAATCTAAAAACATTTTAGCTGCATGGTTAAGTGGCGTATCTTTCTTCCAAATGACACCCATCTCCCAATGCAATGTCTCATCTTGCAACTGAATCACACGTACATCTTCATTTTGACGAATAATACGACAAATCGTCTCTGGTAAGATACTAATGCCCATTTTTGCAGTTAATAAATGTTCTATAAAATGCCATTGTGAAATACGGGATACGATGTTCGGTACAAATCCCGATTTACGTGTCGCTGCAATAATACGGTCATTCAAGTAAAAATCTTCATTGAAAAGAATAAAATCTTCATTTCGCAAATCAGACAAAGTGACGGATTCTCGTTGTGCTAAGTGATGTGATCGATGTACCACCACTTCGAATTGTTCTGCGTATAATGGGAATGCATCAAATCGTGTACTATCGACAGGTAATGATGTAACGCCAAGGCTAATATCACCATTGAAAACTTTCGCTTCGATGGTCTTCCCACCATTTTCTACAAGACTGAATGTAACATTTGGGTATTTTTGATGAAATAACCCCAAAACTTCTGTAAAACGCGGCATATCCATAATAGCAGACAGCGCAATTGAAATATGTCCCGTCTTAATACCTAACACACTCTGAATAGCATTCGGTAAATTTTCATACAGCAATAAAATTTCAGATGCTTTGTCGAAAAATACATGCCCAACATCCGTCAAACTCAATTGGCGTTTCGTTCGATCAAACAACGGCTCTCCTAATTCAGCCTCTAATTCTTTAATTGCCTTACTTATCGTTGGTTGTGCGATATACAGTGTTTCTGCTGCACGTGTCATGCCACCTTGTTTCACAACTTCTACAAAGTAAGTCATTTGTTTAATGTCCATATTTCCACCTCACTTTTAAACATTTTACATTAATTATTTTATAATAAGGGTATCTTATGATTGATGTCATTTATTTTGTTAAAGGAGGGCTTTATAATGACAATCAAAATAGAACGTATTTACGATAAACAACCCAGTTCTGGTTTACGCATTTTAGTCGATCGTGTATGGCCACGTGGTGTTGCAAAAAAAGATGCACAACTTGATCATTGGCTCAAAGAAGTAGGTCCTACAAAAAAATTAAGACAATGGTTTGATCATGATCCAGAAAAGTTTGAGTCTTTTAAAGAAAAATACATCGCAGAACTTCAAAATAACGCATCACAACATGAGTCATACCAGCAACTTGCCGATATCGCTGCAGATACTGATAAAAAAATCATTTTGCTTTATGCAGCAAAAGATACGACCTACAACCACGCAATCATATTACGTGACTGTTTGGAAAAAGGCACGATAAAAACGCAGTAGA
This sequence comes from Staphylococcus sp. IVB6240, assembly GCF_025558425.1. Classification (NCBI taxonomy): domain Bacteria; kingdom Bacillati; phylum Bacillota; class Bacilli; order Caryophanales; family Staphylococcaceae; genus Staphylococcus; species Staphylococcus dromedarii. The sequence continues at coordinate 2,038,363 of NZ_CP094718.1, forward strand.
CACTTGATACAAGGTCTACTGCGTTTTATTCATTCAATTTCCTATTTTACAATGAGTACTGGAATATTCACACGTTTTGCAATCTTATGTGTCACATGTCCAAGTACGTGTTTAATATCTACTTCTGAACGTTTGTTACTCATTACAACAAGGTCATAGTCACCTTTTTCAACTTCAACGACAATTTCTTTTGTCGCGGCACCTGTTGTGAACTTAACTGAGTATGATAAGTTCAATTCATCGAGCTTCTCTAAGAAAGGCTTAAGTTCTTCTTCTTTTTCTTTAACAACTTCTTCAAAATGCTTGCCTTGATAACGTACATAATTTGCAAGTTCTGTTTCAGAAATAACATTGAAGATGACAATGTTACTATTTTCATTCCCTTGTGTCAAGTTCACAAGTTGTTCCGGTACATTGTTAAAGCTATTTCCAAAGTCATAGGGTACAAGGATGTTGTTATACATAGCAATTCCTCCTTAAATGTTTCATACGCTCATATTCAAAGTGCTAGCGAACGATTGAATTTTTATTGCGTTCATCTCTTCAATACTATTGTAACATTTTGAAAACACTTTCACAAATTGCCTCCCAGTACAAGATTCCGCTATTAAATAAGTTTTAAATCATTTATAATAATTTATGTACTATAAAATCCAAAAATTTAATCATATAAAGGTGTGTTGTTATTGCATTTTACTGAACTAAATGAACACGAATATCATCAATTTATTACACAACATTTTAGTCAATTCACACAGTCTATTGAACATTATCGTTATCGTAAAGAACATAGTAAAACTGTCTATTTACTTGGTGTAAAAGATAATCAAGGAAATGTTATTGCTGCAGGTCTTTTTACAGCTGCACCCCTTTTCCGTTTTTTCAACTATGTATACAGTCATCGTGGTCCTGTTATGGACTATCATAATACAGCTTTGGTTGCTTATTTCTTCAAATCATTAACGAAATATCTTCGCCGTCGTCGCTGTATTTTTGCATTGATTGATCCATATATTATCGAAAATAAACGCGATCACAAAGGCGATGTGCTAGAAAGCTATGATAACAGTCATTGGACATCCCAACTCGAAGCACTGGGCTATCAACATCAAGGCTTTACAACTGGCTATAGTAACTTAAGCCAGGCACGTTGGTTATCCGTTCTACCATTAGAACATAAAACGGTGCCAGATTTATTAAAAGCAATAGATCGAAACACAGCTCGCAATATTAAAAAATCTCGCGAAATGGGTGTGCAAATACGTGATTTTACACGTGATGAGTTGGATGATTTCCATTCACTCTATCAAATGGCAGAAGAAAAACATGGCTTCTCAACATTTTCAAAAGCAGATATCGGTCGCTTCCTAGATACGTATGCTTCTACAAGTATGATGAAGTTAGCATATCTTGATCTAGACCAGCATTTGGCTGGTTTACAAGCAGAACTTGAACAAGCCGAACAGCAACGCATCCAATTTCAAAAGGATATGGATGAGACACCTAACTCTAAAAAGCGCCGTGTGCGTCTTGAAAATCAAGAAACTATTTGTAAGAGTATTAAAAAACGTCAAGCAATCGCAGAAGCTCTCCAAGATAAACATGGCAATATTCTTCACCTTGCTGCATCTATTTTTGTAGAGAATGCACATGAACTTGTCTATATGTATAGTGGCTCGAATCCAGAATTCAATCGTTACATGGGGAGTTATTCACTACAATGGGAAATGATTCAATATGCAAAACAACAAGGGTTATCACGCTATAACTTTTATGGTGTAACAGGTGATTTCACAGAAGACTCTGCAGATTATGGTGTACTCAACTTCAAAAAAGGGTTCGGTGGCTATATTGAAGAGTTAGTGGGCGACTTTATCAAACCGGTTCATCCGTTGCTTTATCGCTTATATAAATTAAGATCACGCTAAATAATAAGAGAACAGCAGGATGTTTCACCTGTTGTTCTCTTTATTTTACACTCATATTATTGATTCGTCCGTACATGATCAAAGTACTGTCCATCCAAGTGATTAATATCTAGATGCTCTACTTGCAACGTCGTATGGGCTAATTGATATTTCTCTTTCAACAACTGTTCTAACGCATTAATCGTTTCATAAGCATCGACACTGTTACTGCTTTCTAAAACCACATGCGCACTTAATGAATGATGTTCGGTTGTAATAGACCATAAATGGAATTCATGAACATCCAAAACGCCTTCAACCGAAGTCATCGTGTTCATAATATCATCAATATCTAGTCCTTCTGGTACAGCCTCCATCAAGATTTGCCAAGTATTGCGCATTATCTTGTATCCACCACGCAAAATAACGAGGGCGATAATGATACTTAAGATTGGGTCGATCAACTGAATACCTGTAAAGTGAATCAATACAACTGCTACAATCACGCCTACTGAATTCAATAAATCTCCTATAAAATGCCAAAGTGCACTTTGAATATTAATATTATTTTCTGCTTTTAATGAGCGTACAAGAATATACGTCAAAATAATATTAACCAATAAACCGATAAGCGCAACACCTAACATTAACTGGCTATCGATTGGTTTTGGGTGAATCATTCTTTCAATGGCTTCGTAAAATATCCATAATGAAATGAGTACTAAGGCTAACCCATTCAGAAAAGCGGCAAGTATTTCCAAACGTAAAGATCCGAATGTATAGCGAGATGTTGGTGGACGACTCGCAAAATAAATGGCTACCATGGATAAGCCCAATGCTGCGACATCACTTAACATGTGAAATGAATCGGATAGTAAAGCAAGTGAATTAGAAACAAGTCCACCGACGAATTCAACGATCGTAAATATGAGCGTAATGATCAGAGAAAGCCATAATGTTGACTTAGAATGTGATTGCTGTTTTCGATGCTCGACATGATGAAAATATTGATGTCTTGCCATATCATCATCTCCTTTTATTACTCTCTACTATACTATAAAAAAGAGGCGTTGATGATGGTACTCGCTCGGGAAATACTGAAAATCGTGTGTCGAAAAACATTCTCATCCTTTTATTTAACCCTAAAAAAGAAAGTGAACCTATGAAATCAGTCCACTTTCTTCTCATACAATTTATTTAATAATGTCTATTAGTTCTTTTTTAGATGCTGATCGTGCTGGAATCCAACCGAAAACAACACCAATCAATGTTGAAACACCCACTGCTAATAAGATAGAACCAAGACTTACCGCACTCTTAATGTACTCTGGCGTCACAGCATCGACTAATGAGGCAATCAAAATACCTAAGATAAGACCGACTAATCCACCGATCAGACAGAGAATGACACTTTCAATGAGGAATTGGAACTCGATATGTCGACTTTTTGCACCGAATGCACGTCGAATCGCAATTTCCTCTGTACGTTCTGCAACAGAGATATACATAACATTCATGACACCAATACCGGCAATAAAGAGTGAGATACCTGCAACAGCTGCCACAAAGTATGTGATGGAATCAAAGATCTTACCGATACTCTTCATCATTTCTTCTAAGTCGGTATATTGGTATTCACCCAAACCAGCTGCCGAACCGCTTCGATTCAGTTTTTCAGCCACTTGATTCGCTATTTTTTTCTTGTTTTGCTTTTCACCAAATTGTATTTCTAACTGTGGCGCGTCTGGTTTAAGATTCGGTAAGTAGTGTTGCACTGTTCGTGTCGGAATACTTACTGCATTTTGTATTTGTCCATTGTTTTGAATACCTACCACTTCAAAACCCATACCATCGATATAGATAGTTTTACCAATTGCTTTACCTTTAAACAACTCATCGGCAACATTTGATGAGATGGTCGCAACACGGCTTTCCATGATATTGTCATCTTCTGTAAAACCTTTCCCTTCATCAGGGCTTTCTACAGATTTTTTCTTTACGACAGCGATATCTGTTTCCTTTTTCTCAGTACTCGCTTTAGAGGAAAGACCAAAAGTATCATCTTCCTTTACATGTGCATCCTTCACACCTTTGACTTGACGTGCTAACTCAATATCACTATCCGTAAAGGGGTCACGATTCGGTGCATTAGGATCTTTGGCAAAATAATTAATCAATGCGGCTCCTTTAGAAGCACCTGCATTACTGAACTCTTCATTCGCCGTCTTCTTGAAACCATTCCCCAATGACATGATCGTAATTACCGCAGCAATTCCGATAATAATCCCAATCATGGTAAAAATGTTACGGCGCTTATTTTTCATAATAGACAATAGTGAGACATGAATGATATTTGCTAAACTATTCATGGTGATTCACCTCTTCTCGTTGAATACGACCATCTAGAATGTGAATCACACGGTCTGCTTGTTCTGCCACCCTTGGGTCATGTGTCACCACAATCATTGTTGTTCCACGTTCCTTATTCAACTGTAAGAATAAATCCATAATATCTTGAGATGTTTTAGAGTCCAATGCACCCGTAGGTTCATCGGCTATAATGAATTTTGGTTGGTTGATAATTGCACGGGCGATCGCTACACGTTGCTGTTGGCCACCAGAGAGCTTGTTGGGTACGAGATTTTCCTTATCATATAATCCGACCTGATGTAGTACATCAATGACACGTTGTTTTCTTTGACGGGCACCTAAACCCGCGTATAACAATGGAATACTGACATTCTCTAAAATGGTGTTGTTTTGAATCAATTTGAAGTTTTGAAAGACGAACCCGACTGTTTCATTTCGAATCTCAGCCAATGCGTTATCTGACTTCTCCTTATAATTCGATCCACCAAATAAATAATCACCCTCATATCCTCGATCGATAAAGCCAAGGATATTGATCAAGGTACTCTTCCCAGATCCAGAAGGCCCCATAATTGCCACAAACTCTCCTGCCTCTATACGTAAGTTGATATCTTTCAAAATGTGATTTGTTTCGTTACCGTTTTTAAAATGACGGTTAACATCTACCAATTCTATCATTCCGACACCTCAACTTTTTTGCCATCTTTCACTTTGTTATCAGGATTTTTAATGAGCTTGTCACCTTTCTTCACACCTTTTTTCACAATCAGTGTGTCATTTTCTTCATCATATTCTACTTTCACTTTGCGTGCTTTACCTTGTTTGTCTACAACATACACGTGGTCATCTTTTGTTAAAACTGATTTTGGTAATTTCAATGTTTCTTGTGGAATTTTCGCTTCGACTGAGTAACCATTGCGTACTTTAAAGTCTAGGTCACCAACGATCACTTCGTATTTAGAAGTTTCATTTGCACTACCACCAGATGGACTATTTTGAACTGGATTATTTGTTGTGAGTGACGTACCACCTTCTTCGCCTTCTTCACCAGCGGGTTGCGCACTTGCACCACTTGCTTGTCCAGCGCCACCCTCTTGTTGTTGGTAGCTTGTTGGGAGTTCACTGATTTTAACAATTTTACCCGTTCCTTTTTTACCTGTACTGTTCACTTCAACATTGACTTTATCGCCTACTTTAATTTTATCTAAGTCATATTCTGAAACAGTTGTTTTAATTTCAGGATTCTCTGCAATCAATTGTAAAATCGGTTCTCCATCCCCAACGTTTTCTGTATTTTTTAGTGATACCGTACCAGGGAATGTCGCATAAATACTATTATTCACTTGGCCATCATAACGATTTAACTGACGCCATGCCTTATCAATCGCATTTTGATCCCCTTTGGATTCTGCTTGATTCACTTGGTCGACGAGTGATTGGCGTTGTGCCCCATCAATCGCATAATTGATTAATGGCGTACCTTGTTGAACCTTTTGGCCATCTTCTACTTGTACACTCACAAAATCACCTAACTGACTATTATTTTGATATGTTTTAATGGTATGAGGCGAAACCTTACCCGTTACACGAATAGGATTGTCCTCCTTCACTTGATATGTATCGTAACCGTCTTTCTCTGTCTTGTCACCACCAAATGCCTTGACTGCCAAAGCAACGCCTAACAGTAAGACAAAACCGGCGACTGCCAAAATGATTAACGTACGTTTCTTCAATGAAAAAACCTCCTGAATATTATTTGAATATCATTCTATAAGTACTTTAACATCTAAAATAAACAATTGCGCTATTATCCCCTTTTCATTTATATCGTACATTTGTATACGATTACAAATATTTTTAAGAATTTTTGTTATGTTATAATGTTATTATTCTTTAAAAGGGGTGTTTAATTAATGGATTATTCAAAACCACTACATATTGAAAGTTTTACGAAAGAGCGTTTTGAACCTAAAGTAGGGCTCAAGTTAGTCATATTCCTTATTGTTATTGCGTTGAGTACAGTTGTTTCTGCATTTGCAGTTGACTTCAGCGCACTCATTTCAGAACAAGGTAGCGTTCAAGGTGCTGATGCTGAACAAATGGCAGCCTTTTCAAAATATGGTGCCTTGATAGGTAGCGTTATCGGCGCATTGTTTGCACTTGGCTTTATGTTCCTCGTTCTATTCATCATTGATAAAATTTTCAAATCTGAAACACGACCAAAAAGTATCTTTGCATCTGTGCTCTTACGTGCGATCGTTATTCAACTGATCCAACTTGTCGCAGCAACGATTCAATGGATTGTCGGGTTAGATCTTATGCAATATTCAATCACATCATTGAATGTGTTCGACCCTGGTAATCAAGCTTTAGGTGCCATCAGCCTAAAAACACTCGTATCTGCATGGTTACTTGGTGTGGTCTTACATTCAACGATGCATATTAACAAACGTTGGTCTTGGATTATTACAATCATTTACCTTGTATTATTCATGGGACTACCCCTTATTTTCGCGCTCGTTTAATATATTTGCATAAGAGGGGGCTGAGACATAGTGCTCAGCTCCTACCTTTTAAATATAGAAATAAGGATAGTGGCAGTAGGTGTCTGAAGTGAAAATGCGTTTTTGAAAACTTTGGGAGCACTACAAAAATCATAAACATTTATAATGATTTTGTCGTAGTGCCCCTGCAAAGATGATTAGATGTGTGACAAGTTTATTAAGCAAACGTAGTCACATATCAATCAGCTACTGCAAAACTTCTAGTCACCCTTGCCGGGGTGGGACGACGAAATCTTTTATAGAGAAAAAGATTTCTGCCCCACTCCCCTAATTTTTTAATTTCGTGCACGCATAAGACGCTTCACGAATAGCCAGATAAAATAGATTAATAATATACTGAGCATACCCGTTAATAGATATGGTGGCAAATAGCTCTTACCTTGTGATAAATAATAGACGTTTGTCACAAAGATAATCCAAGCACCCACTTCAACAATGATTAACGTAGTGAGCACCTCTGTCGCGTGGGAAGTTGTTTGTGATTCATTCTTTCCTTTCATGTTACGTTCAAGACGTGGTAAGTAATGAAGTAGCGTTGTAATAAGCACCCAAACTAACATGAAAATCAGTGGCAAACTCCATAAAAATGACTTTGCACCGTATCGGTCAGGCATCCCTTGATAACCATAATGTGTTCCCACTTGATTTGGGATATTCCCGTAGACAACTGTTAAATAAATCACAGCTACTAACCATAAAATTGGTATACATAAGTTAACTTTTTTCATTGATAATCCCCTCCATTTTTTCTCTTACTGCAGGTAGATACACCGTTCCAAATTTCACAAGATGAACGAGTAATAGATACAATTCATAAAATCGGATCCGAAATGCGGCCCCTTCTTGGAGAGGGTAAGTTTTATCATAAGCCGTATAAAAATCTCGATCAAAGCCACCAAACACTTTAGTGGCACCTAAGTCAAACTCACGATCTCCATATAACGGAGAGGGATCAAAAAGTGCAGGTGTGCCATCTGTCAAAAACATATAATTCCCTGCCCAAAGGTCACCATGTAACAGCGATGGCTCGCTCTTGTGCGCCTTCAACGTTTGACTCATGATGTCGTACACTTGTTCAAAGTTTGATGCATCTCTTGTAGACCACAACGCTTCTGCTTCCACACGTTGTATTAACGGTTGTATGCGTTGATGGAGAAACAAGTCATGCCATGATGTTTGCCAATGATTGTCAAAACTTATCGCACTGCCTCGATAAGGCTGTTCAAAGCCAAACTGACCATTGGGACTCATGACCTGGTGAAGTTGTGCAACACATCTTCCTAATACCTTTTGACTTCCTGTGATACCTTCTTCTAAATAACTTAGTAATAAGTATGCATCTCCATCAATACAGCCATTTGCGATAACTCTAGGTGCTGTAATTCCTGCTTGTTCAAATGCTTTCAAGCCCGCTATTTCTGCCGCATAAAAGTCAGCTGATTGCTGTGCTTGTACAAGCAAAAAATACGTTTCTTTCACTGTTTCAACACGATAAGCTTGATTCACATCCCCACCGCTCACTGGTGTGATGGTTGTCATATTTTCAAGTGGTAATGCTTCATACCATTGCTGTTCCATATACGATTCCTCCTTAAGACTTCTTAAAAAACCATACCCTACTCTATCACTGAGCAATCAGATTGGTTTGAAAGTCATATGTGATTCGCTATACTTATTTTGTAAAAGATAACTAGTAAAGGAGTGCTCTTTATGACAAATAAACGTCAACAATTATTAGACACATTCCACTATCGCTTCGCATCAAAACGCTTTGACCCTAACAAAAAAATTGACGATAAAGACTTTGAAACGATCTTAGAAACAGGTCGTCTATCACCAAGTTCTCTTGGTTTAGAGCCTTGGAAGTTCCTCGTAGTACAAGACCCTGAATTACGCCAAGCATTGAAACCAATCAGCTGGGGCGCACAAGGACAATTGGATACAGCGAGCCATTTCGTTATCCTGTTAGCACGTAAAAATGTTCGTCCTGAATCACCTTATTTCCAATACCATGTACGTGAAATTAGACATATGTCTGAAGAAATGGTTTCAGCTATGGTAGAGAAAACAGCGAACTTCCAACGAGACAATCTTCGCGTCTATGAAAACGACCGTGCGTTATGGGACTGGGCAAGTAAACAAACTTATATCCCACTTGGTAATATGATGACAGCTGCTGCATACTTAGGCATTGATTCATGTCCAATTGAAGGCTTCCAATACGAAAATGTCGCAAAAGTATTAGCTGACAAAGGTTATCTTGATACAGATGAATTCTGGCCATCAGTGATGGTTGCATTCGGTTATCGTGATGCAGAACCAAAACGTGAGAAAACACGTCGTCCTGCCGAAGAAGTCATCCAATGGATTTAATCACACCCACGAGGTTATGAGAGAAGCGCTTAGAATTTGAGCAGAACGAGCGCAATGAGAAAAATCGCTTTTTGATTTTGTCGAATTGCGAAGTTCTGTCGAAAATTCTACTTCTCGAATACTGACATCTCGAGGTTGTGATAAGAGTGCTTAGGATTTGAGTAGAACCTAGCCCCCTCTAATCATCAAAACAATATGCCCCATTCATACTTAGAAGCGATTCTATATATGAATGGGGTTATTTTTATAGCTATTTAAGCTATTTAAGCTGTTTGAGCTTTGGATTCCTCCGCTTCAATACGCATCAGATACGTTGTAATCTCATCATAAAAATCAGTTAATTGTTTTGTAGTATGTTTTGTATCAATGGCATCATTGCCTGTAAAATCACTATGATCCCATCCCAGCATTGTCGGCATGACCTGCCAAATTCCTTTTCTTATTGGAGAAGTGGCAGTCACATCAACATGCGCCTCTCCTGTTGGATGTTGTGCTGAAACAACTGATACTAAACCATCATTCGGTCGCCATATATCATCCTTCACTGACCCAATTAAATTCCCTGTCAACACATGGGCAAAAGCCATACCAAAATCAATCATATGCTTGCCAGATAGCGTTTTATGTGTTGCTTGACCGTTAAATGTCTTGTAGTAAATATCTGGGTTTACCGTTGTTTGTTGATTCAACTTTTCAGCACCTGTCGTTGTCAGATCATAAAGTGCTGTATCCTCGGAATCCCAAAGGTTACTTTTAGCGACACGTTTGCCGTAATCAACCAGCGACTCGCCTTCACGCTGTTTGAATCCCCAATGATACATTCCTAAATCAAGATCGCCTAAATGATTCCCAAATGTACGAGTAAAGCCATATAACAAGTGACGAATGAATGGTGTATTTCCAAGTTGATCTGCAGCATGTGTGCCATTATGTGGTGTGGCAATTGTTGTAATGGATGTAATCATATTTTCATGACCACCTTGATATAGCGGACTTAATGTACCGCCATGTTGCTGCTGATACGCAATTTCATCTTGATTACCATTACGCAAATAATGTTCTAATAAGCGAATGGTTTGTCCACCCATACTATGACCCACTAAATGAATCGGTTGACCAGGTTGCCAGTTAGGTAGAATGCCTTTGTACGTCTTACCATAACGTTCATGTCCATATTTCTCCGCATGTGCTGCACCATAGTCTGCACGGCCGCCTACAATATAATGATACAGATCAACAATACGCTCATGATTACTTGCCAAGGCACTCACACTCGCCTCATATGTTTCATAGCCTTTGTTACGTAAGTACTCTTGTAAGTTAGCTTTTGTCCCACCCCAATAGTTCATTCCTTTAGGTGCAACATCTCCGACCAATCCCATAAATCCATGTACAAAGACAAATGGATGTTGGTTTTGTGGTTGTTCTGGATTTGCTGTTTGAACAGCTGTTTCTGCTTTTCTTAATACACGTGCTTGATCAATTTGCTTAGTATTTTCTTTAGCTTCTGATGTCTTTACCGCATCCAAAGAAGCAACTTTCTCTTGATCCTTTTCTTCCAATCGTGGTACATCTGTCACAGTATTTTTGACTTGTATCTCTTTATGTATATCTGCTGAATCATCCACTGGCGTTGGAATAGGTTCTGATTGATGATCAACTGCTGATTGTTTTTCTTTGCTCTCAGGACTAGGTACAACTTCACTATCCGATTGCTGAACATTCTTATCTGATGTTTGCTTGTTTTCTTCTATCAATGCAACATGGTTGTGCTGAGTGGTTTTTTCTATATTCTTTTGAATTTGTTGCTCTTCAAATGGACTTTCTTCCATCGTTCCCTTTTCATCTATATGATCAAGTTGTTTGTGATCTATCGGTGCCTTATTTTCTATGACAGGTGACGCCACTTGCTCTTGAATCTGTTGCGTTTGATCTTGTTGTGAAATATTTTCCACTTGTACGTGTTGTGACAATGCATCTGCTTGTACTGTTTCTTCCGCTTGGACTTGAGGTGCGCCAATGACAAAAAAGCATGTTGCGACCACAACAGATACTGCGCCATACACAGACTTTCTAATGGAAAAGCGATTATCTTGTTTTTTCATAAATTCATCTCCCAACTTTTGGATCAATCGTTTACTCCTACTATAGCAAATACGTTCTTAAATGCGTGCACCATGTCGTAACTGTTCGTTTTCAGTGCCTAACTGTTTTAAATCAATCTGAGGACTGACGATATTACCAATATATGTCTCTATAATAGAAGTTAAGATAACTATCAAAGGAGTGATCTCTATGCGTTTAAAAGATATACTTTCTAGTGCTTATCATGACCTATTAAACATGAAAATCAATGCAAAAAACGTCATCATTACTACTTTGATTACATTTTTTGCAAGCTCAATCATGACACCTCTATTAGGTATTCCAGTAGGCTTGCTATTCTCTGGCTGGCTCATTGAAAACAAACTAAATAACTAAAAAAATGAAACCTACATAGACTTAAATTTAAATTAAGTTTTTGTAGGTTTCTTTATTTATTAAAATAAACACTTTGTAAACACTTTCAAATACTTATCAAATGGTTCATAATATTATTATATAATAGCACAGCTACGTCACACGGAAATTTCTATGAAATGAGGTCATTTTATGCTTAATTATTTACAACGCATCGGTCGGTCTCTGATGTTACCCGTCGCTGTCCTACCTGCTGCTGCGATTCTCGTTGCTATTGCAAACATTATCGCTGCGACAATTGGACAAAACGCCGCTTATGCTTTTTTCTTTAATGCCGGAATGGGTGTTCTTGAAAATCTTGGTCTGCTCTTTGCGATTGGTGTCGCAATCGGTATGGCTAAGAAAAATGATGGTGCCACAGCACTTGCAGCAATTGTCGGCTTTTTAGTGGTTGATAAAATGCTCGAACCAGAAAACGTTGCAGTTTACCTAGGTATTGCTGAAAAAGCTGTTAACCCAGGTTTTATGAATATCGGCTTTGGTAACGTCTTTGTTGGTATCGCTGTCGGTCTTATCGCCGCACATTCGTACAACAAGTTCTCATCTGTTGAGTTACCAGATGCGTTTGCCTTCTTCAGTGGTAAACGTCTTGTTCCGATTATGACAGCATTATTCTCAGTTATTTTTGCATTTGTTTTACTTTTCATCTGGCCATTCGTATACAGCGCACTTGTTGCATTCGGTAAGAGTATTATCGACTTAGGTGCAATCGGTGCCGGCATTTATGGTGTTGCCAACCGTTTACTGATTCCACTTGGTCTTCACCATGCACTGAATGCTGTATTCTGGTTTGATATTGCTGGTATCAATGACGTTGCAAACTTCCAATCACAAACGGGTACAAAAGGTATCACAGGTCGCTATATGGCAGGATTCTTCCCAATCATGATGTTTGGTATCCCTGCAGCTGCACTCGCAATGTACCATACTGCGCAAACAAAATACCAAAAACAAATTGGTAGTATTATGTTTGCAGGTGCCATTTCAGCATTTATCGTTGGGATTACGGAACCAATCGAATTCGTCTTTATGTTTGTTGCACCATTATTGTATGTCGTGCATGCATTATTAACAGGGTTATCCCTTTTCATTGCAGCATTGTTCCACTGGACTGCAGGATTTGCATTCAGTGCAGGATTAATTGACTTTGTCCTATCACTCATCAATCCATTTGCGAACCATCCACTGATGTTGATTGTTCAAGGTCTTGTCTTCTTTGTACTGTATTATGTGATTTTCCGCTTCCTTATTGTTAAGTTAAACTTAAATACACCTGGACGTGGAACAAATATTCCAACATCACAAGTTACAGATACAGATGCGACGACAGACGCAACAACAAGTAAGTATTCACAAACTGCCACAACAATCATTGACGGTCTTGGTGGTAAAGAAAACATTACTTCTTTAACAAACTGTGCAACACGTTTACGTTTAGAACTCGCAGACAATACAAAGTTAAATGAAGCACAAATTAAATCAGCAGGTGCTGCAGGTGTTCTAAAAAATGGACAACACGCTGCACAAATTATTATCGGTACACATGTACAACAAGTTGCTGATGAAATGGAACGCCAATTAGAAAATTAAATTTCAAATTTTATTATGAATCAAGGTCATCACATACACATCTATGATAGTATATGAGTGATGACCTTTGATTTTTTATAGTAAGTCATACATAGAATAACTTAACTGATAGTAGTGGCTAAAAATAAACATCATCCATTGATGCGCTCAAACACTAGCTACTTATCAGTCACTTCCATACATAAAACCTATAACTGATTTCATTGATATAGAAAGGTGAATAAAATGACGATACGAAAAGCAATTATACCTGCCGCTGGTTTGGGTACACGATTTTTACCTGCTACTAAAGCAATGCCTAAAGAAATGTTACCGATACTAGACAAACCAACGATTCAATATATTGTTGAAGAGGCAGCGAAAGCAGGCATTGAAGATATTATTATCGTTACTGGAAAGCACAAACGTGCCATTGAAGATCACTTTGACACGCAAAAAGAACTGGAAATGACACTTCAAGAAAAAGGAAAATCAGACTTACTTGAAAGAGTACAGTACCCAACAGACCTTTCTAATATTTTTTATGTCAGACAAAAAGAACAAAAAGGATTAGGACATGCGATTTATACCGCTAAGCAATTCATAGGTGATGAACCATTTGCGGTATTATTAGGTGATGATATTGTAGATTCAGAAACACCTGCTATACAACAATTAATGGAACAATACGAAACAACTGGTAAATCTGTTATCGGCGTTCAAACTGTCCCAGATTCAGAAACACACCGTTACGGCATCATAGCACCACAAGCACAAGAAGGACGATTATATGATGTGGCTAAGTTTGTTGAAAAACCAGCACAAGGCACTGCCCCATCTAGTCTCGCAATTATGGGAAGATATGTACTCTCTCCTAAGATTTTTGACTATCTTGCAACGCAGACAGAAGGAAGCGGTGGCGAAATTCAACTAACAGATGCCATTGAACGATTAAACAAAGATGATAAAGTGTATGCTTATGACTTTGAAGGAACACGATATGACGTAGGTGAAAAAGTAGGATTCGTCAAAACTACGATAGAATATGCTTTAAAAAATGAAGAGACACGTGAACAAATAAAAAAATATATTCAATCACTAAATCTATAAATGAGGAGGTCCGTATTTTGAGAGCACAATGGGAAGAAAAACTATCTGAGAGTCTTGTAGAATCCTTCTACAAGACGCAATCAGAACAAGAAATTAACGATGGCTTTTCAGATTCTTTATCTTTTGGTACTGCCGGGATAAGAAGTACTTTCGGCTTAGGGCCTGGCCGTTTAAACAAGTTCACCATTCAAATGTTTGCCCAGGGCTTTTCAAAATATTTACTAAAAATCACCGACTCACCTACTGTCGTAATTCATTATGATACAAGGCATTTATCTAAAGGTTTCGCGATTGAAATTGCAAAGGTATTGGGGACAAATGGCATTAAAGTCATCCTCCCTCACACAATCAAATCAACACCCGAGCTGTCTTTTGCTGTTCGATACTTAAAAACAACAGCTGGTGTCATGATTACCGCAAGTCATAACCCTAAAAATTATAATGGTATTAAAGTATATGGTCCTGATGGTGGTCAATTGTTAACCGAACCTTCCATGGCACTTAGTCATGACATTCATGCTGTCACAGATATACTCAACATTCCAGCCATTGACTTCGATACATTACAAGCTCAAAACATGATCATACCATTAGATGAGACTGTCACAGAAGCATATAAACAGTCCGTTAAAGTTTTATCTGGCCCGATTCAAACATCGACAACAAAAACGATTCTGACAAGCCTTCATGGCACAAGTCTTCCTTTATTGGCAGATATTTTAACAGAATTATCTTATACAAACTTTGTTATCGCACAGGAACAATCTCAACCTGATGGAAATTTTCCAACAGTGAATATTGCTAATCCAGAATCCGAAGACACATTTGATGTTGGGAAAGATTTAGCAGAACAAGAAAATGCGCAATTGATTATTGCTACCGATCCAGATGCAGATAGAATTGGTATTGTCGAAAGATATGACGATGGCTCAACACGTTACTTTAATGGCAATGAAATCGGCTTATTATTAATGACCTTGAGACACAAACAGCTACAACATCATCATCATTTATATATGATTAAGTCTGTAGTCACCAGCGCACTGAGTGAAAAACTTGCATCACCACTCAATATCAGTATTCTAAATGTACTCACTGGATTTAAATACATTTCAGCACAGCTTAAAAATATGTCTGAACAACCTTCACAGCTTGTCTTAGCCTATGAAGAAAGTCATGGCTACTTAGTCAAAGACTTTTCTAGAGATAAAGATGCCATACAGATTGCACCACTGTTGATTCAGTATAAAGAACGCCTGGCTCAAGAGCATAAAACGTTCCAAGATGTTTTGACAGACATTTATCAGCAACATGGTTACTATCAAGATCGGACGCTTTCTCCTACATTTGCAGGTGTGGAAGGCCGTCAAAAAATTGAAGACACGATGACACATCTTAAAGCACTCGATACCATTGAGATAGCGCACTTAACACCTCTATTTATTGAGAACTACAGTTCAAGAGAGTCATTAAATATTCATACTGGTGAAAAAACACCGATCGATTTACCTCAAACAGATTTGATTAAATTCATTTTTGAAGAAGGTTTTATCGCTGTACGACCATCCGGTACCGAACCAAAGATGAAGCTATATTTCTCATTAAATGTAGATAACTTAGACCAGATCATTGATAGCTTTTGTGGAAAATTTAATTTATAACGTAAAACGCCCATAGCATAAGCGCTACGGGCGTTTTTTGATATATATTCTAAAATATGATAGGGATTTGTTTAAGTAATACAATTGATAGTAAAAGTCATAAAAAATGCACTACACTTTTTTAAACTATTTTTAATCCAGACTTCTGTTCATAAAATACAATGTAATGTCTTGTTATCTTTCCCTCTCATCTTACCTTTTAACTATTTAAATATTCTTCTAAACCACTATTAATCGTATATTGTGGCGTATATCCAATCTCTTTCAACGGTGTAATATCAGCAACAGAATGTCTTACATCACCTTTTCGTGCTGGTTCAAACTGATGTGCCAATGATTTATGATAGCTTTTTTCAAACGCATTAAAAATATCTTTAACTGATGTTTTGTTACCTGTACCAACATTAAGCACTTGACCATGAGTAGCTTCATTTTCTACGACACGAGTGATTGCATTAACTAAGTCTTTAATGTAAACGAAGTCTCTTGTCTGTTCACCATCACCGTAGAATGTAAATGATGCATCATTGTCAAACTGACGTTTCATAATAGAAATGACACCAGAATATGGTGAGTTTGGATCTTGTTTTGGACCATAAACATTAAAAAAGCGTAATGCCGTTGTCGGTAAATCATAGAGATGATGATACATTTTTGTATATTGTTCACCAGCATACTTCTGTATTGCATAAGGAGATTCTGGCTGTACTAAACTTTGTGTGTTTTTCGGTAATTGTGGATCATTGCCATATACTGCAGCAGAAGAAGCAAAGATAAATTTTTTCAATTGCGTATTATATTGACGATTCACCTCTAACATATTCAGCGTTGCATCAATGTTTACTTTATTTGAGTATATTGGATCATTAACCGTGTCAACAACACTCACTACCGCAGCAAGGTGAATCACCACATTGAATTGATGTGTTTTCACCAATGTTTCAACTTTTTCTTTATCACATACATCCACATTAAAAAAGTGTGATTCATCTATAAAAGAGATGTTTTCTCTATAGCCAGATGCTAAATTGTCTAATACAAATACTTCATGTCCTTCTTCATTATAATAATTCGCAATATGTGAGCCAATAAATCCAGCTCCACCTGTAATTAATATCTTCATATTCTTCAATCCTTTAAATATATTTTGAAATGATGTTTTTACTATATATGGTCTATGTATCATATCATCTTTTATTAAATAGTAATCTGTATCACATATTTATAGTACTTACATACTCCTCTATCATCACTTCATCTTTCCAAATTATATACCCATTTATTTTATCATTATTATAACGAATAAAGAAATCTTTAAGGAGACAAATATAAAAAGACTACTTACCTTTCCTTTATAGAAAATAAGTAGCCTTTACTATGATTATCATGTTTTCTACTATCTTATTCCACTTCTCCAACGACTGTGAAACGTGTGTTGATAAATTGACCTTGCTCAACTTCATCTACAATGGCAATAGCGTAGTCAGCATAGCTAATATAGCTGTCTCCTTTTGTATTCACAATCACATGATCTTTTCCTAATTGGTATGCACCTGTACGTTTTCCTTCATAGTCAAAGTCAGCTGCAGGACTTAAGAATGTCCATGTAACATCTGTTGTTTTTTCAAGAATTTCTAGGTTGCGTAGTGATCCTACTGCTGTTGGCTTGAAAATTTCTGGAAACTCAGGTGTCTCAAGTAAGCGTGTTGTTTTTTCTTCATCAACGAATAGGCTGCCCGCACCGCCTACTACGATTAAAAGTACATCTGTCCCTTTCACTGCTTCAATCAAAACATTTCCTGCATCCACGTGGATTTGTTCTTCACCTAAAGGCGCACCAAATGCATTCACGACTACATCAAAATCTTTAAGATCATTTTGTGTTAAGTCAAAAAGATCTTTTTCTAGTACAGCCACATCAGAATTTGTTACTTTTGCTTTGTTACGTACAATTGCTGTAACGTCAAAACCTCTGTCTACCGCTTCTTTCGTAATTAATTGACCTAATTTCCCAGTCGCTCCAATAATACCTAATTTCATTTTAAATTTCCTCCTTATTTTAACCTGTAATCAATTCATTTACTTGTAATCATTATAGTTACAGGAAACTTTACTGTCAATTATTTTAATTGAGTGTATTCTTTTATTCTTTACGCTATACTGTTCTTGTAACTAAAAACATTACATGTTGGCATATGAAAGGAGGTTCTTTATGTCGATTAGTAGTCGATTTTCTATTGGTATTCATATCTTAACGTTAATAGAGACGACCAAAGATGAGGTTGCTTCATCAGAATATATTGCTGGTAGTGTCAATGCGAACCCAGCGATGATACGAAAAATTATGGGAATGTTGAAAAAAGCGGGTTTAATCGATGTGCGTCCTGGCGTGGCTGGTGCACAACTTTCTAAGAATTTAACGGATATTACTTTATTAGATATTTATAAAGCAGTGGATGCTGTGAAAGACGATGAATTGTTTAACATACATGAAAACCCTAACCCTAATTGCGAAGTTGGAAGAAATATTCAAGTGACCATTGAACCCATTTTTCATATCGCTCAAAACGCTTTAGAACAAGTACTTGAGAACGTGACAATTGATGCGATTATCAAAGATGTTGAATCTCGTGAAAAACAACAATTAAGCTAAAACCTAAAAAACACCTCTTTTCACATGATCGTGAGAGAGGTGTTTTACTTATTTCATCGTTTTTCTGCAAGTGCATCTAAAAATGCTTTTGCTTGTTGGTTTACTTCTTTAAAGTCGATACCTTGTTGCTGTGCTGCAAATACACAACCACAATAGCATTGACGAAAAATATGATAGTCATTGCACATCGTAATAGAACGCTCATAACCTTTATTCTTTTTAAAATCACTCGGTAAGTAATTCACATCGTAAAGTTGTTGCACATCTAAGCCAATCTCATTGATCAACTGTGCATTTTTCTTGGGAGATAATGTAATCGCACTGCCGAAGTAATCGTAACCTAACTCAACAGCGGCTTCTGCTACCATTTCAAGACGCATCCCAAAGCAAGCTGAGCATCGTTCGCCACCCTCTGGCGCATCAGTTAGGCCACGTGTTTTAGCCATCTTCATAAATTCATGGGGCTTATATGGTGCCTCAATATATTTTACATTTGCCCCAGTACGTTCATTGAAATCTTTTACAAACTGCTCTTGTACACGTGCACGACGCAAATATTCATTTTTTGGATGGATATTTGGATTCTCAAAGTAAATAGCTACATCTGCATGTTCTGTTAAAAATTCTAACGTATATGTACTACAGGGCGCACAACAACTATGTAACAAAATACTTGGACGTTCTTCATTTTGTGTCCAGTTAACGATCATTTTACGCAAAACTTTATCATAATTGATTTTTTGATTCTTCATTTTTTCTAATATTGTATCTGCTTGAATCATTTTATTTCCACCTATTATGTGTGATCATTAAAATACGACGCCTCCCAACTTGAGTAGTAGGAGACGCCTTATAAAGGTGACACATGTTCACTATATGTGATTATGCTGGGTCGTCACTTAGCACCACCAAATTGCATATAAATTGCAATCGCTCGTTTAATGTCTGCTAAATTCAATTGACCAAGACGAGAGCCTTCACGAAACCAAGCTAATATCTCATCGGAATTATGAAGCTCCTTAGGAAATTTAGAATCTAAATGAATGCTTCTCGCCAAATCACCTAATGGGGTATCATCACCAATGTAAATTTGCATATATTCATAAAAGCTCAAGTTAACTTCACCTCATTTACGAGCTATTTCATATTATATCATAATCATATTAAAAGACTCGCCTATTTTTTTACTATTTTAACAATGAAATTTTGAAGAAATCTCCCTAGATACTAATTCAATAAACATCACAACAACAGTCGTCAGAAATTGAAGGCGATCAACAAACTGAACAGACTCACAATTTCTATTAATTGATATATCGAAAGCCCTATCGGACACATAATCCGACAGGGCTTTTATTGTTATAGCAGAAAATTTTCTATTCAAAAAGATTACTCTTCTCTGCACGTTCAGCCAGTTTGTGTACAACTGGGTTCAAGTATGGCTTACCAATGATACCGATTAAGAAGAACACAATACCAAATACCGTCAGCATCATGAGCTTGTGTACCAATATTTCAGTAACAGGTCCACCGACTGCCTCTCTTAATGCATCAATACTATAAGAGAATGGTAAGAACGGGTGTAATTTTTGGAAAAACTCAGGTGTGACTTCAATCGGGAATGTCCCACCACCACCTGCAATTTGTAAGACTAAGATAATAATCGCAAGTGCTTTACCTGGGTTTCCTAATACAGATACGAGTGTATAAACAATTGTCGTAAAAATAACAGCTGAATAGACACTAATAGCAATGAACAGTGGTGCAGATTCAACAGATGCCTTCAGAATCACAATATCACCAACTGAAACGATAAAGGCTTGAATCATGTTCATCATCATGAAGAGGCCCATTTTACCTAAGTATGTTTCACGAATGGTTAAATATGGTTTAAGTTTTTCATGTTTATTGTGTACCGTTAACATGCTCACTAACAACAATGTTCCTACCCATATCGCAAGTGCTGTGTAGAACGGTGTACTTGCAGAACCATAATCTTTCACTGGGAAAACATTATGTTGATCAATTTCAATTGGATGCGCAATCACACCTGCTTGTTTTTTCAAGTCATTACGCAATAAGTTAATGAGATCTTCTAGCGTATTTTCCTCTTCTAATTCATTAAAAACTTTCTCAGCTTTAACTAAGTCTTGTTCTACTTGTGGCAAATCATTGCGTGCGAAGTCTGCAAGATTAGATAACACACGTTTCGCTTTTGGTTGATTTTGATCTAATAACGCATTCAATGTATCATACTTCTCAAATGCTTCCGGTAACTTCGCATTCACTGTATCTGTCGCCTTCGCAATATTGGCCTCTACTTCCGGTAAATCATTGCGTACAAAGTCAGCTGCACGTGCCACACCTTGCTTAAACTCTGGATAATACTGTTGGGCAATAGACATGGCTTTATTATATTTCGCTTCTACAGTTGGCAACACATCTCGCAACTGTACTAATCGTGTATTCGCATCGGAAAGAATCACTTGTCCTTTACGTACGATTTCTTTTGTTGTCTGTAATTTTTCTTGAACGGTATCTATTGTGGCTGATCCTTTATCAAGTGCTGATCCAACACGTGTTGAAACATCTAATAACGCTTTAGCAATATCATTTTTCACTGTTCCATTCACGTCAGCCAAACGTTTGTGTAATGAATCCAGTGCATCAATCACATCTTGAGCCTCTGCTTTACCTGTATTTCCAGCAGTAATCGCATCTTGCAAAGCATTCAAGCGTTTCGTCATCGCTTTGATGTCTTGTTGCGTATTTTTCAACTGCTCTTGCTCTTTCGTTAAATCAATGCCTTCTGCTTGTTCCACTTCTGTCAACCAATCGCGATAGTCACGCAACGTCTTACTTGCATGATTCATACGTGCAATCAAATGTGCTAGAGGCTGCTCAAATGTATCCGGTTGATTACTACTCAAAATACCAAAACTCATATTTTTCGCTGCATCAAGGTCTTGTTGTGTCGCTTCCAGTTGTGATGCCATCATATCATTCACGCTACTTAAAGCATGTTCATAATCCGTCCCCATTTGTTCCGCTTCATTCTCTGTAATGACTTGTCCATCTGGTAACGGCATCATCTGATTATCTGTTTGCGTACTAAGTTGCATCGTTTGATAATGTGTTGTTTGTGTACTTTGTGGTGCTGTTTGAACATTGTTCTGATTGTTCATGCCATTTTGCAAGTTAATTTGGTTATTCATGCCATTTTGGATATTATTTGGGTTATTTACACCATTTTGAATAGCATTATTGACTGCTTGTCCTGCTTGATTGACAAGCCCATTCTGATCTGTCGATTGATTTAATGATGGCACATTTGCCCCATTATTAATAAGATTTCCACCATTTTGTTGTGATATGGACTGGTTCCCTTGTGCTTGGCTTTGTGTCAAACGATCGGAGAAACCTTGATTCACATCACGTACTTGATTGATACCTTGTTCATAAAGATTCACACGCTGTTCAATCGTTGGCAATAATTGACTTGCTGTATCAAGTGTTTGCAATCCTTTTTCCGTACCCGCAATTGCTGTATCCACGCCTTGATTAATACGTGGGAAATATTCCGGAACACCACTCGCCACTTGCAAAGCACGTTCAATCTCTGGCATATAGTCGTTCAATTTCAACACTAACTTCGCACGTTCATTAATTGCCGGAATACTCGCATTCAATTGGTTCAGTTTTTCCGCAGCAGTGACTGCTTCATCTTTATAATTGCCTAAGTTTCGGAACTCATCGGCATATTGATCAATCTTACCTTGATTATCATCGACATAAATAATTGCTTTACGAAACTTTTCGATTTTAGGTAGTGCTTGATATGCTGCATCCACACCATCACGAATTTTTTCATACGTTGGTACTTGTTCTTCAAGCTTAATACCCAATCGGTTCGCTTCTTCTAACAATACTTTCGTCACAACTTTATCGAAGCTTTCATTTGCTTTTTTAACAATTTCACTCGTACCTGCATCGGTCATCTTAGGTGCGATCGCATTCAACTTTTGATTCACTTTATAAGTGACTTTCGCTTGCTGCGGGTCTTTTCTTAACGTTCCTGTAATTTGATGTGAAAATTGTTTTGGGATATACATAGCTGCATAATACTTCCCTTTATATAAGCCTTTATCTGCCTCATCACGACTCACAAACTGCCAGTCAAAATGATCATCTTTATGTAGCGTTTCCTCAATCTTATTCCCAACATTAATCTTATCATCACGCACCATATCCCCTTCGTCTTCATTGACCACAGCAATTTTAATATTGCCTGTATTAGAATATGGATCCCATGTCGCTTCAAGATTGAACCATGCGTAAAATGAAGGTAAAATAGCAAGCCCTGCTAATAATATCAATGCACCAGGTGCTTTACCGATCCCTTTCAAATCCGTTAAAAACAGCTTGAATGCTTGTTTCATTTTTTACACCTCTATTCATCTTCAATCTTATCATTTATTCTAAAAATACATCTCTATTTTATAGTGAATTTTAGTTGACACTTATCAACTAACTAGGTAACCTAACATAGTATACAATTTCACATCTTATTTGTACACTCAGACCATTTATAAAAAATTATGGGAATATAGTTAACTTCAGGAGGCTAGCATGATGAAAAGGAAAGTATTTTATACCGCTCTATTATCCACAGCGCTTGTTGCATCTCCTACAACAAGTAGCTTTGCTGAAGCTGCAAGCCAAAAGACACAAGCAGCACTTGAACAAGATCTTACAAAACAATCAGAAGATGTATTAACAGAAGATCCTTTCGATATCGTACCAGAAGAAGAAACAGATGATGTCACACCAAAAGAGAAAGCAAATCCATCTAAGAAAGAACGTAGTGAAAAAAATAAAGATGCTATTAAAACTTCTACTAAAGAGGATCAAAATGACCTTCACTCATCACTTATGGATCCCTTTGACCAATGGCTCTACAATACAGCTATAGGTAGCTCAAGTACAGCTGGTCATGACATTGCTGTACCAGAATCACCAGAAGAAACAACGCAAAATACAGGTGTAGAAGTGCAGGATAATACAGGACAAAGTGAAGTAACGCAGACGCCATCACCTAACCTATCTACGGATGAACGTGACTTCTTTGATAACCTAAATGCCATTCTAAATGAAGAAACACCATTTGACGATCTTGTTTCATCAGAGGATTTCAATTCAGAAGACGAGTCCGCTGATGGTCTTTCACAAGACACAATGGATCAAGGAACACAAACACATGATGATGAAACCTCTGATGAGGAAGAAACATTAGATGAGAGACAATTAGATACAACAGATGAAACGGACGATCTTGATACAACACAAGATGAACAAACAGAAGAACAGAAAGTCACACCCGACAATGATAGTGAGACATCCAATACAGATGATGAAGATAATGGGACAAATACGCCAACAGACGATACAAATGCTGCAACACAAGAAGGCAAAACATCTATGAAAGATGACATTATGATTGAAGCATTATTAGATGAATATAGTGATAAATCTAAAAAAACACAAACAGAACAACAAAAATCACAAAGTTCAAAACAAACATCTAACAATCCACAAATTCCACCAAAAGAAACTTACACTGGAGGGCGTGAACAAGCACCTGCACAATCATTTGATGACTTACCGAACCATTCTAAAACGCGTCAAACAACTTGGTTCCAAGAGTATGCGCTAAGTGGAAATCAGGCAAGTTCACCTTCTGATATACGTGTTGCCCCAAATCAGTCAACACGTAAATTTATTAATGATATTGCCGAAGATGCACACCGTATTGGACAAGAAAATGACCTTTACGCCTCTATCATGATTGCACAGGCTATTTTAGAATCAGATTCTGGTCGCAGTGACTTGGCTCAGTCACCGAACTATAATTTATTTGGTATGAAAGGTGCCTATCACGGAGAAAAAGTTGGTTTTAACACATTGGAATCCAATGGAAGTCATATGTATCAAATTCATGCCGACTTCCGAAAATATCCAAATAAAAAAGCCTCTCTCGAAGATTATGCCAAACTCATAAAAGGTGGCATTGATGGCAACCCTAACATTTATAAAGGTGTGTGGAAAAGTGAAAGTAGCAGCTATCGTACCGCTACGTCAAAACTTGTAGGTACATATGCGACGGATCCTAACTATGATACGAAACTGAAACAACTTATTCAGACATATGACTTAACACGTTTCGATCAGAAAAAAATGCCTAAATTATTAGAATCTCAAATTGTATCTGACGCGAAAGATGCAAGTAGCAAAGACTTTAAAACATTCCATACTACTGGTAGCTCTCCATATCCACACGGTCAGTGTACTTGGTACGTCTACCACCGCATGGCACAATTTGGTAAATCCATTTCAGGTACGATGGGAAATGGTGGCGAATGGACAAACTCTGCACATGCTAATGGCTATAAAGTGACAAATCAGCCGACCAAGCATAGCGCTGTCGTATTTGGCCCTGGCCAACTTGGTGCAGATAGTTATTACGGACATGTTGCCTTTGTAGAAGACGTACGAAGTGATGGCTCTATCGTGATTTCTGAATCAAATGTCAAAGGACTCGGTGTGATTTCATATCGTACAATTGATGCGACAAGTGCACAATCTTTAGACTATATCGTACGCTAAATAAATTATAAACACATCTATGTTTTAAGGGTTGGAAGCAGTGACTTCCAACCCTTTGTTGTTATGAAAAAGCTTTATATTTCTTAATTTTAAGTCTATATTATAATTTAAGTTTTAAACCTCTTACACTTGTGACATCAAATATACGATTTCAACTTTATAACCTCTGCCCCTACTCGCACACAATCCATTGATTGGAGGGGTTTTTATGACTTATCATTTTTATGCTGTCCTACAAAAAGAAGGTACAGCTTACAATATTTACTTCCCAGACTTACCTGGTATTTTTACTTATGCAAATAATATTGAAGATGCGCTTGATATGGCACAAGATGCATTAGAGGGACACTTGTTGGTAATGGAAGACGATCATGATACCATTCCTAAACCTTCTGACTTCCAGACGCTCTCTGTACAATGCCAAAGCCATGAGCAACTGCAATTAATTCCTGCTCATACACATATTGTAAGACTTAGAGAAGCCAATAAAACTGTTAATAAGATGGTCAGTCTCCCACAATACTTGGTGAAACTTGGTAAGGAAAAGAATATTAACTTTAGCCAAACATTGCAACGTGCTTTAAAAGATGAACTACATTTGTAAACAGATAGATACTGAATGAAAGTAGCATCGTCATATCACAGTGAAGATGTATTTAAAAGCTTAGAGCGTACTACGGAAATCATATCAACTGACATTGATTTCACAATAGTACGCTCTTCTTCTATATCTAATGTGGTGCATACACTTCAACGCAATGCCCTGTAGATCGACATGCTGGACATGTTAAATAACGTGTTGACGGTGTATGTGACGCAAATATCATTTCTTTCATACTCGGAATAAATACATGTTGGCAAGTGGGACACATATACTGCACTTGATGGTAGTACGTGTGTGTTAAGTAACTTGCAACACCGATGCTTGCGCTAACGCCCAAAGCAGGATATAACCATTGATTGGTCTTGGTTCCCATCCCTATACCTGACCATAAACTTAATGTGCCCACACTTCCAAGTACCATCATTTTCATTCTTAAAGGTTTAAGGTTTTCATGTTTCATAAGCATACGATCCATCACTTGTAATTTAGTCACCGGTGACTGAGAGGTTTCATGAATCATCCTTTGCATCGCGCGAATCTGTTTTTGTTGCGCTTGTTGTTTCTGGATACTTTCTTCTAATGTCTTATTTTTTGGTCTAAAATTAATCGTACCGTATCAAGTGTTCCTTCTGTGGCAAATAATGTTTTGATTTCCTTCAACTGCATACCCAAAGCTTTCATAATCTGTATGAGCTTCAATTTTTCCACTTCTATTTCCGTATAGACTCTATAGTGGTTCTCATTTACATATGCAGGAGACAAGACACCCTTCTCATCATAGTATTGTAAAGTCCGTGTAGAAACATCAAACATGCGTGCCAAATCACCGATTGAATAGGTTGTCATGGATCTTCACCTCCTACCTTCGTTATAAACTATCACGCCGCGTGATGGTCAAGAATTTCACGCATAATTTTTAAAAATTTCTCACGTTCATCAATAAAAGGCGCATGTGCACTCTGCTTAAAAGAATAATAACGTTTATCCTGTGATGCAACACTTTCAAAGAGCGCTTTACTATCCACATCTGTTGTTTGTAGATCATACTCACCTTGTATTAAATAAAATGGAATGGTTATTTCCCGGGCAATTGTCATCAAGTTTGTCTCAACCATTTCTGTCGTTAATTGTTCGAATGATGATAGACTCCCTCTCACAATATTCAAGCGTTCTTTCCAAGTGTAATAAGGTGTGGACATCATCGCTCTAAACATTTTCAGTGCGGAGTATCCTTTTCGAGAAAATCCACTTTTATATCGCTCTGTATAACGCATCCTCACCTTGTCATAATACTTATCTTTATTAAAGTAACGACCCAAATTGACTTTTTGTAGCGCTTGTATGGCACGTTTATTGTCTTCTCGCTGTGCATACTCTCGCAGTCTCTCCAGAATCACACGTTCATTACGATAAACATCTCCGAGCTGACCCACACCAATATAGGCCGTAATCCAAGACGGACGTCTATGTGCCAACATCGCCCCGATAATTGTTCCAAAAGAGTGACACATGACATAAACTTGTGCTTTATGATAGTGATAACATAGATACTGAATGAGCCATTCTGCGTCTTGAATGACTTCCTCCATCTTAACTGGCTGCTTGGTATAAGACATTCCTGTCCCACGCTGATCCCAGAAAACAACTGTAAACCATTGTGTTAAATCAATATCGTGTGCCCGAAAAAATGGATAAAGGGGGAAACCTGGTCCACCATGTATCACGAATAGAATAGGATTCGAAAAGTCACGCGTTTCAATAATAATCCCTTGCTTTACACCATTAATCGTCAAATATTGTTTTAATATACGTTTACCATCTTGTTCAGAATATCGCTTCATGTCATCACCCCATTCACTTCTATTATAAGGTATAGCGGTCGACATGATGCGTATCTATGCTCCAAAATTATCTCGCATTTATATTTCGTCATATAGACACTAGTACTTTCACTATGATTATGCTAGATTAGTAGTATCAAATGATGAAAGTAGGTCTCAGTAAATTATGACGACAGCTTTACCAAACTGCCCAAGTTGTGACTCTGAATATACATACGAAGATGGTGCTTTATATGTATGTCCAATGTGTGCACACGAATGGACAGCTGAATCTGTTGCTGAAGCAGAAGAAGCTGCGATTGTACGCGATGCGAATGGTAACGTTCTGCAAGATGGCGATACCGTTACAGTTATTCGTGACTTGAAAGTTAAAGGAAGTTCAAACACAATTAAACAAGGAACAAAAGTGAAAAACATCAAACTTGTAGATCCAGAAGATGGTCATGACATCGATTGTAAAATTCCTGGTTTTGGCCAAATTGGTTTAAAATCAGAAGTTGTAAAGAAGATAAACTAATATGCAAAAAGACATTGGTATTCAGTCCTTTCGATTTTACCAATGTCTTTTTTATACTTTTAAAATTCTGTTTTAACTGCTTGAATGACTGTATCCATATCATTTCCTGTTGAAATAGATACTGCTGCGATAAAACTTCCCTCTACAATCGGTGCTGTTACTTTTTCCACTCGCTGACTGCCTGCATACATTTCAAGCGCCATATCTAAGTTCATTTCAGATGAGCCAATATCAAAGAAACAAACCGCGTCATCTTCTAAACTTTCAATAGTAGCAAAGATTGTATCAAAAGATGTCCCAATACCACCGTCATATCCACCTATCGCAATAACTGATACGCCCGGTGCCATTTGTTCAAGCAATTCTTTTGTACCTTGTGCAATTTTTTCGCTATGACTCACTAGTACAATCTGTGTCATACTATTCATCTCCAATCAAGGCATTCAAGATATAGACACTACTTTGTGCACCTGGATCCATATGGCCAATAGAGTCTGCTTTAAAGTAAGCTGCACGTCCCTTTGTTGCTTCTAATGCTTTCGTATCTTCTGCATAACCTTGTAATGTTTCTAACGTTACTTTGTCACCATTTTGAACGGCTTCACGCGCACGGTCTATCACATCAAACATCGTCTTTTCGCCACGTGTTACTTTCCCACGTTGCGCCACAGCCTCCGCAAACGCATTCAGTAACTCACCTAACTGTTCACGATCCATCTCATCTTGTGCTACTTGAGACATCTTCACAAAGCTGAAACCATATAACGGGCCAGAAGCACCACCTACATTTGACATAAGTGTCATTCCTGTTGATTTTAATAAGTTCGCCATTGAACTATCATCCAACTTATCTGGTAAAGCTTCGAAACCACGTAACATATTCACACCATGGTCACCATCACCAATAGCACGGTCTAAGTCCGTCAATGTTTCTTCTTCTGCTTTAAATGTTTCTCTTAATGCCAATAAACGTTCTTTTAATGTCTCTGTATTCATCATGATCTCTCCTTAGTTGAAGTAACGGCTTTCCGTATCTGCTTTAATTGCTGTTAACAAACTATCATCATGTGGTGCAAGTGTGATTGAAAATCCTTGCATATCTAATGCTGTCATATAGTCGCCAACAAGCCAATGTGTTACTTTCTTGCCTTGTGCAGTCAATTGTTCAGATACATACTTCGTCATGATTTGTAATTCAGAGAGTGGCGTACCACCCATGCCATTCAACATCACAACGACTTCTGTTGCTTCCACTTCTGCTACTAAACGTGTAACCAAACGCTGTGCAATATTTTCTGCACTTTCAACAGTCGTTCGTGTAATACCACGCTCACCGTGAATACCAATACCAATTTCCATCTCATCTGCTTCGATATCAAAACCATATTTACCTGTTGTTGGTACAAGTGGCGGTGTTAATGCCATACCAATTGAGCGAATACCCGTTAATAATGACGCTACTTTCTCTTTCAAATCAGACAATGGTACACCTTGTTCAGATAAGTATCCTGCATATTTATGTACGAGTACTGTACCCGCAACACCACGGCGTTTATCAACATCTTCAATCGCAATATCATCTGCGACAACAACCATTTCTACAGAGATGTCTTCCATCTGCACCATCTCTTGTGCCATTTCAAAGTTCATGACATCTCCAGCATAATTTTTAACAATTAATAAGACACCGTCACCATTATCAACTGCCTTAATCGCTGCTAATACTTTGTCAGGTGTTGGTGATGTGAATACTTCACCACATACTGCAGCATCTAACATACCTTGTGCTACATATCCAGCATGGGCAGGTTCATGGCCACTGCCACCACCAGATACCAGTGCCACACCTTTTTGTTTTTTCTCGGCACGAACAACAACTGTATCCTCAATCACATCTACATCTGGGTTCGTTAATTTCATACCTTCAAGCATGTCCTTCAAAAAATATGTTTTATCTTGGATTAACTTTTTCATGTACGTCACCCTTTCTTTTTTCCTCTTTAGTATAACGCTTTCTTTTGAATTTGAATAATATTTCACAAATACGTTTGTAGTTAAAAGTGAAATTAAAACCATTTATATATAGAAAACGCTTTGGTGAATTTCGTTTTTTTTTGAGTATTATTTCAATAATTCTCAAACTTTTGTATAATTTAACTAAATGATTTTATTGGGCAACTTCACTCGTTGCACTTTCATTTTGAATGCTATGGGGAAAGGAATTAATTTATGAAGATAAAACACTTAGGCTTTATTGTATTATTATCAGTCATTCTATCGGGATGCAATTATGCCGATCCAGATAATAGAAGTGGCTTTTTCTATAATACATTTGCAAAACCAATGGATTTATTACTCGATTGGCTTGGTACACATTTAAACCACAATTATGGTTTAGCAATTATACTCGTGGTTTTAACAATTAGAATTCTTATGCTTCCTTTTATGCTCTCACAAACAAAACAAAGTCAATTTATGAAAAGAGCGCTTGTTTTACTTAAACCAGAACTTGCACCTATTCAAGAAAAAGTAAAACATGCCAAAACGCAAGAAGATCGCATAAAAGCAAATCAAGAAATGATGGAAGTATATAAAAAATATCACATTAATCCTATGAAGAACATGTTAGGTTGTTTACCTATGATTGTTCAAATGCCAATTTTATTTGGATTGTATGCAGCACTTAAATGGCCTATTTACAACCATATTAATACGTATCCTGATTTTTTATGGTTTCAATTATCACATCCTGATATTGTCATAACAATCATTGCTGCTGTGTTGTATTTCTTACAATCTCTTGTGAGTTTAGGGAATATGCCTCCAGAACAAAGACAAATGGGTTATATGTTAATGATTATGTCTCCTGCATTTATTATATTTATCACATTGACTTCTGCCTCTGCACTCGGCTTATATTGGTCAGTCAGTGCACTTTTCTTAGTGATTCAGATGTATCTTTCAAATCAATATTATTCTAATTTAGCTGATGAAAAGGTAGATCAACTTAAAGTTAAAATCTCTAAAAATGATGCAACCCATAAACCTGTAAAAACTGTTAAGAAAAAAAGAAAATAGTTATTCTTTAGACAGCTAAAATTCAAAAAACCTCTATCCTGTACGTACAGTGATAGAGGTTTTCTTGATATTATTTCAATTCATTCAAATAGCTACGTCCAAATTCTGGTAATTCAACACCGAAGTTATCAGCGATTGTTGCCCCGATTGAGCTAAATGTTGTGTCGCCTTCAAGGGCTGCAGCACCTTTGAATTTCGGGCTGTAGAACAATACCGGAATATATTCACGTGTATGGTCTGTCCCATCTGCTGTTGGGTCATTACCGTGGTCAGCAGTGATAATTAATAAGTCATCTTCACGCATATTGTCTAATAGTTCAGGCAAACGTTCGTCAAAGTCTTTCAACGCTTGTGCGTAACCTGGTTTATCACGACGATGACCATATAATGCATCGAAGTCTACAAGGTTTAAGAAGCTTAAGCCTTTGAAGTCTTTCTTCACGACGTTCATTAATTGATCCATACCGTCCATGTTGCTCTTCGTACGGATGGCTTCTGTCACACCTTCTCCATCATAAATATCATTGATTTTACCAATCGCAATGACATCATGATCGGTATCTTTCAATGTGTTCATCACGGTACGACCGAATGGTTTCAATGCATAGTCATGACGATTACTTGTACGTGTGAAATTACCTGGTTCACCCACATATGGACGGGCAATGATACGTCCGATTAAGTACTTCGGATCTTTCGTTAATTCACGAACTTTCTCACAAATATCATACAGTTCTTCAAGTGGAATAATGTCTTCATGGGCTGCGATTTGTAACACAGGGTCTGCAGATGTATAGACAATCAAGTCGCCCGTTTCCATCTGATGCGCACCCCACTCGTCAATGATTTGTGTTCCTGATGCCGGGCGGTTCGCAACAACTTTACGTCCTGTCAGGCGTTCAATTTCCTCAACAAGTTCATCTGGGAAGCCGTTTGGATACACTTTGAATGGTTCATTAATGTTTAAGCCCATGATTTCCCAATGACCTGTCATCGTATCTTTCCCAACGGATGCTTCACTCATTTTTGTGTAGTATGCAGATGGGGCATCGACACGCCCAACGACTGGTAAGTCATCAATGTTTCCAAGACCGAGACGTTCTAAGTTTGGTAACTTTTGATCAAAGCCTTCTAATGTATGTTTTAACGTATGTGATCCTTCATCGTTGAACGCTTTCGCATCAGGCGCTTCCCCGATACCGACAGAGTCCATAACGATTAAATGGACACGTTGAAATGGTGCTGTCATCACAATCACTCCTTATTCGTGTTCAATCTTAATAATCTGTGTCTGCTTCTAATCCTTGCATAATTTGTACGCCTGCACTTGCGCCGACACGTGTTGCGCCTGCTTCTAACATCGCTTGGAAGTCCGCTAAGTTACGTACACCACCTGATGCTTTCACTTCAAGTGCGTCACCTACTGTATCTTTCATTAACTTCACATCTTCCGATGTTGCGCCACCGCCTGCGAAACCTGTTGATGTCTTCACGAAGTCTGCGCCCGCTGCTTTTGATAATTCACAAGCTTTCACTTTTTCTTCGTCTGTCAATAACACTGTTTCAATAATCACTTTGACTGTTTTGTCGCCAGACGCTTCCATAACTGCCGCGATGTCTGCTTGAACATCATCATAACGACCATCTTTCAATGCGCCGATATTAATAACCATGTCGATTTCGTCTGCGCCTTTAGAAATGGCGTCTTTCGTTTCACATGCTTTTACTTCAGACGTTGAGGCACCGAGTGGGAAACCAATCACTGTACAAACAAGTACATCTGAATCTGCTAGTTTTTCTGCTGAATATGTCACGTGTGTTGGGTTGACACAAACTGATTTGAAGTTGTATTCTTTCGCTTCTTCAATAATCTTGTCAATTTGTTGACGTGTTGATTCTGGTTTTAATAATGTGTGATCAATATATTTTTCGTAGTTCATGTTATCCTACTCCTATTTCTCTATTTGATATTTCAATTATAACATTGTGTATGGTAAAAGCCGATTGATTGAGTATATCGGACAATTCTACAAGCTGAATTTTGCTTATTTTATTTACACTATCTTTTTCTTAATCCTTAGACTTCTTTTCCACCACCTAATAAACGATATTCAGTCACCTATACTTATTTCCCTTTTTGATTATATTAATACTTTTACTATAACATTCCATAACTCGAATCAAAATTTAACCTCTTACAAGACAGAATTGAAATATTTTTCTGATTATTCTGTTGAAAACTCAATTGCTGTGTGCTACGATATTCATATTATAAAAAACACTTTAGTTTGGTAGAGAGTGAAAGTGAGGTTGGCAAAATGGAAAATGCTTTGATTACGTCGAAGTTAAATGAAGTTGACTTTTTACGTTTAGCGGAGCAACGTGGTTTTCAGCTCATTGATACATCGTTTATCGAAACGTTGAATTGGGAGACGTTAACTTCCGATGATTCAAAACAAATGCAAGAACGGAGTGTGTGGCAAGATCATGAGAAGCTGTTTGCACTACGCAATGACTTTACAGATCAACTTGTACGCTACTATCAGCAGTATGATCGTCGACATCAGTCGGTCGCTTACTCTGGACCCATTGTTCGACATCAAAAAGTTTCCACACAACTCGGGGTCGAATGTTATCAACCGACAATTCAAGCGATGCATCAAGCTTTCACGACATTCTACGACTATATTCGTGACACATTAATTGATGACATCGATTATGTGGTGATCGGTCATTATGAACTGGTTCATTTATTATTAGGCGATCAACAAACACAAGACGTCATGACTTGGATTACACAACGAAATATTTCTGCTTTGAAATCAGAACTCGGTGTTGATCATCCACTCGTACAGTTGTTGTTAACGCCTACACACGAACAACTACAGCAACTCAATACACGTTTTGATTCGAGTCATCAAATTGTGGCAACACTCAATCATTGGGATCGTTTCTTCCGTTCTCTCGGAATTAATAAAATCCATTTAGACATAACGCCTCAACCACCACGCTCATACTACAAAGGGATTTTTATCAATGCGGTGCTAAAAGAACGTCAAACAACATTAAATGGTGGTTACTACAAAGGCGTGCTTGAAGGGTTTGGACTTGGTCTGACTTTATAACGATACAAAGGGGGTTCTGGCATGCTTACGATTGCATTAGCCAAGGGACGATTATTAAAAAGTTTTATCGCTTATTTGAAGCAACAAGGTGAAGATGAATTAGTTCAATTGATCGAGTCACGCGATCGGCAACTTCAAATTCAAACAGAACAGTATCACTTCCTATTTGTGAAAGGCAACGATGTACCGATTTATGTAGAGCAAGGGATTGCAGACATTGGCATTACGGGTAGCGATATTTTAGCCGAACAATCTTATGACGTGAACCAGTTGATTCGCCTGCCATTTGGTGCTTGCCATTTCTCAGTAGCTGCCTTTGAAGACACGACAGAATACCGTAAAATTGCGACGTCTTTTCCTAAAACAGCACAGCGGTACTTTCAAGAAACGGGTCGAGATGTATCATTAATAGAACTATCTGGATCGATTGAACTTGCTTGTGTTATCGGCATGGTGGATGGAATTGTTGATATCGTTCAAACAGGAAATACATTACGCTCAAATGGCCTTGTAGAGAAGGAATTTATTACAGATGTTCAAGCACAACTCATTACAAACCGACAAAGCTTTTTTACAGCGTCAGCAGAGATTGATGCCTTTATTAAGATGTTAGGAGTGTCGCTCATTGATTTATAATACACAACAATTTTTTGACCAATATCAAGCAACAACCAAATTAGATACTCGATTGCATGAGCAAATTGCGACCATTTGTGAAACTGTTAAGCAACAAGGTGACCGTGCGTTATATCAATATAATGAACAGTTTGATCGTGTCACAGTAGAAACACTTGAAGTCCCACAAGCTCAATTACAACAAGCGTATGACACATTAGATGATGATTTACGCCAAGCTTTAGAACTCAGTTACACACGAATTCGTGACTACCAAGCAAGTATTCGCTATCAAAATCAGCAGAGCAATAAAGAAATGTATGAAGTGTATCATCCGATCGAACGTGTGGGTGTCTATGTTCCTGGTGGCAAAGCAAGCTACCCTTCTACTGTATTAATGACTGCAACACTCGCAAAAGTGGCAGGCGTGAAAGACATTGTTGTCGTGACACCTCCACAAGAAAATGGCGTTGCACAAAGTGTATTAGCTGCCTGTCATATTGTGGGTGTCGATCACGTCTATCAAGTGGGCGGTGCACAAAGTATTGCTGCATTAGCTTATGGTACAGAAAGCATTTCAAAAGTAGATAAAATTGTCGGTCCTGGTAACCAGTACGTTGCCTATGCGAAAAAGTATGTATATGGCGAAGTCGGTATCGATCAGATTGCCGGACCAAGTGAAATTGCGCTTATTATCGACAAGACATGTGATGTAGAAGCCGTTGCCTACGATGTACTGGCACAAGCCGAGCATGATGAAATGGCGCGTACTTATGTGATTTCAACGGATCAATCATTACTGGAACAATTGGAAAACCGCTTGGAAGCACTCACTACAACATCCGAACGCCAAGAAATTGTTGCAGCGAGTTTACGCGATTATCACTATGCAATTCATGCAGAAGACTTTCATGAATGCTGCCAATTAATGAATGAAATTGCACCAGAACATGCATCCATACAAACGGAGCAACCAGAACAATTTGTGCCACATATTCACTATGTAGGCAGTCTGTTTTTAGGGGGATATGCACCAGAAGCGATTGGTGACTATATTGCAGGTCCGAGTCACGTCCTGCCAACCAATCGTACTGCCCGTTTCCAACATGGTTTATCGGTCAATGATTTTCTAACAAAACATACTGTTATTCAATTATCACAGGAGACGTACCAACAAACATATCGTGCAGCCGCTACGATTGCACAGGATGAACAATTATACAATCACCAACAATCTTTAACTGTCAGAATGCGAGGGGAACAAAATGATTAGAATGGATAAAAATGAAAGTGCTGGAACACCTTTATCACCGGAAACCTATTTTGAAATACTGAATGCGCAAGATTATAACTTCTACCACGATGATGATTATGACCGCTTCCGTACAGCATATGCGAACTATTTTGGTGGTTTTACAAAGGATCAATTTTGTGCCGCAAACGGTTCAGATGAACTCATTCAAAAGCTGATGTTTATTATGCCGGAAGGACCTTGTCTGACATTAAATCCTGACTTCTTTATGTATCAAGCATTTGCTGAACAGGTGGGTCGTCCTATTGAATTTGTAGATGCAACAACAGACTTACAATTTCCAATTGAAGCTGTATTAACACGTATCGATGAAGTCAAACCTAGTTTCTTTATTTTAAGTAATCCACACAATCCAACTGGTCAACGCTTTGATGAAACTTATCTCTTACAAATTGCAGATAAAATGAAAGCACTGGGTGGCTATCTTGTGATTGATGAAGCATATATCGACTTTTCAACACCACTTGATATTACATTGGAAGATCATATTGTCGTAATGCACACTTTATCAAAAGCATTTGGACTTGCCGGTTTACGTGTCGGTGTCTTAATCGGAACAGAGCCAACCATCGACCGTGTACGTCGTATTGAACACCCATATCCACTTAATATTTTATCTCTGCGCATTGCGACATATTTATTTGAACATCCAGACTCAACAAAAGTATTCGTTGCACAACAGCGTGCCTTAAGTGACCGTCTGAAAAACATATTTTCACGCTACGTAAGTGACAAAATCAAATTATATCCGAGTGAAACCAACTTTATTTTAACAGCAGGCTCTTATGCCGTGTCACTGGGTGAATATGTCTATGATCGCGGATTTAAACCAAGATTCTATGACCCTATCACTGAACAGCCTATGAGTGATTGTGTCCGCTACTCTATTGCGACAGAAGAAGATCTAGACCGTTTCGAAAGTATTGTGAAAGAATGGAGTGAACAACATGACCTTTCAAATTAAACGTGAAACAAAAGAGACGAAAATTGATATTCGTCTCTCACAATCCAATCAAGAAAGTAACATTCAAACAGGCGTCGGATTTTTAGATCATATGCTCACACTGTTTAGCTTTCACAGCGGGCTTACTTTAAATATTGATGTTCAAGGCGACACATGGGTAGACGACCACCATACAACAGAAGATATCGGTATCGTTTTAGGGCAATTGCTCTTACAACTCACACAAGAAAATCCTTACTATGAACGTTATGGTCAACAATATTTACCGATGGATGAAACATTAGCACGTGCCGTTGTAGACATTAGTGGTCGTCCATACCTTCACTTTAATGCGACATTCAGTAAGGAGAAAGTCGGTCAGTTTGATACAGAACTAGTAGAAGAATTTTTCCGAGCATTTGTCATCAATGCACGTTTAACGGTGCACATTGATTTATTACACCAAGGCAATACACACCACGAGATTGAAGCGATTTTCAAAGCCTTTGCACGTGCGTTAAAACAAGCACTTGCACCTGCTGACTCGCAACGTATCCCCTCATCCAAAGGTGTGATTGAATCATGATTGTCATTGTAGACTATGGACTAGGAAATATTCATAATGTTAAACGTGCTGTGGAACACTTAGGTTACGAAGTTGTTTTATCACGCAATCCAGCAACCATCCATGCCGCAGATCAACTCATTTTACCCGGTGTCGGACACTTTAAAGATGCGATGACAGCAATACGTCAGTATAACCTTGATCAGATACTGCAACAATACGACAAACCCATCATCGGCATTTGTCTTGGCATGCAGTTAATGTATGAAGCGAGTGAAGAAGGTCATGTTTCTGGACTAGGGCTTCTCAAAGGACGTATTACAGAAATAGAAACACCCTACACCGTCCCACATCTCGGTTGGAATAATTTAATCTCATCGAAAGCTGACTTAACACAAGATGTTTACTTCGTTCATAGCTATCAAGCACCCATGAATGAAGATGTAATCGCTTATGCAGAATATGGCACAGATATTCCAGGTATTGTGCAACACGAATCGTATATCGGCATTCAATTTCATCCAGAAAAAAGTGGTGAAAGTGGTTTGAATATACTTGCACAAGCACTCAAAGGAGGATGGCAACATGCTTAAATTATGGCCAGCAATTGACCTTATTGAAGGACAAAGCGTGCGCTTAACAGAGGGAGATTATGATACATCAGAGGCAATGACACGTTCAGCAGAGGACAGCATTCAATTTTATCAGCAGTTTGAATGTGTTGATCGTATTCACATTATTGATTTAATCGGTGCTAAGTCACAACGCGCAGTCGAAATGGACTACATTCGCCAACTCATCAATAGTAGTACGAAACCGATTGAAGTGGGTGGTGGCATCCGTGATGTGGATACCATTCGTAACTATCTCTCACATGGCGTAGATTACTGTATTGTCGGAACGAAAGCCATTCAAGATATCGACTGGTTAACAGAAACGGCCACATTATTTCCCGGGAAACTGTATGTATCCGTGGATGCATATGATACAGATATCAAAATAAATGGTTGGTTAGAAGATGCGCAACTGAACTTATTTGACTATGTATCTGCTATTGAACACTTACCACTTGGCGGTGTGATTTATACCGACATCTCGAAAGACGGAAAGTTACAAGGTCCAAACTTTGAACGGACAGCACAACTGGCAGCCCATACCCAACTTCCTGTTATCGCATCAGGCGGGATTCGTCATCAAGCAGATTTGCACCAACTTGAAGAGACAGGTGTCGCAGCAGCTATTGTAGGAAAAGCCGCAAACCAACCTGAATTCTGGGAGGGATTATGATGATTAAAAAACGTATCATCCCCTGCCTCGACGTTAAAGATGGACGTGTGGTTAAAGGGATTCAGTTCAAAGGGTTGCGCGATATTGGTGATCCCGTCGCACTCGCGATGTATTATAACGACAGCGGTGCCGATGAACTGGTTTTTCTAGACATTTCTAAGACAGAACAAGGTCATGATCTAACATTAGATATCATTGAAAAGACAGCATCTCAACTGTTTATTCCATTAACAGTCGGTGGCGGCATTTCAACACTTGATGATATTTCTCAGCTGCTCAGACATGGTGCAGACAAAGTATCGCTTAACTCAGCTGCACTCAAAAATCCCGAACTTATTCGCCAAGCAAGTGAAAAGTTCGGGCGCCAATGTATCTGTATTGCGATTGATAGCCAATATGATCCTGAAACAGATGATTACTACTGCTGTACACACGGTGGTAAGCAACGTACAGACAAGCGTGTGTATGAGTGGGTTCAAGAAGTAGAGGCACTCGGTGCAGGTGAATTACTCGTGACAAGTATGGCCTATGACGGCATGAAAAACGGCTTTGATCTTGATCACTTAAACGGGATTGCACAACGGGTGAATATCCCAATCATCGCTTCAGTTGGTGGCGGCAATGCTGACCACTTTGTAGAACTATTCAATGAAACACCCGTCTCTGCTGGACTTGCCGCAAGTATTTTACATGATAAAGAAACTACAGTTAAAGAAATAAAAACAACACTTGATCAAGGAGGGATTCCAGTCAGATGGCACTAAAACCAGACTTTTCCAAAGGACTCTTACCTGCAATTTTACAAGATGCCACAACACAACAAGTATTGATGTTAGGCTACATGAATGAAGAAGCATTTGAACGTACGGTCAATGACGGTGTCGCATGGTTCTATTCACGCTCAAAGCAGCGCTTATGGAAGAAGGGGGAAACATCTGAACATACACAACAAGTTGTCGACATACGTCTGGACTGTGATGATGATACAATTTTATTATTTGTAAATCCACAGGGACCAACATGTCACACCGGCTCCCAAAGTTGTTTCAACACACCAGTGCCCTATCAACTACAACAACTCGAAACAACCATTCAACAACGTGCAAGCGAGCAGTCAGATAAGTCTTACACGCAATATTTACTGACAGAAGGTAAAGAAAAAATCACTAAGAAATTTGGTGAAGAAGCATTCGAAGTCGTGATTGCAGCTATGAAAAATGACCGTTCCGAACTCATCGCAGAAAGTGCCGATCTACTCTATCACCTGTTTGTCCTCTTGCACGAACAAGGCGTAACGATTAATGAGGTTGAATCATTGCTCAGTGAACGTCATAATACACAAAATAACTTTAAAGGCGAACGCCAAGATATCGAGAACTGGTGATAATCGTCATGGAACGACCCCCTCACATTTACTAACATGAGGGGGTCTTTAAGTATTCATTATAAATTTCTCAATTTATTAATCGATTCTTCCGAAATAAATCCCAGTTGATTTATTCTCCTTTTATTTTTACCAACAATTTTTTCGATAGCGAGAGACACTTTATAAATCTGGTATTTGGAATTAGTGCGTCTAACAAAATGATGAATAATATAAAGTACAATTGCCAACCTATTAGAATAATTACCATCTTTAAATCGATATATATCACTTTTCCAATTATCATTGACTACAGGGGCCGTAGTCAATTTAATATCGACTATATTGGAATTATGAGCACATATATTTCTCATAAAGTTAAGGCATTTAAGCCAAGATAATAATTCTTTGTTACTACAATTATAATAATCAGAGATTCTCTGCAAGTTTTTACGTGACATCAATGTAAGTAAATGAACAATATCTCCAAACATCAAAACATCAACCATTAACCAAACACTTGGATAACCTTGATAATTAAGGTTCTTCTCTTCTTTCAAATCTAAGCTTCTTGAAAGTTTTATTTTAGTAAATAACTCTTTTTTAAATCTATTTTGCTGATAATTCAGATAATGTTTGCAGTATTCCTCTTTGTTACACCATTTAGAAAAATCTAAATATCCAAAGGCACCATAAGATTCTCCAAGAACGTAAGATATTTTTGTTTTTAGAGAAACTTCTATTTTCTCTATTGCATGTAATAAACCTAGCCTTAAATTCTTATCTTGATAATAACGAGTAATAACATCGTTGAAATTCACATTTTCGTAAACTCTCATCTGTTCTTTATTCTCGTTTTCAACAACTTTAGATAAAGGATATGCAAATTCTTTCAATTTATAATAGCCTATATTTTCTAACTTTTCTATAGCTCGTGTTTCATTGTCAATAATCATGCCACGCTTCTTAAATAACTGCAACTGTTCTTTAAATGTTAATGGTTTAGGATTCATGTCTCACCTCAAAAAAATACCCCCACCTCAGAACATGTCTGCCTAAAAGGTGTGGGGGCGTTGTCGTTATATTTGTATAATAATCTATGTATGATACAAAGTCAATAATAATACGAATAGCAATCATGTCCTATTCTCTTTTATTTAACAACTCAAAAAAGCCTTTAACGACACATATCCTGCGTGCCGTTAAAGGCTTTATAATTTTAAATACGATATGATGTTACA
The DNA here is from genome assembly GCF_025558425.1 of Staphylococcus sp. IVB6240. NCBI lineage: Bacteria > Bacillati > Bacillota > Bacilli > Caryophanales > Staphylococcaceae > Staphylococcus > Staphylococcus dromedarii. The sequence goes on from NZ_CP094718.1 coordinate 2,080,244, forward strand.
GCGCCATCTTCTGGGTCGTTTTTACCGTGAACATAGTAATCCACATGTTCAGGCTCTAATGGTTTGACACCTTTGATAATATCTGCTGCTTTTTCAGCTAACATGAGTACTGGTGAATGGATGTTTCCGTTTGTTGTTGTTGGCATAACTGATGCGTCAACAACACGTAGGTTTTCCATGCCGTGTACTTTCATTGTTAATGGGTCCACAACTGCCATTGGGTCTGAGGCAGGTCCCATTTTTGCACTACATGATGGGTGCAAGGCTGTTTCTGCATCGCGACGTACCCAGTCTAAAATCTCTTCATCAGTTTGAACGCTTGGTCCTGGAGAAATTTCTCCACCGTTATAACGATCCATGGCTGGTTGATTTAAGATGTTACGTGCAACACGAATCGCTTCTACCCATTCACGCTTGTCTTCTTCTGTAGATAAGTAGTTGAAGACAAATTTCGGTTTCACATATGGGTTTGTTGATGTGATTTTTAAGCTACCACGTGAGTTTGAATACATTGGGCCAACATGAACTTGATAGCCATGTGCTGTTTCTGCTTTTTGTCCATCATAGCGTACTGCAAGTGGCAAGAAATGGAACATTAAGTTTGGATATGCAACATCCTCATTTGAACGGACAAATCCGCCCCCTTCAAAGTGGTTACTTGATGCAGCACCTGTACGGCGTGTTATCCATTCTAAACCGATGAATGGCATTTTCAACTTGTTCAAGCTTGGTTGCATTGAAACTGGTTCTTTACAAGTATGTTGAATGTATACTTCAAGATGATCTTCAAAGTTTTCACCCACACCTGGTAAATGTAAGCGTGGTTCGATACCTAAAGTTTTTAAGTATTCTGTATCACCAATACCTGAAAGTTGTAGTAATTGCGGTGTATTAAATGCCCCACCTGATAAGATTACTTCGCGTGCCAATACTTTATGCAAACGACCATTGCGTTTATATGTCACGCCTGTCACTGTATTTCCATCAAAATGTAGTTTTTCTACAAATGCACGTGTTTTCACTGTTAAATTTTTACGCTTCATAGCTGGACGTAAATAGGCACGTGATGCTGATACACGTTGGCCGTTATGAATTTGACTGTCGAATGGGCCAAAGCCTTCTTGACGGTAACCATTTACATCTTGTGTCTTTTTGTAACCCGCTTCTACTGCTGCATCAAAGAATGAATGGAACAGTGGATTGTCGGCTGGTCCACGACGTAGTTTGATTGGACCATTTAAACCACGAATCGAATCATTTGGTGTTGCACCGAATGCTGTTTCTAAGCGTTTAAAGTATGGCAGACAGTGTGCATAATCCCATGTTTCCATACCTTTAGGGCTTCCCCATTTTTCATAGTCTAATGGATTCCCACGCTGATAGATCATACCGTTAATTGAACTTGATCCACCAAGTACTTTCCCACGTGTATGGAAGACTTTACGTCCACCCATATGTGGCTCGCCATCTGTCTCATATTTCCAATCATAAAAACGATTACCTGATGGATACATGAGTGCTGCAGGCATTTGAATGAATAAGTCCCAAGGGTAGTCACTGCGACCCGCTTCCAGCACTAACACCTTTTTATCTTTATCTTCACTCAAGCGTGCACCTAAAACTGATCCGGCACTACCGCCACCAATAATAATATAGTCGTACATTTTATCGTATGCTTTACCCATCGAACATCCTCCTAAAATTTAACTTTAAGTGATTGTTTTCCAGTGAAACCTACTTATCTTTTTTAAACCAATTGACTGGTTCTGGATTTGTATTTGTTAAAATATGTTTCATTTCAAGATATTCTTCTAAACCGGCAGAACCGAGTTCACGACCGATACCTGATTGTTTGTAGCCACCCCACGGCGCTTGTGCAAAGTATGGATGGAAGTCATTAATCCATACCGTTCCCATACGTAGCTTGTTTGCGACACGCTGTGCTTTGCCAACATCTTTTGAGAATACACCGCCTGCAAGACCATAGTTTGAATTGTTAGCGAGACGAATGGCTTCTTCTTCTGTATCGAATCCTTCAATTGTTACAACAGGTCCGAATACTTCTTCTTGAACGATACGCATGGATGTATCACAGTTTGTAATCACTGTTGGTTCAAAGAAAAAGCCATCTTGTAAGTCTTCACGGTCAGGGCGTTTACCACCAATCGCAATTGTTGCGCCTTCTTCTTTAGCAACGTCCATATAGCTTTCAACTTTTTCACGATGTTCCGCTGAAATCAGTGGTCCCATTTCTGTTGTATCGTCAAAGCCATTGCCCATTTTAATATGTTTCACACGGTCAATTAATGCCGCTTCAAACTCATCTTTGATCGCATTATGAACGATTAAACGAGAACCTGCTGAACATACTTGACCTGCATGGAAATACGCACCATTTAATGCTTGGTCAACCGCTAAGTCAAAGTCTGCATCATCAAACACAACATTTGGATTCTTACCACCTAGCTCTAATGCCACTTTTGTGACATTGTTAGCTGCTTGTTTCATAATGCGTTTTCCTGTTTTGATACCACCTGTAAATGACACGAGGTCCACTTCTGGATGTGTTGACATGATGTCCCCAATTTCAGAACCGGCACCTAATACAAGGTTGATAACGCCTTTCGGGAAACCAACTTCTTCCATCAATTCAAATACGCGAATTGTTGTTAATGGTGTGATTTCACTTGGCTTCATCACAAGTGAACAACCTGTTGCTAGCGCTGGTGCAATCTTCCATGATGCTTGAAGCAATGGATAATTCCAAGGTGTGATTTGTGTCACAACACCAATCGGCTCTTTCACAACCTTACTCTCTGTATTTGGGATAGGTGATGCGATTAATTCGCCACCTTCTTTATCTGCTAAACCAGCAAAGTACATGAACACATTATGGATATCGTCCATATCGGCGCGAGACTCTTCTAACGTCTTACCTGTGTCCAATGTCTCTAACTGTGCTAAGTTTTCACGATTTTCTTTAATTTTGTCAGCAAGTTCACGGACTTTTTGACCTTTATATTCAGCTGTTGCTTGTGCATATTCTCCTTCATCAAATGAACGACGTGCGGCTAGAATGGCACGTTCTACATCTTCTGTTGTACCTTCAGCAACAGTTAAAATAACTTCTTGATTATATGGATTAATAATATCGCGTGTATTTTGATTGCTACTTTCAACCCACTCACCATCGATAAATTGACGGTGTGATAAATTTTTAATTGATTCCATCCTGTACACCTCTGTTAAGTTTGTTAAGTTTATATTTAACGAATCTCACAAAGTTAACTCTAACACAGATTTTAAAATAGTGTCAACTTTCCCTAATAAGTACTGTTTATTGCTTACGCGTTATTTCAAAATTTTAATTTTTTTCGGAAAAACTTGTGTTTCTGCTAAAAAGAGTCGTACAATTTAGCCGATAGGTTTCTTAAGGGAGGTGACCATAAAATGAAATATGGGACAGGTTACGCAGCACAACTAGAAGCAGCAAAAGATATTGTTATTAACTCTATTGCAGAAACAATGGATTTATACGGTATTAACCGTAGTACAGGTAATTTATATGGCACCATGTTATTTGAAGACAGCATGACACTAGACGAGATGCGCAGTGAACTACAGATGAGTAAACCAAGTATGAGCGCAGGGGTTAAAAAATTACAGGAATTTGCTGTGGTCAAACAACGCTTTACACGTGGGAGTCGTAAGCAACACTTTGAAGCTGAAAAAGATTTCTTTGCTTTTTTCAGCAATTTCTTCACACAAAAGTGGTATCGTGAAATCAAAATCAATATGGCTGCCTTACAAGAAGCAGAGGCAATGATTGATACAATTATAGCAGCTGATGATGTAGAAGATGATGTGCGACAAGAAGCCCAAGAAGTCAAAGCACACATGACACACTCACGATTGTATTATCAATGGCTCAACTCAATCAGTGACGCCATTAAATCAGGAGAAATATTTAAGTATTTTCCAATACCAGATGAAAACAAAGATGCTTAAAAAAAGTCTGACATGGTGAATGTCAGACTTTTTTTGTTATAAATTATTATCTTCCTCATCTTTTTCACTCACTTGTAAAATACGCAGTGAACGACGCTCAATCTTCTTAAAGCGTTCTGCACGTGTTTGTAGCGCAATGCGATCACCAGATAAAATCATCATGAACGAAATCATAATAATAACGAAAATGACGATGAGTGGCACACCCGCGACAATCGAAGCTGTTTGTAAGATTTCAAGCGCACGCTCTCCACCAACAAGCATTAATGAGAATGGTAATAAACACAATGCAAACGCCCAGAACAAGCGGTTCATTTTAAGTGGCTCTCCTTTGACACGCAATTGCGTTGCTGCCGCTACGATATAAGAAGCCGAGTCAAACGTTGTCACTAAGAATAAAAATGCAGATAAAATGAATAACGCAATCAATACTGGCGCAAATGGTAGATGATTGACCACTTCAATAATTGTGGCTTCTGTACCATGTGCATTTAAATATGAAACAACATCAAATTGACCTGTGATTTGTAAATATGTCGCGTAGTTCCCAAAAATACCGAAGAATAGTACACAGCCAAATGTTCCATAGACAATTGTTCCAAGGATCACTTCTTTCAACGTACGCCCTCTGGAAATACGTGCAATGAATAGACCAATAAATGGCGCATATACAATCCACCAAGCCCAATAGAAAATCGTCCATTGTTGTGGGAAGTTCGTCTCTTCACGACCACCCACACCGCCAAATGGTTCCAACCATGTTGCCATTTGGAAGAAGTTTTTAATCATATTACCAAAACTTGTGACCGTTGTTTCCATAATAAAAATTGTCGGTCCAATAATAAAAATAAAACCAAGTAATAGGAATGATAGCCATACATTTAAGTCACTGAGTACTTGAATACCTTTTTTCAGTCCACGATACGAACTATATGCAAAAACAATCGTAATTCCAATTAATACACAGCTCTTCACAACCATGCTGGAACCATCGACACCAGTCAATTTCTCTAGTCCTGCAGAAATCATAGGGACACCGAGTGCCAGTGATGTGGCAGTCCCACCGATTAAACCAAAAATAAATAAAATATCAACGAGCTTGCCAATAAAACCATCTGTTTGTCCTTTTAAAATCGGACGGCATGCTTGGCTAATTTTGAAAATCGGTTGTTTTTTAACAAAGACTAAATAACCAATGGGTAGCGCAGGCAAAACATAAATCGCCCATGCAATCGGCCCCCAATGGAACATGCCATACATTGTGGCATAGCTTAACGCTGTATCACTCATGGGTTCCGCACCTTGTGGCGGCCCTTGATAATAATACGCCCACTCGATGACACCCCAATATAAAATATCTGAACCAATACCGGCACAAAAAAGCATAGATGCCCATGCGAAATCGCTAAATTCTGGTCGATCGCTTGCACGTCCCAATGTAACCGAACCATATTTACCGAACGCAATATATAATACAAAACAAAAAATGGTGAGACCTAACACGAGATACGTCGCACCTAAATTTGTTGTAACAAAATCATTCATCGCTACAACGACGGAACGGCTTTGTTTTGGAAATACCATCATCGGTATAACAGCGAGTAACAATACAAACGCTGCACCGCAAAAGACGATCCAATCCATTAATTTATTATCCTTATGCACAGTGAATCCCCCTTCATTAATCTGTAGCATGATCTGAGATAACTTCTGCTTAAGACTAACGAACTTTACATTTTAATGCAAATTAGATTCAATAACATACATATTTCATTATGAATATATATAACTAAAACACTATTTAATCATTGGTAAAACAACGGTGCAAAGTAGGTTAATAACGTTAATAAAAAACTTAACAACGTATTTTTATTCATGAATCACTAATATTTATTTATTTTAAATTTGTAAAAAAAACTACTTTTCTCAGCGTTTAAGAAAAGTAGGTATATGCGTATATATTTAAATATTTGGGCCATATAATCTTGAAGTGTCATCAATCGGTGTACCAGCCAATTGTTTTTCTAAGCTACTCTGCCAACTTTCAGGTGTGAATTCCGCTTCTTGTAATGCTTTTATATCGGCTTTATCCGCCTTACCTTGTAACGTATCATTCATGCGTTGGATCGACCAATCAGGGTATGGACGTTCTTGCAGTACTAATGCATCACCAGCTTGGATATACCCTTCTTGCAACACACGATAGTACCAGCCTGTCTTCCCAGTTTCTTCTAACATTTTTGCAAACTCAAGAATACCTAAACGTCGACTCGTTTTCCAACATGGGCGTCGCGGTTGAGAAACTTGTATGACTGCTTCTCCAACTTGATAAATATCATCGATGCAAACAGTATCTTCATTCATCCCAATCACTGAGATGTTTTCGCCATTACTACCAACCGAAATCTCTTGTTCATATTGTGTGCTAAACCTAGCATAATGTTCTTCTGCATACGCAAACAAGGCTTTTTCTACGCCGCCATGATAACGCGTATCTCCAACGGCGTCACCTTGAAGTCCTTCTTTACCAAGCCATACTGGTTCAGATGTTGCTTCTTTAAAAGCCGCTGTTACCCATTTTTGCGACATCAAATCTGTCGCATTTGCGTCCCCATGTTCCTTTACTCCTCCAACATAAAGCTTTTGAATTTGACGTGTCATCAACATCACCTTCCCTTTGCTTTTCAATTTAATAGACCATGAATATCTCTATTATCTCACAAACTTAAAACTTGTATACAACTTAGATGCCTTATACACTATTATTAACGAATACATTTAAAGGTGGCAACAACTTATGAAACACACATTATATCAACATGGCACATTAGGCACCTTAATGGCAGGTGCACTTGAAGGAACGTGCTCTATCGACACACTACTTCAACATGGTGATCATGGCATTGCGACATTAACCGGTTCCGATGGAGAAGTGATTTTTGTGGATGGACAAGCATTCCACGCGACAACAACGGATGACAACGTACATTTACTTTCAGGTGACACACTCACACCTTACGCATCTGTCTCAAAATTCTCGGCAGACACGACATTTGAAGCAACTGCCTCAAATCACGAAACCTTATATCAACAAATTCGTGAACGCATGCTCAGTGAAAACTTATTTGCAATGATTAAAATTAAAGGGACATTTAGCCATATGCATGTACGTATCATGCCAAAACAAGATCCACCATATACGCGTTTGATCACCTCTGCTCAAGCGCAACCTGAATATCATCGTCAACATATTTCAGGTACGATTGTTGCAGTTTACACGCCAGAAGTCTTCCACGGTATTGGCGCTGCCGGCTTCCATGCACACTTTATCTCAGAAGACCAAACATTTGTAGGACATATTCTTGGTTTTGATCTCGCGGAAGGTACCGTCCAAATTCAAAACTGTGCAACCTTTGAACAACACCTCTCAACCGAACCAAGCTTCCTCAATAAAACATTCGACTATCAAGATATCGCCGAAGACATCCGCCAAGCAGAATAAACGTGGTTATGAAAGGAGGCGTTTGGGGTTAAGCAGAACCTAAGCAATTCCCTTTCAATATCCTCATAAACAAAAGCCCATTCATTACGTGTGAATGGGCTTTGTTTCACGATTCTTTTTCGTAAAAACTAAAGATATGTTGTGCATTCTCTACATTATTCATATTCCCGCGAAAAGCTTCAGCACCCGGTCCATAAGCATACGTATTCGTATCTACACCTGTATGTCCAGATGATGTCCAGCCTGTTTTCGAAGCATCGTTAATTGGCTGTTGAATAGCATCTTGTAATGCTTGATACTGTTGTTCGTATTCCTCTTCATCTTTCTTTTTGTCCAATTTACTAAGTCTATCTGCTGCTTGTTTCATTTTTTCAATCGCTTTTGTATCTACATCAAATCCGTATCCAGCTTTCACTGTGTCTTCTATTGATTCCCCTGCCGCAATCTGTTCTGTCATCCATTGTGCTGAATGTTTCATGTTGCGTATCGGCTCTGCATCCCATGCATATTCGCCGTCTTTCCCTACTGACAATCCGCCTGTTGAATGATCAGCTGTCGCTACAACGAGTGTATCAGGATTCGATTTTGCATAAGCCATTGCATCTTCAAATGCCTTTTCAAAACCTGACATTTCTGACATCACACCTGTCACATCATGTGTATGTCCTTGTTTATCAATAGACGCACCTTCTACCATTAAGAAAAAGCCATCGCCATCTTTAGATAAACGGTCCAACGCAGATTTTTGCATCTCTGCTAAGCTCGGATCATCATCTGGCGCATCAATTTGTAGTGGCATATTCTCATCTGCAAAAATACCTAGCACTTGTTCACTGTCTGATTCAGCGAGGCTTTCCTTATTTGTTACGACATCATAGCCATCTTTTTCAAACTGTTTATCCAAATTTCCATTTTCTTTTCCAAAATATTTCGCACCACCACCCAGTAGTACGTCTACTTTATGTTCACCTTGAATACGTTGATCATAAAACTGTTTGGCAATATCATTTTTTTGATCTCGATCTGCCACATGTGATGCATAGGCAGCAGGTGTTGCATCAGTCAACTCTGCTGTCTTTACTAATCCTGTTGATTTACCGATAGACTTTGCACGTTCTAATACGGTCTCTACTTTTTGCTTATTAGCATCGACACCAATTGCTCCGTTATATGTTTTATGTCCAGAACTAATTGCTGTCCCTGCTGCAGCTGAATCTGTCACATTGTCTTTTTCATCTGCAGAATATGTACGTTGACTTCCTACTAAATAATCATCAAAAGCGGTTTCTTCCATCTCTTCTGTATCAGGATTATCAGCAAAATATCGATAAGCTGTTTGGTATGACGGCCCCATGCCATCTCCAACTAAAAATATAATATTCTTAGGATTTTCTTTATCACCATAAACCTGTACTTGATCTTTCTGTTGCGTATTGGCTTGCGCTTCAGGTGCTGCTCCTACGATTGATGCGCTCACCAATGAACTTGCAATCATGATATGACTCAAAGTTGAACGTAACTTCATGCTTCAAAACCCCTTTTCAAATATTAGATTCAACGTCATTGTAATCAAATAATTTGAAGAAACTTTGAAGTAAATATAAAGATTTTGTTAAGACGGCGCTGCTATAACGTTCCACATGAAACATTTATAGCTAGCCATACAAAAAGGAAGACTCCCCGCTCTATGACGGTAGCCTCCCCTCATGATGTGTTATTCACTAAATGAACGTCTAAAAATAATGGTTAATATTAATATCACAACCGAAGCTAATGCAGCAGTTAAAAATACCGGCATAAATGCAGTTGTAGCCACAGCATCTAAACCTTGCATCAACGCTTGACGAACTGGAGTATTCGGCATTGTTTCAAGTTTCTGCCACAAAGCATACGTACTACCATTCACTTGTTCCACTTGAGACATCCATTGTTGCGGAACATCTTGTTGTGATAGATGTCGTTCTTTTAACGCTTCTGTCACTTTTAACACCGTTTGACTAAATCCTAATTGAATAAGTGTCGCAAAAAGTGTTGGTGCGATGGTAATCCCCATTTGTCGTGAAACAGATAACGTCGCAATGACTGTACTATTACGATCATCACCATAACCTGCCGTCCGTGTCGCTAATACCGTCATCGGTGCACCGATTGTAAAACCAAATCCTAACCCTGCTATGATGGAAAAGATAAGGAATGTCATAACACCTGTTGTGAGTAGCGCTAGACCACCGTAGCCTAAAATACTAATCAGACTGGCAACCACCAATGCAAAGACGGGACCTTTTTTATCGACCATACGGCCACCCATCGATGCACCAACACCAGAAGCAAGTGCAAGTGGTGTGAGCCAAAAGCCACTGTCTGCCGCACTGACATGTAGAACATTTTCTACAAAGGATGGAATAAAGATAATGGCACCAATCAACATTCCTGAACAAATACCCATGACGAGAATCGCTGAAAATGTTGGGTTACGTAATAATGTGTATGGTAGAAACGCATCGACATTTTTACCTTCATTACGTTTTTCAATCCAAATCATCACGGCATATCCAAGAATAGCTAATACGAAGAAAGCAACAACAGACCAACGCATTGTACTACTCATCGCACTTGCTGCTCGAATATTATAAATACCGAACATCACGAATAATGTAGAAAGTGAGAACATGATAATCGCATAGGTATCCATTTTCTTTTGTACAGGGCGTTGTGTTTCCGTCATTTTCAACATCACAAATATTGTAATAAACACTGCGATTGGCACATTAATCAAGAACAGCCAGTGCCATGTTCCTGTTAGCTTGATAAGTAAACTTCCTAAGTTCGGACCAAGAACAGAAGCAATTCCATTCATCGCACCTAATGCCCCTAACATCGTTCCTTGCTTAGTACGATCATAGGTTGAAATGAAGTGGGCACTCGCAATCACGAAGAGGCCACCTCCACCGAGTGATTGAATAAGACGAGCGATAATGAAAAATGTATAGTTAGGGCTTAACGCGACAAGTAGTGAACCTACTCCGAATAGGGCCACTTCAATAATATAGACCTTCTTACGTCCATACATATCCGCCAACTTACCGGCAATCGGTGTTGCGACTGCCATCCCTAATGTGTAAATGGCAATCCCCCATGCCCCCATCTGAGGTTGTATTTCAAACGACTGATTAATCTTCGTTAACGCTGCACTAATAATCCCGTTATCCAGTGCAGCCATAAATACACCGATAAGTAATAGTAGTGCTACAAAATTAAACTTAGTTTCTTTAACTGATTCCACTCGACTATCCTCCCGCATCATTTGTCTTAATACTACTACTTTGCGATAGTATTGTGAACAGACATATATAAAATGACTACATTCTTCACCGCTTCACCTGCGACGATAACGTAGTCATTCTAAAATAGAACTATGGATTTTCTATTGTACTTTATGTGCTGCGTGTACAATATAATTCAAGCCATCTTTGTGACGCTTAAATGTTTTGAACATGCGCATAAACATCGGTCTATTTTCTTTTTTAAGTGCATTTTTAACAATCTTCAATGTCCCTTTGACACCTTCATCATAAATCATCCCTTTTGGCGTCATTAATGTCATCGGTCCGTGTTGTGTTTCAATATTGTTAAAACCAGCTTGCGTATAGAGTTCATGCCATTTTTCTTTTAATTGTGGTGATACATTCACATTGATTGCTTCTGACAAGTCATTGATGATTTCTGTTTCTTTAGAAGGGACTTGAATAACAATATCATGTGTTAGCAATACACCGCCAGGCTTTAAGACACGATAGTATTCATTCAGCGCTTGCTGCTTCGCCTTAACAGGCAACATTGTCAACATGGCTTCATTCAATACAATATCAAAACTATTGTCATCAAATGGCAAGTTCATCGCATTTGCCTGTTGTAGATGAATCTTATCTGACAACCCTGCTGCCGCTACATTCTTTTCACCTTGTGCCAATGCTGTTTTATTCAAGTCGATTCCTTCAATTTGGCATCCATATGTCTTTGCTAAATGAATCGATGTTGTACACATGTTACATGCGACTTCCAACACCTTTTTCTCTGAAGTAAACTGTCCTTTATCAATTAACCAATCTGTCGCTAATTTTCCACCTGGACGTAATCTTGTTTTACCAAGTTTCGCTAAAAATGTGTGACCTGCTTCTTTTCTCATCGTACCACCCTCTTAATTGATAATGATTATCATTATTATACCATGCCTAAAAAATATCTGTCCTACTTATTTTATGGCGAATTTATGAACGTATGAATTCGTGATTTTTTGAAACAAGTCACTTATGATAGAAGTATTACGAATAAAGGAGCTAACTTATGAAACCTGTTTACTTTAACCATGACGGTGGCGTAGATGACTTAATCTCACTCTTCTTACTATTACATATGGAGAATGTCGAAGTGATTGGCGTTAGTGCCATTGGGGCCGACTGCTATGTCGAGCCCGCTGAAAGTGCCTCTCGCAAAATCATCAATCGCTTCAGCCATTATCCGATTGATGTCGCAACTTCTTATGAACGTGGTAAAAACCAATTCCCAAAAGATTGGCGCATGCACGCCTTCTTTATGGATGCCTTACCAATTATCAATGAAAGATACCCTATCCAATCACAAGCACTAAAAAATCATGCTTATGAAGATATCATTCAAAAAGTACAATCATCTCAACAACCCGTTACATTGTTATTCACTGGACCATTAACTGACCTTGTAAAAGCTTTAGATGTCGCATCAGACATTGCAAACAATATTGAACGTCTTGTATGGATGGGTGGTACATTTTTAGAAAGAGGCAATGTGGAAGAACCTGAACATGACGGTACCGCTGAATGGAATGCTTTCTGGGATCCAGAAGCTGTCGCACGTGTTTTTGAAACAGATATCCCAATTGATATGGTTGCTTTGGAAAGCACTAACCAAGTGCCACTCACAACAGCCATTCGTCAGTATTGGGCTGACCAACGTGAACATACAGGTGTCGACTTTTTAGGTGTAAGTTATGCAGCAGTTCCACCATTAACACACTTCCAAACAAACTCAACATATTTCTTATGGGATGTACTGACAACAGCTTATACCGGCAAACCAGACCTTGTCCGTCAAAAAACGGTTCATGCTTCTGTGATCACACATGGTCCTAGTCAAGGACGTACGTATTTAGACGAAGAAAACGGACGCCCACTTAATCTCGTCTATCATGTTGACCACGATGTCTTTTTCTCATACATTACTGATCTTGCTAAAAAAGCACGTGATTAAGACAAAAAAATGGATTGTTGATTCTGTAATGTCAACAATCCATTTTTATTTATATAATTTTATGCAATTTCCTTTTTGCATTTCCTTTTTAGTAAAACACTAATAACCCAAAATATAAGATTCTGTATGAGGAAAAATATGACCACCTCTCTCTTAACATATATCAAAATTATAATTGGAAAAATAGTAGGCACTAATAACCTTAGAATTTTTTGATTTATTTTCTGTTTAAAGAATTTGTATAGCATGAAGTAAGAAGTGACTATAAATACAATTGATATAGGTAAGAACTCGTAAAGCGAAATTTTTAACCTAAATTCCGATACTACACTAATAAAAATTCCATATACTAACACATTTATCAAAAGTGTTAGTAGTATTTGTTGCTTTGTAGGAACTTTTAATCGAGGGAATATCATATCAAATCTCAATCTAATAAAGTTCACAATTGATAATATAACAATTAGCTTAATAAGTAATAGGTCTAATTCTTCTTGAAATAACAACGTACTTGTTACCACAATACTGATTAGTAGAACCTGTGATATTATCGTCATAAATAAAAATTTAAAAATGAAGATTCTTCTCTTTACAAATGGCATATAGCCTGCCAATCTTTGTAATTCTTTATCCGAAGAAAACAAGAGATTCAATGGACTTATTGAAGATATAATTAATAATAACAAAAAGTACTTTATTCCAAATTCTATATTAATTTCATTCATAATTTCTATATTGTAATTTATGATATTAAGAAAGATTAACATACCTATTATTCCAATTATATTTGGTTTTTCCGAAAAAAACTTTTTAATCTCCCATTTAAAAATTGATATTTTTCTTTTTTTAACTATTCGAACTATCCTCTGTCCGTTCTTATTGAAGGTGATACCATTAATTAATGCAGAAGTACTTATTAAAATAAAAAACAGTATTACATTACTTGCTATTTGATAAAAAAAGATACTTAAAATTAATGTTATCAATAATAAAAGTGCCATATACTTTCTTTGATATTCATACAGTAAGATACAAATGTGTTGAGAAATAATAATCAAAACCATAAATACTAAGACCATTAACACACTTTCAAATAAACTAATACTATCTATTAGATAAGCATATATAGGTAACACAAATAAATAAATAAGTCTTTTACCTGTTATATTAACGAATATATATATTTAATGTTGTCAAAACTTTCTTGTTTTCAATAGGTATATAACTAAAAAGTCTATATATATCACTTTTACGAAATGAATTCCAATAGATATTAGTTAATAAAATTGAAGGTATTATGATAGCAAATCTAAAATAATTAGAGGTTAGTATATTAACACTATCTGAATATCTTCCTATTATATAGAACTCGAAAATTAATAAAATAATAATACCGATTAAATTTCTAAAAATAATACCTTTCCTGGATTTACTTCCATAATAAGAAAAAAGTAATTTGGGATACCCATTATTTTTTATCATATTCAGATAAAACCTTTCTTATATCACTTTCTTCATCAAGCGTAAAATGGTGACATTGATTATTATTTATATAAATAATATGTTTCGTTAAATTTTTTATAATATCTAATAAGTGAGATGAAATAATTACACATGTATCTCTCTTTATCATTTCAAAAAGATCCTGAATAAATATATCTACTGCTTCTATATCCAACCCATTTAAGGGCTCGTCAAATATTTTGAGAGGCACATCTAATAGTATTGAACAAATTAAAGTAGCTTTTTTCTGGTTTCCCAATGAAAGATTGTTCATTTTTATATCTAAATATTTCTCAAAATTATACTTTTGAGAAATGTTTATTAACTGGTCTTTATCAAAAGATTGTCCATAAGAACTTAAAATAAAAAATATATATTGTTGACTTGTCATTTGAGAGATAATTGGAGGATTATCTGGTACGTAAAATCTTTCTAGCCTTGCTTCATAATTGGATTTCACTATATCCAATTTTTTTATTTTAATATCACCTGAAAAAGTTGAGATAATACCACATATTGTATTTATTAAAGTCGTTTTACCCGATCCATTTTTACCCAACAACCCATAAATTTTTCCTTGCTGTAAATTTAAATTTGCATCTTTAATTATTAAATTCTGTGGCTCGTACCAAATATTCAAATTATTTAAATGAACTATCGTCATTAGATTTATCTCTTCTAAATTTTTTCAATAGATAAAGAATACCTATTAAAATGAATATAGATGCAAATACCCACTCTTGCTTAAATCCAAATACTATTCCTGATATTAAAAAGATAAAACCTATTATTAATGTTATAGTATTTCTACTCATATCTTTCCCTCTACTTATATTTTTTCTACTAGTTCCCCTAAAGTTTCTCCTTTAATCCAACCACAGTGATTCTTTCGAGAACTCTTATTAGTGTTAAGACCCTTTAGATAACACCCAGCACAGTATTCCTTAAAACTACACTCATCACTACAAAAACTGCTTTTTTGAGGAGATTGTAATGAATACAAATGATTTACTATTTCTGAGGAAAAAACTTCTTCGTAAGATTGTTTTTTTAAGTTACCTATTACAAATTCTTTTGGGAACAGCGCACACGGTCTAATGTTCCCATTAGGGTCCATTACTATTGAACGCCAACCTGCTCCACAATTATCGGCTTTATTTTTATTTATTGGAACTAAAGGTATAATATCAGAATTATTTTTCACAACTTCTACTTCAAATTCAGCAAAAGATACATTACCTATTTTATTCAACTTAAGCTGATCCATTTCTTTTCCTCTACCAAAATCATCTATCCAATTGTATGAAAAAGCTGAAGCGCCTAAGTTTCTTACTAATTCGGCCATTTCGGCAATTTCCCACATATTATCTTCATAAATAGACATTCCCACTCTTACAAAAATGCCATTATCCGAAAGTTTTTTTATAGTTTTACAAGTTTGGTTAAATGTATTTTTTTGCCACGAAAATTATCATGTTTCTCAGAATTAATACTGTCCAATGAAATTCCTATTACTATCTTTTCTTTATAATTAATCAACAATTCAAGAATATCTTTCTTGAGTAATGTCCCGTTAGTGAGTATCCCGACTTTTTTAAACTTTTTAAGAGCAAATTCTAATATTTCTTTTGCATTTGGATGTACAAATACCTCGCCACCAGTAATTTCACATGTTAACACACCATTTTCATACATCATATCTGCAATATTTTAAACTCTCCTAATGAAAGTGTATCTTGAACAAAAGGTGAGCTTTCCAAATAGCAATGTTCACACTTTAAATTACATTTATGTGTAATTTCAAAAACAGCATGCAATGGAGTAATGTAGTCTGTTGAACCACTAATATTCATTCTTCTTTTAGTTGGATAGTCAGATACATCAATAAGGCCTTTTCTATATAATTCATTAACTAAATTTGAATACCATTCTATATGCTCACTTACATCACAATTATATTTGATGCACATACTATTTAAAATATCTAGAGCCTTTTGGGATCCATCAAAATTTGTACACGCTTCAAAGGCAGAAGAATTAAGATCTAAATATTCGAAATCAAATATTTCATCTTCTACATTACCATTTTTTTACCTCAATTACTCCTCCATTAGGTAACTGATGTAATCGAGAATTGTCATTAAAATATATGTATTTATCCATTTATAAATCCCCTTTTTCCATTAAAAATTCCTCCTTAATTATTAATTTGAACTACAAATTCATTTTAACAATCAAAAACAAAAAATCATGTAACATATATCACAAAATAAGACATAAATGTTATAATTTTTTCGAGGAGGATCGAGTTAATGGATAATTTTTTAATAATTAAAGATTTTATTAAGAAAAATGGAAAAAAATCAATTTACGTAAGAGACAATACTTTAAGGAAACTTTTGAAAATTATTTATATTTTGTTGATGCAGGTGTTTTATATGTACAACAAGATAGCGCTGATGGTACAACCTTAATATATAAAATTGTAAGCCCCAAAAATTTATTTCTATGCAATAACTCAAAATATTTTCGTGGGAAGTCAGACGTTACATTCTACAAACTACCTGTCAATATCATCAAAAATAATAAAGAACTTTTTAACAGATACACAGAGTTACTCACTTTTTAAAGTATAAAAAAAGATATGTTTATTCGAGATATGCTAACTAAAGATAAATTCTGTAGCTTACTATCTATTCTAGTTAGATTATCTAATACATTTGGAGAAATGAAAAATGGTGTAGTAATAATTAGATTAAAAATTACACAAGAAGAACTTGCTCAATGTTGCGGAACAACTAGAGAAAATGTTGCAAGAATTATGAAACATTTAAAAGATAAAAATATTTTAGATACCTCTTCTCAATTCATAAAAATATATGCCATTGAGGAAATTAAAAAATTAATCCCTTGCGAAAACTGTAATAATTATATATGTAAGACTTTTTGATATATTTCTCATTATTACTATTTAAAAACCCTAACAGGCAGTATCCTATTAGAGTTTCTTATAAATTATAATATCCCTTTTTCCATAGATTTTAAGAATTTAAAGTAACCTATCATCAAGAAGACAATACTCAATAATAACGAAATCAGCATTAAAATAAATATGTTATAACCGTTATATAATGTAAAAACTAAAAATGAATAAAAGTAAAGATGACTTGCATATATACCCATAACACCCACAAAGAAGTTACCGATCGTTAACAATAAGCTCATCACAGCAGGTAGAACAAATCCTTGAAATAGATGATTCAGCATATAAACAAAACTTACAACTGGTAATAACACGACAACCCACACAAACAGCAGATACAAGCTATCTAATTCCACATTTTGCGTGAATATAAAATACCCCATAATATACGTTACATAAGCAAATAACAACATTAATATGCCCACAAAAACATAAAATACAAAATGAATCATGTAATAAGATCTAAGACTTTTAAAATAGATGAGTGTATTTTGAAATGCATGATGTCTTCTTTCAATACGAAACATCAATCCAATAATTAAGGTGATCGTCAACGGAAAAACGATTTCTAAAAATATTTGTAGTGCTGTAATACGAAAGATTTGTGCATCGGTCTGTTTGGCAAACAATCCAAGACATGAAAACATCGCAACCGTCAGAATTGGGAAAACAATCATAATTGGCATAATGGAAGTATGTTTCATTTTTAAAAATTGGCTTTTCAGAAATGACATAATTCTAAAATTCCTTTCGTTTAATATAAACACTCGAAATCATGAGTACGAATACAAAAATAAAAATACTATAGCCACTATATACAAAAAATGATGTGTCAAAGTACATCAGTTGATCATGATCTAGTATATGTTTTGCGTTGATGATATGTTCGGGGATTTTAAATGGCATTGTATCTGATGACATCAGTAAACTCAATAGTGTAAATAAGATACCAAGTCCCATGACATAAACCCTATTTTCAATGATCAGTGCAATCAAAAACTGGATAGCTTGCATGGCCAATGTACCGATAAAGAATGCCATCATGATGTAAAGGAGTGGTATCAATTGTGGTAATTCATTCGTTACAAAAATGCTTGTGATCGTATGTAGCAACATAAAGATGAGTGTTGTTAAGCACATTAAAATGAATAGTACCATCCATTTTGCAAAGATAATCGAATTTTTACTCTTCTGACTGACAAGCAGCACAGACCACATATTATTTTCGTATTCTGTCGATATGATTTTTGCACTAAAAATACCATATAATAAATAAAATGCTGGCGTGAACCATGCAATGGCATAAACTAAATAGTGTAAAGATGAGCCCTCAATATTTGAAAAATGCATATTATACATATATAAGCCGAATGCTAAAATTTCTGAGATCATAACAGTCATCACCATCGCCATCAAAAAGTAAACTTTTGATAACTTAAATAGTTCTGCTTTCATTAAATTATTCATCAGCAAAATCTCTTTCATCGGCATGATTAGTTAATTTCAAAAAGATATCTTCTAAAGAGGACTTTTCATGATAAATTTCATATACATTAATATCATGATTCACGAGTGTTTTGTTGATTTTAGGAATATCATCACGATGTGCTTTCACAGTTAGACGTTGATCTTCTACCTCAGTATCGATGTCTTCTAATAATGATTGTGCTTTGGCATTATCATCTGTCACGAAATAAATATAATCATGTTTATATTTTTCTAATAATGTACGCATATCACCTTGGTATAATAACTGCCCTTTATTAATCACGCATACATAGCGACACATCTGTTCAATTTCAAATAGATTATGACTCGAAACGATAATACTAATTCCACGTTCTTCTACAAGTTTTATTAATAATTCTCTCATCTTTTTAATGCCACTTGGATCCAAGCCATTCGTTGGTTCATCCAATATAATCAACTTCGGGTTATTCATTAGTGCAATGGCAATACCTAATCGTTGCTTCATACCAAGCGAATAATCTTTAACCTTTTTATGTGCAGCATGTGTCATTTCAACGGTTTCTAAAACTTCTTCAATCGCTTTTTCACTATTATGATGAATATATTGCATAATTTTTAAGTTTTCATACCCTGTTAAATGATCATAAAAAGATGGGGAGTCTACAAGTGCACCCACTTGATTTAAAATTTCTTGTTTATAGTCTTCAAGTGGCATATCAAATATTTGAACGTGTCCTTCTGTTGGTTTGGCTAATCCCAACAACATTCTAATTGTCGTTGTCTTCCCTGAACCATTTGGTCCTAAAAAGCCACATATCTTCCCTTCCGGAATATGAATATTCAAACCTTGAACTGCTTGAAAATCTCCAAATCTCTTACTCACATTTTGTGTTTCAACTACATTCAATATACTTCCTCCTCAGTCATTAACAATAATCATATGCCATTAATTAATGTTTGGATTGGAATAATCTAAGTGTGATTAAAGCGAATCCAATCGTAATAATCGTATAAATAACTGCTGAAACAATGATGACTGTACTATTTGGATTTGTGAGCTCTATTGGTAGTGGCGCATAGCTTAAAATTAAGTGATTGTCCACATGCGCGAGTGCAACAAACATATTGATCATACTCCATGCGGTAATTAACGTTATAATCCCTAAAATAACTCCTAAAACTTTTCTACCCATTTGCTTCATCTCCTTTAAATCGATATACATATGAATAATGTTTTCATCATCTGTATACCCTTTTTCATTTTTTTATTCACATTTTAGACATATTCGTTAATTGAAATACTAAAATACCTATTTAGCACATAAAATTACACACAAAAAAGCCCACGTTACTATGGGGAGAACGTAGGCCAAAAGAATTAAAAATATGAAAATAATTAACACTGTAATTTTATTATAACACAATTTAATATTAAAATTATACAATTTTGTCCAAGAAATTGAATGTTTTTTTACTAATGTTCTAAGATTATATCATAAAGATATTGTCTCAATTCCAGTATTTTGCCTATAAAAAAACAAGCAAGTAGAACACATCATCTACCTACTTGTTTTGTGATTAGCTATCTATCAAACACCTAAAATTGTTTTAATCAATAAACCAACGCAGACGGTTGTCGCAATTAAGAAGAAACCTGGTAATAGGAAGCTTGTTGTTTTTGTTGAACGCGTTTCATCGACATCAACCGCAAAGAGAATAGTTGGTTGCGCTGGAATCACAAAGTTAACATTCAATGTTTGTACGATTGCTAGGAAGAATGTTGGCGGAATGCCTAGTGTCATCACAATCGGCACCATGATAGAAGCTGTTGCTGATTGTGAAATCACGACCATCGATACAAGGCCAACAAATAAAATAAGAAGCCATGGTGCTTGTTCCACGAGTCCACCGATTTGCGTTTCCATAATATCGCGGTTAGATGGTGCACTAAAAATCGTTGCACCTAACCAACCAGGTCCTAATACCGCAAATAATGCACCAATTGCAGCCTGTGTGATGTGTGAATTTAATATTTCATTTGGCTGAATTTTAATCAATAATAAGTTAATCATTGCACTCATATACATAAAGAGTTGTACGAGATCCGTCATCTGTAACTTCACAATCTCACCATCAATTTTAAATGAAGGGCCTAACTCAGGGAAAATACCAAATGTTAAAATACATCCCACTGCAACGATGAATGATAATACGCCTAACTTCACACGTGTTGAATAAGTTTTTGCTGTGTCATCTTCTACAATTTTTTGTAACATGGTCTGTGCTTGACGCTCATCCATTTTTGTTTCTCCAACAAATGTGATAAAGATACTTAAGATGACCATACTAATCAATGCAGTTGGTAAGACAATCGATAAATATCGGCCCATCGTAATACCTAATCCTGCAAATTCTGAAATCATATATGCTGTCGCTGAGGCTGCCGGACTACATAACAATGCAATGTTAGCTGTTAATACCGATGCAGTCAGTGGCTTTTTCGGTTTAATACGTGCTTTTAAAGCTGTTTTCGCAATAATCGGCTCTAATGAAAGTGCAATATTGGCTGTCCCAATACCAAACACAAATAAAAAGACGATCATCGGCGCAATGAAGATAATTGATTTTGGGAAACGTTCAATGACTTTAGAGGCTAAATGAACAAGGTAGTCAATCCCACCTGTTGCTTGAAGTGTACCACCTGCAATCCCAATTGAAAGGATAATCAACACGGCTGTTACTGGTGCTGAACCGGGTGATAAACCAAAACCAAATATCATCACAAGCTGTGCGACAATCGCAAAGATCCCGCAACCAAGGGCGCCTGCTGTACGCAACCCAAGAACAATTGCAAGGACCATAATTATGATTTCTATACTAAAAAGAAGCATTCTTTTTCTTCCTCTTTCCACTTTATAATGTGAATATTTTAACATAATACTATCTACTTGATAATGTCATTTTTATACGCTTTTTGACATATTTGTTAACATCTCAGTACTTTAACAAGAGCAGTTTATTTTCTTATCTTTTGGGGATATGTTAGGTTATGAACGTGATTAAAACATGATATTGAAGTAATAAGAGGGATACTGAACCATATTAAAGAAGTATGCCTCATAAATTTGTTAAACACACATCACACGATGCTTCATTCTCGAAAGGTGGAAACAACATGGAAATTTTAAAAGATAAAGTCGCAGTCATTACGGGAGCAAGTAGCGGAATCGGTGCAGCCATCGCACAAAAACTGAATGACAATGGTGTCAAGATTGCTTTACTCTCACGTAATGAAGATAAAATGAATGACATTGCAGAAGATTTTACAGATGCTTTAATGATTCCAACAGATGTCACAGATCGTAAAGCGGTTGAACAAGCTATTGAACATACGATGGCACACTTTGGACAAGTTGACTTTCTTATCAACAGTGCTGGCTTAATGACTTCTTCAGCGATTACAAAAGGCGATGTGACTGGCTGGGATGCAATGATCGATGTAAATGTTAAAGGGACACTCTATGCAATCAACGCAGTCATGCCACATCTTCAAGCACAATCAAGTGGTCATATTGTCAATATTTCTTCTATCTCAGGATTTGAAGTAACAAAAGTAAGTACACTTTACAGCGCAACAAAAGCTGCTGTTCATGCCATTACGCAAGGCCTTGAAAAAGAGTTAGCACGTACAGGCATTCGCTCAACAAGTATTTCACCAGGTATGGTAGACACACCACTCAATGAAGGCTACGACTTTGGTGATCGTAAAATGCTTGAGGCTCAAAATATTGCCGATGCGGTACTCTACGCACTCACACAACCTGCACATGTCAATGTAAATGAAATAACAGTGCGCCCTGTCTAAAATAGTTTGGTCGCAAAATACCGTCGTATATCATATGGTGTTTGAGAAGAAAGAGTAGATCACTCAACTTCTCTCACCATTTTTTTGTTCTCACACAATTGACATATCTTTCAGAAAATTCTAGAATTATTTTAAAACGGTTTTAAAACAAGGAGGATGTCAAATGACGAAAATTGCTATTGCTGGAGCAGGTGCGATGGGAAGTCGTATTGGTAGTTACATCAAACGTGCGGGATATGATGTCACACTGATTGATACGTGGCCAGATCATGTTCAAGCTATTAATGAAAAAGGATTAGAAATCCAAACAGAAACGGATACATATACTGTAGACATTCCTGCTGTTTTACCAACAGATGTCACAGACACATTTGATTTAATCGTAATTCTTACAAAATCTATGCAATCTGAAGAAATGATTCACCAATTGAAAGACAAAGGCGCTATTCATCAAGACACTGCAATTCTCACAATGATGAATGGTCTCGGACATGATGAACGATTCGCTAAAATTGTCCCACATGAACAAGTCTTTTTAGCTGTAACGATGTGGACAGCTGGTATGCGTGGCCCTGGACAAATCTTACTTGAAGGACAAGGGAGTATCGAACTACAACGTGCAGATGGTCAGGCAGATGAGCGTACTGAAAGCATCAACAAAATTTTTAACGATGCAGGGCTGAATGCGAAGATCAGCGACAATGTATTCCAATCTATCTGGTCTAAAGCAACCTTAAACAGTGTGTTAAATCCACTGTGTAGTATTTTGAATAAAACGATTTATGAATTCGGTAGTTACGAAAACGCTCGTGATATGGTTATCCCTGTCATTGATGAAATTGTTGCCGTTGCGAAAGCACGTGGTATTGAACTTGATGGCAACGCATTGCTTGAAAAAATTGAAGCTGCCTACCCTAAAGAAACACAAGGCTTACACTATCCATCTATGCACCAAGATTTATACAATGGTCGCTACACAGAAGTAGACTATTTAAATGGACAAATCAGCAAATATGGTCGTGAAGCCAATATTCCAACACCGAATAACGATATGTTAACGCACTTAATTCACCAATTAGAAATGACATATGTAAAATAGCAAAAATGAGAGTGGGACGACGAAATATTTATAAATGTTTATGATTTTTGTAGTGCTCCCAAAGTTTTCAAAAACGCATTTTCACTTCAGACACTTACTGCCACTAAACTTATTTCTACATTCAAAAGGAAGGAGCTGAGCACTATGTCCCAGCTCCATTCCTACGATTAGTCAAGCACTTTATTTAAGTGAGTGCTAAAAAAGGCATCACTAAATAAACCTATGTTAGTAAAAAATTTTTGGAATGTGTTATTATGATGGTAGATAGGTTATCAGTGCGGTGACATTCGATAATCGTATTCTTTATTGTTAATAACTAAGTGATGAATAGTTTTTAACAGCTTGTTCACACAAGCAATAACTGCAGTCTTATGGCCTTTTCCATAAGGCTGTTCTTTTAATTTATAATAGTAATCAACAATGTGGTTGGCATATAGTCTTTGTACTTTCAACATGTTTTGTACAATGATGTAAAATAATGACCTTGCACGTTTATTTCCTCGCTTATTTATTTTGTCTTTGTAATGTGTTTTTCCTGATTGATATCTTTTTATATCAATACCAATATAAGCATTCAGCTGTTTATGAGAAGTGAAAGCACGTATATCACCTAGTTCTCCAATTACCATAGCTGCAGTTAACTCTCCAATACCTGGAATAGATGTTAATATTTTAAATTCATCAAGTGTTTGAGCTAAGTCAATAAGTTGAGTTTGAATGGCTAATTGTCTTTCCATTGAATTAAGTAAATCATCAATTGTGTAGATGAGTTTATCTACGAAGAATGAATCAGCGGGTACTGATGGATAACTTTCATTCGTATAAGAAACTAACTTCTCCACATATGAATTTACCTTTTTGTCTGACAATCGTTTATTAGTACTATTAGCGATTAGCTCTTTCAATTTTGATACATTATTAACATCTACATAATCTGGATGTGGAAATAGCTTCGCAACTCTCAACGCGATTTTAGAGTATCTGTCTTTAAATAAAATTTGTAGTTCTGGAAAGGTCATATCTAATAACTGAATCAATGTACTTTTTAAGTATGTCATTTGATTAGAAAGTTCTTCATAATATCTTGTCACTTCTCTTATTTTGATGTGAATATCTTTTATCATATTTTGAGATGGTTGCTTATTATAATGCTTCGCAAGATTTGCCAACTTATGAGCATCTGATTTATCTGTTTTCCATGTTCTAAGTGTATTTGTCATTAACTTAGACTCTAACGGATTCACTATACTGTAAGGGATGTAATTTTCATTACAGAATCTTTCTAGCGGTTTGGAATATATACCTGTTGATTCAAGAAGGATATAAATCCCTGCATATTGTTTTACATAATTCAATAGATTTTCAAAGCCGCTTTTATTATGAATTAATTCAAACTCGTCTATAAAAGTTTCGTTTGAATAATGTGCAATAAAGCTTTTCCCTTTCCCTACATCGATACCAAAATATTCGATATAAATCACTCCTATTCTTTTTATCTAAGAAGCTTTAACTTCACTGACCCTTATTTTTTTCACTTTCCCATACACGATCTCACTGGACCCAACATACTAAAATCGAATTAATAAGGAGAGTGAAGTTCTCCAGTTTTTTATACGGATTCGTTGACCCTCGGAGCTGTTCGGAGTACTTCTCTCTACTACTATTCCATAAACTCAAATAATGCGCTATTGGCAAATTTTAGTAAATAAAAAAGTAGTGAAGTTACCTACCGTCGTAGATTTCTTCACCACTAATCTTAGTATGTTTTTTTTAAATAATCGCATCTGGTTCTTCTGGTAAGATTTGTCCACCATCAATAACCAGACTTTGTCCTGTTATAAACTTCGCAAGTGGACTAGCGAAAAATGCTACGGCATATCCAATATCCACAGGCTCTCCTAGTTCATGTGTTGGAATAATTTTACGTGTACCTTCCAAATACGCTTCACCTTGCGCCTTCAATCCATCAGTTAACACATTGCCCGGCTGTACCGCATTAATTGTGACACCATACTTCGCATATTCCAAAGCAGCACTGCGCATAAAGCCTAGTTGCCCTGCTTTTGTTGCTCCATAATGCGCCCAACCTGGATAGCCTGTGATTGGACCTGTCACAGAAGACGTTAATACCACACGACCATAGCCTTGTTCTTTCATTATAGAAAGTACCGCTTGTGTCACAAGGAATGTCCCTTTTAAGTTCACATTTTGAATGTAGTCCCAATCATCCTCTGTCATCTTTTCAATCGCTATTTGTGGGTAGACACCTGTATTTGCAGCTAAGATATCAATACGTCCGTGCTTTTCAACAATTTCCTTTACAACTGTTTCTACACCAGACTTATCTGTCACATCTAACTGGTAAAACTCACCGTTCACGGTCTCAGCCGTCTGTTCGCCTGCCTCACTATCAATATCACCAATCACGACCTTGGCACCTGCTTGTGCGAGTGCTTCTACAATCCCTTTACCAATTCCATTTGCGCCACCTGTAACAAATGCTACTTGATCTGATAATTGAATCATAAAAATGTCCACCTTTCTAAATGTTCTTATTTATCTTATCCCCTAAAATTTAAAAGTTAGACAAGAAAATAACGACAATTCGATGACGAAACATTTAAAAAGTATCCTGTGACAAATTATCTTTAAAGAGGAACTACAATAAAATCATTGATTGTAAATGTTTATGATTTCTATAGTATTCTCAAAGTTTTTAAAAACATATTTTCACTTCAGACATCTACTGACGCTATACTTATTTCCACATCGAAAACAGGAGCTGAGCACCATGTCTCAACTCCTGTTTTTCTACATCATTCTCTCCATACTACTATCACGAAATAATTATTTTATCGCCAACATGTCAACTATTGTAATCTGACAGGATAGGAGATGTTTGACTACAATCGTAATATACGCTGCTCGCACCAATTATCGTTGGTATAGCTCTCGCGACTTACAAGTATTGATTAAGTAGTCGCAAGCGTTGATGACTATTAACTTGCCGCACTAGTAGATGGCATCACGTCTTTGATTGTAACTGTGATATATATCATATATTACACAATTACAGTATAACGGGAAAATAGATTTTAAGTCAATAACTATGTTGTAATAACGTTTTCTACCCTTCTTCATTCTGAACATTAACCAGTATTCACTACCTATTTTCTCGTTTTAAAACATGTATCAATTTGATTATTGTTCAACTTTTTGCTTGCCAGAACCACGTTCGTCAACAAACTGTTTCGTATAGTAGTTGCTGTTTACGCTGATTTCATGGTCAAATTTTTTGAGTCCATCTCGCTCTATCAGTGTCGGCGTATCTGAGAATAAATCTGTTCCTAATCCAAGACGATCTCCTTTAATCTCTACGCCCATACTCGATAGAATCGTTGGGAACATATCTAATGGTGCGAATTGGCGATTCTGCACTTTTTTAGGTTCATTTGCAGGGTTGATAATTAAATTGAAAATATCACGTTTGTAATCTGGATCAAAATGCTTAAAGAACTTCTTATCCATGCTCAGGTGATCCCCAGTAATCACAATTGTCGTATTTTCATAGTAAGGGTGTTGTTGCAACCAGCGTACAAACTCTACAGCTTCAGACGTCGAATACGCAATGACATTTGCATATTGATTGTCTCGTGGTGTTGGCGTATTTTTAGATACATAACCATCCGGGAAATGTGTGTCCGCTGTTTCCATTGTAAAGTTGAATGGCTTCCCTGTTTGTGACAACCGTGTAATTTCTTGTTTCGCAAAGTCATACAGCTTATCATCTTCAAAGCCCCACCAAACTTTGTAGTCTTTTGGAATATAGCCGTTCTCACGCGCGTATTTCCAATCCCAAATATTAAAATCTCCATGTGATTTGAAGTAAGTTGTCAGACCTCCGAAGTCAGCATTGGCACCAAACATAATCGTTTGTTCATATCCTTCCTCATGCAGAATATCGCCTATACCACGAGCACCTGGTAAGAAGTAACCCGACTTACCATAACTATTTCCATTCATTGGAATTTTGAGTGGGAGACCCATCCCCATATTTACCATTCCAGCTACAGACCAGCTTGAACCGTATTGATGTGGACCACCAAATGGATCGTTTGAATCAGAAAAATGAACACCTTCTTTTGACAATGACGTTAACTCAGGCATAAGGTTTTCATCCATATGGCCACCTAAGTCTTTTGATAAATAAGAGTTCTCAACAGATTCTAAATAGATATGCACTAAGTTTCGTTTCTTTTCAGGGAATTGATACTGTTCAGCTGTAGGTGCCACATAATTTTTCTTAATGTATTGTGAATCTTTCGCATATGCTTCATATACTTCGACTAAGCGTAGTTTTTGTGTACCATACGTCACACCTGATATTAAAACAACAACAGCAACGACTAATAATAGAGCTCTCATTGTCGTACGTTTCAGCAGAGTGCGTTGGTTCTGACTGATCATATCATAACGGTTATACACAACTAAAATGAATAACGGTATTACCAAACATAATGCTGTTAAGATTGGGGTACGAATGATTTCATCAACCATCCCGTCCGACGTCCCTTTGATTGGTGACTTGAGATTGAATAAGAACTGCTCAGGGGTAATATTACCAAAATATCCGATAAACCAATTTGCAAAAAAGACAGTTAGTAAGCCTATTAATGCAAGTAGCATCGTGAAGACTTTAAATACGACATCAAGCTTTTGACGTTTGACACCTGTTTCACGAAATTGAATCAACGTTTGGCGCTGTATAAAATATTTTATACACAACCATACAATCCCAACGAGTAATGCCACGCCGATATAATAGACAGCAAATATGGTTGTATACGTTGCACTTCCTACGCTATCGGGACGTCGTAGTAAAAATACGAATATGCCAAGTGATATGATATTAATTGTGATCACATAAAAAATAAGTTTAAAAAAGAGGTGTCGTAGTGATTGTTGCTGCTTTAAAAGCAATACATCCATAACCGTTACGAGTCCCCCTACTAAAAGATAAATAACCCACTGCATGTAATGTGAATACCTCCTGTTGTCTAAATAATCATTTTTATTTTACGTTGTCTTCTCCATCTTGTCACTTACTTTTATAACAAAATAATTAAGTAAAACATTCCGATATTTCTCAAAAAGAAAAACAGTCTATTCTGATCATTTTTGAAGGTTTGAGCTTCATTGACATTGCTCTCTCAAAAGCAATTAGCCTTTATTTTTAGTGGATTTTATATATCATAGTACATAGGCGCATCATGTCTCCTCTCGATTTTTTGTTTGGTCACTTAAAATGATAGAGGCATGAGCATTTTTTATATCCAAATAATTTACAGCGAGAACCCCATAAAAAACACCCCTAATAGTCGCCTATCAGGGGTGTTCTCATTTCAATATTAGTGTGCTAACATTTCATCTTTTACTTCTTCTTTAGAAAGGTCAGCAGGGTAGTATGTTGGCCAGTTGTCTAATTCTTTTAAGACTTTATCACGGTCGTTACCCATAAAGATATGGTAATGACCTGTTTTAACCGGTGCAATGTTGTGGTCACTGAATTGTACATATTTCGGTAAGTCTTTAGAAGCTTCACCGTCTAACTTGAATGTGTAACGAACACCACGGTTACCACCTTCATAGTCTAAGATATCTTTACCATCATATTTGTACGTACCTGTTACAGATTTACCATTTCTTGTGAATGTAATTGTGTCATCTGTAATTTTGATGTTTTCAATGTCTGTTTTGTAACCAACATCATAGTACTCTTTATATTCTTTTGCTGATTTGTCACCTTTTTCTTCAGCTTTATGTTCGAATACTTCATCTAATGTACCATCTTTTAATAATGGGTATACTGATTGCCATTCACCTGCGTAGTCTGATAACTCACGGTCTTTCACTTGGCTATCTTTGAAGTAACCGTCTTGAATTGCTTTTGAGTGTTTGTCAGCAGCTTTTTCATCTTCAACTTTGATCTTATCGTTTAATGCTTTTTCAATGTTTTTGATGTTTTCTTCCATTAATGTTTGGTAAGTTGCATCTTTCGCTTGATCTTTAGATACAGATTCCATGTTGTTGAATTTCAATGGTTTTGCATCTGTTTCTTTACGGATTGTGTCTGTTACTTTGTTCGCAACATTTTCTTCGTATAAGATGTATTTCGCACCAGTTTCATTGATTTCATCTACAATTTTAGTTAATTCTTTTTGTGATGGATCTTCAGCATTCAAGCTTTGAACACCTTTTTGAACGAAACCATAGCGATCTGCTAAGTAACCAAGAGATTCGTGTGATACGAATACTGCATGACCATCATGACCTTCTGTTGCTTTTTCCATTTTGTTATCAAGCTTGTCTAAATCTTTTAATAACTTGTCAGCATTTTCTTTGTATTCTTTTTTGTTTTCTGGGTCACGTTTACTTAAGTCATCACGGATTGCTTTTACAAATTCTTCATCCATATTTGGATCTAACCATACGTGTGGATCGTAACCACCATGGTGATGATGTGCATGACCGTGCTCATCTGACTCATGATCATGTCCTTCTGCTTCATGATCGTGATCTTCACCTTCATGGTCGTGATCATGCTCTTCGCCTTCATCTCCATGTTCATGTTGGTCTGTTAATAATTCTGACTTATCAAGTGACTCCTCAAGAGATAACTTGTGGTCATCTTTTTTAATTGCGCCAGCTACTTTTTTAGCGACTGGGTCTAAATTATCGCCTGTGTATACGAATACATCTGATTTACTTGCGTTAATAATATCTTTTTGTGATGGTTCGAAACTATGTAAGTCCGTACCTTTAGGGTAAATAGATTTTACATCAACGTGTTCCCCACCAATTTGTTCAACAAATGATTGAAGTGGATAAACTGTTGTTGTTACTTTCATTTTGTCGCCTGAGCCTGAAGCTGATTTATTATCTTTATTGTCATCAGACTGACCACATGCTACTAATAACGAGCTTGCAAGTGCTGCCGTCGCTACTACTTTTAAACTTTTCTTCATTTATTGGACGCCTTCCTTCAAATAGTAATCATTACGATTAAAATTATACATGAGACTAGACAAATGTGCAATGACGTTTTTATTAATTTGTCAACTTATTTTATAGCAATAAGATAAAAAAATAGAGTCACTTTAGAAATCCTGTATAGGAAATGACTCCAAAGTGACCCATATATATATATTATTGATATTATTTTTGAATGGCTTCAAAACCACGTTCTAAGTCAGCAATAATATCATTGATATGTTCTATTCCGATAGACAAGCGTATTGTTTCTGGCTCAATACCTGCTGCACGTTGTTCTTCTTCTGTTAATTGTTGATGTGTTGTAGATGCTGGATGAATCACTAGTGACTTCGCATCTCCTACATTTGCGAGTAATGAGAAGAGTTCTAAACCTTCGATGAACTGTTTACCCGCTTCATAACCACCTTTAACGCCAAATGTAAAGATAGACCCTGCCCCTTTTGGTAAATAACGTTGTTTATTTTCATAGTATTCATTTGATTCTAAGCCAGCGTATTTTACCCATGCAACTTGATCATGCGCCTCTAAGTAACGCGCTACTTTTTCAGCATTTTCAACATGGCGTTCAAGGCGAAGTGATAACGTCTCCAATCCTTGTGTTAATAAAAAGGCATTGAACGGTGACAAGGCTGCACCTGTATCACGTAAGAGTGTTGTACGGATTTTGAAAGCTAACGCCGCTTCACCAAAAGCATCTTTGAATACAAGACCGTGGTATGACGGATCTGGTTCTGTTAATCCTGGGAACTTGCCATTATCCCAGTCAAAGTTACCGGCATCTACAATAACACCACCCATAGACGTGCCATGTCCACCAATAAATTTTGTAGCGGAGTGGACAACAATATTCGCACCATGTTCAATTGGACGGAATAAATAAGGAGAGGCAAATGTATTATCCACGATTAACACAATACCATGTTGTTTTGTCACAGACGCTAGGGCATCAAAGTCATCAATGTTACCCTCTGGATTACCGATTGTTTCTACAAAAAGACCTTTTGTATTCGGACGAATCGCCGCTTCAATATTCTCCGTTTTTGTTGTATCAACTAATGTCACTTCGATACCAAACTTAGGAAGTGTATGACTGAATAACGTATGTGTTCCACCATATAACTTATCACTCGCAACGATATGATCTCCGTTTTGTGCAACAGCTTGAATTGCATATGTAATAGCGGCCATACCTGATGCCACAGCGACACCTGCCACACCACCTTCTAATTCAGCAACACGTGTTTCTAACACAGCAGTCGTTGGGTTCGTTAATCGTGTATAAATGTTCCCAACTTCTTCTAAACCAAAGAGGCGTCCCGCATGTCCTGTATCGTCAAATGTAAATGATGTCGTTTGATAAATGGGTAATGCACGTGAATGAGTCGTCGCATCCACCTCTTGTCCTGCATGTAATTGTAATGTTTCAAACTCAAATGATTCTGTCATTCTTATTCCCTCCTCAATAAAATAAAAAGCACACAGAGACATCTCAACGTGTATCAAGATATCCCTGTGTGCATCTATAGATATAATCTTTATTTGATCAAACCATAAAGCCTTATCTCTCAGGTTTATGTACCTGCAGGAATTAGCACCTAACTAAATAGGTTGCCTGGTTTCATAGGGCCTGTCCCTTCACCAATCTTGATAAGAAATATTCATTGTAATGTGTTGCTTTTAAGTGTAAAGCTATAATATATCAGAAAATTTCGAAAGTCAACCGGTGACACTTAATTTCTGATCAATCTCTTCCACTTTTAAACCGAAAATCATTCCACATATATCGCGTGACTCATAGATTGCGTTTCAGCATACGTCGGAATATGAATGACTCGTTGATTGAGTGATCCTCGATATGCAAGATTTGGACGATATAATTTCTGAACAAACATCCCATCTACAAGGACATCAACTTCTTGTAAAAGGGCTGTGCGTTCATCATTTTGATGCCATAAATATTCCAGTTGATAACCTGTCCATACCCAAATATCTTTCGTACGACCAAAACATTCACGGAACGCCCGAATCAGCGGTGCAATGACAGCTAAGTTACAAAATGGTTCACCGCCGAGTATACTCAATCCTGAGATATACGATGGGGTACATGCTTCCATTACTTCGGATATAATTTCATCCGTAAAAGGTTCACCATAGCGAAAATGTTGGGCTGCGACATTATAACAGCCTGGACAGTGAAAAGGGCAGCCCGATACATACAAGCTACAGCGAACCCCTTCTCCATCCACAAAACTATGCGTTTCTATTTTTGCGATATAACCAGACCCTTGAATGACTGATCCCAGCTTCATGACTTGGGCACCTTCATATGTTTGACACGTGCACAAATTTCTTTATGGCGTCCTTCAATCGTTGGGCGCTGTACCGGGTTTCCAAGGTAGCCACACGTTCTCTTCACAACATCCACTGTTTCGGGATTCTGATTGCCACAATTTGGGCAGCGATAACCCGTATCTGTCGTATCAAAGTCACCTTCAAAGCCACAGTCATAACAGTGATCAATTGGAATATTCGTTCCTAAATAGCTCACACGATCATATGAATAGTCCCATACCGCTTCCAACGCCTTTTTATTATGGTCCAACTTCGGATATTCACAATAATGGATATAACCGCCACTCGCATAATGCGGATAGTCTTGTTCAAAGTCCAATTTTTCAAAAGGCGTCACATCTTTACGCACATCATAATGGAAAGAATTTTGATAATAACCTTTTTCCGTTACATCTGGAATTGACCCAAATTTCTCGTGATCAATACGGCAAAAGCGATCGGTCAATGATTCACTCGGTGTACTGTAAATACTAAACCAAACGTCATGCTTTTCTGTCCAAACATGTTGATAGTCACGCATCGCCTTTAAAATATCAATTGTAAATGCTTTGGCCTCTGGATTCGTCTCCCAATCAGGTCCATAGAAAACAGTCGCCACTTCATAAAGTCCAATATACCCCATAGAAATCGTTGCACGTTGATGCTTAAAAAGCGTAAATACCTCATCCTGTTCTTCCAAACGATATTTAAATGCGCCATGCTTATATAATATTGGTGCATTATTCGGTTCTGCTTGTTTCACACGTTCAATACGAAATGCAAGCGCATCATGTAACACCGCCATGCGCTCATTAAAAATGGTCCAGAAACGGTCCTTGTCACCCTTCGATTCAAGCGCAATACGTGGTAAATTCAACGTGACAACCCCTAAGTTACAACGACCACTATTCTCATATTCTCCTTGTTCATTTTGCCAAGCGGGTAAGAATGATCGACATCCCATTGGCGCTTTAAAGTCCCCTAAAAGTTCAACCGTTTTATCATAATTCAAAATATCCGGATACATCCGTTTCATCGAACATTCTAACGCCAATTGTTTCACATCATAGTTTGGATCTGTTGGGGCAAAATTCACACCCTTTTTAATAGAAAAAACAAGTTTTGGGAAAATAGCTGTAATACGATCTTTTCCCAATCCTTTAATACGTGTTTGTAGGATCGCTTGTTGAATTTTTCGACTCATCTCATCCGTCCCTAATCCAAAACCAAATGTCACAAATGGCGTTTGCCCATTAGATGTATAAAGTGTGTTCACTTCATACTCCAGACTCTCAATCGCTTCAAAAATATCTTGTGTGACTTGTTCATCTACATAGCGCTCAACATCTTCTTCACGAACATATTTCTTCGCTGTCGCACGGTGTTTTCGTTCATTATGTATAGCATACACACCTAGTACCTCGTCAATACGGTCAATCGTACAGCCACCATATTGACTACTAGAGACGTTAGCAATAATTTGAACAAGTTGTGCAGCTGCTGTTTGAATGGATTTAGGTGATGTAACATGCGCATTTCCGATTTGAAAACCATTTTCCAACATGTCTTTCGCATCAATTAAGCAACAATTCGTAAGCGGTTGAAAAGGATGATAGTCCAGATCATGAAAGTGAATCTCTCCAGCTTGATGTGCCAAAGCAACATGTTGTGGTAATATGTGCGTTAACCCATAAGACTTCGATAAAACACCTGCTGTCAGGTCACGCATTGTCGCAAATGTTTGGCTATCTTTGTTCGCATTCTCATTCACAATTGTCGGATCTTTCGTCATCAATCCTTCAAGATCTTTTTCTAATTGATTCATCATTTCACTCCTCTTTCTATATATAGTGTCTATAAATTATGTTAGATACTATATATAGTATTTTCAACTCAAAACAAAGCCGTTAACTGATTTGTCATTTCTTTAAGAACGTTATGTGAACTTTGTGTTTTGAACAATTTTAACTTCTTTATGATGTGGGCGTGGGACAGAAATCTTTGTCACACATCTCATCATCTTTGCAGGGGTACTCAGCCTCGATTTGACCATAAGACAACTGTACCCTAGCCTGTCTTCACTTGACGATATACATCAGGTTCGATACATTGAAGTATATAAAAGAATCGCACTAGGGGTGTTCACGAACTGAGATGAGGGCGACCTCAAACCCTTTGTACCTGAACTAGGTCATACTAGCGTAGGAAAGTGTTAGCTAATTTAAGATAGGTATATAGAAGAGATGGCATTGGGGTAACCATACTCCATTTATAAAGAGTATGTACGTTAACGTATATTTTAATTCATCTTATAATCGCCATGCTTCTTTTTCAGTCACCAAATTCTACCCTCAAAATAATCACTACCTTTCATAAAATGTGAAGCGCAACTTTCCTTACTAGAGTTGCGTATTTTTTTATACATTTTAACCCTAAAAGGAGTGTTTTTTATGGCAAAAACTGCATTAATCACTGGAGCAAGTCGAGGTCTTGGCGCAACCATAGCACGTACCCTTGGCGCACAAGGATACAATGTCATTATTAACTATCATAAAAATCAGTCTGCAGCAGAGCAAGTTGCAAAGGATATTGGTGATAACCGCGCACTCGTTATTCAAGCTGATATTACAGAGCGTAAACAAGTAGATGAACTTGTTGCTAAAGGCACAGAGTACTTCGGGCAAATTGATGTAGTCATCAATAATGCATTAGTTAATTTTAAATTTGATCCAACAACACAAAAACCATTTCGGGAGTTAGATTGGTCAGACTATCAAGGGCAGATTGATGGCACATTGAAAGGGGCTTTTAACACAACACAAAGTGTCATTCCGCAAATGATTGAACGTCAAAACGGCACGATTATTAGCATCGGTACAAATTTATACCAAAATCCCGTAGTCCCTTATCATGAATATACAACCGCAAAAGCTGCGTTGATTGGCTTTACACGTAATATTTCAGCAGAACTTGGTCAGTACGGCATCAATGCCAATGTAGTGTCTGGTGGATTGTTGAAGACAACGGATGCAAGCGCAGTGACAACACCAGAAGTGTTTGACTTAATTACTCAAACAACGCCTTTACGCAAAGTAACAACACCTCAAGATGTGGCAAATATGGTTGCATTTCTTGCTTCCGAACAAGCACGTGGTATTACCGGCCAAAATATTACTGTTGATGGTGGACTTACAATGAATTAATACAGATACACAATCATTAGCGAAAGGAGACCTCTTTTACTCATGACAACAAAAGTCAAACAAATGAATATAGGTGTCTTAATTTATGGATGTGGTCATCATCAAGCTGCTTGGCGTATGCCAGATTCATCAATCAAACGACTCGGCGATAAACGCTACTATCAATCATTAGCACAACTTGCTGAACGCGGTTTACTTGATGCTGTCTTCTTTGCCGATAACCAATCTTTCCCTGCCAAAACAGATACAGCACTGCCAGCCTTTTGGTTTGATCCTATTGTCAATTTGACCGCAATATCACAAGTGACAGCACACATCGGCTTAGTCTCAACAATCTCAAGTACTTTTTCTAACCCATTCACAGCTGCTCGACAACTTCTGAGTTTAGATCATGTCACAGGTGGTCGTGTTGGTTGGAATCTTGTGACATCTATGACTGATTTAGAAGCTCAAAATCACAGTATATCTGCTTTACCTAATCATGAATCACGTTATGCTAAAGCAGATGAATTTGCCAAAGTGATGAATCAACTCTTCACATCTTGGCATACTAAAGCTTTCATCCACTCACGCGACGACAATCAAGTTATTCATTCAGATATGATTCAACCATTTCATCATCACGGCACGCACTTTAACGTGAAGGGACCTTCAACGACACCTGCTAGTCCACAAGGGAAACCAGTCGCCATGCAGGCAGGTGCTTCACCTCAAGGCATTGCATTAGCTACAAAATATGCAGAAGCCATTTATTCTGTATCTTGGAATATTCAACAAGCACGACAATTTCGCCAACGACTTGACAAACAACTTGCTAAAAATGGTGAAAAACGTCATATCAAAATCTTTCCAGGTCTTGTGACATATGTTGCGAAAACACGCGAAGAAGCAATGGCCAAAAAACACGCTTTAGACCACGCATTACCTATTGAGACAGCTTTGGAACAGCTTAGCTCCTTCGTCCAACAAGATTGTTTTGCATGGGATATTGATGATAAAGTGCCTGAGTTACCACCGATTGAAGATTTCACGGGACCTATTGGGCGATACGAAACCATCCTGACAATTATCAGAGACAAAGATCCAACAGTGCGTGAATTACTCGGCTATCTAAATGCAGGAGGTGGCCATCTTACACTTATTGGAACACCTGAAGATATTGTGGATACAATGGCACAATGGTTTGATGAAGGTGTGGCAGATGGTTTTAATTTGATGCCACCTACACTTCCTCATAGTCTTGAAGATTTTATTGAACTTGTAGTACCCGAACTACAACGTCGCGGTCTTTATCGTGAAAGGTACACGAGTCAAACATTCCGTGGACATTTAAACCTTTAAATATTAAAATAACGCACCCCTAAAATCGAGATTGTAAACATCACTTTTAGGGGTGCATATCATATTAAAAATCTTCATTTTTGCATTTTAGTATAAATCAAAATACATCAGAAAAGACTCATTTATAGATTCATTGCTATTTATTCCCAAACCTCAATACACGGTCCTTCATCTCAGTAAAAATAATCCTGCATAAATAAAAAATATTTTATTGCTGAGTCTCACTAAGTACAAAATAAGCATGATCAACATTGTAATAAACAACGCAGATTTATATTTTTTCTTTTCTTCCTTCTGTTCCTCTTCACCATTTTCCAAATAGGCTAATAACTCCGCTTCAATCTCTTTATTAATATCTTCATGTTCATTAGAGACAACATCTGTTTTTTTCACTTCATCTTGCATATCAATGATCTCCCTATCCTTCTTTCTTAAACACATGTTGGTATTGAATATATCCTGACAAATAATGTTGAATATCATCAATTCTTACGCGATAACCATGGTGTTTGATGAAAAAGCTATTCACAATGCGACTCGGCTTTTTAAAATACATTGCAATTTCAGGATAGAAAAAGCCCGTACGCTCATAATCGGCACGTGTGTGAATCTTGTCTATGAATTTTGTTTCATCCAATAATTCATCAACTAAATATTGATACCCTGATGTTTTCGCCTTTTCTACAAGATGATAGGTTGCCATTAACATCTCTAAAAATGTTGGGAATGTCGTCTCTCGTTGTTTCATATAATCCAAATGTGAGCTGACGTTTTGGATACCAAATCTAAAATATTTCTCTTCCGGTACAATTTGAACCAATTCATTCGTACAATAGCCAAGCCAATGGTCATGATATTTCCAATAGTCATTTTTGATGAAATGCTCAAACAATATTTGAACAGTTTTGAGCCAACGTTCATCATGATCCTGTTGATATAGGCGCAATAACCCAAGTGCTGCTTCTCCATCATAGTAAACGATACGATACTTTTCTTTAACCGAGAGATCTGGATAATTCAAAATATGTACCGTTTCCCCTGTTGATGCATCAATCATCTTTAATATACCTTCCGCAACACCTTGTGCGTGTTTTAAATAGTGCGTATTTTTGCCACCGTGTTTTAGATATTCACATATTGCAAAAATAAACGCAGCATTTTGTCCCAACTTAATCTCATTGATTTGTTCCGTATCATCAAAGACAAATTGAGCACCTGTCTCATCTGTCATCATATAGTGATCAATGACATATTCAATCGCACGTTCAGCAGGTGAGAAATCTTCTCCTAAATAAGACAATCCCTCTATCAATGAATACGTTGATGACAAATGACGCAACATATTATAGAAGTTAATCTTATTATCAAAATGTGGGAAATAGCCATAAATATATCGGCCATTAGGTTCCAACATGCTATTTAAAAATTTCGTGCTATGCACAATTAAACGATCCATCTCTTCATTCAAATCATCTATTTGACGTAAATTCTTTTGATAACCTTTGTTGTGAAGTGCATAAACACCCTCTCCATCGAAAATAAATCCCCGCGCATAAAATTTTGTAATCATTTGGCCTTTATAGTCTGCCATTCTGAACTTTCTATGATGTCCCGTATATTTCTTCAAATAATTATTAACATTTTCTTCCGAGAAATACATATTTGAAGTTCCTTTTGCAGGACGAACAAATGCATTGGCATTGATTTCTTCTGGCAAGAACGTTAAATGCCAATTTTTATCTAATGCAATACCAAAATCTACGTAGTTTCGACGCGTTTTAACCAGTTCTTCTACAACGTCATCGAACAACACTTCTTTAGTTTCTGTAACAATGTCCACTTTGATCCATTGCGGAAACTTACCCACTTTTGCTCTAAATTTTTGACAGAACTTATAAATATCTCGATCAAGATAACGACGATTTTTAAAAAGATTGACTTGGGCTTTTGTATCAGGGACCCCTAAGCTAATAAAAACATAATCATAGGCTAGCCCTTCTTGTTCAATCTTCTCAACAAGTTCTCGAATATTATTTTCTAACGTTATACTTTTTCTCCTTTTAAACCCATTTACTATACTTTACAAGTATTTTAAGATTTCTGCAATTATTAATAATAAGCAGAAGACAAATAGAAACCTAAATATTCAACTCCTTTATTAAGCATTAAATTGAATATATATCATTATTTTCTATTTTAATAATTTGATAATAAATATTTATAAGGAGGTTATTTTTAGTATTTCAAAATAGTTTGTTATCTATACAGTTTTTTGCTTCCAATCAAAAAAGGGAGTGGGACAGAAATCTTTGTCACTATAAAGATTTCGTCATCCCACTCCTGCAAGGTCACTAGAAGTTTTTAAAAATGTTTTTTACTTCAGACATCTACTACATGATACTGATTTCCATATTTAAAAGGAACACGCTGAGCACTATGTCTCAGCCCCATCCCACCACAAAAGGTAAAGAATCCAAAAAAAGAAGTTTCTCATATCATTATGAGAAACTTCTTTTTTTGTTCTGGAATCATCCAGTTCTTTTATCTATTAGTCTTGGATTTTACTTTTAATGGCGGAGGAAGAGGGATTCGAACCCCCGCGAGCCGTTAAGCCCCTGTCGGTTTTCAAGACCGATCCCTTCAGCCGGACTTGGGTATTCCTCCATGTCATCGAACACAAGAACCATAATATAATATACCTTATCTAATGTCAACATAAATTTAAAAGTTTTTTCGAAATTTCTCTCCCCTTACCCCTTAGCGGTTGCGATTCATTGCTCACTAGGCTACGCTTATTTTATTCTATCGTATTTCATTCACAAAA
This sequence comes from Staphylococcus sp. IVB6240, assembly GCF_025558425.1. Classification (NCBI taxonomy): domain Bacteria; kingdom Bacillati; phylum Bacillota; class Bacilli; order Caryophanales; family Staphylococcaceae; genus Staphylococcus; species Staphylococcus dromedarii. The sequence continues at coordinate 2,120,712 of NZ_CP094718.1, forward strand.
GGAGAGACTTCTATTGATTCAGCGATTACTCCAAAATCCATGGCATGTTATGATTGGCGTCTGCCTTGCACTAACAATCGCGCTGATTAGTTTCACATATTATAATGCTTCGTTTTATCAAGTTCCTATTGGAGAAGTGACAAAAATCAACTCACATCAGAGTAAAAAAACGTTAAATGCCCAACATAATAAAGATATGCACTACACAGATCAGCTATCTATCAAATTGTTGAACACAAATCAAAAAGGGACGACTGTCAAAGTCGAACATCAATATAATGGCTCTCACACCGAGGCGCAACCCTATCACACAGGAGACCGTCTGCTACTGCACATCAATCCCTCAACAAAAGAAGCTTATATTGTAGAGAAAAAACGAGATACCCTTGTTGTAACGATATTGAGTGTATTCATACTATCTTTACTGATTATTGGTCAAAGAATTGGTTTCCAATCTGTCCTTTCACTCGCTATGAATACAGGCGCTATCCTTGTCGCTGTCTGGATATATAACAAGTACCCTAACTTAAATTTGTTTCTTTTAATGAGTTTTGCTATCGTGCTTGCAACCATTTTAACACTCACACTCGTCACTGGTTGGCAATCACGTACAATTGTCACCATTGTCAGCACATTACTTGGTACATTCATATGCGTAGCCATCGCATGGCTTGTGATTACCTCCACCAATAGTCAGGGAATAAAATACGAAACAATGAGTTTTTTAACAGTCCAACCTAAAATGATTTTTCTAACCTCTGTTCTTGTGGGGACACTCGGTGCTGTTATGGATGTAGCCATCACGATTTCTAGTGGCATGTATGAAATCTTACAGCGCACACCCAACATTCAAACACAACGTTGGATCAAGGCAGGACAAAATATTGGTAAAGATATCATGGGGACGATGACAAATATTTTACTTTTTTCTTATCTAGCTGGAAGTTTACCCATGTTGTTATTATTTTTAAAAAATGGCAATACATTAACATATAGTATTTCCATGAATTGGTCACTTGAAATATGTCGTGCCATTATAGGAGGGATTGGTATCGTACTGACTGTGCCACTTACAATTCTCTTAATGCAAATTTGGTACCACTGGAAAGGAGGACGTATCTCATGAATGCTATCTTTATACTCATGGTCATCCTATTCATATTAATGAGTCTTTTTGGTGGAAAAACAGGGGTTGTTTCTTTTTTAACACTCTTTTTAAACTTTATTATTTTGTTTATAACATTATTATTCATCGTCTTTGGTGCACCCATTTATATGATGAGCCTAATCTTTAGCCTTTTGATTGCAGCAGTGAACCTTTTCTTGCTCAATGGTGTCAATATCAAAACCATTGCCGCCTTTATTGCCAGTATTATAACGGCACTACTCATGCTAGGCGCTATTTATTTTTCTGTGCAAGTTGGTCATTTGCAAGGCTTTACACCTGAAGAACAAGATGAAACCTATGTTTATTCCTTAAATATCGGCATCAATATGACTCAGTTTATGATATTTACCGTCATATTAGCAGTTATTGCTGCGGTCATTGATTTGGCGATCACTATCAGTTCACCTGTTTATGAATTACATCTAACCAATTCGTCATTAACACAACGACAACTATTTGTTTCAGGTATGCGTGTGGGTCGAGAAATTTTAGCAACTTCAGCTAATACCATCTACCTTGCTTTTCTAGGTGGTTCTTTAACATTACTATTTTGGTTTTTCAACTTAGATTATCGTTTAGGCCATTTAATTAACACAAAACTTTTCAGTCAAGAAGTGATTACTATCGCACTTGGCGGCATTGCTATTGCAATATGTATTCCTATTACTGCCTTTATTACAGCGTGGCTACTTAAGCACCGCACACCATTTATGAATCAACCTACTCAATCGGCTATAGCGCAACACACAAAAAATGACAAATAAAAAGATCACATAGGGATTCAGACATCTTCAATTTGTATTCTAGGAAACCGATATGTCGTGTCCTAAAAACAAGCTTTTGTCTCAATCTCAATGTGATCTTTATTCATATATTTATTCTGTCACAACACGATCTTTTGCAGTAATTGCTATCACTTCATCTGGGAAGAAGGCTACTTGTGTTGTATCTGCATCATAAAATTCTTGTCTATCAACATGTTCTTGAATATCTTTTTGGCTGTCTTTAATTTTTTCAACTTTAAGAACCAAATCTACAAGTTTTTGGTTGTTATCAAAGCCTAGAATCACATCATTTGTTTCATAATATGAGATACCAGCTTCCGTGCCAATCATTTTCACATTTTTACCCAACACTTTATCCATATCAGCTTTTGTTGATTGGCCTACTTTTAAACCTTCATATTTAAAATTATCTGCAGCAAGTGCTTGATAGAAATATTTATCTTTCAAAGCATCATTTTCTTTATGGTTGAATGTCCCTTTATAATTATAATATGGCTTTTGTGATTCTTCTTTCGCAGCTTGTGCAGTCTGGTCTGTCACATCCGAAAGTGTAACACCACCTAATAACAATCCTGCTGAAACACCTGTCGCAACAAGTACTTTCATATATTTATTCATTTGAATCACTCCTTTTCTTACTTTAAATTTGATTTGATGCATTAAGTTATTAAAATGCATTTCCCATCATATCACTGACGATATACTATCTCAAGAAATCATTCTGATTAAACATATTGTCTCCAACGCCTATCTCAATAGTAACAAACTCACTATTATAATACACGCAATTCAATAGCTAACGTCATAAACAGTCGTTTTATAGTAAAAATTGTAGCATCTATGTGTACAATGTTGAAAAAAGGATATATATTATAATATATTCAAGATTACGGATAAGGAGTGTCATTAAAATGGCTAAAAAATCTCAAAAAGGATTAAGTATCCTGTCTACAGTATTATCTGGTGCAACAATCGCATTAGACGGTTATAATCGTTATGTTTACCGCTCAAAAAACAAACAATTAAGTTACTTGTCATTAGGACTTGGTGCCGCTGATATGTTAATCGACTTCTATCTTTCATTCGGTGCTAAGAACAAGGCTGTTAAAGCTTGGTCATTATTTTCACTTAGTCGTCAATTACGCGCACAAGCTGAGAAATACAAGGCAATTAAGAACCAATAACGTTAAAAGCAGTAAATCCACTCATTTTAAGGATTTACTGCTTTTTGTTTTAATGAATATATTTAAATGAATTTGCGCTATAGCTTGGAATTGTACGATATGTCAATACACCCGGACCTGCACTATAGTTCATTTCTGATACGAGAACACTGCCATCTCCGTTGATGCGTTCCACATATGCTACATGCCCATAATACCCAAGATCTGATTGTAAAATCGCACCAACAGCTGGTTGATAATTGACTGTATATCCGTCTCTCACCGCATTATCATCCCATACATTGGCATTCCACCAATATGTACTAATGCCACGTCCTGCTGCTTGGCGTTTATTAAACACATGCCATGTACATTGTCCCCAATCATATAAATTACTATGATTGAATGTTGATGTTGAACCATATGTTGTCGTCGCAGTTGTTGGTGTTTGCGTTTGTGCACCCATTCCTGTACCTGTCACTTTTAATTTTTGACCAGGAAAAATTAAGAATCCACTCAAACCATTCAAGTTCATAATGTTTTGGTATGTCGTGCCATATTTTGACGCAATCAATCCTAATGAATCCCCTGGCTGTACCGTATAATACGATGAATTTGAAGTTGTGTTAGCAGTGTTGGCATTTTGATTTGAAGTTGCTTGGTTTGTTGTTGCCGTCCCACTTACACGTAGTTTTTGACCAGGATGGATTAAAAAGCTATTTAAACCATTTAAGTTCATAATATTTTGATATGTCGTACCATATTTTGACGCAATCAATCCTAGTGAATCTCCTGGTTGTACCGTATAATATGATGAATTTGAAGCTGTATTAGCAGTGTTTTGACTTGATGTTGTTTGATTTGTCGTAGCTGTACCACTTACACGAAGTTGCTGCCCAGGATAAATCCAAAAATTGTTCAATCCATTCAATCGCATAATATTTTGATATGTTGTACCATATCGTGCAGCAATTGCTGCTAGTGAATCTCCACTGCGAACAGTATATGTATTAGATGTTACATTGTTCGTTTGGTTTGTCTGACGAACTGTTGTGCTGCCACCCGAAATTTTTAACACTTGATTAGGGAAGATCAAGTTTGAGTTCAAATTATTGTATGACTTCAACTGCGCAATGCTGATTTGGTGTTTGGTAGCAATAGACCATAGTGAGTCGCCTGCTTGCACACGATAAGTTGCTGCTTCTGCATCACTCACTGCAGCCACTGTTGAAATTGCTGATGTACCGATAACGGCTGCAATTAATTTTTTTCGCACGCTCTCTCTCTCCTTAACGATAACTTTTTACATTTTTACATTATACACGTCACATATGTCAAAATACATACCAGTTATATGACATTCATATTACAAAATACTGTTGACTTATTTGTAACAAGGAAGGTGTGCAGCAATTAAACACCCATTAGCAGTTTCTTGATCATAAGCACTCTCACCCTCTAACCAAGTAGACTAGACGTAAAAAACTTTTATAAAACATGTCAATAAATCATTATTATGCGTCAGTCTCCTAAACGCCTCACCACTATTTCCCCAAAATATATCCACACGATATCATTTATATTTTTCACTATGTAGCAATAACAAATGACACAGCACAAAAAAGTTGAGAAGCATCTTTAACCTGTGCTCCTCAACTTTGTATTCAATCATTATTTCGCTGTTAATGCATCTAATGCTTGTTTCAAGTCTGCTACTAAATCTTCTGTATCTTCAATACCTAAAGATAAACGAACCAATCCATCCGCAATACCTTCTTTTGCACGGATATCTGCAGGAATAGACGCGTGTGTCATTAAGCTTGGAACAGAGATAAGACTTTCTACCGCACCAAGGCTTTCCGCCAATGTAAAGTAGCGTGTATCTGTCACTAATTGTTTCGCTTGTTCGACATCTGCCACTTCAAATGAGACAACACCTGGCGTCCCTTCTGCTTGTGCTTGATGCACATCGTAGTTCAAGTGATCTTTTTGACTTGGATGATATACTTTCGCTACATTTGGATGTTCTTCTAACATAGACACGACAGCAAGTGCATTTTTTTCAATTTGGTCTAATCGTAAACCAAGCGTCTTCATACCACGTACAACTAAATAGCTATCTTGTGGTCCTAAAACACCACCTGTAGAGTTTTGAATGAAACCAATGCGTTCTGCAAGCGCATCATCTGAAACAGCGACAAGCCCTGCTACAACATCACTATGGCCACCTAAGTATTTCGTTGCAGAGTGTAATACAATATCTGCACCTAATGTTAATGGTGTTTGGAAATAAGGTGTCATAAATGTGTTATCTACAACTGTAAGCAATTCATGCTTATGTGCTAATTCGCTGACTGCACGGATATCTGTAATACGTAATAACGGGTTAGATGGTGTTTCAATAAATACCATTTTTGTATTGTCTTGAATTTTATCTGCAATGTTTTGTACATCTGTCGTATTCACAAAGTCGAATGAAATACCATAACGTTCAAATACTTTTGTCATCGCACGGTATGTACCACCATAGACATCTGAACCTACAATCACATGATCTCCTTGATCTAATAGCATCATCACTGCACTAATTGCCGCAATGCCTGATCCAAATGCAAAGCCGTGTTTCCCATGTTCTAAATCAGCAATCACAGATTCTAATGCTGTACGTGTTGGGTTGGCCGTACGTGAATATTCATAGCCTTGACGAAGAGAGCCAATGCCATCTTGCTCGTATGTACTTGTTTGATAAATTGGTGTTGTCACGGCTCCTGTGTAAGGATCTGTTGTCTTACCTCCGTGAATGAGTAATGTTTTTTTATTCATAGCTTAAACGCCTCCATATTGAAATATTTGTTTTGACATATAACGGTCGCTACCGTCTGGAAATACAACAACGATATCTCCTTTTTCTATGCGCTTAGCCACACGCAATGCACCTTCTAAGGCAGCACCTGAAGAGCTCCCTACAAGTAATCCTTCATTTTTAGCTAATTCGCGAACATGACGAAAGGCCAATTCATCGGATACAACTTCTACTCGATCAATCCACGATGCATCCAAGAAAGGCGGCCATACTTCGACACCGATGCCTTCTGTATCATGTTTTCCTTTCTTGCCACCACTTAAAATAGAGCCCTCTGGTTCAACGACTACAGATTTGACACCTTGTTTTTGAAGTATTTCTGACACACCTGAAAACGTACCACCTGATCCCGCACCCGCTACAAAGTAATCCATTGATGGTAAAGCCACCAACAATTCTTGCGCTAATGTATCTCTATACGCTGCTGGGTTATCTAATGTTTCAAATTGATTTGTGTAATAGGCACCTTCTGTTTGCGCGTAGTCTTGTGCTGCTTGACGTGCACCAAGCATGCCTTCTGATCGAGGTGTACGATATATCGTTGCACCCATCGCACGCATAATTTCAATCTTCTCTTCAGAAAAACCTTCTGGCGCAAAAATCACACATTCAATATCATACTGTGTCGCAACAAGTGCTAAACCGATACCCGTATTACCCGCTGTAGCCTCTACTAATCGACCACCACGTTGTAAGTCACCACGCGTGATTGCCTGCTCAATTAAATACTTACCAAGCCTATCCTTAATGCTACCTCCAGGATTGTGCATCTCTAACTTCGCAAAAATACGGACGTCTTCTGTACTATAATGTTTTAATTGTACTAACGGTGTTTGACCAATTAAATCTATCGTATTCACATCATGGACTCCTTTATAAAACCTAGTTGAACAATAAGAATTATATGTGATGTTTTTAAATATTTCAATCTATAAACTTCATAGCAAATATCAGTTACACTATTTATAAGCAAAATGAACGCATTTTTTAATGATAGGAAGGTGTAAATCTTATGGTCATTGTTCAAACATCACTCGGACAACTTCACGGTATACATAACAAAGACTTCGATGTCTTCAAAGGCATTCCTTATGCAGTTCCTCCTATTGGTAAACGGCGCTTTCGCCATGCCGAACTTTGGACCCAACGTTGGGAAGGGACTCGTGATGCACGTGCCTTTGGTGCTGTCCCCGTCCAACCACCCAACACATTAGAAGCGTTTTTCTCTGCCAATCAATCATCTTATGAACAGAATGAAGACTGTCTCACGCTCAATATTTGGCGTCCAAATTCAAGTCGCCATCAAAGGCCATTACCTGTCTTGCTCTACTTTTATGGTGGCAGCTTTGTGAACGGGCACAGCGCACAAGACCTCTATCAACCCGAAGCAATCGTCAAGCAGGAACCCGTTATTGTTGTCACATGTAATTATCGCTTAGGTGCATTGGGATTTTTAGACTGGTCTGCTCTCAATCAGACATGGGACAGTAATAACGGACTATCCGATCAAATATGTGCCTTACAATGGGTGTATGAACACATTGCTGCATTCGGTGGGGATCCGACCCACATTACATTGGTAGGGCAGTCTGCCGGGGCAATGAGTATTCAAGCATTATTACAACTCCCACAAGTGCAACCACTGGTACGTAACGCCGTACTGATGAGCGGCATTCTACAACCGGATACTGCTGAACATGCACAACAAAAAGCACAAGAATTTCAATCATTAAAGTTACAGGTCGCACCTGATACACCTTGGGAAGAACTATCATCCGAGACAATCCTAGACCTTATGGGGCAGCACCAAGCACAATATGGCAAATCAAAAGGACTTGAACTCCTTTATCAACCCGTTACAACGAATCAAATGCCGATACATCAAAATGCGCCTTTACCATGTCCCATATGGATGGGTATCACAACATCAGAAGGCGATATTTATATTAAAAATGCACAAAAAGTGTTAGCACCCATTCAATTTCAAAAAGTCATTTCACGTGCTGGTCTCCCTTTACCAGACGTCCATGAGATTGAGACAGCCCAGCAACAGCGTGACTATATTACCCAACATTACTTTCATAGCCCTTTTCATCATTATGTTAAATTATTGAAGCCACATACTGATGTCTACACATATTTATTTGACTGGTCGCATTCAGCACATCCTTTATACCATAGTGCTTATCATATATTAGACGTGTTATTTTGGTTTGGGCGTCTTGACATCATCAAAGCACAGGGTGCAATGGTGACTCAGCACGAAGAACAGTTAAGTCAACAAATGATTCATGATTTATATACTTTTGCTTATACCAGTCAACTGCCACAAAAATATTATCAATATCAATAAAAAACACTTTCGCTGCGGTTTTAAAGAGACCGTAACGAAAGTGTTTTTCTGTATATCTATTAGACTAATTGTAAAATAAATACTGCTAAAATAACGAATGGTAAAACAAACTTCACTAATGCATACCATGGATAGAAGAATTTAAAACGATCTTTTCCAAATCCTTCTTTGAGTAAATCTTTATCTAATAATTGACCGACAACTAATGTGGTTGCTAATGCACCGAGTGGCATTAAAATATTAGAAACTAAGAAGTCCATATTATCAAAAATTGTTCCCGCTCCAAATTGTACATCACTTAATGTACCAAATGATAACATAGCCGGAATACTAATCATTAATACCCCAATACTTGTTAATAGTGCAACACGTGAACGTTTTGAGTTATCGTTGCGCGTTAAGTTTGAAACATTCAATTCCAGCAATGAAATAGATGACGTTAACGCAGCGAATAAGAATAAGATTAAGAAAATCACATAGAATAATGTCCCATATTGCATTTTATCGAACACGAGTGGTAATACTTTGAATAATAAGCCTGGGCCTTCTGTTGGTTCATAACCAAATGCTTGTAGCGCTGGGAAAATTGCCAAACCAGCCAAAATAGAGATGAAAATATTCATGATCACAATCGATAACGCAGATGATTTTACCGTCATTTCTTTAGACGCATAACTTGCATATGTAATCATCCCTGTCGTCCCAAGTGATAATGCGAAGAACGATTGACCTAACGCAAACAACATCGATTCCATTGTAATGTCTGAAATACGCGGTTGGAATAAGAAACGGACACCTTCTGCAGCACCTTCTAATGACATAGACTTCGCTACAATAATCAGTAAAAAGATGAATAGTAACGGCATCATAATTTTAGATGCTTTCTCAAGTCCTTTTTCTACACCTAACATCACAATGGCACATGTTAACCCAATAAAAATAAATTGTCCCATAATCGTGTAAACAGGATTGCTAATAATTGATTCAAATGTAATATCCGTTAGACCTGTTGGTAATACGTGTAGCAGTTGCATCAGAACGATCCCGATATAGATGACAATCCAACCACCGATAACACTGTAAAAACCAAATAATACAAAAACAGCAATATTACCGTTCCATCCTATGATGTTCAGCCATTTTTTATTTGTCAATTTACCATATATTTCAGTTGTATAAGTACGACCTGCTTTACCTACAACGAACTCCATAACAAGGAGTGGTAGGCCAACTAATATTGTAAATAATAAAAACATAAGCAAAAACGCACCGCCACCGTACATACCTGCCATATACGGAAACTTCCACATCGCACCTAAGCCTATCGCTGAACCGGCACTTGCCAATATAAAACCTGTTGATGTTTTCCATTGCGACTCTTTTGGCATCCTTTACACCCTTTCTGCGTTAAAGCGATAAAGTATTTTTTAACGTAATCTATAGAACTATAACATACTATAAAAATCCCGGCAATATACGATCACTCTTTTTTCTGAAAATTATTACGAAAATTTTATGTAAGCGTTGAATATTTCATTTCATTTGGTATGATTAAGTTGAATAAAGAGGTGATGAATCAGATGACTCAAAAATTAAAAGAACTTTGCTATCTTATAGCGATTATTATCAGTACACTTTGCGCCTTGTCTTCTGTACTATTTAGTCTAAATCCTGCGATTACTGCTACAGTCACATTTATCTCCGTCGTCACATTCGCAGTCCTATATTTTGTAGTACCAACAACGGACAAACGTGGTAGACGCATTAAGTAACAGCATAAAAACAGCGTGTTTCCTACAATGGACAACACGCTGTTTTTTCGTTTTTCCTATGGAATCACCTATTATTTTTGTAAAAATTTCTCGATGTAAAAAGCCGATTCTTCAATAGAACGATATTCTGTATTGATCACTGTTGCATTGAGTCGCGCAAACATTTCTTCAGCATAAGCCAATTCTTTTTTAATACGTGATAAGTCATTGTATGTTGCCTTTCCTGAGATGCCGAGTACCTTCACGCGTTCTGTACGGATATTCATAATATATTCTGGACTCGCTGTAAGACCGAATACTTTCAGATTTTTTTGTTTAAATACTTCATCTGGAATACCGACTTCTGGTACTAATGGAATATTTGCGATTTTATAGCCTTTATTCGCTAAGTACATACTAAGTGGCGTTTTAGACGTACGTGACACGCCTAATATCAAAGCATCCGCTTCACCAATATCTGTAAAATGCTTACCATCATCATATTTTACAGAGTATTCGATTGCTTCGATACGTTTGAAATAATCATCATCTAGCTTATGAATCATTCCTGTTTCCGACACGGGTTCGATACCCGTTTTCTCTTGAACCATATTCATGAAGTCTGTCATATAGTCCACATACTGAATATGGTGTTCCTCAGCATACGCCTTAGCCATTTCATTGTATTTGCGTGAAACAATCGTTGTCACAACAATGGCCTCTTTTTCCACTGCTAGCGCCAAAATTGTTCGCAAATCATCTTCACTCTTAATAAAGGGGAACTTTTTAATCTGTACTTGTTTGACATCCGGAAATTGTCCCATCACTGCTTGTGTCATGCGTTGAGCAGTTTCACCCAGCGCATCAGACACGATAAAAATAGTTAACTGCTGCTTACTCACTCTTATCTTCCTCTCTCAGCCTCACTCTGTGCTGTGGCTAGAATCGCACCTGGCACACGGAATGGTGAGCATGATACATAATCAATCGCTAAGTCGTTGAAGTAACCAATTGATTTCGGATCGCCACCTAATTCACCACAGACACCGATTTTAATACTTGGTTTCACTGCTTTTGCTTGTGTAACTGCAACATCAATTAACGCACCTACACCTTCTTTATCAATTGTTTGGAATGGATCTACCGCTAAAATTTGATTCGTCACATACTCATTAATAAATTTACCCGCATCATCACGAGAGAAACCATATGTCAATTGTGTTAAATCGTTTGTACCAAAGCTGAAGAAGTCACATTCCTCTGCCAAGGCACCTGCTACCATACATGCACGTGGTGTTTCAATCATTGTACCAATTAAGTACGTTAATGATTGACCTGTTTCTTCTGCAAGTTTATCGATACATGCTACAATTTGTTCTTTTAATAACTTAAATTCTTCTACTGTTGATACAAGTGGGATCATAATTTCTGGCTTACAATGAATGCCTTCTTCTTGTAAACGTGCCACACTTCCCATAATCGCTTCAGCTTGCATCACATACAATTCTGGATACGTAATTGCTAAACGACAACCACGGTGACCTAACATTGGGTTTGTTTCGTGTAATTCCGCAATACGCTTATTCAATTGTTGTTCAGAAATATTAAGTTGTTGTGCAACATTGCGTACTTCATCACCCGCTTTTGGTAGGAACTCATGCAATGGTGGATCTAATAAACGGACAATCGTTGGACGTTCCCCAGATAAACGGAAGATTTGTTCAAAGTCTTCTGTTTGGTAGTCGCGGATTTTGTTTAACGCTTGGATACGTGTTTCATGATCTGATGACAGAATGAATCGACGCATTTCTACTAGACGCTCAGCACCAAAGAACATATGCTCCGTACGTACAAGTCCAATACCAACTGCATCAAATTGATAACCCGCTTCAATGTCTGGTTTTGTTTCTGCATTCATACGGACATCTAAGCGTGCTACTTCTTTCGCCCATGACATAAATAGATCGAAAGCCTCGCTATGTTCTGCACTTGTTGTTTCAACAGCACCTACGTAGAGATCACCATTTGAACCGTCTACAGATACTTCATCAAGTTCATGAATCAAACCACCAGCATATGTCACTGTTTTATTCACCGTATCAATGTCTAAGTCTGAACAGCCTGTCACACAGCATTTACCCATACCACGTGCCACAACGGCTGCGTGAGATGTCATACCGCCATGTGTTGTCACAATCGCTTCACTGGCAACCATTCCTTCAATATCTTCTGGAGACGTTTCAGGACGCATTAAAATGACTTTCTCCCCTTGTTCAGCGCGCAACTTTGCATCTTCTGCTGAGAATACCACACGACCTGTTGATGCCCCTGGACTCGCTGGTAAACCTGCTTTAGAAATGACTTCTGCTGCTTCCAACGCCTCTTCTTTGAACGTTGGATGTAATAATGTATCAATCGATTTTACATCTACTTTTGTAACAGCTTCTTCTTTTGTCAGAACCCCTTCTTCAACCAAATCAACCGCTATTTGGATTGCAGCAGTCGCTGTACGTTTACCATTACGTGTTTGTAAAATATAAAGCTGTTCATTTTCGATAGTAAACTCAATATCTTGCATATCTTTATAATGTGCTTCAAGTTGTTCTGTCACTTTTACAAATGCTGCATGGACATCTGGTAATTGTTCTTTTAATGTATCAATATCTTGTGGCGTACGAATACCTGCCACAACATCTTCACCTTGGGCATTTAATAAATATTCACCAAATAATTTTGCTTCACCAGTTGCTGGGTTACGTGTGAAAGCAACACCCGTTCCACTCTTCGGACCACTGTTACCGAATACCATTTCTTGTACGTTTACTGCTGTACCAATATCGTGTGGAATATCGTTCAAGTCACGATAAACACGTGCACGGTCGTTATCCCATGATTTGAAGACCGCTTCAACTGCCTCTAACAGTTGGTTCAACGGTTCTTGAGGGAATGGTTTGTATACATTTTCAACATACACTTCTTTATAGTGCTGACAAATCTCCTTTAAACCTTCTGCAGGAATATCTGCATCATTAACATAGCCATGTTCTTTTTTGTAGCCATCAAAATATGTATCAAAAGCTGTCATTGGGATGTTGTAAACAACTTCACCAAACATTTGGAGTAAACGACGATAACAATCATACGCAAATCGTGCGTCATTTGTTTTCTCAGCTAATTTTTCAACATTCTCATCATTCAATCCTAAGTTTAAGATTGTATCCATCATACCTGGCATTGAAATCTTAGCACCACTACGCACAGACACGAGTAATAAATGATCGTCTGAAGAAAATGCCTTACCCGTACGTTCTGAAAAAGCCTGTAACTGTTCTGCTAGTTGTGTCTTCACTTCATCAGATAACGCTTGACCACGTTGAAGATAGTCGATACATGCTTCTGTTGTAATCGTAAAACCATCAGGTACAGGTAATCCTAAGCGCTTCATCTCAGATAAGTTGGCCCCTTTACCACCCAACAAATCTTTCAAGTCCTTGTGCCCTTCATCAAATGCGTATACTAATTTTGCCATACTGTCTGTCACCTCATCTGTTTAATATGTCATACTAATAATAAAAAGTATGGCATATTAATAGAAAAATGACAATAAAAAACATAAATTAAACTTAAAAATTATGGATTTCGGCATAAATAAAATAGAGGTACTAGAGAAATGTTAGGTGTTTGAACATTCTCTAAGCGTCCCCATCACGCTATTTTAAAAAGATATTTGAACAACTTATTTCAATAAAAAAAGATGTCATACTTCTCTATAAAAGTATCACATCTTTTTTCTGTATGTCACATTCAAATTAATGTCCACATATTTTTTATAACAATACCTGCTACAGCTAAAATAATAAGGCTTGAGACCTTGTTGAGTATCACAATATACTTTCCAGACGCATCCAGGCGTCCCAATTGTTTGCCGATAACTGCTAAACCAATAAACCAAACCCAAGATACTGCAATCGTTGCACAAGTAAACGCCAGTTTCTCCTCTCCCATATAAACCGATGCACTCGTTCCAATCACACCAATTGTATCCATAATCGCATGAGGATTGAGGAGCGATACCGACAAAGCAAAACCAATTTGTTTACGCGCTGACATAGAGGGTTGATCTGTTGCATCTCCGGGTTTCTCTGTCCATAATGACCAAGCCATGTATAACAGGAACAGCAGTCCAATGATATAGATAGCAAGTTGTAAGGACGGATATTGATTTAACAATAAAGAAACGCCTAGTACAGCTAATAAAATAAGTAGTGTATCACATAGACCTGCTGTTAAAATCACAGGTATTACTTTTTTCAAACTTTTATGATTCGCACCTTGGTTAAACACAAAAACATTTTGCGCACCTAAAGGCAGTATCAAACCCAATGCTAGTAAAAAACCATGTAACATTGCTTGAAACATAACTCTCACACCCCTAGTTATCGAAATATCCATAAGCACCTATAGTGATATGAAAAATTCGATAGTATCTTCCATAATCAAAAACAAAGTACAGTCTTCAATTACTTTTTAAGAATACTACATTATGCATACCATGAAAACATCCCCTGATAAACTTTAGGCAATCCATATAAACAAGGTAAAGCTATTTCAACGCGTTATCACAATCAACTTATTAAAATATAGAATACGCAAGCAAATAATAGTATGTGCCTTTCATATGCTTACATTGATAAAGGGGAAATACACCGTAGTCCCTAAAAATTAAGCACATCAAAAAACACCTCAAAAGTAAGGTTTTCTGCCTATCTTTTGAGGTGTCTCTATTTATTCAATAATAATATTATCAATTAATCGCGCTTTAGAAAATTTTACGGCCAATGAAACAAAGACTCTACCATCAATCGTGTCACATGGTTCTAGTTCTGGATAGCTATACACTGCAACTTCTTCTATACGACCAGATGTATTTGATTCTAAATATTCACGTATCACTGACACCAATTGATCACTCGAACGTTCACCTTTGTCGTAAAGCGCCTGTGCTAACAATAAGCTTTGATAAAGATATGGTGCCTCTTGGCGTTCTTCCTCTGTTAAATAGACATTGCGTGAACTTTTCGCCAAACCATCTTCTTCACGTACAATATCAACACCGATGACTTTGACTGTATGATTAAAGTCCGCAACCATTTTTTCAACAATTGCTAACTGCTGGGCGTCTTTTTTACCAAAATATGCAAAGTCTGGTTGTACAATATTGAATAATTTATTTACGACTGTGACTACGCCATCAAAATGTCCTGGACGTTGTGCGCCTTCTAAGACTTCCGCGAGACGTCCGACCGTCACATTGATGCCCAACGTATCTGGATACATTTCCTCAACACTCGGATAAAACACATAATCTACACCGACCGCTTCAACCGCTGCCACATCCTGCTCTATTTGTCTTGGATACGCATCAAAATCTTCATTCGGTCCAAACTGTAAAGGATTCACAAAAACACTTACAACCGTCATGTCATTGTTTCTAACCGAACGGCGCATCATAGATAAATGTCCATCATGCAATGCCCCCATCGTTGGAACGAAACCAATACGAACTCCTTTACGTTTCTGTTTTTTCATCAACGCTTGCATTTCTTTAACTTCAGTAATGACTTGTGTCATGACTATTTGTCCACCTCATCCATAATTTGTTTTTGATACGTATATTCTTCTGATGGGAATGTGCTATTTTTAACTTCCACATCATATTGTTTCAACACCTCAATACCTGTTGAAAAGTCTCCATACTGTTTAACGAATTTTGCTGTACGTTCCACGCCATAAGCTAACATATCGTGATAAACAAGCACTTGACCATCCGTTCCATTGCCTGCACCGATACCGATAACTGGTATATCTAGTTGTTCACTAATATGCGCTGCGAGATCACTTGGTACGGCTTCAAGTACAAGGACAACAGCACCTGCTTGTTCAACCGCTTTGGCATCTGCAATTAACTTTTCAGCTGCTGCTTTTGTCGCACCTTGCATACGATAGCCCATTACACCCACACTTTGTGGTGTTAATCCTAAGTGTGAGACCACCGGCACGCCCATATATGTTGCTTGTTCAATGAATGATGTTAAGTGTCCGCCTTCTACTTTAACCGCATTCGCACCACTTTGTTGATAAAGTTTTGTTGCATTTTGTAAGTCAATCGGTAAATCAATACCTACCGAACCAAACGGCATATCCACGACTACATACGTATCCGGGGCACCACGTCTCACTGCTTTAGCATGATGTAACATATCATCCAGTGTGACATCGACCGTACTTTCATAACCAAGGACTGTCATACCGAGTGAGTCGCCAACTAGAATCATATCAATTGCTGCTGCTTCTACTTGCTTAGCACTTGGATAATCATATGCTGTGACCATTGAAATCTTTTTGCTTGCCGCTTTCATTTGATGTAAATCTCTTAAACTTTTCAATTGTGACACCTCTTATTTTTTATTTTAAAATAAGCGCTTACAAAATTAATTTGTATTTACTTTGATTTTATCCTAAACGCTCGCTATAGTGAATATAAATACACGCAAAGGAGCGATATTATGACAAATATTGCTGTAATTGGGGCAGGTGCAGTTGGAACATCTATCGCTATGTTCATACAACCGACCACTTCTGTCACACTTCTCGGACGCCAGCAAGAGATACGTATTTACAATGATCGAGAAACACAATCACAAACGACAATTGATGTGCAACCACTCAACACACATCAAGATGTATTTGACGTCATTTTTATCGCCGTTAAAACACATCAACTCGCAGCAGTCATTCCATATTTAAGACGGATCACACACGCCAATACCTGTATTATCTTAGCGCAAAATGGTTATGGACAGTTGGACTTATTGACAGACTATCACGCATATCAAGGCGTCGTTTATATTAGTGGTGAAAAACAAAAACAACACGTCACACATTTTCGTGATCGCCGTATACATATTCAACGTGATTCAAATACGGAACAACTCATACAACAACTCGCACAGTCTAAGTTAGAATTGATTCTTGAAGATGATATTGAACAGCCTATTTGGTACAAGCTCTTAGTCAATTTAGGGATTAATACTGTGACAGCACTCACTCAAGATACTGCACGTGTACTTAAACGTTCAGATATGAATGAACTATGCCGTCAACTTCTAACTGAAGGGCTTCTTGTCGCTCAATCATGTGGTATCACATTCCCAGAAACAACTGTAGATGATATTATGCAAATTTATGTAGGGTATCCTGATGATATGGGCACAAGTATGTATTATGATGTAAAAAACAAACAGCCACTAGAAGTGGAAGCGATACAAGGCTATATTTCTCGCCAATCACAACTTCATCAGCTTCACACCCCGACACTTGATCGATGTTACCAAGATTTGAAAAAACTTGATACAACAAGATAACAAAAGGCATGAGCTTGTGAGCTCATGCCTTATTTTGATTTATCTCTCGCCAATTATGTTCATGATAAACACGAATCCCGTACTGTTGAAGTAACGCTGTCGTGACACCCACTCCTGTCATTTTAGTGCCGTTAAATTGGCCATCATAGATTTCCGTACTGCCACAAGATGGACTGCCATCTTTCAAAATGACTGTATCAATATCATATTCTTTCAAAATGTTTAATGCCTCTTGTGCACCCTTTTTAAAAGCATGCGTCACATTTCTACCAGATCGCGTCTCCACTTCGCTTTGTCCACTCCAAACAGACAATCCATCCCCTCTAACCATTTCGGAAGGTTCGCGTGGGACGGACAATCCACCAAGT
Organism: Staphylococcus sp. IVB6240; assembly: GCF_025558425.1. Lineage (NCBI taxonomy): Bacteria > Bacillati > Bacillota > Bacilli > Caryophanales > Staphylococcaceae > Staphylococcus > Staphylococcus dromedarii. The sequence goes on from NZ_CP094718.1 coordinate 2,138,587, forward strand.
ACTTCTGGGCAAATCGCGATTGCCTCTCCACGCTCAATCATTCGCTTCAAGTCATTTTGTCGTTTATGACCGCCATCATAACGTACCGCTTCTCCAATTAAACATGCACTAATCCCAATCATCCCATCACTTCCATTCTTCTCAATTCCTTTTCATGTTAGCATACTCAATACCACATAAAAAAGCCACCCAGATCATGGGTGACTTTAGGATAAATCGGCTACTAATGCTGTTTTTTAAAGTTAAATGGCGCAATTGGATTGAATGTCCAAGTAATCAATAAACCAACTAACAATGACATCGCTGTAATGTGTACCCATTGCACGTCACTTGCTACAAACCCTGCAACTGCAAAACCTACGAAGCTAAGCAATGATGTCACTAAAAAAGTGATAAACATCTTCATTATTTTCCCTCCTACTACAAAATGAAAAACGCCCACTCTATATCTCAGGCGTTTACACGTCAATTTTATATATGGCGCATCATGCGTACTCATCTCACTTGGGGTTGTAAGAGACAATTCAGTCGTTGCTGACACGCTTCCGTTATTAAGTCCATCGATTACTCTAACATACTCGACACCCTTTTTGAAGACTTCTGTTTCAATAATTGTAAATGAATACAAATTCTTTGAGCCATCTACCTTTAAACTTTAAAATATATATATAAACTTAACGAAAGAAGCGATAAATGATGACGAATATTTCGCTAACAATCAAAGATAAGACATATCATGCTTCCCTCTTAGACAATGCTGCCACACAAAGACTTTTAACATTATTGCCACTCACTATTTCTATGTCAGATTTTCATCACAATGAAAAATATCATACACTTGATACATCATTGCCCACACAACATGAAGCTGTTGAAACTATTCAATCCGGTGACTTGATGTTATATGGTTCTGATACAATTGTCTTGTTTTATGAAAGCTTTTCGACCCCTTATACTTACACACGATTAGGGCATTTGATAGATGATCACGGTCTACGTGAAACACTCGGACATGGCGATGTGACCGTAACAATTGCACAAGCTGAGTAACAAAAAGCTAGCACCTCACCATGGGGTCCTAGCTTTTTATGTCTATATCACTTTTATCTTCTCAATTCATTTTCTAACCAAGCCACAATTTCCGCAAAGATATTTTGGTTATATGAACTTTCATTTAGGATTTCATGTTGTAAGCCATCATAGATATGAATTGATTTATGCTCTGATCCGATTTCATCAAATAATTGTAAAGAATCTTTGTAACTTACTAATCCATCTTCTTTACCGTGCAAGATAAGAATATTATCCGTTAACTTTTCAGCGTGTGATTTTAAGTATTCCACACCATCTAAAAGCGTGAAAATCAGCCCCATTGAAATACGCTTCGCATTTAAATCATCGAGCTCATATTTTTTCATGACGTCCGGGTCCGAACAAACACCCTGCCCTAATTCATTATCCACATATGTTTCAGGTGAAATACTGCGATCTGGATATCCAAACAACTCTTTTTGGTAGCGTGTCAACGCACCCGATGTAATGATTCCATCCACAGTATTTGGGTATTTCGTACCAAATAGCGTTACCGTATATCCACCCATACTATGACCTAGCAAATACACTTTCCCTTCGAACGTCTCTTTCACATAGTTCACAACTGCTGATAAATCTTCAACAATTTCATCAATGCGACTATAAAATGTTTGTTCTCCTCCAGAGCGACCATGACCACGTTGATCATAGCGAATGACATTGAATTGATTCGCATTCAGATAGATCGTAATTTCATCGTAACGCTCTAACGACTCTGCCAAACCATGCACAATAATCACATTGGCTTTCGCTGGTTCACCGACAATATCATTCACTTTTGTATAAATTTGCGTACCGTCTTCAGATGTTAAATGTTTAATGTAATTCATCATATCCACCTCTCAAATAAAATGTGTAGCGCTTTCATTTAATGTTAATGAATATTTTAGAATTTGTCATTTCATATACTTACTTAAAATTGAAGGGAACACGGCCATGAAAGAAACTATTTAGGTCAAACAGAACGTCGCAATTCTCAAAATAGCTTTTTTGAGGAATTACGATATTATGTCGAAAACCTTACTCATTTTATGATGCCTCAGATCTCTTTTACTCATTCATTAAAGTAACGATTCATCAATTGCACTTTTACCTCAGATTCAACAAAAGCATATTTCAAAGCCTTGCGATTAATTATCGCAATATCTTCCATTGTTAATAACTCATTTTCCAATAATAATGTGTATTCTTTAATTAAATTAGTTTGTGTCACACCTCTATTATCAGTATTGATTAAAAATGGAACGTCTAATTTTTTCAATAACGGTAGATCAATTTCTGAAATATGGCGAATCGCTTTTGTCTGTAGGTTACTGCAAGGGCAGATTTCTAATAAGACATCTTCTGTTTTTAATGTTTCAAGCAACTGTACATCTTTGATTGATGACACACCATGACCAATGCGTTGCGCTCCCAATTTGATCGCATCATATACATTTTTATTACAACCACATTCTCCAGCATGTAAAGTTAAGTTCATATTATGTGTTTGAGCATATTCGATACATTCCGCAAATTGCATCATCGCCTCATCTTCTTCACCACCAGCTAAATCAACACCGACAATATATTTTTGAATCGACGGCTGTGTATGAATCTGTTTAAAAACTTCGATGTTTTCCGCATTACTATGGTGTTTCATCCCACATACTAATAAACGTACTATGACTGGATATTGATGCTCTGCTTGCACAGCACCTTGTACAACTGCATTTAGCACTTCTGATAATGATAATCCTTGATCCATATGAAATTTAGGCGCAAATCTTAGTTCAATGTATTTAACACCATCATGATGCGCTTGAGAAACTACATCTATAACACTATCTGACAAACTTTTAGAGGTTTGCATCACTTTCAAAATCTCATCAAAACACCTTAAATACTCATCCAAACTTTGACACTGAGCGTTAGCTGAAATTTTTGTCATGTCAATCGCGATATTCTGCTCTTTTGCTTGCGTTTGTATATAGGTTGGACTGACAGAGCCATCTAAATGACAGTGTAACTCTATTTTAGGTATTTCTTTAATCGTCTTATTCATATATTTTCCTTTCGTCGGGGTTAAAATAAGAAATAATGCCTTTCTATCTCCAGTCCCACAGAATATATTTTTACTAGAATACCACATTTCTATCACATCTTAACCATTAATTATTGGATAAATTTTGAAATTTTATGATGCTATTATATTCAAAAAAGCTAGAAAATCCTTATTAGGAAATTCTAGCTTTGATCATCTACAAGTTTTTTATTTTTCTTCTAAATCGCAACAACATAAAACCTAAAATCGTTATAGAAAAGCCAGCCAAGAAGGAATGACTTGTATTCGTCTCACCTGTTTGAGGTAATTGTTTGACCGTTGTCTTATCATGATGGCTCGTAATATGTGCCCCTTGCATACTTGACATATGTGAGGCTTGATATGATATCTGCATCATCTTTGGCTTAAATTGAGGCATCGATTCTGTTGTCACTGGCTTCATATTAGAATCAACAACATGAACAGGTTTTAAAGGAACTGTCTTAACAGCCACGTCAGATGCATTAGCTACCTGAACAGAAGATAGCACGTTATTTTCTGTTTGTTGTGACTCAGTTTTCAATATTTTATCTTGTACCTTAGATAATTCTCTGTTATCTTTAGTTTTTTCTTTTTGATGTTCAGATGATTTTTCTGGCACAAATGCATCATCTTGCGTTTTTTCTTCCTGTTGTTCAGAGGATGTCACACCACCAGATATATGGTTTTCTTCAGTTTTATCTTGAGTTGGCGCTACTGCATGTATATCGTCATCTGCATTTTCTACTTTCTTTTCAGGAGTTGCTACTTCACCAGAGTGATCTTCTTGATTTGTTTCACTCTGTTCTTGAGAAGAATTCGCCTGCTGTGGTTCAGTCTCTTCTGTAGACTTGATGGGTCCCTCTTTATCTATAAAACTTGAAATCCAGTCATATAATTCAGATGTGATAGGCGTTCCTAATGTACCGTACTGATTACCAAGTGTCCCATACGTATGTACCGCTATGATCTCACGTGTTTTATCTAATAGAACCGGCCCTCCTGACTGTCCTTCTGAATTATGCATTGAATATTCAATTGTTCCTTGATCTTGAACTTGAATAATTTTACCATCCGCATGCCATTGATTTTGTTTAACTGGATTCTTATCAGCCGGATAACCTTGGCTATACACTTTCTGGCCAATCATACTTCGATCAAACTGCTTAATACGATAAGGTGGAATTAAATCACCAATTGATTGTCCTTTTTCATTCGGCTCTAATTCAATAATTCCCATATCGTACTTTCTCCAAGGTGTTTCTTCATAACGTTCAGGTACATGCATCGCCTTAATTTTAAAGCGACCATAAGGCTCTTTATCGCCATCTTTACCTGGGATGACATAACCGCCCGTCATGTAATCTCTCGGTGAATTGTTGTTATATAATACATGCCCGGCTGTTAGTACTAAATTTTTACCAATAACAGCACCCGTTCCATCTCCACCTTTCAGACTTTCTATTTGTCCCGTATAATTTGCATTATCCGTATGCACAACCGCCGTTTCGGGTTTTACTTCATTACCTGTTAATTTTCGACGATTATCAATCAGATCTCCATCAGTATCAAAATTTGGATCCTGTGACGTATCATAACCCTTATTTTCTTCTACTTCATTAGCTTCTTGATTCTCTGCTTCATCATCTTGTGTATCATATGTATCTGCCTTATTTTGCTGATTCGTTTCCAATGTTGATGTCTGCGTTTCATTTGAATGACGAGACACTGCATCAACCTGTTCTTGTTCACCTGTCTGTGATGTCTGACTACCTTCTTGAAGTATTGAATTTTGATGAGATGGTTCTGCCAACTCATCAGCATGTGCCACTTGTGTTGGATAAACAAAATATAAACCTGTTAAAACCAGTGGAATCTTTATGTAATTTAATTTACGCATTGTCATTCTCCTCTCTTTACCCATGTAGTATAGCCATATTTTTATTTTAAATCAATTTATTTGTTAGGTTAACCTAAAATTTATGCGAGGGGGAATTAGGAAAACATTAAATTTTATGTCATATCAATATACATATCATGGTAGACAGAGAATAGATTAGGACGTAAAACTGCTGTTAGATTAGTTATTATGATTATGCATTAAAATAGACCCTACAGACTGACACTTTTTTAGTATCTAATCTATAGGGTCCATTTTAAATAAACCTAGAGCTCTTTTTTTAATAGTGGTATCTGCACGCAATGATTATCATTTGATTGTCTTTAATCGCATAAACTAATCTATGTTCGTGGTTAATTCTTCTACTACAATATCCTCTTAAGTTACCTTTCAAAGGTTCAGGCTTACCCTCACCTTCTAAAAGACCATCACGTTGTATCCTTTTTATCAAGCTGTTGATCTCCCTTAATAACTTCTTATCCTGTTTTAATCAATATTCATAATCCTCAAAAGCTGTAGGTGTGAAAGTAATATTTAACTTACTCATATGAATCTATATCTACATCTACTATATTTTTATTCTCAGCTTCAGCAATTGATTGAGAAAGGTGTTTAGCATTGACAGGGGACTGTTGTAAGTAAAGCGTCTCCATAATTGAATTATAGTCTGCTTCACTCATTAATACAGCATTTTTATTATTGGTAGTAATGGTTACCGTATCACTATCTTCATTTACTTTATCTATTAAGCGTCTAAAGTTTTTACGTGCATTTGAATAAGTTAGTACAGTCATAAATACAGCCTCCTTTATTAACTTATACCTATTGTACAGTACGTTGTACAATTAGTGAATAAGATAGAACCCTCGTTCTTTTTGCTGAAATTATAATATAAAATTATCTTTGCAACAGAATCACCACAGCAATTCATACTTCATCCGTTCTATAAACCTTCTCTGACACTTTCGTCACTACCTTTTTGTAAAAAAACGCCTGCCAGACGTATCTGACTAGGCTGAATCACTATCTATAATATATCACTAAATTCATACCCAAACCTCTCTAAAATACTATATATGGATTCACTTTACTGATTAGTAATCATAAAGAAAAAGTTTTATAACATCCTCAAAACCTTTTTCCCTCTTGTAAAACTATAAATAAGACCATTCACATCATTCAAATAGTACAGTTCTTTTAGCAGTATCTTACTAAAGAACGATAGCAACTGTTCTACTTATATTTCTCCCCTTATCCAATAATATCTTTATCATAAAATATCAATATGTAGCGTAAATATGGATTTTCAGATTTTTGAAGTATCCACAGAAAATTATATTTTCTCAAAAAACAAGACCCTGCACACCATCATTGGCTGCAAGGTCTTATTTTATCTATTTAAGCTTATTCCCATTCTATGGTACTTGGTGGCTTAGATGTAATATCATACACAACGCGGTTAACGTGGTCTACTTCATTCACGATACGTGTTGAGATCTTTTGTAATACTTCCCAATCGATACGCGCGAAGTCACTTGTCATACCGTCGATAGATGTTACTGCACGAACACCCACCGTGTAGTCGTACGTACGATAGTCTCCCATGACGCCGACTGAGCGAATGTCTGGTAACACTGTAAAGTATTGCCAGATTTCACGTTCTAAACCTTCTTCACGAATCACTTCACGTAAAATCGCATCTGATTCACGAACGATTTCTAGTTTATCTTCTGTAATTTCACCAAGGACACGAATACCAAGACCTGGTCCTGGGAATGGTTGACGCCAAACGAGGTGTTCTGGAATACCCAATTCGATACCTAATGCACGCACTTCATCTTTGAAAAGTGTGTTGATTGGTTCTATCAATTCGAATTCCATATCTTCTGGCAAGCCACCTACGTTATGGTGCGATTTGATTGTTTGTGCTGTCTTCGTACCAGACTCGATCACGTCTGTATATAGCGTACCTTGAGCTAAGAAGTCAACGCCTTCCAATTTAGAAGCTTCATCGTCGAATACGTATACAAACTCATTACCGATGATTTTACGTTTCTTCTCTGGATCTGAGACACCTTCAAGTTTTGACATGAAGCGTTCTTTCGCATTCACACGAATAATGTTCATGTTGAATCCTTCACCGAACTGCTCCATCACCATATCGCCTTCACCTTTACGTAATAGACCATGGTCAACAAAGATACATGTCAATTGATAACCAATGGCTTTGTGTAAAAGTACCGCAACCACTGATGAGTCTACGCCACCACTCATGGCACATAAGACTTTACGGTCACCCACTTGTTCACGAATTTTTTGTACTTCAATGTCGATGAAGTTTTCCATCGTCCATTGACCTGTACAATCACAAACACGACGTACAAAGTTTTCTAACAAGTCGTTACCAAACTCTGTATGGCGTACTTCTGGGTGGAATTGCACACCATAGATACGACGTTTTTTATCTTCAATTGCTGCGTATTGTGTACTTGGGCTATCTGCAATCACTTCAAAGCCTTCTGGAATTTCAATGACTTTGTCTGAATGACTCATCCATACCGTTTGCTCTTCTGGCAAGCCGTGGAATAATTCGTCAGACTTCGCTTTAATGATGGCTTTACCGTATTCACGTTCATTGGCGCGTTCTACTTTACCACCTAAAAGTTTTGTTGTTAATTGCATACCGTAACAAATACCTAATACCGGCACACCTAAATCATAAATTGCTGGATCGATTGTGAACGCATCATCTTCATAAACAGAGTTTGGTCCACCTGATAAAATGATCCCTTTTGGATTCATTTTTTTAATCTCATCTAATGAAATCTCATGATCATGCAGTTCGCTGTACACGCCCATTTCACGAATGCGACGTGTAATCAGCTGATTGTATTGACTACCAAAATCGAGGACAAGAATCAGTTCTTGTTCTTTTGCCATTTCCATACTGTTGTACTCCTTTAATTTTAGAATGAGTAGTTAGGTGATTCTTTAGTGATTTGAACATCATGTGGGTGACTTTCTGCTAAGCCGGCTGCACTCATCTTCGTGAATTGTGCTTCATCACGTAATTGTTGTAAGTTGTGTGAACCTGTGTAACCCATACCACTCTTCACACCACCAATTAATTGGTAAATTGTTTCTTGTAATGGCCCTTTATAGTCGATACGACCTTCTACACCTTCTGGCACGTATTTTTTAGGTGTTTTATCTTCTTGGAAATAACGGTCATTTGAACCGCTTGCCATCGCACCAAGTGATCCCATGCCACGATATACTTTATATTGACGACCTTGGAACATTTCAACTTCTCCAGGGCTTTCTTTTGTACCTGCTAATAAGCTACCAAGCATAACTGCATGACCACCTGCAGCAAGTGCTTTAACGATATCTCCTGAGAATTTAATACCACCATCTGCAATAATCGCTTTACCGTGTTTACGTGCTTCTGTTGCACAGTCATAAACTGCTGTGATTTGAGGGACACCAACACCTGCAACAACACGTGTTGTACAGATTGAACCTGGTCCAATACCTACTTTGACAACATCCGCACCCGCTTCAAATAATGCGTTTGTACCTGAAGCTGTCGCAACGTTACCAGCAATGACTGTAATCTCAGGGTATGTTTCTTTAATAAATCTCACTTGATCAATAACACCTTGTGAATGACCATGTGCTGTATCAATAACAAGTGCATCTACGCCTGCTTCTACAAGTTTTTTCGCACGAATTGGTGTATCTTTCGCAATACCAATTGCTGCTGCAACAAGTAAACGTCCGTGCTCATCTTTTGCTGAATAAGGATACTCATGTACTTTTTCAATATCTTTAATTGTGATAAGTCCTTCTAAAACACCATCTTTAACTAATGGTAACTTTTCAATACGATGTGTTTGAAGAATTTTTTCTGCTTCTTCTAAAGTTGTACCAACTGGAGCTGTAATCAAGTCTTCTTTTGTCATAACGTCTGAAATTTTAATAGAGAAGTCTTCAATAAATCTCAAGTCACGATTTGTAAGAATGCCGACAAGTTTACGCGTCTCTTTGCTGTCAACAATAGGCACACCTGAAATACGATATTTACCCATTAATGCTTCTGCTTCATAGACACTTTCTTCAGGCGTTAAATAAAATGGATCTGTGATAACGCCATTTTCTGAACGTTTTACCTTTTGTACTTCATCTGCTTGATCTTCAATGCTCATGTTTTTATGAATAACACCAAGACCACCTTGACGTGCCATCGCAATCGCCATTTTTGATTCTGTTACTGTATCCATACCTGCTGATACAATCGGGATGTTCAACTTAATTTTATCTGAGAGTGACACACTTAAGTCGACCTCTTTTGGTAATACATTTGATTCAGCTGGAATAAGTAATACATCATCAAACGTTAGCGCTTCTTTTACAAACTTGTTTTCCCACATTTCTATACAGCCTCCATTCAAATTATTAGTTACATTATTTCACATTTTCTTGATTTTGTTGATAGTTTAGACCATTAAAAAATAAATTTAATACAATTGCTGAAATCGTTCCTAACACAATCCCATTTTGCGTTAACCAAGAAAACTGATCACCCAATCCTTGGAACGCTTCAGGCACTGCTGTAATCCCTGCACCGAGACCTACCGAAACAGCAATAATAATTAAGTTATTTTGATTCTTGAAGTTGATGTCGTTAAGAATACGCATGCCATATGCCATCACCATACCGAACATCGCAAGCATCGCTCCACCCAACACAGATAGTGGAATGATATTTGCCAATGCACCTAACTTAGGAATACATCCACAAATGATCAGTAAAATAACCATTCCGTAGATGACGTCGTTCTTTTTCGCGCCTGATAGTGACACAAGTCCAACGTTCTGAGAATAGGCTGTATATGGAAAAGCATTAAAAATCGATCCTAGCGTAATCGCAATCCCTTCAGCCATGTAACCTTTACGGAAATCTTTACGCGTTAATGTCTTACCCGTAATCTCACTTAAAGCGTGATAAACACCTGTTGATTCAATTAAGCTGATCAATGCAACAATGAAAAATACAATCGTTGCGCCAAAGTCAAAAGCAAACCCCGTAAAACGGAACGGTCTTGGCAGTTCAAACCAATGCGCTGAAGCAACCTCTCCTGCATCGATCACACCTAAAAAGCCAGCAAAAATAGTACCAATAATCAAGCCTAGCAAAATGGCAATCGCCTTTAAAAATCCACGTGCAAAACGTTGTAAAAGTAAAATAATCAACAGTGTCACGCTACCTAATAAAAGATGTTTCGGATCCCCATAATCTTTAGCCCCTTGACCACCTGCAAGATAATTCATCGCGACCGGCATAAGCGTAATCCCGATAATTGTTACAACACTACCTGTTACCACAGGCGGGAACAACTTAACAAGAGAAGCAAAGAATGGTGCGATAACAATAACGAGCAGTCCAGATAAAAATAGAGAACCATACAAGACATCGATGCCCTTCGTCTGACCGATTAAAATCATGGGTGCAACTGCAGTGAACGTACATCCTAAGACAACCGGCAGTCCAATACCAATGCCTTTATAGACTTGTAAAAAGGTAGCAACCCCACACATAAAAATATCCACTGTTACAAGATAAGCGGTTTGTTCCGCTGTAAAATCTAAACTTGTTGCGACAATGATAGGGACTAAAATCGCTCCGGCATACATGGCTAATAAGTGTTGTAAACTCAGCAAGAATCGTTTGATCATTGATCTTCTCCTAGCAATGTGACCTTATTGCCTTTTAACGATGCAACTTGGCACAGTGATGAGACTGTTAAGCCTGCTTCTTCCAAGCGCGCACGTCCTGGCTGAAAGCTTTTCTCTACTAAAATACCTACACCAACTGTTTCTGCACCTGCTTGTTGTGCCAATCGATGTAAACCGAGCGCCGCTTCACCATTTGCTAAGAAGTCATCAATGATAAGCACTCTATCTTTGTCTGACAAAAATTCTGTTGAAACAATGACACGATTGGTATTGTTTTTCGTAAATGAATGAACATCTGTCTGATAATATCCTTCATTCAACGTGTTTGGCTTTGCTTTTTTTGCGAATAGACAAGGTACATTAAAACGATGCGCAACCATAATCGCCGGCGCAATACCTGATGCCTCGATTGTTAGTACTTTTGTAACACCTTGATCTCCAAATTGTGAATGGTATACTTCACCGATCTCATGCATTAAACCTGCATCAATCTGGTGATTTAAAAATCCATCCACCTTTAAAATCGATTCATCAATCACAACACCGTCTTCGATGACTTTTCTTTTTAATGCGTCCAAAACGACTCCTCCTAGATAGTTCAAGATATGAAAAAAACCCAAAACTAAAGAATATCGTTTCAGGTGTTTGAGTAATCGTCATACAGTTGTAAAGGACGTTCTTTTGTCAGTCATCCTGTCCTGTGTCGTGAATGCGTGATATTTGCGGTGCAAGTCTAGCACAATCACGTAGAACAAAACAAAAGTCGCATATTACTGATGCCGTCATTACTCATAGTCACATCGTTTAAGGCGACGTGGTAGAAACTTCTAAAGCCATATTCTTCAGATTATATGAGTCTATATAAATTATTAACTGATAATAGCAAATTTGACGTTTTTTCGCAATACTGGTGTGAAAATCGGACAGTTTCCGAAATACTGTAGCTACTTTACAACCATTATATTCACATAGCATAATATAGGTGTAAACGTTTAACTTTTCATTTAAAGGGTAAGTGACAAAATAAGTAATGATTTGACGGAGGGGATTCACTATGACTCATTTTAAAGTAGTAAAATCTGAAGAAGCTGCAATCGAAGCAGTCAATACATTATTAGGTGACGGTTATAAAGAACATGAAATTACGATCATCAGTAAAGACCGTCTCTCAACAGACCGTTTTAACGATTCAGAAGTTAAACAGACGCCAACAGCAGGCACAATTAGCGATAAATTCATGCGCTTCTTTATTGGAGAAGATTCAGAAGAAGCAGCATTCACACGCTTCAATCTTGCTGACAACGATAAAGCGCAACTCAAACAAGCTGTACTTGATGGAGATATTGTTATTCTTGTGAGCCATTTTGAATCAGGTAACCACAGTGAAGTATCACAAACAAATAGCTCATACGAAACACAAGAATTTAAACATCATCCATCTGAACATAAAGGCGACATTGAATAAGCTCATTTAAAAAGATAGGTACGCTATGCGATTGAAATAGTGCTTTAAATATTGCCGTATTCTTTTGTAGTTACATTTTTAAGCAACATCAACTGTCATAAAAACTTTTGAATATGTTCTATCACACTCGAGCCGTACATGCTGCTCGAATGTTTTTATATGGTTTCTCATATATATTTAGTAGAATTGATTATGCTATACTAAAGCCATTACAAAGAGGTGATAGACTATGGAATTTATTCAAATTAAATCAACACAAGATCAATGGTATCAACCTACATTAGACTTTTATTTAGGAAAGTTAGACGATCTTGTCACTGAAGATGAGTCCGTCTTTGTTCAATCACTCAAAACGGAAAAGACGAAAAATGATTACGTCTTCTTAGTCGGTATTGAAGATGACCGTGTTGTTAGCTTTGCCACTGCACATTATGAAGCAACGACAAATGCTGGCTTTATTATTTATTTACTTGCAGAGGAAGGCCCTCAACGCGAATCGTATCTTGAAGCAACACTTCATCAAACTGAGACAAACATCAACGCTCTGGCTCAACAACTTCATGGTCGTGATGTTAACTTCTTTATGTTCGAATCTACTTTTGAATCACCAGATGTAGATTCAAAAACAGCAGACGACATTGCATTTCGTAGACGTTTCTTAACGCAGCAAGGATTTGAAAAGCAAACGAAGCTTTCATATATACAACCATCACTTAACCGCAATGGAAAACCTGTCCCATTAGATTTATATATCAAGACAAATATTCCTTTAACAAAAGATATCTATGGAGCAAGCATCAAATCTTGCTATATCCTCAAGTATGTCTTCGCAAATAGACTGCCACGCAAAGTGATCTATCCGTTGCTTGTGAAGATGGACCTACGAAAAGAACCGAGTGCATAAGCTCTTGAAATCGGTCCATAAAGTCGCTACAATAAAGAGGAGGTAAGACTGAAGGGTCACTGAACGAACACTGACAGTCGTCTAAATTGTAGGAGAAAGGATCCGATGATATGCTAACAAAAGAATTCGCACAAAAGTCTGGCTTAAGCGAAAAGCAAGTCCGAAAAATTGTTCAGCATCTTGAAGAACGTGGTTACCATTTAGGTAAAACAGAATACCGTGGACGTGAAGCGACTGACTTCAAAGAAGAAGATATTGAACTTTTCCAAGAGATTGCAGAGCGTGTTGGACAAACAAATAGTTACGAGCTTGCATTTGAAGAACTTGAGAAGGAAAAAGACTTTTTACAAGTGATTGTAAAGGAAGACTCACAACAACTTCCTGCTGATCAACAACTTTCTAACTTGTTCAATGAGTTGCATAATGAAATCAATCAAATGCGTGAAGAACGCCAAATTCTTGGTCAAATGGTGACACAAGTACATCAACAACAAGAAGCACTCTCTCAATTACACAACAAGTTAGAAGAACAACTTAAATCAAATAGTGCATCAATGGAAGCATTGACAGAAGCACAAAAACAACAAACTGAACAACTTGGTACAACACAAAAACATATTGAATCACAAATCGAAGGACAAAAAGCGTTAGCACATACAATTGAACGCAATGAGAAAAAAGGCTTTTTACAACGCTTGTTCGGCGGTTAGAACAATAGAGATAAGACATCAATTTTGTGTTGGGAGCCAATAAATACGCTCCCAACCTTTGTCTCGCTCTCTTAAAATTAAATAACATGCTAGGGGTGCTCGAAGTGAGCTGAGAAAGATTGACTCTTAACTCTTTGAACCTGATATGGTTAATACCATCGAAGGGAAGCAATGATCTGTCACGCGTTTCACAACGCAAATACAACGTTCTATCATATCATTGACGCTCGCATTTTATGTGACTCAATTTCAATCATACATGTCAACTTCCTGCATCCCACATGCAGGAGGTTTTTTTATGTTACAGACAGTTATTATCGGAGCTGGTGTCATGGGGCTATCTATTGCCAGACAACTGAACCCTCAAAATCGGCACATTCATATCATCGATCGCTCCACACCACGTATGAATGCATCTTACGCGGCTGGTGGTATGTTGGGGGCACAAAATGAGTTTTTTGAAGATACACCTTTGTACCATTTGGCTATGGAAAGTCGTGCCATGATGCCAGCAACAGCACAACAACTTTTAAAAGAAACAAATATGGATATTGAATTACAATCTCACGGGCTAATCAAAGTGGCGACGACACCACAAGACATTCCAGCAGTTGAAAAACAATTTGCTTTCCTAGCACAACAAGACCATGAGATTTATCAATTAACACCTGAACAATTACGTCAACGTTTCCCTTATTGTGATACGGCGTCTTGCGCTGCGTTCAAAATACATGATGACGGTCAAATCAATGCCAACCTATATACGCAAGCTTTGTTACAATCTGTCTCAAAACGTGCGCATATTGATCTACACTTACATACAGAAGTGTTACATATCACGCAACAGGCATCACATTATCAAATCACAACTTCTAAGGGAACATTTAATGCAGATGAATTAATTATTGCAGCTGGTGCTTGGAGTGGGGAATTGTTACATCAACTTGATATTCACCTTCCGACACACCCTGTCAAAGGAGACGTAAAACTAATCGCCTCTTCTTATAAAGGACTGAAGGAAACTATTTTTAATATGAATGGTTGCTATATCGTTCCTAAAAAACCAAATCGCTATCTTATTGGGGCAACTTCAGAACGAGATAATTGGAGTACCCAGAATAAAGAGGAAAACCTGCAATGGTTAGATCGCGAAAGCCAACTGATGATTCCACAACTGCGAGAACATCATGTCATTAAAACTTGGACAGGCATTCGACCAATCACATCGAATGAAGTACCGATTATGGGGGCACTTCGCGATAATCTTTACATCTCTACCGGACATTATCGAAATGGTATCCTGCTCTCCCCTATTGTTGGCGAACGTATGGCACAGCTTATTGATGGAGATGCTAGGGCAGCAACTCAATTAAGACCTTTCTCCCCTATAAAATAAGAATTTCATGCACAAGGGTTGATTTTAACAGCACTTGCCATTATCCTTATAATACAAGTCGGAATTAGAAGGGAGCGTCAAAATGTCTTTATTTTTAATCATACTTAATTTAATTATCTTTGCTGGGTTCATGATTGGACTATGGGTGATGGCGAAGAAACACGTTAAATTCCCAACACGTGTCTTTGTTGCCCTCGGTCTTGGTATCGTACTCGGGATTGTCGTACAACTCCTTTACGGTGCAGACAGCAAAATAACAACACAAACAACTGAATGGATTGGTATCATTGGTAATGGATATATTTCCCTCTTAAAAATGATCGTTATTCCATTAGTATTTATTTCAATTATTGCAGCATTTACAAAAATCGACCTTGGTGAGAAGTTTGCCAAAATGGGCGGTTACATCTTCATGTTTTTAATCGGTACTGTTGCCGTTTCAGCCATTGTCGGAATTGCCTATGCGATGTTATTTGGCCTAGATGCATCAACGATTGATTTAGGCCAAGCTGAAAATGCACGTAGTTCAGAAATTACACAAACGGCAAAAGACTTAACAGCAACGACATTGCCAGCACAAATTTTAGAATTACTCCCTGCAAATCCATTCTTAGACTTTACAGGGGCGCGTGCGACTTCAACAATCGCAGTCGTTATTTTTGCTGCGTTTATTGGTTTTGCTTATTTACGTGTTGCACGTAAACAACCTGAAAATGGCCATGTATTAAAACGCGGTATTGATGCCGTGTACTCACTTGTTATGGCCATCGTAACTTTTGTATTACGCTTAACACCTTATGGGATCTTAGCGATTATGTTAAACACATTGGCAACAAGTGACTTTGCAGCGATTTGGACACTCGGTAAATTTGTTATCGCATCTTATGCTGCATTAATCACAATGTATATTATTCACTTGCTCATCTTATTGGTTTTAGGTGTTAACACAATCCAATATGTGAAGAAAACAGCAGAAGTGATGCTATTTGCCTTCACTTCACGTTCAAGCGCAGGTACATTACCACTTAACATTCAAACACAAACGAATCGTTTAGGCGTTCCACAAGCGATTGCAAACTTCTCAGGTTCTTTCGGTTTATCTATCGGTCAAAATGGTTGTGCCGGTATTTACCCTGCAATGCTTGCCATCATGGTAGCACCAGTTGCAGGTGTTGAGATTGACCTACAGTTCATCGCAACACTTATCATCGTTGTGATCATCAGTTCATTTGGTGTAGCAGGTGTCGGTGGTGGTGCAACATTTGCATCTATCCTCGTACTTTCTGCATTAAACTTACCAGTCGGTCTTGCAGGTGTTCTTATTTCAGTCGAACCTTTAATTGATATGGGACGTACAGCATTAAATGTTAATGACTCAATATTAGCCGGAACAGGTACAGCAAAATTAACAAAACAATTGGATGAAGATGTCTTCAATGACAATCAATATGACGAGCTAACAACAAGTCATTAATCATCCAAAAACACCACATACGCACTCTTGCGCATGTGGTATTTTTTTGGCTATATTTTATTGAATCCTGACTCTTGCAACCAATCTCTCATCTCTAAGCGCTGTTTACTACTCATAAAGTTCGCGACTTGTTCTGACCATGTTTCTGTTCGGCGTCCATCCGTTCTTTCTTTATAATAATCAGATACCGTTTGATCATATGCTGCTAAATGTTGGCGTGCCTCATCACGATCATTGTTATACGTATCCACATGAAAGACATGCTCTAATGGCAATCGTGGTTTAGGCGAGCCATTCTCATCATCTGCCGGTACACCTATTGCCATACCAAATATTGGGAAAGTATGCTCAGGTAAGTCTAAAATTTCACGAACACGTGCCACATCATTGCGTAGTGATCCTAAGTAAACAATGCCGTAGCCCATATCCTCTGCTGTTAACGCAATATTTTGAGCCATCAATGACGCATCCACCGTCCCAACTAACAAGCCTTCCGCAGATTCAAAACTTGTCGACATGTTCTTTCCTTGTTGTTCACTCACAAGATCATGTCTATTGTAGTCAATGACGAATACTAACAAGTAGCCATTATCTAACACATGCGGTTGTCCCGATACTTCTTTTAAAGCCATTTTCTTTTCAACATCTTCTACACCAATCACAGACGTCGTTTGCAGATAGCTTGATGTTGATGCCATCTGACCTGCCTCAATCAACTTTGCGACTGTTTCACGCGTTAATGTTTCCGCTTTAAACTTTCTCACTGAGTGATGTTGCTTTGCTAAATGATATACATAATCTGACATTCGTTTCACTCCCCTATTCTTTATTTTTATGTTATCAAATGACACCTTAAAACGCATGTACACTGCACACTTGATTCTTGAATCACAAACCTTTATCATAAAAGTATCAATTTTCTGACAAAGGAGTGTCTTTATGACTCAAACATCGCAACAATTAGCAGAGCAAGTTTTTCAAGCTTATAAAACACATCAACCTATCCCTTTTCTCAATCCTGAAGAAAATGTAGATGAGGTTTTAGGCTATCAAACACAGGATGCACTTATTGCACAATTAAAAGAACATCATCAGACAGATGTGGCAGGATATAAAGTAAGTATGACAAGTGCAGAAACACAAGCATATGCAAATACACATGAACCTGCCTATGGTACATTACTTAAAACAGTCATTAAACAAAGCGGTGCAACTGTCAAATTAGGAGAGATGTTTGCGCCATTAATCGAGCCCGAATTGGTATTTGTCGTTACAGAAGACTTGCCTTCTGACCCAAGCGTTGAGGATGTCCTCAATCATTCACAGTTAGCACCAGCTATTGAAGTCCCTGATGCGCGCTATGAAGATTGGTTTCCAAACTTTACATTAGGTGACTTATTATCCGATAACACAGCAACTGGACTTGTCGTTGTTGGAGAACCTGTCGCACAACTAGATTATGACAAACTTGGTGCAGTCACAATGTCATTGAAACACAATGGTTCAGAAGTCAAAACAGGTGTCGCATCTGAAGTATTAGGTAACCCTGTTAAAGCCGTACAATGGCTCAGTCAAAAGTTAGCAAGCCATGGTAAGTCACTTAAAAAAGGCGATGTCATCTCGTCTGGTACTTTCATCCCACCTATCAAGGCAGAAAAAGGCACTTACACAGTTGACTACAAAGATGTGGGTCAAGTCACTGTAACATTTGAATAAAGCATATAACCATGTGTAGAGAAGTCATTAAAATTTAAACAGCAATAAATCAGGTTGGGACAAAAGCACCTAGGATTTGAGCAGAACCGAACAATGAGCAAACTTACTTTTCAAATTTTGCCGGAATCGCGAAATTCTGTTGAAAATTCTGCTTCTCAAACACTGACAATCAATCGGTTTCCCAGAGCGCAAATTTATTATGTCTCAACCCCTAGACATTGCGCCCTACTTCTCTCGCACATAACACAGCTCCCGAGTATATGAATGGTGAATATCCCTCTTCTTTTGATATTGCCTGTAGACACTCTGGGAGCTCATATATTTTCAATAAAGATGTCATTAATTGAGAATTGGACCCCATCAATGATATGATAAGGATAGGCAGGAACTGCATTTAAAACTACTTTCTATACCAATTCAATTGCGTCATTTCGCATGATGAAAGTTGATGTTCAATTATTACTGCTTAATAATTGACGTATGTATCGTTCCATGCCATAATAACACTTAAGATTAGAATTATTATTAAAAAGGAATTATAACAAAGAAGGCTTTGCGTTAATTCTAATCTAATAATAATTAATATACATTCCTAGGAGGCTATTCAACATGTCATTAATCGGTAAACAAATTGGAGAATTCACAGCACAAGCGTACAATGCAAAAACAGACGAATTCGTTGAGGTAACACAAGAAGATTTAAAAGGTAACTGGAGTGTTGTTGTATTCTACCCAGCAGACTTCTCTTTCGTATGCCCAACAGAATTACAAGATGTTCAAAGCCATTATGAGAAATTACAAGAACTTGGTACAAACGTATTCTCTGTATCAACAGACACACACTTCGTACACAAAGCTTGGCACGATCACTCAGATGCCATCAGCACATTAAAATACACAATGATCGGTGACCCATCACAACAAATCACACGTTTATTCGATGTATTAGATGAAGAAGCTGGTCTTGCACAACGTGGTACATTCATCGTTGACCCTGATGGTGTTGTTCAAGCAGCTGAAATTAATGCTGACGGTATCGGCCGTGACGCAAGCACATTAGTACACAAAATTAAAGCAGCTCAATACGTACGTCAAAATCCAGGTGAAGTTTGCCCAGCGAAATGGGAAGAAGGCGGCGAAACATTAACACCAGGATTAGACTTAGTAGGTAAAATTTAAGGAGGCATTACTGAATGCTTAATCAAGAGTTAAAGAATCAACTTGCACAACTTCTTGATTTGATGGAAGGTGACGTTGTCTTCAAACTAAGCACAGGATCTGATGAATCATCTCAAAAAATGGAAGATCTTGTGAATGAAGTAGCAGACATGTCATCACGCATTACAGTAGAAAAAGCAGACTTAAAACGTTCACCTAGCTTTAGCGTGAATAGACCCGGAGAGGACACTGGCGTTACTTTCGCCGGTGTTCCTCTTGGTCATGAGTTTAACTCTTTCGTTTTAGCACTTCTACAAGTGAGTGGTCGCGCACCAAAAGAAGAGCAATCTGTAATCGATCAAATCAAAGCAATTGATAAACCATTAAACTTTGAAACATATATCAGCTTAACATGTCAAAAATGTCCGGATGTTGTTCAAGCATTAAACTTAATGAGTGTCCTTAACCCAAATATCACACACACAATGATTGACGGTGCAACATTCAAAGAAGAAGCTGAAGATATCATGGCTGTACCATCTATCTTCTTAAATGGTGAACAATTCGGTAGTGGTCGTATGACTGTCACTGATATTTTAAGCGCACTTGGCCAAGGCCCTGATGCTTCAGAATTCGAAGGCAAAGAGACATTCGATGTCCTCGTTGTCGGCGGTGGTCCTGCAAGTGCAAGTTCTGCTATTTACGCTGCACGTAAAGGTTTACGTACAGGTATTGTTGCAGATCGTATCGGTGGTCAAGTTAACGATACACAAGACATCGAAAACTTAATCAGCGTGAAGAAAACAACGGGAACAGCACTTGCTGTTAACCTTGAAGAACACATTAACGAATATAACATCGATGTGATGAAAGGTGTTCGTGCTGAATCTGTAAACAAGACAGACGAAAGCATTGATCTTACATTAGATAATGGTGCCGTACTTCACACAAAAACATTGATCGTTTCAACAGGTGCACGTTGGAGACAACTTGGTGTACCAGGTGAGCAAGAGCTTGCAAACAAAGGTGTGGCATATTGCCCACACTGTGACGGTCCATTATTCGAAGACAAGCATGTTGCTGTTGTCGGCGGTGGTAACTCTGGTGTAGAAGCAGCCATCGATCTTGCAGGTATCTGTAAGAGCGTGACATTACTTGAGTTTGGTGCTGAGATGCGTGCAGACAAAGTCTTACAAGAACGCTTAAACTCATTATCAAACACAACAGTCATTACAAACGCTGCGACAAAAGAAATTACTGGCGATGAGCGTGTGAATGGTTTAACTTATGAAGATACACAATCTAAAGAACAGCAACATCTTGAATTAGATGGTGTCTTCGTTCAAATCGGTCTTTCGCCTAATACAGAATGGTTAGGTGACACAGTTAACCGCAACAGAATGGGTGAAATCGAAGTTGACCGTTTAGGTGCTACGAATGTCCCAGGTATCTTTGCTGCCGGAGACTGTACAGACCAACGCTACAAACAAATTATTATCTCTATGGGATCAGGCGCAACAGCAGCATTATCTGCTTTTGATTACCTTATCCGTAACTAATAAGAAAGAAGGAGCTGAGTACTATGCCTCAACTCCTTCTTTTCTTATGCCCTTTTATACGAATGATACAAGCCAGTGCCAGATTTTTGTAATAAATGAAACGAATTCATCCCATAATCTCTGCAAGAAGTTACGTGTCTCTTCATTATCTAATGATTTCAACGCTTCTAATTTGTCACCTGCTGTTTTTTGAATCGTATCTTTCAACTCATTCGCTTGTTTTTGATATGCTTCTGGGTCTTGATTTAATACTTCTGATTGCGCAACATTCATCATCATATTTTGAATCACGGCAATCTCATTATTGCTCAATACATTATCTAATCCACGTACATTCAACGTTTGATTGACAATATTATTAATCGTCACGTCATTGATTTGTTGATTAGAGGCCTTCGCTTCTGCAATTTGTGACTTCATATCCGCAATCGCTTCATTCAATGCTTCATCTGAATAACCCTCTTTGTCCGCATTATTTTCGCTAATGCGTGCCAAGTCATTCAATTCACTATGTGCGTTTTGAATGTCCTGACTGTTTAAAGCATTCCCTTGTGACTCGTAGGCTTTGTATATACCTGTCAGTGCACCTTCACCTGTCACTTGATCAATAGACGCAATTCGAATCGTAGCATCTTGAATTCCAGATGTAATGGCTGCATTCATATACTGCTCTTTCGTGATACGTGTGATATTCTCAGGTGTTTCAATCTTGACATCCACCCCGTGACCAAATCGTTTCGGTTTAATCAGTGCACTTGAGTGAATATAGTCATACTCCGTCCCTGTATAACGAATGACATCTGTATTCGTTACTTGATACGTTGTTACGCTCTTGCCAACACCCAGCTTATCTTTGGTTGCTTCTAATTGATTCTCATTCAAGTCAGCCCCTTGAAGAAAGATCTCCTCTTTAGGCTTAAAGTCGTTCGCCGCATAGATATTTTGCGCAACACCTACAAATAATACAGAGGCTGCCACACCACTGATTAATAATTTCTTGTACATTTACTCACTTCCTTATACACACTTTACCTTATTTTAACACGAGATACAGATTTACGTATCAATCCTTAGACGCACTCTCAAATTTCTGAAAAAGCATCTCGCCAAAACCCCCTATCTGTGATATAATTCTTTTAATTCTTATCATATAACTAGGTTATAGGAGGACTACAATGAAATACTTAAAATTCAGTATTATTTTTGCGCTTGCACTTTTACTTGTTGCGTGTGGTAACAGCGACAACGGAAAAGACAGTAAGCAATCAGACAATAAATCATTTACAGTCGGTTTTGGACCGGGAACATATGAAGAAATCTTCCGTGAAGGTGCATTGACTATCTTAGAGAAGAAAGGTTACGATGTGAAAATTAAAACTTTCTCTCAAACAGATCAAATCAATCCTGCTATGAAAGATGGCGATATTCAAGCGTCTATCTTCCAAAGCACAGCATATATGAACAGTATCAATGATAAAATCGATGCTAAAATGATCAAAAACAATGATGTCCCAACTGCCCCACAATCATTATGGTCAAAAAAACACGAATCTCTTGATGATGTAAAAGACGGCCAAACAATTGCAGTTCCTAATGATCCAGTTAACCAAGAACGTGCTTTAAGAATTTTAGAGGACCTTGGTTGGATTAAATTAGACAATAAAACAACAGGTGTTAACTTTAAGCTTTCTAGCGTTCAACCTGGTAAGTATGACTTAAAATTCAGCGAAGTCGCAGCGCCACAAGTGCTTCGTTCATTAGAAGATGTTGATTACGGTGTCGTGAACGGAAACTACATTGCTGACAGTGGCCAAAAAATCAGTGATGCACTCGTTGTAGAAAAAACACCTGATGAACATAAAGTGATGTTAAGCATTAATGAATCAGACAAAGATAAAGAGTGGGCAAAAGCACTACGCGACACATATAATGACCCAGAATTCAAAAAATGGTTCCGTGACCATAAAGAATATAGTGGCTATATCGAACCAACAGAATGTTAGAACGATGTTGTGAAAGAAGCGCTTAGAATTTGAGCAGAACTAGAGTAATGAGGAAAATCGCTTTTTGATTTTATCGAATCGCGAAATTCTGTCGAAAATTCTGCTTCTTGAGCACTGACATCTCGAGATTGTAAGACTGGTAGTAAATAAGACCTGTGTGCTCAAATGAGCGCCACAGGTCTTATTTATTTTGATAATCATACAGTCATTGTTTCCCCATAATCAATTTCATAACCGAGATCTTTAATCATGTCATAGTCCAATTGATTCGGTTGACCACCTGTAATGAGATAATCACCTACAAAAATAGAGTTTGCGACCATTAATGCTGTTGCTTGTAATGAACGTAAATTCACTTCACGACCACCTGCAATACGTATTTCCTTTGATGGATTAACCAGGCGAAATAATGCCAAAATACGTAGACAACGCATAGGTGTTAATTCTGCCATCTCTCCAAATTTTGTCCCTTTAATTGGATGTAAGAAGTTTACAGGAATACTGTCTGCATCAATGTCTTTCAATGCAAATGCCATATTCACAAGATCTTCATCCGTTTCACCCATGCCACATATCACGCCTGAACATGGTGATATGTGATGGGCTTTCATTGTTTCTATCGTATCAACTCGATCTTGGTACGTATGTGTGGTAACAACTTCATCATGGTACCTTTCACTTGTATTCAAATTATGATTGTATCGATCAACACCCGCTGCTTTTAATCTAGCTGCTTGATCATCGTTTGTTAATCCCAAACAAGCACAAACTTTTAATTGGGGATGTGCCGCTTTAATCTGTTCAACAGATGCTGTAATATGGTCAATTTCTTTATCACTCGGTCCTCGACCACTCATGACAATACAATATGTACCAATCTCATGCTCTGCTGCCACCTTTGCCCCTTCCGTAATTTGATTTTCTGAAATCAATGCATAGCGTTGCTTTTCTTTCATTTCTCTAGACTGCCCGCAGTAACCGCAGTCTTCCGGACAAATACCACTTTTGGCATTTAATATCATATTCAGTTTTATTTTATGGCCATAATAATGCTTTCTAAGTTGGTACGCTTCATAAACCAATGACATTGTGTCATAGGATTCATCTGTAAATAATTCTAAAGCTTTTTGACGTGTTAGTTCATTTCCTTTAAGTATTTGAGATGCAATTGTCACATCAATCCCTCCCCATCTAGAGGCATTATAGCATAATTGTAACCTTTTTATAAAATAAGTTTACAATTTATGATTGAGATAGATTACTAACTCAATCATATATAAATCTAATTTTTAACAAAGTAAAATGAACACATTCCAGTACTTTTACCTCATTGTTTATTAGTTCTACAAAATTTTAGCATTTATTTTCAGAAAATAATCAATATTGTGTTGACGTAACGTGAAAAGTGACCTACAATAACAATCATTACCAATTAAGTCGGAATTAAGGAGGCACATATGATTACGTTTCAGAATGTCAGCAAAACATTCAGTAAAAAGAACACAACTGTACATGCGTTAAATGATGTTAGCTTCACCATTGACAAAGGCGACATTTTTGGCGTCATTGGCTATAGCGGTGCCGGTAAAAGTACATTAGTAAGACTCGTGAATCAGCTCGAAAAACAAACATCCGGTGATGTCTATGTGGATAATCATCACTTAAATACATATTCGCAAACAGACTTGCGCAAAGTCAAAAAAGATATCGGTATGATTTTCCAACATTTTAATCTCCTCAACTCAAAAACAGTTTTTAAAAATGTTGCAATGCCACTTATCCTCAGCAACATGAGTTCATCAGAAATTAAAAAGCGCGTTGATGAAATGATTGCTTTCGTAGGATTAGAAGGAAAAGCACAACAATATCCTAGCGAACTCTCTGGGGGACAAAAACAGCGTGTCGCAATTGCTCGTGCACTTGTCACAAACCCTAAAATTTTGTTATGTGATGAAGCAACCAGTGCCCTTGACCCAGCAACAACAGATGCCATTCTCGATCTATTGAAGAAAACGAATGAAACTTTTGGCGTTACAATTCTTGTTATTACACATGAAATGAGTGTTATTCAAAAAATCTGTAATCGCGTGGCAGTAATGGAACAAGGTCGTGTTATTGAGCTAGACTCCGTAAAAAATGTTTTTAGTCATCCAAAAACAGAAACTGCCAAACGTTTCGTTTCTACAGTTATTAATACGGAACCATCAGAACAAGTGATTAAACAACTTTCGCATGAAGATAACGCAGAAGTGTACCGATTATTCATCGAAAGTGATCAAATTTCACATGCGATTGTGCATGATTTAATTGCACAATTCCAAGTAAAAGTGAATATCATACATGCTTTCATGGCAGAAATTCAAACAGACACAGTGGGCTACCTATGGTTACAAGTCATTGGAGACCATACCCAACAACAAGCCATTCAAACTCACTTAACAACGCAACACATTCAATTTGAGGAGGTGTCATCAGATGCTCGGTTCATCCATTGATTCATCACAACTACTTGAAGCACTTTATCAAACACTTTATATGGTAACTGTCTCTCTAGTCATCGGTGCATTGATTGGGATTCCACTAGGCATTTTACTCGTTGTCACACGTCCAAATGGCATCTGGCCTAACGCAGTGATTCACCATGTCTTAAATACAATTATCAATATTTTAAGATCTGTACCATTTATCATCTTATTAATTGCCATCGTACCATTTACAAAGTTATTAGTAGGTACATCAATTGGGACAACAGCTGCGATTGTGCCGCTAACTGTTTACGTTGCACCGTACATCGCAAGACTCGTTGAGAACTCTCTCTTAGAAGTAGATGACGGTATTATTGAAGCAGCAAATGCTATGGGTGCCTCACCTGTTCAAATTATTCGCTACTTCTTATTGCCAGAAGCACTTGGCTCACTGATCTTATCTATTACGACTGCCATTATCGGCTTGATCGGGGCAACTGCTATGGCTGGTGCTGTTGGTGGCGGCGGTATTGGTGATATGGCACTTGTATATGGTTATCAACGCTTTGATACACTTGTCATTCTGATCACTGTTGTTGTCTTAGTCATCATTGTGCAACTAATTCAGTCACTCGGTAACGTACTCGCTCGAAAAGTAAGAAGAAATTAATCTTAGGGGGATTTTAAATATGAAAAAATTAATCACTGTATTACTCGCAGCTATTTTTGTATTAGCTGCATGTGGCCAAAATTCAGACAGCCACAAAAAAGTAACAATCGGAATCGCATCAAATGATTCTAAAGCATGGGAGAAAGTTAAAGAACTCGCTAAGGAAGAAGATATTGATTTAGAGATCAAACAATTCTCTGATTATAACGTACCAAACAAAGCGCTAAGCGATGGGGATATCGATATGAACGCTTTCCAACACTTTGCTTTCCTTGACACATTCAAAAAGGAAAATAAAGGCACAGAGATCACACCAATTCGTACGTCTGTTCTCGCACCTTTAGGTATTTATTCGGAAAAAGTAAAAGACGTTAAAGATGTCAAAGATGGTGCTAAAGTCGCCATCCCAAATGACGTTTCAAACCAAGCACGTTCTTTAAAGTTACTTGAAAAAGCTGGCTTGCTTGAGTTAAACGATGACTTCGGTCTCTCTAGCTCACTTAAAGATATCAAAAACAATCCTAAGAACTTAGAATTCACTGCTGTAGATGCACAACAAACAGCACGTGCTTTATCAGATGTAGATATTTCTGTTGTAAATAATGGTGTTGCAACAAAAGCAGGGTTAGACGCTAAGAAAGACCCTATTTTCCTTGAAGATTCAAAAGGTGAAACAACGAAACCATTCATTAACTTGATTGCGGTAAATACGAAAGATAAAGATAACAAAACATACCAACGTATCGCTGAACTTTACCATTCTAAAGAAGCCAAAGAAGCTTTGAAAGAAGATACAAAAGACGGTGAAATTGTTATCGACTTAAAACCATCAGAAATTAAAGAAATTGAAGACAGTTTAAAATAATATCGTAAAAAGCGGTACCTTCCAAACGTGATGGTACCGCTTCTTTCATGTTATACCTGTCCCCTCTCCATATAAGCGCATTGACCACACAACTGTTAAAATAAAATAAAAAGACAGCAAACTATTATGATGAGGGGTAGCTTATGAAAAATTTATATACTATTGAACTCAATCATCAGAGCACCGAACAATTCAAAATAAATGAAGGTTTAAAGATTTTCTTAGTCCTAAAAGGTGCCATGCAAGTATTTAAACACAATCAAGAACAGTCCTATCAATCTGGAGAGTTATTCTTGATCAACCACCATGAAACCTATCGATGTTCCGTCAATGAAGAGACACTTTACATTGCGATTCAGTTAAATGCACACTACTTAAAACACTATATTCCTGACACTTTTCACAAATATTTCGTTCTAAAGAAAGAAACCTTGCAAGAAGTCATTTATAAACAGATGGTAAATGCCATTGCCGATATTGGTATTGTTCATATTCGACATGGTGCATTTCATCGATTATATATTGAACAAAAACTGATGGATCTGATGTTTATTTTAGGACGTTATCTCTCAACTGAACAAACACAACCATACCAAGAAAAGTCTCAAGATCAACGTCTAGAAGTGGTATGTCATTATATTGAAACGCATTATGCAGAGCCTATCACATTAACGACTGTTGCTGATATGGTTCACTTAAGTCCTGCATACTTATCAAAGTTATTTAGCAAACAAATGGGCACGGGTTTCAATCATTACGTGAATCAAATCCGTTTGGAACACTGTAAAGCTGACTTAATTGATACCGATGAGCCGATTACTCATATTGCCTATAAACATGGTTTTACGAGTTCTAATATGCTGTTGAAACACTTCAAACAAGACACGCAACTAACACCGACTGAATATCGACAGCGCTACAAACAGAACATGACCAATCAATCAGTTAAAACACAACAAAAAGTATCGCATCAAACGTACTTATACTATCTATCACAATTTATCAATTCAAATATGGAAACAGTCATGCAATCGCCTGATGCACAAAAAGTTCTGAATATGACATTCAATGAACGAAACGAACAACTCTCACATTATAACCATGTCATACAAATTGGTAATTTAGACACTTTACTCGTCCAAAGGTTCAGAAAACAACTCATTGAAATTAAAAATGTCCTTGGTTTAGGACATGTGTTGACCAAAGATCCGATACAGACACATCGACTTATTAGTGAAAATATCGAAAGTGATGAAATGATTCCAAACGTACATCCATATATGAAAATAGATGAATGTCTTAGTTTCCTATTAAATTATGATATTGGCTTGGGTATGGAAATCCATCCACCACAATCGCAAGTAAATTTGAAACCATATATTACAAAACTCACGTATTTATTGGAACATATGTACAATATCGTCCCAAATAACAAACAATTGAAACTTGTCGTCTATCTCGACTGCTTGAATCCATCAACTTTCCAAAAAATCGTTTCGTTATTTAAGTATTACTTTGTGAATACAACAATTGTATTAAATGTCGATATTAATCATCCTGAAGAAGCAAATCTTGCCAAATCATTATTAACACAAATTGATGCGATTGCCTTTTATGCAAATCAAAACGACATTATTGATTTTAAATCGATAGAACAAGATCAATATGACCAAGCTAAAAAACATATCACGTTACAACTGACAAAATTAATGGATTGGTTGGCATTAAATAATGATAAGTTACTTCCTTTTACTTTATTGAATTGGAATACACTAACAGGTGATACAAACTTAACAAATGGTGAATATTTTAGAGCAGGGATTATTTTTGAACAATTAATTGAGATGAACCAACGTATTGATACAGTTGGGTACTGGTTGAATTATGAAATTCATCAACAATACAATCATGCCGGAGCTGTGACACAACTTAGCGGTATTGATCTATATCATCAATTCGATGGTAAGCGTCCTGCCTTCTTTGCCAGTATGTTCTTCAATAAATTATTCACACACATTTTATATCGTAATGATCATTGTATTGTATTAGGTGAACCGCATCATTTTCAAGTTGTGATTTGGGATGCGGAACATTACAATCCATACTTCATTTTAAATACCCATTCAAGCATTCATAGTCATAAAGAGTATCAGCTTAACATAGAGGATGTAGCGCCTGGAAAATATAAAGTGAAACACCATATATTAGATAAAAACCATTGCGCACTTTATAAAGTGTGGCAACAGTACAATACACGACATGGGATGGACGAAGAAACCATCTCCTATGTCAATCGTATCTCTTATCCTAAGTTAGAAATTAGTGAAGTAGAAGTGTTACAGGGGCTCACATACCATATCAAATTATTAACTAATGCCGTTCATATTATTGAATTCAAAAAATATATTGAATCATAACGATTAAAAGAAAGACAAAAATAGATATAACTATTTTGTCATTTTAAGTTTTGAGGTGTTTTAAGTGATAAATAAGATAGTAAAATATCAGAAATACGATATTGAGAAAAGTCCCTCCTCTTTAAAATAAGTAGTGTAAATAAAAAGATACGTATAAAAAATACATTACTTAGGAGGAGTCTATATGGTTCAACAACAACACACACAACCTTATAAAGGAGATAATAAGTTAATACTCGGTATTGTACTGGGTGTTATTACATTCTGGTTATTCGCGCAATCATTACTCAACGTTGTACCAACACTACAAAATACATTCGATAGTAATATCGGAACAATCAGTACGGCCGTAAGTATTACCGCTCTCTTTTCCGGTATGTTCGTTGTAGGTGCAGGAAGTTTTGCGGATAGATTTGGACGTGTAAAAACAACTTATATCGGTTTATGGCTCAGTATCATCGGATCACTACTAATCATCTCAAGCAACTTACCTGCTTTATTAATTTTAGGTCGTATAATTCAAGGTTTATCAGCTGCAGCGATTATGCCATCTACATTGGCAATTGTGAAAACCTATTATGAAGGAGAAGAACGACAACGTGCATTGAGTTTCTGGTCTATCGGTTCATGGGGCGGTTCTGGACTTGCATCATTATTTGGTGGTGTTGTCGCAACCAACTTTGGCTGGCGCTGGATTTTCATCATTTCAATCATTGTTGCCATTGCTTCAATGTTATTAATTAAAGGAACACCTGAAACAAAATCAATCAGCAATACACAATCAAAGTTTGATGTTCCTGGTTTGATACTTCTCGTATTGATGATGTTAAGTATCAATATTATCATTACGCAAACAAGCACACTCGGACTAATGTCGCCATTCATTTTAGGATTGATTGCTATCTTTATTATCGCAACAGTGACATTTATTAAATTTGAAAAAAACCATACCAATCCATTAATTGACTTTAAACTTTTTCAATCCAAACCATACACTGGTGCAACATTATCAAATTTCCTATTAAACAGTGTGGCAGGTGTACTTATTGTCGCAAATACATTCGTACAACAAGGTTTAGGATTTAATGAATCTCAAACAGGTCTTCTTTCTATCACATATTTAATCGCTGTATTAGTGATGATTCGTGTTGGTGAAAAAGTGTTACAAAAAGTAGGAGCTAAAAAACCTATGTTACTTGGTACTTTCATCAATATGATTGGTATCATATTAATTTCACTCACATTTTTACCAAGTGCCATTTATATTGTTGTATGTATTGTTGGTTACTTATTATATGGTTTAGGCTTAGGATTTTACGCAACACCATCAACAGATATGGCTATCTCTAACTCACCTGAGGATAAAGTCGGAGCTGCATCAGGTATCTATAAAATGGCGTCATCATTAGGTGGTGCTTTCGGTATCGCATTGTCAGGTGCCCTATATGGTGCAGTAGCAAATGCAACAAGTGTTCAAGTCGGCGCAATGGCTGGTTTAGGCCTTAACGTTATGATGGCACTCTTATCATTCATTATTATCTTAATCACTGTGCCATCATTTAAAAAAGAGGCATAAAAGGAGGACTCGTGATGCTACAAACACTCATTCATACATTAAAAGAAAAGGAATCTCGCATGGTCGATATCCGTCGTCATTTGCATCAATATCCAGAGTTATCATTTCATGAAAAAGAAACACCAAAATATATTGCAGATTTTTACAAAGGTAAAGATTGTCAGGTAGAAACAAATATCGGACCAAATGGCTTAAAAGTAACGATTGATAGTGGAAAACCTGGCAAGACGATTGCCATCCGTGCTGATTTTGATGCACTGCCTATTCAAGAAGACACCGGTTTACCTTTTGCCTCTAAAAATGAAGGTGTGATGCATGCATGTGGTCATGATGCACATACTGCCTATATGCTAATCTTGGCAGAGACTTTGATTGAAATGAAAGACCAATTCAATGGTAAAGTCATTGTTATTCATCAACCAGCAGAAGAAGTACCACCAGGTGGCGCTCAAGCAATGATTAAAGACGGCGTGCTAGACGGTGTGGATCATGTATTAGGGGTTCACGTTATGAGTCACATGCCTGTTGGACACATTTATTATCGTGAAGGTAACGTGCAAACAGGCAGAGATTTCTTTAACTTGAAAATTCATGGTAAAGGTGGACATGGTTCATCACCACATACTGCCAACGATAGTATTGTAGCAGGATCTTACTTTGTCACAGCGCTTCAAACAGTGGTTTCAAGACGTCTGAATCCATTTGAAACAGGGGTTGTGACGATTGGTTCCTTTGATGGTAAAGGTCAATTCAATATTATCCAAGATAGTGTTGAAATCGCTGGGGATGTACGTGCCTTAACAGATGCCACAAAACAAACAATCAAAAAAGAGATTACACGCCTATCAGATGGTCTGGAAGCAATGTATGGCGTGACTTGTGACTTAGACTACCATGATGACTACCCAGCACTTTATAACGATCCCGAATTCACACAATTCGTTGTATCAGCTATTGAAGATGCTGATACAGATGCCCTCCAGGGTATTGAGCGTTGTGAACCACAGCCACCATCAGAAGACTTTGCTTATTACGCAAAAGCTCTGCCAAGCACATTTATTTATGCAGGGGCGGCACCTGAAGAGAGCGAGCATTATCCACATCATCATCCAAAATTTGATATTAGTGAAAAATCATTACGTGTTGCGGCAGAAGCAGTTGGCATTACAGTATTAAAATATTTAGCATAAGATAAACCCCTATTTCTGAAAATATTAGAAATAGGGGTTCTCATTTTTTATACATGTTTTTCTGACTTAGGAATGGTAATAAAAATAATGACAAATGCAAGTAATCCCAATACAACATTCAATCCAAGTCCTGCCATAGCACCCACTTGAATATTTGTTGCAGTCGTCACTGCGCTATAAACAGCACCTGATAATGCGATTCCAAACGCACCACCCAATGAAGAAGCCATTTTATAGATACCAGATGCCGCACCAGCTTTGTCATAAGGCGAATTGGCAATAGCTGTATCTGTTGATGGTGTCGCATAAAAGCCTAATCCGAATCCATATAGCAAGTAGCCGATAACACAGACAATCACATACATTGTACTTGGTAAAAAAGTGAGTGAGATAAGGATAACACCCATCATATTAGAAACGGCACCAATTAACATTGGTTTTCTAGGTCCTACATGCTGTAACACTTTCTCTCCCACTCGAATCATGGTAAGTACAGTAACAAGATATGTAATAGACAACATGCCTGCTTGCGTACCATTAAAACCAAGTCCTTGTTGTACAAATGTATTCGAAACTAATAATGTCCCTGCCACACCATTTAACAAGAAATTGGAGAGGGTTGCACCTGTGTATGATTTAGACTGAAATAGTTTGAAGTCAATTAAGGGTGAATCTTGATGTTTTTCGACTTGGATAAAAAGAAAAGTCGTTACAAGAAACATTAAAATCAAACTTAAAATAATTGGCGATAGTATACCAAAAGTTCCACTTTGTGTAATCACAATATTAATACTTAACATCATCAACACAAATAAAATCAGCCCGCGTACGTCAAAATGATATTCCGATTCGTGTGTTGCTTTTGTCTCCGGTGTTCCTTTTATTAAAATCATCGATGTAAGTGCGACAATAATATATATAATAAAAATCAAGCCCCAACCGAAAGAAGTGGCGATGACACCACCAAATAGAGAAGCAACGCCAGAACCCCCCATGAACCAATAGACCAGTAACTCAATGCACGCTGTCTGTCTTTACCATGGTAATATGTTTTCATAATTGCTAGTGTGAATGGCATAATAGCTGCAGCCGAAAAACCTTGAATCACACGACCTAAAATAAGAAATGCAGGTATATTGCTGGCAATAATAATAAGTGATCCTATAACACTTAACCATAAACCAATATACGTGATTTTCACACGTCCGACCTTATCCGCTAAACTCCCCGCTCCTACTACAAACATGCCAGAAAAGAGTGCGGTAATACTCACAGCAATACTAATCATTCCAAGATCACTGTGATATGTCCTCTGCAAATCAGGTACCACATTCAATAGAGATTGTGCAAAAAGCCAGAATGTGATGACACCGAGGACAATCCCCAGTATTAACTTATTATCCCCTTGATATACTTGTGTCTTTTCTTCTTGAACCATACTTAATTCCTCCTAAGTTTTCCATAAGATATATGGATCGGTTGCTAATGTTCATTTAGACGAAGGGAAATACTTAAGTTGATACCATGACGTCATCTCGTCTCAACAACTTATATATCTTAAACACTCCTTATATTGATTTATGAAAATAGCTGTTATGTATCACTATGCATCCACATAACGTTAGTCTATTCAACTAATATTAGAAGGATTAAGATATGCAACCTTATAGCACATAAGGGCATACCGCCTTGTCTCTATTTATCGTGCAAGCTTATTTATGAATAATACTTTAGCACATCTTTGTAGTATATAGGAACAAATACTATTCTGAAAACGTATTCATTATATAAGGGAGGATTTTAAACATAATAAAAAAGTGGAACAGCATGCGTGCCATCCCATCATAAAAGGTTAAGAGTTTTAAAAAGGTTCAATTCAATATCTCTCTAAAAAACGAAAAAACCTCACAACTCTAATGAGCTGTAAGGTTTTATATAACTTAAGCTTCGTCTTTAACGAATGGTAATAATGCCATATGACGTGCGCGTTTGATAGCTGTAGTCAACATACGTTGATATTTAGCTGAAGTACCTGTCACACGACGAGGCAAAATTTTACCACGTTCAGAAATGAAACGTTTTAATAATTCAGTGTCTTTGTAGTCGATGTGTGTAATACCATTTGCTGTGAAGTAGCAAACTTTTTTACGACGACGACCACCTCTTCTTGGTCCACCTGCCATGATGTGTGCCTCCCTTCTTGTTAAATGTTTTATTGTTCAGTTCGTAATTTTAGAATGGTAAATCATCATCACTAATGTCTATTGGCCCGTTCGCATTTGCAAATGGGTTGTCATTACGTGGTGGTTGATTGTTTTGATATGACGAATTTTGGCCTTGTTGTTGTCCACCGAAACTTTGTCCATAACTTTGGAAGTCATTTCCATTGTTAGGACTGCCTTGTGCATGTCGTTGATTTGCTGATTTTGGTTCAAGGAATTGAACACTATCGCAAACAACTTCGGTAACATATACGCGTCGGCCTTCTTGGTTTTCGTAACTGCGTGACTGTAAGCGACCATCAACACCTGCAAGGCTACCTTTGAATAAGAAATTATTAACATTCTCAGCTTGTTTACGGAAAACAACGCAGTTAATAAAGTCCGCTTCACGTTCTCCTTGCGCATTCGTAAACGTACGATTCACTGCAAGAGTAAAAGTCGCTACACTTACGCCTGAGGGTGTCGTTCTGTATTCAGGATCTTTAGTTAATCGACCTACTAATACAACTCTATTAATCATGCTTCACGCCCCCATTAAAATTCTATTACTTTTCTTCGTCTTCACGAACAACAATGTAACGAATGATATCGTCATTGATTTTTGCTAAACGTTGGAATTCGTCAGTCGCTGTGTTGTTTTTAGTTTGGATACGTACGATGTAGTAGTAACCATCTTTGAAATCTTCAATTTCGTAAGCTAAGCGACGTTTACCCCAGTCTTTAGTTTCTAATACTTCAGAACCGTCAGAAGCTAAAATTCCGTTGAAACGTTCAACAACTGCTTTACGTGCATCTTCCTCGATGTTAGGACGAACGATGTACATTACTTCATATTTTCTCATTGTATATTTGCACCTCCTTGTGGTCTATGCGGCTTGTTACGCTTTTGCAACAAGCAAGGAATAATTTTCATTACTCACATTTCAAAATTATATCATACGCCTTGCCTTTTGACAATCATCAACCTCTTATTTTTTGAAATATACTATGTACATCCTAGAATGACGTTTCAATTTTAGTTTCGCATAGCCGATATGCCTTTTTCAGTTGATACTTTTTAACACGTATCTTCTCGTTAAATTACTCAACTAAAAAAACACTACCTCTCATCATATCGAAAGGCAGTGCTTGATGGATAAAATAATTATACGTTAAAGCGGAAATGCACGACATCGCCATCTTGCATGATATATTCTTTACCTTCAAGACGCATTTTACCCGCTTCTTTCGCGCCTTGTTCACCGTTATTATTAACGAAATCATCATAGCTTGTTACTTCTGCACGAATGAAACCACGTTCAAAGTCAGTGTGGATAATACCCGCACATTGTGGTGCTGTCATGCCTTCTTTAAATGTCCAAGCACGTACTTCTTGCACACCTGCTGTGAAGTATGTCGCAAGTCCAAGTAAGTCGTATGTTTTGCGAATCAGACGGTGTAAGCCTGGCTCTTCAATGCCTAATTCTTCTAAGAACATTTCTTTATCTTCATCATCAAGTGTCGCAATTTCTTCTTCAATTTTGGCACTGATCACGATAACTTCTGAATCTTCTTTTGCTGCATACTCACGAATCGCTTGTACTTTATCATTTTCTGCATCATTGACTTCATCTTCACCAACGTTGGCAATGTAAAGCATTGATTTAGATGTTAATAAATGTGCTTGGTTGACGTACTTTTGATCTTCATCGTTGAATTCAAGACTACGCACTGGTTTACCATCTTCAAGCGCTTCTTTAATTTTGCTTAAAATACGCACTTCATTCATTGCAGTTTTATCTTTTTGACGCGCCATTTTTTCAATACGTGGTAAACGTTTTTCAACTGACTCAAGGTCTGCTAAAACAAGTTCCATATTAATAACTTCAATGTCTTCAATTGGATTCACACGACCTGCAACATGTGTTACGTTGTCGTCATCAAATGCACGTACCACTTGGCA
Organism: Staphylococcus sp. IVB6240; assembly: GCF_025558425.1. Lineage (NCBI taxonomy): Bacteria > Bacillati > Bacillota > Bacilli > Caryophanales > Staphylococcaceae > Staphylococcus > Staphylococcus dromedarii. Next base: position 2,175,112 of record NZ_CP094718.1, read on the forward strand.
AATTGCATCTACTTCGCGAATATGTGACAAGAATTTATTTCCAAGTCCTTCACCTTTTGAGGCACCTTTTACGATACCTGCAATATCCGTAAATTCAAAAGTTGTTGGTAATGTTTTCTTTGGATTTACAATTTCTGCTAATTTATCCAGACGTTTATCCGGTACTTCTACAATTCCTACGTTTGGATCGATTGTGGCGAATGGGTAATTCGCTGCTAATGCCCCTGCCTTCGTGATTGCGTTAAATAGCGTAGACTTCCCTACGTTTGGTAAACCTACAATACCCGCTGTTAAAGCCATTATTCATTCTCCTTATCCTGCGTACTTGCATATTCAAGTACGTTTTTTAATTTTTTATTAAATGTTTGACGTGGCAACATGATACTTCTTTGACATGCTTCACACTTAATACGAATGTCCGCGCCCATGCGAATAATCTTAAAGCGATTTGTGCCACATGCATGCTGTTTCTTCATCTCTACTATATCATTTAAACCGTATTTTGCAGACACGTTCGTCACGCCACCTTTCAATTATGGTTGCTCATTATTTTGTTGGTACATTTGAACAAGTGTAGGTGCTGGTGCTTTAATGCCTTCTACTTGGAAAAAGTCTTTCAGTTCACGGCGTAAAATACGTGCACCTGTAAAGTTCTCGCCCGGCAACGTCTCACCAGCAATACGAATGCTGACTTCATATGCGTTCACCGCATCTACACCCAAGACTTCCGGTGCCTCTAAAAATAAATCATACTTCTCTGGGATTTTTTTAAGAAATTGATTCATTTTTTTCTCTACTAATTCAAGATTTTCATCAATAGATACTGGGATATTAATAATTGCTACCCCGTTCGTTACAGAGTAGTTCGTCACTTCACTCATTGTACCATTTGGGATCGTAGAAAGCTCACCTGTAATTGATAAAATACGTGTTGAACGCAAACCAATCGACTTTACTGTACCCTCTGCGATAGGTGCACCACTGTTCTTAATGCTGACATAATCTCCAACATCAAACTGGTTCTCAAAAATAATAAAGAAACCTGTAATAACGTCTTTAACTAAAGTTTGTGCACCGAAACCAATCGCTAAACCAACAACACCGGCACCGGCTAAGATACTTTCTACACTGATACCAAACTTACTTAAAATGGTTGTTAGTGTAATAAACCAGACAAGGTATCCTGCTGCGTTTTGAACAAGTGTAATTAATGTATGAGAACGCTTAGCACGACTTGTTCTATCTGCTTTACTATTCACTTTGAAGAATTGTTCAATCACTTTATTCAAGATACGTATCACGATAAATGCAGCTAATACGTATATTCCAACAATGACTAATTGTGTTAAAAGGTTTGAATACGTTTCAGGTTCAAGAAATGGTTGAACCATTCCTTTAATAATCGACTCAAATTTTTGCATAATCCTTCCCTTTCTTTGAATTTACTACTGTTTTTTCAACAACTGAATCAGTCGTCGATAATCCGCTTCTGAATGAAATGTAAATGTCACTCGCCCTTTGTTACGTTTTGTCGCAATGTCTACCGATGTCCCATACTTTTCGCTCAGTTGCTGTTCATGTTGTCGAATAAGTTGTGGTTTCTTAGTTGAAGCTGATGGCGTCTTAGTTGTAGAAGATGGTTGTGCCTCAGCGACACGTTGTTCTAAATAGCGTACACTCCAAGACTCCCGGACGGCTAAATCTGCATATTGTTGCATCTTTTTAGGGTCTCTCAAGCCTAATAATGTCCGCCCATGTCCACCTGATAATGTGCCTTCTCTTATTAACTGTCGAATGGACGTTGGGAGCTTTAACAAACGCAACATATTCGCGATGTACGGACGTGACTTACCAAGTCGTTCGGCCACTGCGTGTTGCGTCATATGATGTGCCTCCATCAGCTGTTGATAACTTTCTGCTTCCTCAACGGGATTCAAATTCTCACGTTGTAAATTCTCAATAATTGCAAGTTCTCTCATCTCGTGATCTGTCATTTCTCTAACAATTGCTGGAATGTGTGTTAATCCCGCTTGTTCACTTGCTCGATAACGGCGCTCTCCTGCCACAATGTAATAACCTTGAATGGATGGTGTGACGACAATAGGTTGTAACACACCATGTTCGACAATAGATTGAGAGAGTTCTAATAACTTGTCGCGGTCGAAATTTTTTCGTGGTTGATATGGATTCGGGCGTATTTCTGTCAGTGATAACATTTTGACTTGTTCACTACCTGACTCAGATGTCACATCTGACATTTCATTCACCTGCTCTCAAAAAAATTTGACTCCTCTATTTTACTGGTTGCTCCCTAGATAGACAAGGGATAGCCGTCACATTATAAAACACTAAAATGACCGTCTAATCATAATTTTCTGAAAAATGTATTGACATTATTTTTGTGGTCGTGTAAAGTGTGATTTACCAAAACAAATCACACAATATTCGAAACACTGTAAAAAGGAAAGTAGAACGTCCCCTGCGATTACAGAGAGTCTTCATTTGCTGAGAGAAGATATTGAAAGCACGTTTGAAAATGGCCTTGGAGTGTTGATGCCAATATGAGGTATCACCGGGTTCGCCCGTTATAGCGATACAGTATTAACATGTTGTTAAATGGCGTACTGGAATTCCACGTATACACCCTCACGTATACGCATACTCTATAGTACTTCATACAACTTGGCGTACTGGAAGAGGTTGCTTTAGTGATGAAGTAACGAACAAAGGTGGTACCGCGAACAAAGCTTTCGTCCTTTATATTCCGATCAATGCATCGGCTATAAAGGACGGAAGCTTTTTTTATTTTGTTTGAGGAGGTTATATCACGATGAAAGCAACTGAATTGGCACAAATTGCACTGACAGATGATTGTACGGGTGCAATCGCAAATCCTATTTATCTTTCAACTGCTTATGCGCATCCCGAGCTCGGAACATCGACAGGTTACGATTACTCGCGAACGAAGAATCCAACACGCAATGCTTTTGAAGAAGCATTCGCAAAGATTGAAGGCGGCATCGCCTCTTTCGCAACAGCGAGCGGCATGGCAAGTATTCAATTAATTTGCAGTTTATTCAAACCAGAAGATGAAATACTCGTATCATATGACTTGTACGGTGGAACGTTTCGCTTATTCCAATATTACGAACAACAATATGGTGTGACATTTAAATATGTCCACTTTGAAGATATTAATGATGTTGCAGCACATATCAATGAGAACACTCGCGCATTTTTTATCGAACCGATCTCCAATCCATTGATGATTGCGATTGACTTAGAACCGTATTACACACTTGCACAACAACACAATATTTTAACGATTGTTGATAATACATTCTTAACACCTTACTTATCGACACCGCTTAAAGATGGTGCAGACATCGTTTTACACTCTGCAACAAAATATATCGGTGGACATAACGACGTTCTTGCAGGTGTGGTAACGGTAAAAGCTGAGAACCTCGCTGAACAGTTAGGTATCTTGCACAACATGATCGTTGCAACCCTATCACCATTCGATAGTTATTTATTACAACGCGGACTCAAAACTTTGCATTTACGTGTGGAACGCTCAGAAAGTAATGCACAACGACTCGCCGAACGATGTAGAACGTTAGACGAAATTGACGAAGTACTCTATAGCGGCCAAACCGGTATGTTGAGTTTGAGACTGGCAACTGGCTATTCTGTTAGCGCCTTACTCAAACACATTGAAGTTTGTCGATTCGCTGAAAGTTTAGGGGGGACAGAAACATTCATTACATTCCCTTACACACAAACACATGTTGACATGCCAGATATCGAAAAGAACAAGCGTGGCATTGATGCACAACTCATTCGACTCTCCATCGGTATTGAAGACTACGAAGACATTGAAAATGATCTGATTCAAGCATTATCAAAATCAAGAGAGGATGTGACTGTATGACTTTAACAAAGCAAACACAATTAATTCATGACAGCAAACATGATCCGACATATCAGAGTGCGAATCAACCACTCTATTACTCATCTACTTATCGTCAAACAAAACTGGGTGGTAACGCGCATTATGACTATGCACGGAGCGGCAATCCCAACCGTGAAAATCTCGAAACAAAACTAGCTCAGTTAGAAAATGCGAAACACGGCTTTGCTTTCAACTCAGGCATCACAGCCATTACAGCCGTCTTTCTTACACTAAAGTCTGGCGATCACGTCATCTTACCTGATGATGTCTATGGTGGTACATTTCGCTTAACTGAACAGATACTATCAAAATTCAATATTTCATTTACAACAGTGAACGCTGAAAAGCCATCTGAGATTGAACGGGCCATTCAACCAAACACACAGTTGATATACATTGAAACACCTTCAAATCCGCTATTTAAAATTACTGATATTCGCGCAGTAGTCAATATTGCAAGACGTCATCAATTGCGTGTTGCTGTAGACAATACATTTATGACACCACTTGGACAACAGCCATTAGACTTAGGTGCCGACATCGTCATTCATAGCGCAACAAAATTTTTAAGTGGCCATAGCGATGTCATTGCAGGTGCGGTTATCACAAATGATGATGCCATTGCAGAATCGCTTTATCTCATTCAAAACGGAACAGGGACTGCACTATCTGTATATGATAGTTGGACACTCACACAACATCTCAAAACACTTGATGTTCGTTTTAAACAATCAGTGGAAAGTACAGCTCAAATACAAGCATTCCTAGCAGAACATCCTGCTGTTGCTGAAGTGTATTACCCAGGAAATAGTGACACACATTTACAACAAGCCCATCACGGTGGAGCGGTACTCGGTTTTCGCTTATCGGATGAAACAAAAGCCCAACAATTTGTCGATGCACTGTCTATCCCACTTGTTTCAGTCAGCTTAGGTGGTGTTGAAACCATTTTATCGCATCCAAACACAATGTCACACGCAGCCATTCCACAAAATATCCGTGAAGCCCGTGGGATTACATTTGGCCTTTTCCGATTAAGTGTAGGCTTGGAAAATGTCAATGACCTCATCTCAGACTTAGACCATGCATTAAAGGAGGTATACGATGAGTCGCTTATTAAACACATTGAAGCACAAAGTTCTAGTGGCTGACGGGGCCATGGGAACCATCCTCTATTCTGAAGGATTAGATACCTGCCCAGAAGCTTATAACCTGACACACCCTGAAAAAATCGAACAGATTCATCGTTCATACATTCAAGCCGGGGCCGATGTCATTCAAACTAATACGTATGGTGCCAACTTTGAAAAGTTAAAACAATTTGGCCTAGAGCATAAAGTGAAAGCCATTCATGAAGCTGCCGTTGATATCGCGAAACGAGCTGCTAACGATGATACCTTTATCCTCGGAACAGTCGGCGGATTCCGAGGTGTTAAACAAGGCGAACTTTCACTCTCAGCCATCCTCTACCATACCGAAATTCAAGTGGATGCACTCGTCCACGCCGGTGTCGATGGTCTGTTATTCGAAACGTATTACGACCTAGAAGAATTACTTAAAGTGATCAAAGCAACACGTGCACGATTTACCGATATTCCAATCATTGCACAGTTGACCGCTTCAAATACGAATTATCTAATCAACGGAACAGAGATTAACGATGCACTTCAACAAGTCACTGCAGCTGGCGCCAACATTGTCGGTCTCAATTGTCATCATGGCCCAATGCATATGAAAAATTCATTTAGCCATATTGCTTTACCTGAAAGTGCTTATCTTTCCTGCTATCCAAATGCCAGCTTATTAGATATTGATAATGACACAATCAAATATAGTAACAATGCACAATACTTTGGTGATACAGCCGAACAGCTCATTCAAGAAGGTGTTCGACTCATCGGTGGTTGCTGTGGGACGACACCCGAACACATTCGACACATTAAAGCATCCGTCGCATCACTGAAACCAATTAATGAAAAGAAAGTCATTCCAATTCATAAACAGCGTGAAAGAAAGAAAAAAACGTCTCAACGACTAACTCTTGCAGAACGCGTACGTCAACGTCCAACGATTATCGTTGAACTAGATACACCAAAACACTTAGATACAACACGGTTCTTCGACAATATCAAAGCTCTTGATGAAGCGAAAATTGATGCTGTAACGTTGGCGGACAATTCACTAGCAACCGTGCGTGTCTCAAATATTGCGGCCGCTAGTCTTATCAAACAACAATTTAATATTGAACCACTCGTACACATTACCTGTCGAGATCGCAACTTGATTGGCTTACAGTCTCATCTGCTCGGCTTATCATTACTCGGCATTCATGAAATATTAGCCATCACTGGAGACCCTTCAAAAGTAGGTCATCTCCCAGGTGCAACCAATGTATACGATGTGAACTCAAAAGGATTAACAGAATTAGCATTGCGCTTTAACAGGGGGATTAATTCTAACGGCGATGCGCTAAAGACAGAAACACACTTTAACATCGCGGGTGGATTCGATCCACATGTTCGAAATATTAAAGCCGCTGTTCGTAAAATGGAAACAAAAATTGAAAGTGGCATGCATTACTTTATTACACAACCTGTATTTACTAAAGAGAAAATTACTGAAATTTATGAAGCAACAAAACATCTGGATGTCCCTATCTTTATAGGTATCATGCCAATCACCAGCTACAAAAACGCCTTATTCTTACATAACGAGGTGCCTGGTATCAAGATGTCAGAAGATGTACTCGCACAGTTTGAAGCTGTCGCAGATGACAAAGAGGCAACATATGAACTTAGCTTGTCACTCTGCAAATCATTAATCGATGAAGTTCATCACTATTTCAATGGACTGTATCTCATCACACCATTTGAGCGGGTCGATTATTCACTCGCACTCGCAGAATACTCAAAATCTATTACAAACCAAAATCAGGAGGCTATATTATGACAATTAAAACAACTAACTTAGGATTCCCAAGACTTGGACGTAAACGTGAATGGAAAAAAGCAATTGAAGGTTATTGGAACGGTAAAATCACAAAAACAGAACTTGATGAAACACTTCAAGATTTACATCGCGAAAATCTTTTATTACAAAAACACCATCAACTCGACAGTGTGCCAGTAGGTGACTTCTCACTTTACGACCACATTCTCGATACATCACTCTTATTCAACATTATTCCTGAACGTTTTCAAGGACGTGACGTAGATGATGATCTATTATTCGATATCGCACGTGGTAATAAAGAACACGTCGCAAGTGCACTCATCAAATGGTTCAATACGAACTACCACTACATCGTACCTGAATGGAACAATGTGACACCGAAAGTCAGCAAAAATACATTACTTGAACGCTTCAACTATGCAAAATCACTTAATATTCCTGCACACCCAGTCATTGTTGGTCCAATTACGTTCGTGGCTTTATCAAAAGGTGGCGACCAATCTTTTGAAGAAAAAGTGCGCACATTATTACCACTTTATATCGAAGTATTCGAATCACTTGTTCAAGCAGGTGCAGAATTAATTCAAGTGGATGAACCCATTTTAGCAACAGATAAAGGTTCAGAACTTGAAGCGGTCACTCAAGATGCTTATAAAGCGTTCGCTGATGCGGAACTCGCTGACAAGTTAATTATCCAAACATACTTTGAACGTGCAAACGTGAAGTTTTTAAGTAGCCTGCCTGTAAAAGGTCTCGGTTTAGACTTTGTACATGATCGTGGGCATAACTTAGAACAAATTAAAAATGGCGATTTTGATGCTTCAAAAACTTTATTTGCTGGTATTATCGATGGCCGTAACGTATGGGCAGCAGATATTGAAGCGAAAAAAGCATTGATTGAAACACTTACACAATATACAGATGATCTTTATATCAATCCATCATCTTCATTATTACACGTACCAGTCTCATTAGACGATGAAACGTTAGATAGCGATATTCGTGATGGTTTAAGCTTCGCGACTGAAAAGTTAAACGAACTGGATGCATTGAAACGCTTATTCAATCAAGATGACACAACAAAATTTGATAAGTTAGCTGAACAATATGCCCGTTTCCAACAACAAGATTTCAAAAATTTAGACTATGATTTCGACAGTGTGCGTTCACAACGTGCCTCAGCATTTGAAGTGCGTAAAGCAGCACAACAAGAACGACTGAACTTACCAGACTTACCGACAACAACAATTGGCTCATTCCCACAATCACCTGAAGTACGTAAATACCGTGCTGATTGGAAAAATCAACGCATTACAGACGAAGCGTATGACACATTCTTAAAAGATGAAATTAAACGTTGGATTGATATTCAAGAAGACATTGGTCTTGATGTTTTTGTACATGGTGAGTTCGAACGTAATGACATGGTCGAGTTCTTCGGTGAAAAGCTACAAGGTTTCTTAGTAACGAAGTTCGGATGGGTACAATCATACGGTTCACGTGCTGTAAAACCACCAATCATTTATGGTGATGTAAAATGGACAGCGCCATTAACAGTAAAAGAAACAGTTTATGCACAAAGTCTGACTGACAAGCCTGTTAAAGGTATGCTCACAGGTCCTGTTACAATCTTAAACTGGTCATTTGAACGTGTCGACATTCCACGTGAAACAGTTCAAAATCAAATTGCACTTGCGATTAATGAAGAAGTATTAGCACTTGAAGAAGCAGGTATCAAAGTCATTCAAGTAGACGAACCTGCATTGCGTGAAGGCTTACCGCTTCGTAAAGAATTCCATGAAGATTACTTACGCAACGCAGTGCATAGCTTCAAGCTAGCGACATCATCAGTGGAAGATCATACGCAAATTCATACGCATATGTGTTACTCACAGTTCGGTCAAATCATCCATGCCATTCATGAATTGGATGCGGATGTTATCTCAATTGAAACATCACGCAGTCATGGTGACTTGATTCAGGACTTTGAAGATATCAACTATGATCTCGGTATTGGTCTTGGTGTTTATGACATCCATAGCCCACGTATCCCAACAGAAGATGAAGTCACAACAGCGATTAATCGTGCCTTACAACAAATCGATCGCTCACTCTTCTGGGTCAACCCAGACTGCGGTTTGAAAACACGTAAAGAAGACGAAGTAAAAGCAGCTTTAACTGTTCTTGTAGACAGCGCTAAAAAACTTCGCAATGCATAATGATGATTGACTTATGAAAGGAGGCTTGCCTATGACAAACGCACTATGGCATCAGCTTCAAACACTCAAAGATGCACGTTGGATTGATTTAACACATACCTTCAATGCGGACTCCCCTCACTTCTCCGCATTTGAAGGGGCACGTGTTGAAACACCTTTCACTGTTGAAAAAGACGGCTTTTTCGTTCAAGAGTGGTCATTTGTCACACAGTACGGGACGCACATCGATGCACCGATACATTTTGTGGAAAATCAACGCTACTTGCATGAACTTCAACTGAAAGAACTTGCTCTCCCCCTGATTGTATTAGATTTTTCAGATGAAGTAGCCAAGGATGCAGACTTCCGACTCACACGTGCTCATATCGAACAATGGGAAGCGGAAAATGGCATCATTGAACCCGATACCTTTGTCGCTTTTCGCAGCGATTGGTCCAAACGCTGGCCAGATCACGAAGTATTTGAAAATAAAGATTCAGACGGTAACCAACACTTACCAGGTTGGTCACTTGATGCCCTCAAATATCTCTTAGAAGAACGCCATGTGAAAGCGATAGGTCATGAAACATTTGATACGGATGCTTCTGTTGACATCGCCAAGCATGGAGACATTATTGGTGAACGCTACGTTCTTGGTCAAGATCGATACCAAATCGAACTCTTAACCAACCTAGATCAACTGCCAGCACGTGGTGCCGTGATTTACAATATTGCCCCGAAACCCGATCACGCACCCGGCTTCCCCGTTCGTAGTTTCGCCATTGCCCCTCAATCATAAAACATACACAAACAAGGTACACATTCCCCGCTGTGTACCTTGTTTTTCTTATATTAAGATGTTCGAAAGGCCGTCATGACAACACCTATTAATGTAATAATACCGCCTACTATCTCAAAAAACGCTGGGATTTCTCTTAAAAGCATATAAGAGATAATTAATGCGACAACTGGTGTTAAGTATAGTGAAAGTGTTGCGTCAGACACGCCAACTCTTTGAATCGTATATGCCAATGCAATATATGGTACCACCGTTGGACCAACACCTAAATAACAAAGCGCTATCACAGTATTGATATGTGCCTGTTGTAAGTCATTGAGACTTCCTGGTAGCCATACCAACATACACAAACCTCCAGCAATCATTGTATATATTGTCAAAGGGATAAACCCGTACTTTTCAAGCAATGATTTCTGAAATGTAAAGTAAATACTTTCACTGAACGAAGCAATTAAAATTAACAAAATACCACACACACTACTTGTTAATGATGTATCGTTTGCCAAAGAGATTAACGCAACACCTAGAAATGAGATGATAGATCCTATCCAAGCAACTTTAGGAAATGAATCTTTTAGAAGACATACCGCTAGTATCGCTGAGAAAATAGGTGTTGTTGATACAAGTAAACTTGCTATTCCTGCACTAACATAGTATTCACCGATGCTTAACGTCATATGATATACTACAAAACCACAAACACCGAGAAATAAGATAAGTGGGACATCTTTTACATCTGGGAATGGTATCTTTTTAATACTAACTATCAGTAACATCATAATACTAGCAATTACTAATCGGAGGGTCGACAAATGTATCGCTTCAAAATCTTGTAACGCCACCTTAATGACTGGAAAAGCAGATGCCCATAATGTAATCGTCACTCCAAATGCAAGATATATCGTCCAATCATACTGATATTTATTCTTCATATTATTCATACGAACACATCCTTAAAATAGTATGTTCTCATATTAATGAAGGTGTTTTATAATGAGTACAACCAATTAACTGGAAGTTTACCCAACCAATATTCAAGGAGGTGCTAACTATCAAATATAAAGACATTGCAACATACATTCGTGACAAAATCATCAGTGGTAATTGGTTTTATGGTATGAAAATTCCTTCTCAAAGACAATTAGCCAAGCAATTCCACGTCAACAGAGTTACGATTATCAAAAGTATTGAACTATTAGAAGCAGAAGGATTTATTTATACGAAACAAGGAAGTGGGACTTACGTCAATGACTATCTCAACGAAGATGCTATTACACAAAAATGGTCTGACATGATGGTGTGGTCATTAAGTGCAAGAAATCAGTATACCGTGCAGCTTATTAATAAATTAGAAACAGATACAACCTATCTTCACATTAGTAAAGGAGAACTCGGCAAAGATTTAATACCGCACATTGCATTGAAAAAAGCTATGACAACAGTATCTCATTATATTGGTGACTTATCATTTGGCTACTATAACGGCTATGGTTATGACCAACTAAGAGCATTGATTGCTCAACGTTTATGTAACCAAGGAATAAATGTTACACAAGATAACGTGCTCATTACACCCGGTGCCTTACACGCTATTCAACTGATTACAACCGGTTTTTTAAGTCGTCATACGGTCATCTTATCTCATTCGCCTTCATATATTGATTCCACATCTCTGTTTAGCAGCCTTCACTCTAAAAACATCAAGATACCGTACAATACCTTCCATCATTTTCATCGTATGATTGAACAACTCCCCAGTCACCAAGACAAAGCACTCTATATTCAACCAGCATTCAATAATCCAACAGGTCAGTCACTTTCACAACACACAAAAGAAGCAGTCGTTAAATATTGTGAATGCCATCATATTCCTATTATTGAAGATGATATCTATCGAGACATTTGGTTTAAACACTCAGAAAATACACCCATGAAATTACTAGATCAGCATGGTACTGTGCTTCATATTAGTAGTTTTTCAAAATCTATTGCTCCCGCCCTTCGCATCGGTTGGATAGTTGCATCAGAAAAAATAATTGAACAATTAGCGGATATTCGTATGCAGAACGACTATGGCTCAAGTATATTATCGCAAATGGTCATCTATGAAATGTTAAAAAATGGTGACTACGATCAACACTTACAAAAACTGCGTGATGTCTTAAAAATAAAGCGTGACGCAATGTTAAAAACTTTAGACCAGTATTATACGGATATTGCAACATGGAAAATTCCAGAAGGTGGTTTCTTTGTATGGCTCACTTTTACAAACAATATAAATATCAAACAACTCTTTGCAACACTTATTGATAAAGAAAAGATACTTATCAATCCTGGTTTTATATATGGTAGTCAAGAGAACACCGTACGCCTTTCATACGCTTTCGAAAGTATTGAAAATATTTCTTTCGTATTGAAAAAGATACGTCAATACTTGTAATAATATAAAAAGTAGGGTTCCAGCATGTTAACTATGCCTCCCCCTACTTTTCAATACATATCATTATGCTTTATTCAATTTCATAAATTCTCTCTTTCACTTTAAAAAAAGCAACAACAATATCTTTAAGTATTTCGAAGTCCTCTTGGTATTCAACAATCTGCATCGTCATATTCAATCCGTCTTCCATATCAATGTTAGATTGATAACCATTTAAAGCCAAAAACATATTCATCGCTAAGATTGCTGTACGTTTATTAGCATTGTAAAACAGATTTTTTTATAATATTAATCCATAAGATAGCAGCTTTACTATAAATATCGGGATATAACTTTCTACCAAAAACTTCTCGCTTAGGTTGATTAACAATCATTTGAAGGCTACTCACATTAGCAATACCCACTCGCTCCATAGAAGAATAATCCCCTATGACTATTACATTGATTTTAATAATTTCTTCTACTGATAAATATTTCATTTATCAACCAAAGCTTTTAAAAGGTCATCATATTGTCCCATAGACTTTTTCCAATTCTTTATCAAAATCAAATTTAGGCTCAGCTTTTTTGATTACGACAGTATCTCTAGAAGTAACAAACTCAATTTCTTCATCTATTTCGGCACCAAGAATTTCTTTTATTTTATTGGGGATTGTAATCACTGCACTGTTCCCATTTTTACGAAGAAGCACATTCATAATAATCAACCTCCATACATTCCATTTTATTACTAATATCTTTTATATTGATTGACATAGTCTTTTTTTAATTGTGTATCTTTATTAACACACTAGACAGAAGTGATGACGTTCTACCCCTACATCTATAAAAACGGGTAGTATCACTCACTTATTAAATAGCGCAGTCTCTATTTATACTCACGACACTATATGAATAGTGTGTAGACTTCCTGTTAACTTTATGTCCTTCAATTTACTATTTTTGTACTTTTTCATCAACTTATGTTACACTACAAGTAACAAGAATACTTGCATTTTAAGCACCAAATCCCCTTACTATTGCAATAGTAAGGGGATTTTTTAGTATGGCTTAGTCACCTATTTTTACTTTTCATCGCGTTTTCGAAGCCAATGCGAAAAAAGCGCAACAAAAACGGACAGTAACAAGGTTGGAACAAAAGTGCTTAGGATTTAAGCAGAACCGAACGATGAGCAAAATTGCTTTTCAAATTTTGCCGAAATCGTGGCAGTTCTGCCGAAAATCCTACTTTTGGGACACCGTTTGAAACGAGGTTGTGAGAGAAGCGCTTAGAATTTGAGCAGAATTCGAGCGATGAGTAAAATCGCTTTTTGATTTTATCGAATCGTGAAATTCTGTCGAAAATTCTGCTTCTCGAACACTGACAATCGGTTTCCCAGAGCACAAATTTATTATGTCTCAACCCCTACTGTCCGTTATATTTATTTTCGATATATTTTCACACGAATCTCATAGTAATCATCATGATCTTGTTCTTTTTGTTCAAACTTAATTCCGTTTGCACGAATCTCTAACAAGCTATCAGCGATAATGTCACGCGCTGTAGAAATATCATATACCATTTCTGGTGTTGTTTCGTCATTGTCTCCTGTTACCACAACTTCTGACTTAGCCGTTTCTTTCAGCTTGTCTTCAGTTTGTTTGACGTTCAATTGTTGTTTCACAATCAATGCTAACATCTCTTCTTGACGTTCAGCTGACAAGCCAACAAGTGCTCTACCATGACGTTCCGTAATTTGGTGGTCACGAATTGCTTGTAAGACACACGGTGTCAACTTTAATAAGCGTAACTTGTTCGCAATAAAGCTTTGACTCTTACCAACACTTTTCGCAAGTTCGGCCTGCGTAATGCCTTCAAATGCCAAGAGTTTCTTATACGCTTCAGCTTCTTCCACTGCCGACAAGTTTTCACGTTGAATATTTTCAATCAATGCGACAACTGCTGTCTCTTCATCATCAAGATGACGTACTAACACTTCTGCTTCAGTCATCTGATTCATCTGTAAGGCACGAAAACGACGTTCTCCTGCGATGATTTCATACATATTTTCTTCAATTGGACGTACAACAATTGGTTGTAGCAAACCATGTTCACGAATCGATTCGGCAAGTTCCTCAATTCGTGCACGATCAAATGTCTGACGTGGTTGATAGCGGTTCGGCACAATTCGTTCTATACGAATCGTCTCAACACCTTGTCGTTCCGTTTCCGATACTTCCATCAACGCATCTTTATTTTTAAGTCCAAACAACTTAGAAAAAGGCTTCTTCATATGCGCATCTCTCACTTTCAGCTGCTGCTATTCTACGAGCGGTGCTTTATTCGGTGTTCCTGGTTTTCGTGGATATTTCTTTGGTGTCTGACTACGTTTCTGAATTTTAATGATTTGTCGTTCTCCTGCTTCTTCAGGCAATGTAAAGCTATATACATCTTCAACACGGCCACCTAAGATACCAATCGCAAAACGTGCTTCATCTAATTCTTCTTGCCCTTTTGAAGACTTCAATGCCATGAAAAGTCCATGTTTTTTTACGAGTGGTAAGCACAGTTCACTCAATACTGACAATCTCGCTACTGCACGTGCTGTGACAATATCGAAAGACGCCCGGTAGTCTTCATTCTTACCAAATGTTTCTGCACGATCATGTACAAAGCTGACCCCTTCCAATTCTAAAGCATCCGCCAATTGGTTTAAAAACTGGATACGTTTATTCAATGAGTCAACAATCGTCACATGTAAATGCGGGAATACAATTTTTAGTGGGATACTTGGGAAACCAGCACCTGCTCCCACATCACAAATGTGTAATGGTTCATTCAAGTCACAGTAAAAACTGAGTGTAATCGAGTCATAAAAATGTTTCAAATAAACTTCATGTTTCTCTGTAATACTTGTCAGATTGATTTTATCATTCCACGTTACAAGCATATCATAATACGTTTCAAATTGTTGCTTCTGCTTGTCTGACAATGTCATACCATGTTCATCTAATTGTTTTGCTAACCATTCTACACTCATTTATTTCACCCTTTGTATTTTCCCTTGTTCCAGATAAACCAACAAGATTGAGATATCGGCTGGGTTTACCCCTGAAATACGTGAAGCTTGCGCAATATTTAATGGTTTGACTTCTGATAATTTTTCACGTGCTTCAGATGCCAAACTATCAATCTTAGAATAATCTAGATCCTCTGGAATTTTCTTTTGCTCCATACGTTTTACTTTATCAACTTGTTGTAAGGATTTATTGATATAACCTTCATATTTTGTTTGAATTTCAATTTGTTCTTCAACATCTGCTGATAACACATGTTCTTCTTCTAAAATTTCTAAGACTTTCTCATATGTCATCTCTGGACGACGTAATAATTCATTCGCTAAGATACCATCTTTCAAGCGAGAACCACCTTCACGTTCAATAATCGCTTGAACACGTTCTGATGGCTTAATACGTATGCCTGCTAAACGTGCTAATTCATCTTTGATCTGTTCACGTTTTTCATTAAAACGGGCATAACGTTCTTCAGAAATTAAGCCAAGTTCATGACCGATATCTGTTAAACGTAAGTCTGCATTATCATGACGTAATAATAAACGATATTCTGCACGAGATGTTAATAAACGATAAGGTTCATTTGTCCCTTTCGTTACAAGGTCATCAATTAATACACCAATATACGCATCTGAACGACGTAAGATTTTCTCTTCCTTACCTAGAACACGTCCGGCTGCATTAATACCCGCCATTAGGCCTTGTCCTGCCGCTTCTTCATATCCAGATGTTCCGTTAATTTGTCCTGCTGTATAAAGATTCTTGATCATTTTCGTTTCAAGTGTTGGCCAAAGTTGTGTAGGAACAATCGCATCATATTCAATTGCGTATCCTGCACGCATCATGTCTGCTTTCTCAAGCCCTGGAATTGTCGCAAGCATTTGACGTTGAACCGCTTCAGGTAAGCTTGTAGACAATCCTTGAACATATACTTCATTCGTATTACGACCTTCTGGCTCTAAGAACAACTGATGACGTGGTTTATCATTGAAACGGACAAACTTATCTTCAATTGATGGACAGTAACGTGGCCCTGTTCCTTTGATCATGCCTGAGTACATCGCTGAAAGATGCAAGTTATCATCAATCACTTTATGTGTTTCTCCATTTGTATATGTTAACCAACATGGAAGTTGATCCAAGATATATTCCGTTGTTTCATAACTAAATGCACGACCAACATCGTCACCAGGTTGAATTTCTGTTTTACTGTAATCAATAGTTTTCGCATTGACACGTGGTGGCGTTCCCGTTTTAAAACGGACAACATCAAAACCGATTTCTCTTAAATGATCTGCTAATGTAATAGATGGGAGTTGGTGGTTCGGTCCACTTGAGTACTTCAAGTTACCAAGGATAATTTCTCCGCGTAAGAATGTTCCTGTTGTTAAAATAACCGCTTCTGCACGATATTCTGTTCCAACATTTGTACGGACACCCTTCACTGCGCCATCTTCAATGATCAACTCATCAACCATCCCTTGCATCACTTCAAGATTGTCTTCATCTTCTAATACGCGCTTCATCTCTTGTTGATACAATACTTTATCGGCTTGTGCGCGTAATGCACGCACTGCTGGGCCTTTCCCTGTATTTAACATACGCATTTGAATGTGCGTTTTATCAATTGTTTCTGCCATTTGTCCGCCCAATGCATCAATCTCACGGACAACAATCCCTTTCGCCGGTCCACCGACTGATGGGTTACATGGCATGAATGCAATGTTATCTAAATTTATCGTTAACATTAATGTACGTGCGCCACGACGTGCAGAAGCCAAACCTGCTTCAACACCTGAATGCCCTGCACCTACAACAATAACATCATATGTTTTAATCATTCGTATTCCTCCATACATTATTTTCCGAGACAGAACTGGCTAAAGAGTTGATCAATCAGTTCTTCGCTTGCTGATTCACCAATAATTTCACCAAGTAATTCCCAAGTACGTGTTAAATCAATCTGTACCATATCCATTGGAATACCTGCCTCTGCTGCTTCAATCGCATCTTGAATCGTTTGTTTTGCTTGTTTTAATAACGAGATATGACGTGAATTCGATACATACGTCATATCTTGGTTTTGTATCGAACCGTCAAAGAACAGGTCACGAATTTGTAGTTCTAACGCATCAATCCCCTGTTGTGTTTGCATAGATGTTTCAATAAGCGGTTTGTCACCAATCATTTCTTTTACATCATCGATATCTAATTGACGGTCCAGGTCAGTCTTATTCACAATGACAATAACGTCTTCATTTTTAATCACTTCGTAAAGTTGACGATCTTCTTGCGTGAGTGCCTCATTATTATTTAAAACAAACAAGATTAAGTCTGCTTCTTGTAATGCCTTACGTGAACGTTCAACACCGATACGCTCCACAATATCTTCTGTTTCACGAATACCTGCCGTGTCGACCAACTTCAATGGCACACCGCGCACATTAACATATTCTTCTAAGACGTCTCGCGTTGTTCCAGCTACTTCTGTCACAATCGCCTTGTTTGACTGAATCAAATTGTTCAACATGGAAGACTTCCCTACGTTCGGCTTCCCAACAATAACTGTTGATAGACCCTCACGCATAATCTTTCCTTGAACACCTGTATCGAGTAACTGTTGAATTTCTTGCTTGATTTGACGAGAACGTTCTAATAAAAATTCTGTTGTCGCTTCTTCAACATCATCATATTCAGGATAATCAATATTCACTTCAACTTGCGCTAATACTTCTAAAATAGACTGGCGTTGTTGTTGAATCAGTGTACTCAAGCGCCCTTCAATTTGATTCATCGCTACTTTAGATGCACGATCTGTCTTAGATCTGATAAAGTCCATCACAGCTTCAGCTTGAGATAAGTCGATACGACCATTTAAAAAGGCACGTTTCGTATATTCACCCGGCTCTGCCATACGAGCTCCGTGTGTCATCGTTAACTCTAGAACACGGTTAATTGTTAAAATACCACCATGACAGTTAATTTCAACGATATCTTCTCGTGTAAATGTACGTGGTGCGCGTAAAACGGAAACCATCACTTCTTCTACAACATCACCCGTTTCTGGATCAATAATATGTCCATAATTAATCGTATGCGTTGGCACCTGTTTTAACTTTTGCTTACCTTTATATAATTTATCTGCAATTGCGACTGCATCATGCCCAGATAAACGCACAATACCAATCGCACCCTCACCCATCGGCGTTGATATACTCGTGATTGTATCTAACTGCTCCACGTCAACGTGCCTCCTTTACTCAATTTGATTATGCCTTATTGTAAAATGTTTCGGCTCGAATTGCGACTATACTGTTCAATCCTTGTTAGACTCATTACATTTTAGACTTCGGTTTGTCTGACGTCACACAAACCGAAGTCTAACCTCTAACTTATTCTCTTATTAAATACCTTCGCAATCTTCAAGACATGTTCTAAACTCTTTTGTACTTCTTGTACCGACATATCTTTTGCCGGAAAACGTGCAATGACGATTAAATCTTTCGGTAAAAAATCTTCTTTGTGTACTTTAAAGCATTCTCTAATACTTCTCTTAATACGATTGCGTGTTACTGCATTACCCAGTTTTTTAGAAACGCTAATCCCTAGGCGAAAATGATCCGCTCGTTGTCGATCATAACTATAAACGACAAACTGGCGATTCGCGACTGATTTGCCATGTCGATAAATCTTTTGAAAATCAGCATTCTTTTTAATACGGTATGCTTTTTCCATTTACTATCACTCGTCTTTCTGATTATAACGTCTCTTCATATGATCGTGAGATTAAATATCCTATATATATGTGCCACTTCTTCTAAAAAGCTGATGATTCAGGCGTCAGGTAGACTCCCCTACCCTATTCATCAGATAAAATATGGCATACTTTCGCAAAAAAAAGACCACTGAATAGTCAGTGATCTTATGCTGATAAAACTTTACGACCTTTACGACGACGACGCGCCAATACTTTACGGCCATTTTTAGTGCTCATACGTTTTCTGAAACCATGAACTTTACTATGTTTACGTTTGTTTGGTTGATAAGTACGTTTTACCATGCAAAACACCTCCGTCTCAATTCGTCCAATTATCTAATCATCACTCTAGATAAGTTAATTTTCGATTTCTACATTTAAAATAGAACTGTCTTTTAAATGAAATGTTTACATTTCAAGCAACTACTACAATATAACAAAATACAATTTGTAAATCAAGTACGATTTTAATAACTTCTATATATTTTATATGAAATACTTGTAAATGCTATGACTTCTGCACTGACATAACCATACATATCCTATATCTTTAAATACATTTTAATTCCAACAAACAATACTTAAAAATGAAATATCATCACTCTCATGTTATTCATCATCATTTTTAAAACTAAATTAAGTATCCACAAGTATAAATTGAAACCGCTTGTAAGTTATCCACTTATACACAGATGATTTTCAGAAAACTGTGGATAATTAATTTTCATCACACAACTTATCCAAAAGCACACGCACATATTCACACCCATTTGACATGTAAGAATGTTAAAAAGTATAATTGTGTGGATAAGTGGTTAAAACCCTTATATTCTCTAGCTTTATATATAACAATTTTCTCCCATATTCCTGTGAATAAGTCTGACTTTTTCTTATTTCATCCACAACATGTGAGTAGTTTGTGGATAATTATTCACAGGCTGTGTTTAGTCTCTCTTTAGGATGGGGATATTGTGAATAACTAAAATTTTATAGAGGAAGATGGCGTTAAAA